>DAOLDB010000018.1:0-67639 GCA_035327565.1 Saprospiraceae bacterium
AAACAGAGATACCATTATGCTTGATAATCCTGACCCTTTGATTGTGGAAACCTCTTTTTTAGACCCTACCTGCAATGGTGATGACGGATCTATCAATCTCAATCCATCAGGAGGTGCGCCTTCAGGTATTTATGCATTTAACTGGAATGATGGGAATAACCAACAAAACAGAAATGGATTGCATTCAGGCGAATATCAAGTGACAGTCACCGATGATAACGGATGCACATTGCCGTTTTTATTCAACCTTGATGGGGAGGAAGGTCTGGAGGTAACAGCTGTGATTGTAGAGCATATTTCCTGTTTTGGTTTGGATGATGGGGTTTTAATGGCTGACGTGAATATTCAGGGAGATTTTAGTTTCACCTGGTTACTTGGAGGGCAAATCGTGGGTAACACTGATACTCTTACCAAAGCTGGACCCGGAGAATACACTATAATAGTCAGAGATACGCTTCGTGATTGTGAAGCGATGGACATGATCACACTGCTTGCTCCGGATGAATTTATATTAGTTGCCAATTTTATATTACCCACCTGCCCGGGGTTGTCCAATGGTAGTATAGGTGCCATCGTTGCCGGTGGCACTCCGGATTACTCCTATGAATGGGACAATGGAAGTGCTCAATCCGTTCGTTCAGCGATCAGAGCCGGAGAATACTCCGTCACGGTAACCGATCAGGAAGGTTGTATGTTGAGTGAAACATTTATCCTGACTGATCCACCTTCCATCCTGGTGGATGTTGACCAAATTGAAGGGGTAACTTGTTTTGGCACCAGCGATGGCAGGGCTACAGCTACTGCTGCAGGTGGAACCATCAATGATGGAAGATACAATTTTTTCTGGTCTTCGGGGGCTCCGGATGTGACTACCGGTGTGAGTATGAGTACAGCATCTTCATTGGCTGCGGGCAGACAATTTTTAATAGTAGTAGATGATGCTTGTCCTTCCGATACAATTTATTTTGATGTGCCGGATATAGAAAGAATTCAGATTGATTTAGCCCAATCTATTATAAATGATCCCAACTGTTTTAATGGTTGTGATGGGAGCATCACAGCATCCGCATCAGGTGGCAATCCGGCAGACTACAACTATCAATGGAGTTTTAACGGTACCATTAATCACACTTTAGCCGGCCTTTGCAGTGGTATATACACATTGACTATTACCGATGCCAACAATTGCAGTGTAATGGATTCATTTGAGCTGAATAATCCTGATAGCCTTTTTATCCGGATTGACCCTGCCAATACGGTCGATGTGAATTGTTTCAATGCCGGGGAGGCTCAAATTGGTGTTATGGCAGGAGGGGGTACCCCTTCATTAGTGTATACATGGACGAATAATGTTTCTTCGGGAACGGTAGCCACATCCTTGCCTGATGGGACATATTTTATTACGGTGACAGATGCCAATGGATGTACTGATGTTGTTTCATATACCTTGGTTTCACCTGAACCCATAGAAGCTCAGATTCCACAACCCGCTCCACCTCCATGTTTTGGTCAACGCACCTGCATTGAAGTTCTTTCTGTGACAGGAGGTACAGGGTCTAATTATACTTATGCTGTCAACCGGGGAAACCGAATTACTCTGGACAGTTGTCTTCAGGTATTGGCTGGAAATTATACCGTTACTGTTTTTGACGAAGCAGGTTGCAGTGTGGACTATACTCTATCTATAGATCAACCGGAAGATTTGTCTGTGGACTTAGGCCCTGATATACAAATATCACTTGGAGAATCTTCCCCTCCCATCAATGCTTCGATCCAATCGTTTTTTGACATCACCTCCATAGCATGGACGCCCGTTGATAGTCTCCGATGCATGACTTCCGATTGTCAGGTGGTTACCGTATTTCCACAATCCGATACACGTTACAGAGTAGTAGTGACCGATGAAAATGGATGTAGCAGTTTTGATGAAATAGAGGTTTTTGTAACCCGGCGTAGAAATGTTTTTATGGCGAATATCTTTTCTCCCAATAACGATGGATTTAATGATATTTTTGAAGTAAAAACGGGTCCGGGTGTTGAATTGGTCAGGCAGTTTCATATATTTGATCGGTGGGGTAATCTGATATTCACAAGAGAAAATTATGTTCCTGATAATGCAGGCACCCACGGGTGGGATGGTACATACCGAAATCGACCCCTGATGCCTGGAGTATATGCATATATTGCCAAAGTGAGGTTTATTGACAATGAAGAAATTACCTTTAAAGGTTCTGTAACCCTCATCCGTTAGCATTTTCCCCATACTGTATTTATTAAACAGCAATTCTCAATATAAATTGAAAAGTGGAATTATCATAGGAGCAGGAATAGGTGGGCTTACAACAGCCATAGCCTTGTTCAAGAAAGGATTCAATATAGAAATTTATGAACAAGCGAAGGAATTGAATGAAATAGGAGCAGGTATTTGGGTGGCTCCCAATGGATTGAAAGTATTTGAGCAATTAGGCATTGCGCATGAAATTATTTCTGCTGGACATCCTCTTCATAAAATCTCAGTAACAGATATTCATTACAATCCTATTTCTATCATTGATGGTCAGGTAATAAGAAATAAATATTCATTTAATACCGTTGCCATACATAGAGGCAGATTACAAAAAATATTGGCGTCTCACATTCCTGAAGGAAAACTGTTTCTTCAGAAAAGGATGAAATCTTATCACCACACTTCCAACCGTGTAATTGCAGAATTTGAAGACGGGTCGACAAAAGAAGCCGACTTCATCATAGCTGCTGACGGCATAAAATCACATGCAAGACTTCAAATGACTAAGAGTTTGGATCTTCGGTATTCAGGACAAACCTGCTGGCGTTTTGTGACAAATTTTGACCTGCCGCAAAGTGAAGAGAACAATATGTATGAACTTTGGTCGGATAAAAAAGGGCTGAGGGTAGGATATTCCAAAATTTCTGAACAGCAGGTGTATGTATTTATCACCCATTATGCAAAATCCGGAGAAATAGACCAATTGGTAACACTTAAAAATGATTTACTCAAACTTTGTAATGAATTTCCCCCATTAATACTGGATCTGATTGAGTCTACAAGCCTAAACCATATCATACGAACTGACTTATTTGATTTTAAACCCATCCGACAATGGACGGATGGCCGAGTGGCTTTGATGGGTGACGCTGCTCATGCTACTACTCCAAACCTTGGGCAAGGGGCTTGCCAGGCCATTGAAGATGCACAAATAATCGCAGATTCGTTGAGTCAGGAGGATCATATTCCTGCGGCACTAAAGCTGTATGCACAAAGAAGAATAAAAAAAGCGCACTATATCACCAATACTTCATGGCGATTTGCTCAAATCACGAACACAACGGGTTTTGTAAAATCTATTCTAAAGTATATTTTAAGAATTACACCCACTGTATTACAGAAAAGACAATTTGACAAGATGTATTCCCTCGATATATAAATATACATAAGTCAATCGAATTTAAGAACTCTATAGGAAATAGAGGGATGTAATGTAGTATCGTAGGACAACTATCAACTAAAGTTTGAATGCATCCTGAACTTGCTGTTGGTTTTATACTATGCAATTTCACAAACCATGAGATCAAAAACATTCAAGTATCGCTTTACAAAGTTTTGAAGGATGAATTTTTAAAGTATACAATTAAATATCACTGACAATGCAGAATATGGATGTACCCTTGAATTCATAGATAATTTTGAAGAAAATGATCATGTAAGGATATATAAAGTAAAGAATTTTAGATACAATCTGGTTTTTGATACCTGTATACTATCTGTTAATTTTTAGGGTGCCATTTAAGATTAAATAATGCATATTGTAATTACTTTTACACATTTAGTAACAAAATATAGTTTCTGGGCGAATAAGAGAATGTCACACTTTATGTAATAACTGTGCATATACCTTGAAAAAATGAAAGCAATTTGTCAACTTTTAGTTTATACTATCCTGCTCACTTCAGGATATTCACAAAGTGGTAACAAAGATTACTCTGAAGTATTCAAGCTTGTAGAAGTGTGGCTGGAGGCGCAAAAGGATTATGAACAATTGCCGGGATTAACAGGAATTGTTATAGAGGATCAGAAAGTAATATGGACTGGTGCTTTTGGTATGTCTGATGTGGAAAATCAGGTTCAAACCCAAACTTCAACTCTTTTCAGCATTTGTTCAATTTCCAAGTTATTTACTTCCATTGCGATTATGAAATTATATGATGAAGGAAAATTGCGCCTGGATGATCGCCTGGAAGACATTCTTCCCACTTTTCAACTTGAACAAAAATATTATGGTAGTGGACCCATTACCATTCGTTCTTTGCTTACACATTCTTCAGGACTTCCCAGAGAAGCTGACTATCCGTATTGGACAGGACCTTACTTTCCGTTTCCTGGTAAAGACCAGATTGATGCAAAATTAGGTAACCAGGAAACGTTGTACCCCGCCTCAACTTATTTACAATATAGCAATCTTGGTATTGTCCTATTAGGGGATATTATAGAACAGGTTTCAGGCGTTTCATATGATGAATATATTGAAAAGAATATTTTAATTCCTCTGGGTCTTACAAATACCCGTACGGAAATGCCCGAACAACTGTATGGAAAGGAACTGTCAGTTGGGTACAGCGCGATTTCAAGGGATCTTAAACGTGAAAAGGTTAATTTTTTTAAAGCCAATGGAATAGCAGCTGCAGCCGGGTTTTCATCAAATGTAGTAGATTTAGGGAAATTTGCTGCCTGGCTAATCAGATTAAGAGATATTTCGGAAACTGAAATATTAAAGTCATCCACACTAAAATACATGCACAATGTTCATTGGACAAACCCTGATTGGAAGCTTACATGGGGTCTGGGATTTATTGTAAACAGGAGTTCTGAGGGTATAACATGGGTAGGACATGACGGAAGTTGCCCAGGGTACAGAACAACACTCCAAATAGATTTAAAAAACAAACGAGCATTTTCAATAATGATTAATGCTAACGGTACCAATCCTGACAAATATGTAAATGGGATCAATGGAATTTTGAGTAAAATGAAAACAACTGAAAAAGTAGACGATCAAAAGGAAATCAAAAATTTAAACGAATATGCAGGTCATTACAATACAATGCCCTGGCAAAGTGAAGTTTATTTTTCAACCTGGTACGGAAATCTGGTCAGAATCAGTTTGCCTTCGGAAAAACCAGAAACAACTATGACTTTTTATAAGCATATCGAAGGAGATACTTTTCGTAGAATCAGGGACGATGACGAATTAGGTGAAACACTTGTTTTTGAAAGGGATGCAAATAACAAGATCATTCATTACAAATCTCATAGTAATTATTCAACAAAAATCAATAAATAATAAAACAAGGTGGAGCGCCCAGGCTGTGTGTTATTTTCCTGATTCTCGGGAACATAGGAATTCAGATCATTTACAATAATTGAATATCTTGGAAAAAAGTCTGTAAGGGAAGATGTTAAGATGGTTGTTTATTTTTATAATAATTAGTACTTAAAACAATTACCATGCACAATGAAATACATTTTTTCAATCAATCTCAATCAAAAGAATATGCTGTCATTTGCGACCATCTGGCTTCGATGATCGATCAATATTTATCCGGAACGGAAAGCAAAATATGGCACCGGCATCCGGTATGGTTCCTGGATGGAAATCCTATTGTAGGATACAGCATTCAGAAGCCCGGAGTTCGCCTGATGTTTTGGAGTGGTGCGGATTTTGATGAATCAGATTTAAATGTGTTGGGCAAGAAATTCAAGGATGCATCCGTTTTTTACAAACATATTTCTGATATAGATAATGAAACGCTCAAAAGATGGTTGAAAAAATCAATGGAGATACAGTGGGATTATAAGAATATTGTGAAGCGCAAAGGTGAATTACTTCGTTTGAAATAGTAGAAGAATGATGAATGAAATCGAAACTTATATAAACAGTTTTCCCGAACATGTGCAGAAAATATTACGAGAAATTAGAGGAATCATTATGTCACTGGCACCGGATGCAGTAGAAAGCATGGCCTACAGTATGCCAGCATACAAAACGAACAATAGACCTCTGGTTTATTTTGCAGCCTATCGTAATCATATAGGATTGTATGCTCTACCATCCGGCCATAAAGAATTTGAGGCGAATTTGAAAGGTTATAGAAAAGGCAAAGGTTCTGTCCAGTTTCCTTTAGATAGCCCTATCCCTTTTGATTTGATAAGGCGGATAGTGCAATTCAGAATCTCAGAAAATCAAAAGAATAATAAATTTTGAATCCTGGGAAAACTATGTAATCCCAAGTGGGCAATTTATAATTTAATTATAAATTGGGATCAGAGAAGAATGGTTTTTCCTATTTAATGAAAGAATAAATGACTGAATTATGTCAAAACAATTTAAACCTACAGGTTACAATTCAGCATCACCTTATTTTATTGTCTATGAGGCAGACCGATTTGTCGATCTCATGCAAAGGATTTTTGATGTAAAGAAATTGCGTTTTTATCGCAATCCGGATGGAAGTATTATGCATGGGGAATTCCAGATAGACGATTCGGTGATCATGCTGGGAAATGCTTCAGATCAATACCCGCCGGTTCCCATGATCATGCATGTATATGTATCGGATGTGGATGCCACCTTTAAAAAGGCCATTGATGCTGGATGTGAAGTGATAGAAACTCCTTCAGTGCGGGAAGGTGATCCGGACAAACGGGGTACATTTAAAGATTTTGGAGGCAACCTATGGTCTATTGGAACACAATGTTAATCAGGTAATTAAAATTATGGAAGATGAAGTAATTTTTAGAGGGGGACCCAATATTGCTATTAAGATCCCGAAAAGAAAATACGAGCAAACCATTGCATTTTACAGGAATGTCCTTAAGATGGAGGTTGAGGAAAGTCCGATTAATCATCCAACCATTTCCAGAACCCACCGACTACAGTTTGGTGAGAATATTCTTTGGCTGGATTGTGTGGACAACTATTCCCGATCGGAAATTTGGTTGGAGCTTACTGTAAACCATGTGGACGGAGCTACAAATTATCTTCGTTCTAATGGTGTTGAAACCTGTGACGAACTTGAAGAACTTTCTAATAATATGCATTGGATTACAGATCCGGCAGGAAATGTATTTTTGGTTTGTGAAAATCAATAGCCGCCAATCGTTCTCTTTAAAATAAAAAAAATGATCAATGCAATTCAACCCTATTTACATTTTACAGACAATTGCAAGGAAGCAATGCATTTTTACCAATCAGTATTTGGTGGAAAGCTTGAAATCACTTCTATTGGTGATTCTCCTGCCAAGGATCAGTTTCCAATAGAACTTCATGATCAGATTTTACATTCAAGTTTGATTCATGGACAATTCAACATAATGGCTTCGGATATGTGCGGCCAGGGTGAACTGTTGCAAGGAAATTCAATACAGTTGAGTCTCCATTGCAATAGTGAAGAAGAAATTCATCGACTATATAATAAACTTTCTGAAAAGGGTACTGTATTAAGTGAACTGAAGAAAGAGTTTTGGGGCTCACTTTTTGCCATGATTATTGACTGTTTTGGCGTAAGATGGATGCTTTCCTATGAATTGCAGTAATGGAATGAATGTTGGATTGGGTAAGTATGCCTGACTCTGTATAACTTAAATGTCATTGTATGACACAAATTGATCGAATCAGGAATTTCGCCTTGTCGTTCCCGAAAGCAACGGAGGAAACTCATTTTGACAAAACTTCCTTCAGGGTGAAGAAGAAAATCTTCGCCACATTTGACGCGAAAACCAATAAACTTTGTTTAAAACTCTCTGAAATTGAGCAGGATATATTTTCATTGATTAACAGGCAAGTGATATATCCTGTTCCTAACCAATGGGGTAAAAAGGGATGGACATTAATTGAATTGGATAAACTGGATAATGAGATTTTGTTGGATGCACTCAGAAAGGCCTATTGTACAGTGGCACCTAAAAGCCTTGTAATAGAGATTTTAACTGACGAAAATGGTACTTAAATAGAGCCCGCTTGTTGATGATATCACCTTTTTGTGAATAAAATGAAGTAGATAGGACATTGATCTGCAAATATTGTGGAAGAAATATTACTATTTAATTGATAAAGTTAGGAAACCTAACTATATTTGCACTGACAATGTTGTCATAGACGTAAAAAAACAGTAGAAATGGCTAAATCAATTTTTTATCATGCCGGGTGTCCGGTTTGTTTCAGTGCAGAACAAGACATTATTCATCTTGTTGGCGAAAACAATGTGGAGGTGGTTCACATAGGCAAGAATCGAGATCGGATATCTGAAGCCGAATTCAAAGGGGTTAAATCTGTTCCTGCATTAGTTACCCCTGGCGGTAATGTATTGCACATTAATTTTGGTGCTACTATTGATGATGTTAAGGGGTGAAAAAGATTTAGACAATAAATCTATTATTTTATCTAAATGGAATTTATATAATTTTAAAAACCTTATAAAATGAGAATGTTATCACTTATCATCTTTGCTTCAATAGCTATAGTGTTGAAATCAAACGCATGTGATAAATGCGTAGACTATAACAATGACGATTTTCAAATTAAAAGTGTGAATGTAAGACATTCAGAAGCCATTGCAGCTACTATTTGGGAAATCGCTGTCAAAGGGACTGCAGGTAAGACAAAACCAATTCCCGCAGGCCAACTCAATGGTGCCCCGGTATTGGGATATGTATTTCCAACAACTTTAAAGCCAACAGATGTTGGATTTAGCGATACTGATGGGCTAGTTGCACTTGCTTTGACTTCACATCCTGATTTTGACGATACCCCTTTATGGGATGAAGACAATGATGGTGATTATGGAAATGATGGTATTATTTGGCATCCGCATTGGGTTGTTTTGACTGAAGACACACGTGTAGAAGGTGGTTTGGCGGTTAAACAATTTGACCCTAATGAGAATAGTGTGAAATTGCCACCAACCAATCCCGGAATGCCCATGTATATGGATTCACCTGGATTTCAGGTTATGACAAAGGAAAATATAATCAGAGTGGTTGTTCCTGATTATCGAATGAACAACCGAAAAGATTTTTCTTATGATGGTGTTGCAGCCTATATGCAAGTTTATACTGGTGAAGGTGAAGGACATGGTGGAGGAGACAAGCCTATGCTTGGAGTCTATAAAGTGTATTCTGTAGCAAGTGGTGATCTATCGTTACCTTACACAATAGAGTAATTTTATTTGCCCCATAAAGTTAGGATAACTATCTTTATGGGGTCCTTTTTTTTGAGGGGATAAATGGTTTCTCAGTAGAGGAAATAGGCATTATTATTTTTATTGATCAATATAGTCAGGATACTTCAATCCTGTAAATGAAAGAAATGAAAGTTGCAGTTTGGGATACCTATGTAATGAAAAATGATGGTACCGTCATGCATTTTGATATAATAGCACCTTCAGAAATTACAGATACCACTATCATTTATGGCTACGGGGAAGAATATTTAAGGACTAAAGGCATGTTTGGTCAAGCGCTGTCATCAAAAGAATGTCGCTACTGTCACATAAGAGTAGTCCAACCTCAATGGAAAGAAGATATCGATCAAAAAGGATATTTTATTCTTGAAATGGAAAACTGTCTTTAATGAAAAAAGATATTGAGAATGAAAAGGATATAGAATTGCTGATCAATTCTTTTTACAAAAAAGTGAGAAAGAGCAGGATTCTTGGTTTTATATTTGACGAAGTAGCCAGGGTACACTGGGAATCACATCTACCGCAAATGTATTCATTTTGGGGGAGTTTACTTCTGGGCATGCACAGTTATACGGGTAATCCTGTGCAAAAGCACATTGAATTGAGCAAGCGCGTCAGAATGAAGGAAATAGAATTTTCCGAATGGCTGCATTTATTCACTGAAACAGTAGACGAATGCTATGAAGGAGAGAAAGCTGAAGAGGCGAAAATAAAAGCAGCTAATATCGCGAGATTAATGCTTCATAAAATTGAAAGTGTATGAATCAATCGGATTTTAATCTGATGCATCAAAATGGAAACACAGAGAGTAAAATTGTGGTGTCACTGGAACGAATAGCACAGGCTTTCAGGGTATTGCTTTGGCAAGAGAGTAAGGAGCATGCGCTCACCCCCATTCAGGTGCAGGTGCTTATCTTTCTTCACTATCACAGCGATGAAAAATGCAAGGTAAGTTACTTGGCTCATGAATTCAATATGACCAAAGCGACTATCAGTGATACTGTGAAAATCTTAGAGAACAAAAAGCTGATTTATAAAGTCTTTGAGCCCAAGGATGGACGTAGTTATGTCATCAGGTTAACCCACGAAGGAAAGATGCTGGCAGAGAAAACAGCCATGTTCAGCAAAGAAATCAGTAAGCCTATTGACGAAATGGACAAAGATGAAAAAGAAATCCTTTTGCGGAGTCTCCTCAATATCATCAGGCACCTGAATCAAACAGGAATCATTACCATTCAACGTATGTGTCTGACATGCAGTCACTATCAATCTTCAAAAACAGCACCTCACTATTGCAGACTACTAAAACAAAGGTTGCATGTCGCGGATTTGCGTATTGATTGTCCCGAACATATTCCAAAATAGCAACAGCTCAACGGCAAGTGGAATAAGTAACTTTCTAAAAGCTTCAAATTCTCTTCTTTGTCTACATTCTGAAATTGATCCTCACTCTGACAATTCAATGATTTGACCCTCATTTTCAGCCAGGTTTCGTCCCCAATGAGCAATGGCATCGAGTGCAGGAATCAATGTTCTACCAAACTCTGTCATGGAATACTCTACTTTAACCGGAGGTTTTTCTCCAAATACTTTTCTTTGTAATAGGCCGTGTTCTTCCAATGCTTTGAGTTACAGGCTTAACATTTTTTCAGTGATATCAGGTATATGTTTCTTAAGCTCTGCAAAACGCAAAGTTTTATTTTTCAAATACCACAGAACTACAGTTTTCCACTTGCCTCCTATATAATGCATAGTAATGTCTATGGCACAATGATACGTTTTGCCTTTAAGATGGAATGCAACATTCCTGCCTTCAATGATCATACAAAGTATTTTTTATTACCTGTCAATATTAACAGCTATTGCATCCCCAATACACTATATTTACTTTTTCTCCTGTATAAATTATAGCTGTTTTCTTTTAGTATAAATATTAGAAGGGTTTAGTGTACCGGGTTCATCAAATACTATAATAATGTGCTTCATTTTGAAAACTTTTAGTGGATTTATATTTTTTCATAATTTATTTTTCATTCTTTGAAATAATTATTACTTTTGGTGTCTCGCAAGCCACAATTATTCATATTCAATTTGTTCCTCTTATCAAGAATTGACATTCATTTAGTATGGGTGAGCTTCGTTGTCATATAGACAGTCGGGGGAATACAATGCTTTTGAGGATTATTACCTTAAAGCTCATAAAGGAAATTCAAATTATAGTTATTCAATCGTTTGAGGTGTTTTTGAAATAAATACTCTTGAAAGGGAATATCATTTGAAACAACTGTTTGCATCGAAAAAATTATATGTAGTATGTATAGGAATAATTTGGAATGGAAAAGATATTGGGCCCTATGTGTTTTTATGGTTTTTGTTAACAGTATTCTAGAAAGCCAAACACCTTGGGATGCTATTTTTATGGCAAAACGGGAATTGTGTATTGCGGGTTTATATGATGAAGCCAGATGGTCAGAGTATTGGGAAGGAACCCATTTGATTGAAAATCAAAATATTGGAATCTTTCGCAGACAGTCAGTTATGTCAATGGCCACCTATGGAATAACTGATGGTTTCAATGCAACCATTATGTTGCCTTATATTCGAACTTCTTCTGACGGCGGGCAACTCGCTGGTGTGAATGGATTTCAGGACATCAGTGCAACATTGAAAGGAAGAATTTTGAGTAAAAGTCTGTCTGAAAGCAGATTGGATATTGTTGGGGCAGCTTCATTTTCAATGCCGGTTTCAAATTATTTATCGGATTATCTGCCCTATAGCATTGGATTGGGTACTCCAGAGCTCAATTTAAGACTTACAGGTGAATATATGTACTTCGAAAAGATATATTTGAGAGTATCAGGAGCTCATATTTGGCGTGGAACTACCCAAATAGAACGTACATACTACTACCAGAATGGTAGTGTGTACAGTGAGCACATGGATGTACCGAATGCAATTTCGGCACACGGTGCGTTGGGTTTACTGTTATTTCAAGGCCGGTTAAGAACTGAACTCACCTATTGGGGAACCTGGTGTACCAGTGGTGATGATATCAGACGATGGTTGCGCCCTCAACCTACCAATAAATTTGAATTTCAACAATATGGACTTTTCGCTCAATATTATTTTAAAAATTTGAAAGAAGTAAGTCTCATTGCATATGCCAACCGTATGTTTGCCGGCAGGAATATGGGTAAATTTACTAATGTATCTCTGGGAGCGACCTATCAATTTAATTTGTAATTTTTAAAAGTAAAGAATAAAATGAGACCTGAATCTTTATCTAAATTTGTTTTTCCATTAGGTGTATCTATTGCAATCATTTTGTTAGTTTTTGCGTGCAATAAAGAAATTCATACATATGCTGTCTTTGATGATTATGTGTATAGTGGTGTTGATATTAATGGAGGAGCATGGAAGTCTATCCTTGTCAATGACATCAATGAGATCAATATAAATCATCAGTATGATCAATTAACACCGGAATATCAGTCTTCAGTAGAGGAATTAATCCAAAAATTGGAAAACCGGACTTTTGCTCAAGACAGATCACTAAAATTTTGGACAAATAATCCTGTGGTGCGTTGGAATGAAATCGCTCTGGAATTAGCAGCTAAGTACAATCTTATCCCTCCACCTAACCCTGATGGTACCTACACATTGCCCTCTGCTGCAAATCCGACCGGCCCGCCAAGATTTCCATTTGCACATCCTCCCTATACCTCCAGAATGCTTGCACATTTGAGTGTAGCTCAATTTGATGGCCTGATTACAGCCTGGCATTTTAAATATAAGTATAATATTCAAGGACATCATCATATCAATAGTAGAGTTGAACCAGTATATACAGACAATTCACTTCCTCCATTTCCTTCTGATGGTGCTGTTATTGCAGAAGTTTCCCGAAGGATATTAAAAGCTTTTTTTCCACTTGAACACGGATATCTGGATAGTGTTTATTTCGATCATTTAGAGGTTTTGGCAAATTGCGGTTTATTTGTGAGTAATGATATTGATGCAGGAATTCAGATTGGAGAACAGATTTCTGCCATGGTAATGCAGAGAGCTGCGAGTGATGGTATGGGACAAGCACAAAGTCCAAGGATTATTTCTGATTCTATTCGGGATGCTGCTCAAACACGGTTTGGCTGGCATTGGGTGAATATGGAAAGCCCGGTACGTCCTGTTGGCCTTGTCCCTTCTTACGGCAAAGTAAGGATGTGGAGTGTCCCTGTCGTAACCTTAGTGAGGTCAGTACCACCACCGGCTCCAGGATCTGCTGAATTCAACAGAGATGCAGATGAACTCAAAAACATAGCAAAAAATCTGTCTAATACTCAACGCAAAATAGCGAACTGGTGGGAAGATGGCCTAGGTTCATATACTCCACCCGGACATTGGAACCGACTGGCAAAAGAATTTTGTTTGAAATACAAGTTGAATCCTCTACGTACTGCCCGAGTGTTTGCATACATGAATATGGCAATACAGGATGCAGGTATTGCTTGTTGGGATACAAAGTATTTTTATCACTACCCACGACCTATCCAAACCATTCCAGGATTTAAAACTATTTTGGGTACACCTAATTTTCCTGCTTATACTTCAGGGCACAGTACATTTTCAGCAGCGGGTGCAGAAGTTTTAGCATATATTTTTCCTCAGGAAGCATCCTATTGTCGTGATTGGGCTGAGGAGGCAGCTATTTCAAGAGTTTATGGAGGTATACATTATAGATTTGATGCAGAAGCGGGGATCGAGCAGGGACGTAAAGTCGCTGAATATACAATTAACATTGCAAGTGTTGATGGTGCTGATTGAGCTGATAAGAGTATGTGTAGCCGATACTGAAATATATGAATTTATAAAGTAAAAATGCTCAATAAAAATGTATTTTCATACTCCATTTAATGAAGTGAAACCAATGAAAAAAAATTACTTCTTTACCGTTACTCTCATTCTTTTATTTATGTCTGTATTGGCTTTTTCTGACAACCTTTTTTTTTGAAGTAACACAGGAATGCAATAAAGACCCAAAATTTATTATTCACGGGATTTTTATGTTAGCCTGGTTTACCATACCGGTAGTTCAAACTCAACGGGTACGAAAAGGTAACTTCAAAGCTCATATAAAATGAGGTAAGGCGGGAATGCTTATAGCTATCGGGGTATTTATAAGTACAATATAAGTTTTTTATGCCATGTTTGAAGGATGGTATGCCATCCCTTGTTATTTAAAGGCCAATCCTATTTTTATAGTGAGTATTGCTGTATTGGTTTTTCACGCTTATAGGAACCACCATGATAGTGCCAAACACAAACACTATATTTTTAGGACATCCTTATTAATACTTGAGCCCATCTTAAGCCGTATTGCATTTGATCCTGTAAAAGCTTTTTTGGCTTTGGTGTGGAATGTTTTATTCATTTCTTTTTTTCATATGATTGGATCACACAAAAGAAAATCCATTCCATCAGTTGGATAAGGTTTGTGTGGTTTTACATTGTATACGCCCTGTCAATACTCATATAAGCAGGGTACTCAATGAGTATTTTTACACTATACAACACGAACATGCTATCCATCTACAAAACAAGTTCTCTGGCTTTTCTGATTTTCTGAATCAACTGTGATGATTGAGAGTAATCCAGGGTTTGTTGACCGTCACTTATTGCCTTTTCCGGACATTCGTGTACTTCCATGATGATACCATCGGCTCCGGATACAACTGAAGCCAGTGCGATTTTGTCAACATATTTTCTAACCCCGATTCCATGTGAGGGATCAGCTACAACCGGCAAGTGGGACCGATCTTTTAGAATGGCGATGGCATTGATGTCCATGGTATTTCGGTATGCATTTTCATAAGTTCTGATTCCCCGTTCACAAAGAATTATTTTTTCATTACCATTGCTGAAAATATATTCGGCAGACTGGAGCAATTCTTCTATAGTGCCTGACATTCCTCTTTTAATCAATACAGGTTTATCCAACTCTCCCAATGCATCCAGCAAATTGAAATTCTGACTGTTTCTGGCCCCCACCTGAAAAATATCCACAAAATCGATCATTTCTTTTATTTGCGATACCTGCATTACCTCTGTGATGATCCGGATATTATTTGATTTCGCTTTTTCGTACCAGAATTTTAATCCCTCTATACCCAGGCCTCTGAATGAATAGGGTGAGCTCCTTGGTTTAAATACTCCACCCCGCATAATTGAAATTCCCATTTCTTTCAGATGACTTAAAGTACTGTCAATTTGTTCTTCACTTTCAATAGAACATGGGCCGGCCATTACCTGAAAATGTCCGTTGCCAATGAGTGTTTTTTCACCTAAATCGATTTGGGTCTTTCCAACTTTCCATCGGGTAGAAACCAGCTTAAACGGATCACTTACCCTGTGTATATCCAATACACCCGGCAGAAAACCAAGTTCTCTCAGGTCAATTTCCTTTTTCCCAATGCATACCATATACCGGCCATATTGAGTATGCACATGAGTAAATTGGTAGCCCAAACGTTTGACTTTTTCTTCAATATCAGATAATGTCTTCGGATCAATATTATTTTCTAACTGTACAATCATGTTCTTATAGATTGAATAAATGAAGGAATGATGCTTTCAGGACTGTAAGCCTGGTTCAATGCTCTGATAAAGGCGCTTCCTATGATGGCACCATGACTGTGGTGACATGCCGTTAAAAAACTTTTTTTATCATGAATTCCAAAACCAATCAGGGTAGGGGACTGAAGTTTCAAATTTTTAATTCTTTCAAAATAATTAAGTTGTTCCTCTGAAACATACTGGCTTTTTCCTGTAATTGAATTTTGAGAAACTATGTAAATGAATCCGCTGCTTAGCCTGTCAGCCATTTTAATCCGGTCATTTCCCGTCATTGGCGATATTAAAAAGCTGATGCTCATATGATGACGGATAAATAATGGCATATACTCTTCCTCATATACTAGCATAGGTAGGTCCGGAATGATCAGGCCATCGATTCCTGCGAGAGAAGCGTCCTGTACAAATCTTTCTACTCCATATTGAAGAATCTGATTGTAATACCCCATCAATATAATAGGAATTGCAGAATGTTTTCTGGCTTCCTTTACCTGGTCAAACAGGATAGAAATAGTCATTCCATTTTTAATAGCTTTTTCACTACTGTTTTGGATGGTAGGACCGTCAGCCAATGGATCGGAATACGGCATACCCAGTTCAATGAGGTCCACATCGCATCGATCCAGTGCCCGGATAATAGAAACAGTATCGTTAAGTGAGGGATATCCTGCGGTAAAGTATATATTTAGAATATTGCCAGCTTTGGATTTTATGGTATCTCGCACCCTGTTAGTTAGTAGAGTGTTCATCTTTATTTAGTTTACTGTGTTTTGGATGAAATTCATGTATGTATCAAGATCTTTGTCTCCTCTCCCTGAAAGGCTGATAATTACAGTAGAATGAGTGGTAAGATTTAATTTTGGCAGAACAGCGAAGGCATGGGCAGTCTCCAATGCAGGGATAATTCCTTCGGATTTGGATAATTCAAGTACGGCTTGCATGGCTTCATCATCGGTGGCCGCGAAGACCTTTGCCCTTCCTGACTGAATCAGATGGGCATGAAGGGGCCCAATTCCCGGGTAATCCAGTCCGGCCGATAATGAATATGGTTCTATAATTTGTCCGTCGGTTGTTTGCATTAATAGTGTTTTGCAACCGTGAATGATCCCTTCCGTTCCCAGAATACTTGTAGCAGCTGAATGACCGGTATCTATACCTTTGCCTGCTGCTTCTGCCAATATCAGTTGTACTTTTTCCTCTTCCAGAAAATGATAGAATGCACCCGCGGCATTACTTCCCCCACCTACACAGGCCAATATGTAATCCGGATTCTCAATTCCTGTTTTTTCATTTAATTGCCATCGCATTTCTTCAGATATCACGGATTGAAAACGAGTAACCATATCTGGATAGGGATGGGGTCCGATGGCAGACCCTATTATATAATGAGTGGATTCTGCATTATTAATCCAATCTCTGATGGCTTCATTGGTAGCGTCTTTCAAAGTTTTACTTCCACTTCGTGCGGGTATGACTGAAGCACCCAGCATTTTCATCCTCGATACATTGGGAGCCTGCCTTTGGATATCTACCTCTCCCATATATACTACACATTCCATCCCTTTAAGTGCACAAACGGTTGCCGTAGCTACCCCATGCTGACCGGCCCCGGTTTCAGCGATGATTCGTTTTTTGCCCAGGCGTCTGGCCATTAATATTTGCCCAATAGTGTTATTGATTTTGTGCGCACCGGTATGGTTAAGATCTTCCCTTTTCAGGAAAATCCGTGCATTGTATCTCTTCGATAAATTGTCAGCATAGTATAATGGAGAGGGTCTCCCTACATAATCTCTTAAGAGGGATTGAAATTCGTTTTGAAATGCCGATTCATTCATGATATTGAGGTAGCTAAGCCGCAATTCTTCTACATTGGAATACAGCATTTCAGGTATGAACGCTCCACCAAAACGCCCATAAAACCCCCTCTCATTAGGGTGATAAGATACATTGGTTATCATAAATTCATTTTCTTTAATCCTTTCAAAAATTCTGTAAATTTCAATACCTTACTTACATCTTTTATCCCTGGTGAAATTTCAAACCGACTATTAATATCCACACCATAAAATTTAGGATGTTTAAGTACAGAAATTTGATAAACATCTTCCGGACCAATTCCCCCAGCCAGCAGGAAGGGTATTTTGCCTTCGTAAGTCTGAATCCAATCCCATTTGAACTTTATTCCAGAGCCTCCAAATTCTGATGTTTTGGTGTCGAATAATATATAATTCGCCATTGTATATTTCATTGCTTTTTGGATATCGGATTCACTTTCTATGGAAATGGCTTTAATCACGGGTATGATGGAGCATAATTCCATACAAAATTCAGGACTTTCATCACCATGAAGCTGTACTAAATTCAAATTGTAGTCCTTGACTTTTTGGATGATCTCTGCCATAGATGCATTGACGAATATGCCTGTTTTTTTTATATGCTTATGGTCGGGTTCAACCTTTGGTATATGATCCAGAAATCGACTGGAGAGCGGATAAAAGTTAAATCCTATCATATCGACTGGGATTGCCAACAGATCTTTCAGGTTGTCGTCATGGTTGATTCCGCATACTTTGATGATCATAGCAATTGCTTGAGTTGGTGAACTTTATCAATAAACTGTTTGCAGACTACGGCAGGTTGATTTTCACGCATAAACAATTCACCAATTAAGAAACCATCATATCCCGCTTTGCCTAATTCCATAACCTCTTCAGGAGTTAGAATCCCGCTTTCAGATATTTTTACTTTATCTCCGGGTAAATCATTTACCAACCGATAGGATAATTGAATATCGGTTGTAAAAGTGGTTAAATCACGGTTATTCACTCCAATGACATCTACATGATCACAGAATTTATCCATCATTTCAGATGAGTGGAGTTCCATCAAAACCTCCATATCCAATGAATGGGCAAATGCAGCCAAATGATTTAATTCACCGGCGCTCAAAATCTCTGCGATGAGTAGTATGGCATCAGCACCGATACTTCTTGCTTCAATTATCTGGTATTCATCAATAATAAAATCCTTTCGCAGAATAGGGCAAAAATTGAATTTCCGGGCTATGGTAAGATCATTCGGTGATCCACCAAAGAATGGGGTATCCGTCAATATGGACAGCGCTGATGCTCCCGCCTGCATATAGCCTATGGTGACCTCTTCTACAGAAGCATAGGGATTGATAGATGGAACCGAAGGAGATTTTCTTTTAAACTCTGCAATGATTCCGGCCTTATCTTCTCTACGAATGTAATGTGATAGTGATACTACAGGGGACTGGTAATAAATGGATTTTTCCAGAAGAGCTACCGGATAGAGGGCCTTTCTTTCTTCAATTTCAATCCTTTTTTGATTCACAATCCGGTCTAAAATGTGTACTTTACTTATGTTTGTTTTTGATTTCACTTTTATTTTCTTTAAATAGGTTATGGTTGGATTTCCAACAGTTTCCTTAGGGTTTGACGGGCGCGACCTGAAAAGAGTGATTCCCTGGCTTCATATAAACAATCTTCTATAGATGTGCCTGGGTGGAAGCATTGTATTCCTAAAGCTGCATTGGCAATTACCACATCATTTTGTGCATTAGTGCCTTTGCCATCCAGTACTTTTATAAATGTGGTTGCTGCTTCTTCAATGGTATTGCCGCCAAAGATTTCTTCGGCAGAATATACCGGCATTCCAAAGTAGGCAGGGGTTTCCAGCATTTCACAAGCTTTTTTTATTAACTTGACGGGAGCGGTTAAAGACACTTCATCGTATCCATCCACCCCATGGAGTATAATGTATTCTTTATCGAGTTTTTCGTATAAGTATTGATAGAGTCTTGCCAAGTTAAAACTGAATACCCCAACTACTTGCCTGTAGGGTTGCGCGGGATTCACTAATGGCCCCAGCATATTAAAGAATGTTTTCACACCCAATTGCTTTCGTATAGGACCTACCCCTTTCAGGGCCGGATGAAAAAGAGGAGCGTGGAAAAAGCAGATGTGTGCCTGATCGATTTGTTTCTTTAATATATAGCTATTATTGGTAAATTGATATCCCAGATATTCAAGGACATTCGAAGAACCACATGCAGAAGATACCCCATAATTTCCATGTTTAGCTACCATATACCCGGCGCCTGCAACTACTAAAGAAGCGAGGGTGGATATATTGAATGTATTTTTTCCATCGCCTCCCGTTCCGCATAAGTCAATAGTATCCCTTTCCTCCAGATCGACTGTAAGGCAAAGTTCCAATAATGCAGAGCGAAAGCCTTCAAGTTCTTCCACGGATATGGTGCGCATCAGATATACACTGATGAAAGCGGCAATCTGGGCGTCATTATATTGATTCCTTGATATATTGATCAGCACTTCTCTTGCTGATTCTTTATTTAATTTTTTATGCTCGAAGAGTTCATTCAGAATTTTTTTCATACTATGTATTTTTAACTGGGTTTTTAAGGGAGTTACCCACCATTATTGTCTGTTTTTATATCAAGAAATGTTTTGAGGGGCTATGATTGCTTTGTTTTCTGCAGGTTTTACAGGCAAACTGAGAAAATTTTCCATAATTTTTTTCCCCAAAGGGGTCATAATGGATTCAGGGTGGAATTGTACGCCATATACTGAATAAACTTTATGTTGTGCGGCCATGATCTGGCCGGCTTCATCGGTAGCAGTTACAAGCAATATGTCAGGAATGGTTTGCGGATCAATCACCCAGCTGTGGTATCTTCCGGCTTCAATTTCAGATGGAATTTCCCGGAAAATAGGACTGGTTGAATCTTGGATCAACACACATGTGCTCACTCCATGGTACACTTTGTCCAGATTCATGAGTGAGGCGCCATATACTTCGCCAATGGCTTGTAAACCAAGACATACTCCAAATACATTTTTTGATTTCCCCCATCTGCGGATAATATTTTTCAGATTACCTGCTTCATCAGGAACACCAGGACCTGGAGATAGAAGAATATAATCAAAATCTTCCAATGCGTCAGGAAGAATTTCATCATTCCGTTTGACAGTAATGGGAAAACCCAATTGGTCTTCAACCATATGTACCAGATTGTAAGTGAAAGAATCATAGTTGTCTATGATAATCACGTTTTTATGATGGTTTGATGTATTCATGTTCAATGGTATAATAAATGGATCAAATTTCTGAAGCCCTTTTCAAAGCATTCTTTAGAGCATCGAGTTTATTTTGTACCTCCTGTAATTCTTTTTCTTCTTCAGAATCAATCACAATACCTGCCCCTGCCTGATAATGGAGTACATTGTCTATACTTAAGAAAGAGCGAATCATAATGGCATGGTTGAGATCTCCGTTCAAGCCAATCATTCCCAATCCTCCACCATAATACCCACGTGATGTTGGTTCAAAAGAATCAATGAGTTGCATGGCTTTGTATTTAGGGGCCCCACTTAAAGTGCCTGCAGGAAAAGTGTCGGCAAACACCTGAAATGCACTGATACCTTTCTTTAATTTGCCCTTTACTACTGATACCAGATGGATGACATGCGAGAAGTACTGGACTTCTTTGTATTTGAATACAGATACATCGGTAGTGTTCTTACTTAAATCGTTTCGAGCCAGATCAACCAGCATAATATGTTCGGCATTTTCTTTAGGATCTACCAGCAATTGCCGGGCCAGCTCCATATCAGCCTGAGGGTCGCCTGTACGCCTGAATGTACCTGCAATGGGATGAATTTCTGCAACGCGGTTCTTCACGATCATTTGCGCTTCTGGTGATGATCCAAAAATTTTAAAACGACTGTAATCAAAGTAAAAAAGATAGGGACTGGGATTAATGGCGCGAAGAGCCCGGTAAACATTAAATTCATCGCCAAGAAAAGGATGACTGTATCTGCGGGAAGGTACCATTTGAAAAACATCTCCTCTTTGGCAATGACTTTTTGCCTTACTTACCATTTCCATAAATTGTCGGTCTGTCATATTGGCTTTTTGTGTACCGTTTAAAGAGAAGCTGTAAGTTTGATGATCCTGTTTGTACACAAGATTGATGATGTCATCAATTTGAGATTGGGTTCCTACTGGTATATTTTCAATTACTGTCAATCGCTCATAATAGTGATCAAAGACGATGATAAAACGGAAAAAATCATACCGGATATCGGGAATTCCGTAGTTGGGCTTTTGCACATCGAATGCAATTTTTTCGAAGAACTGGACAGCATCAAAAGTACAATAGCCGAAAATACCATTGTACTTTTCAACCTCTGTTGGACAAGAAATGTCAAAAGCAGATATAAATGTTTCGATATCTTTAACTGCATTCTCTGAAGACGGAAATGAAGTAAGGGCTCCGGAAATTTTTGTTTCACCCTGGTGTAGTGTTATACGTGCCAAACTATCAAAGCATAAAAAACTCAACGAATCTTCCTTGCTGGAATAATCTGAGCTTTCAAGTAAAAGAACTTCCGGATAATTTTCCCGGACTTTAAGATATAAACTGACCGGAGTGGTTAAGTCGGAAAGAAGGCTTCGAAAATGACTATTTATTCTCATTTAGTTGCATTTACAAAAGTGAATAAAAGAAGAAGAGGCTTGCCGGAAATCGACAAGCCTCTATTAATCCTTTATACAAATAGGATAGCTTTAGATTTCCGGAAGGGAATCTTTTATGTGCCACCAACAATTTGTAAGGTTATAAACCATTGGGAAATTCTTTTTCTGGCGCTAAGTAAAGCAATTTCTATAAAATCAGAATATAATTTGACTTAATTTTTTATTCATCATTAAGTTTTGGAGGGATAAGTTTATACATCACAGGGGTCACAATTCTGGAAAGCAGAGTGGAACTGATCAAGCCCCCAATGATGACAAAAGCCAGCGGTGAAATCAATGGATTGGTATTTAATGCCAGGGGAGTTAATCCCCCTATGGCAGTCGCAGCAGTCAATACCACCGGGAGAAAACGAATTTCTCCGGCCTGTTCAATAGCTTTTGATAGTTCAACTCCCTGGATTCTCAGTTGATTAGTGAAGTCTACCAGTAATATAGAGTTTTTTACTTCAATTCCTGCTAACCCAATGAAACCCAATATAGCAACAAATGACATGGGATACCCGGTGAGCCACAAAGCACTGACTCCTCCCACGATGCCCAATGGAATAACTGATAGCACGATCAGCGTCCCTTTAAAGTTTTTAAATTGTAACAAAAGTACGGCAATGAATAAAAATACAGTCATCAAGATAACGATGGTAAAGCCGCTTCCAAAGGCTTCCTCTTCACTTTCTGCTTCCCCGGACAGCTTATAGTAATATCCTTCAGGCATTTTTAATTGTTCTAGCTCCGGAACAATATCTTTGAGAATATCATTTGCCAATGAATTTTTTTGTGTGAATGCAGTAATTTTGACAAAGCGGGTTTTATTGAAATGATTGATAAAAGTAGGTGAAGTTTCAAATTCCAAATTAGCAATCTGCCGCAGAGGGATGGGGATGCCCACACTGTTAGTGATATAAAGGTCATGGAAAATTTCTGTGGTTGGAAATCTTTCACGGGGGGCATTGACAACGAGGTCATACTCGTCTCCTGATTCATTGGAGAATTGTCCAATTTTAAAACCGGATACTGACATCCTCACTGCACGGTCTACATCGGCTGTCATTACACCCAGTGTCCTGGCTTTCTCTTTGTGGATATCAACTTTCAGATCTGTCTTTAACAAATTCAGTTCATTGTTTATATAAATGGAACCCGGATGTGATTGAACAATTTTTTCTACTTCAAATGCAAGTTGTCGAAGTGTGTCGAGATGATCACCAAATACACGGATTGAAATAGGCGCTTCAATGGGAGGTCCTTGTTCAAAATCCTTGACTTCTACCATGGCGTAAGGAAAGTCACTGAATTGTTTTCTCAGTTCCTGAATCAATTCTTTTTTTTCATCCGGATTGGCTTTGGGGCTCATTTGAATGAAGAATTGAACGTAATCCGTTTTTTCCTGCTGTGGAATCTCATTGTAATAAATCCGTGGATTCCCTCTCCCTACATTGGTTGTATAGTAATGGATCGCATGGTATCCGGCCAAACTGTCTTCAATCATTCTGGATATCCGGTCACTTTCTACAATGTTCGTTTGTTGCGGCATACGCACATTGATAACAAACATTGGTTTTTCCGAAGTTGGAAAAAGTTTGAAACCAATGACCGGAAATATAAACAATGAACCCGTAAATAATGATATTGCAATCAACATGGCCCAACCTGGAAATCGCAATGCCAGAGAGACAACACGGGCATAAGTACGATTAATCACTTTTTTCAATATCCTTAAAAAGAGGTTTCCATCCGGATGATCAGGCTCTTTAAGCATTCTGCTTGCTATGAATGGGACTATGGTAAGTGATACAAACATAGAGGCAATTACACTGGCGATGACAGCAACCGGTAGACCTCTGATAAATTCACCGGAAGCAGCCGGAAGAAAAATCAAAGGGAGGAATGCAATGGCCAATGTAGCTGTGCACCCGAGTACTGCAAGCGTGATCTGTTGGGTAGCCTTTATGGCTGCTTCTTTTCTTGAAAAACCCTTCCTGAGCCATCGCTCAATATTCTCCACTACAACAATACTATCATCCACCAACAATCCCAGGGCTACTACTAAACCTACAATACTCAATTGATTCAAAGAATACCCAAGTGTATTCAATCCCACCAATCCTAATGCCAGAGATAAAGGTATGGCCAGCATAACGAGGAGAGAAGCCCTGAAACCTAAAGGAAGCAGAGTAAAAATGACAAGGAAAATGGCGATTAAAAAATCCTTACCCAAGCCAGCGAGCCTTTTGGATACATTGTCTGCCTGATCAAAATGCTTAACCAAAGCAATATTAGGAGGCATTGATTCTGCAAAAGCATTCAGCAAGGGATTGTATTCCTTTTGGGATTGGCTGATGTTAGATCCGTTTTTCAAAGCAGCGGACACTAATACACAGCGATATCCATTCAATCGGGTGATGTGTTTCTCTTCCTCAAACTTGTAATCAACATTTGCAACGTCCCTTAAATAGGTAAGTGAACCGTTGGACTGGAAAATTATGGTTCCTTCAATATCTTCAAGAGTTTTGAATTTACCGCTGGTTTTTACATTGAAAGATCGTGCTCCCGCTGTGACGCTGCCACCGGGGATATTTGCGTTTTCACTTTGCAAACTGGAGATAATAGCATGCATAGGAATGCCAAGTTCGGCCATGCGGTCTGTATGAACATCAATACGAACAATCTCTTCCCGGACCCCACTAATTTTAATCCTTTTTAAATCAGTGATCTTTTCCAGATTTTCTTTTAACCGGTCTGCTTCTTTTTTCAGCGATCTAAGGGAAGCATTTTCTGAAATCAAAGCGATCTGAAGGATATTGACATCGGAAGGATCTACTCTTTCAACTTTGATTGAATAGATTTCAGCGGGCAATTGGCTTTGAAGGGCATTGACTTCCCTTACCATTTCCTGATATTTGTTGTCAATATTCTCGCCATATTTAAACTCTACTTTGACAATGGCAAGCCCATCTTCTATGGTTGTCAGGATGTAATCTATATTATCCAATTCATATATCCTGTTTTCAATAGGTTTCACAATCAATTCTTCCATGTCCTGAGGACTGGTACCCGGATAAATTACTGTAACAAAATAGGTAGGTGGATTAATTTGTGGATCCTCAGCTCTGGGCATAGTCATTAGTGTCATCACACCTACTACAGCTATCATAAGGAAAATTACCAGAGTAAACTGGTAATTCTTTACAGAGAATTGAGTGAGATTCATGGTTGAGATTTTACAATTAAAATTTTTGAATTTTCGTTGAGGAATGCACTGTTGCTTACAATGATTTCCTCAACATTCTCCAGACCGGAGGATATGACTACTTTTTCCTCATCAAAAAATCCTATAAGTACAGGAATTTTCTTTACCCAACTATTTTCAAAAGGGACAAAGACAAAACCTGTCTTTCCGTTGGCTTCAATCAACGCATCATGAGGTATGGTATGGTACATTTGAATGTTTCCGGTTTCGATACTTGCTTTTCCAAACATACCCACAGCCGGTTTTTCTGAGAGGATTTCCATTCTGAGTTCTATTGTAAATGAGCCTGAATACGGATCTGCCGCCTGGTTTTTTCTGGATACAGAAGCTGAAAATGTCCTTTTCGGGTAAGCATCCAAAGTAACAGTAGCCTTCATGCCGACTTGGATTTGTGCCCATTCTTTGTCAGTGACTCCCACCTTCAGTACCCATGACGAATTGCCTGATGTTTCATTGATGATCAATACAGGCATACCTCCTCCTATTATCTCCCCTTCCTGTGCCAGCTTTTTAGCCACAAAGCCGTCACCTGAAGCCTTGATTGTGGTGTATTGACGGTTAAAAGTAACTGCCTCGACAGCCTGACGTGCTATGTCAAGAGCAGTTTGAGCATTTTCCCATTGCTCTTTGGTGGCAACACTATCTCTCAAGAGGTTGTCTGCTCTCGTAAAATCACGCTGTGCTTTTTCCAAACCCAGGTTTGCTTGCATCCACTGAGTTTCAATTTCCTTGGTTTTAAGCTGTGCTAATATTTGGCCTTTTTTAAAGAATTGACCTTCCCTAACAAATATTCTCTCTATGATTCCACCGATTTTAAATGCATAGCGTACTTCATTTTCTGTAGCAACTACACCGGTGGCCTGGATGTTTTTATGTATGGGTATGGTGGATACCCGTTCAATGGTGACCGAAATGGTTTCCTGTCCATTCAATTCAGGTTTTCCGTTTGTTTCTTTTCGGAGACAAGATGTACCGATGGATGTAAAAATCAACAGAAGAATAGTCAAAGTGTGATATTTATTCATGAGATGGGTATTATTTGAAAGAATAAATAGGATAGGCTCGCAGCAAATATTCAATTTCAGCTGCTTTGCTCCATGTGTCAAAAAGTGATAAATTGGTTTCCATTTTTATGTTGAATAATTGGGTTTGAGCATCCAGTAGTTCGATAAAAAGGATTTTACCTTCTTTGTACATCCTCGTCATATCATTGAGGTACTTCTCCGCTGCTATTTTCTGAGAAGCATGAGCCTCATAAGTCGATAAGGAGGATTGGTAGGTATGCCAAGCGGAGATGAGCTGGATGGTCATTATTTCTTCGGTCTGCAAAATTTGTGTTTGCAGGATTTGATCATCCAGTTGGGCTTGTTTGATTTTGTGATTATTTTTATTTGAATTAAAAAGATTCCATTCTACACCAATCCCGAAAAAGTAGTAAAAACTATTCCTGCTTACTTCAAAATCAAAACCCTGTGAACCCAGGTCGAGAAATGCATTAATTCTTGGTAGCTTCAATGATTTCTGGATGGAAATGACTTCGTTATTAATATCTTTGGAAAGTCTCAGCTGCTTTAATTCTTCCCGGTGATCCAGAAATTCCGGATTAAAATAGGAGGTATTGGGAATCTCAGTGAAGTTATCTTCTTCGATGGGGGCATCTCTTTCACGATGGATCAGGAAATTAAAATATGCAGCGGCATGATACTTCTTCTGTTTCGCCACTTCAAGAAGTGAGTTGATTTTTACAATTTCGTTTTCACTTCTTATTAATGAGGTGCGGTTTATTTTATCATTTTTAAATAGTGAAGTGTTGATTCGAAGGTTTTCTTCTGCCAACTCCAATGCATTCTCGTAAATTTTTACTGACTCTAACCCCTGAAGGTATTGAAAATAACCCACTTTGATATTTCTTGCCAGTTCGTGATATGCTTGTTCTGTCAGAAGTTTTGAAATTTCCACTTGTTTATTTCGGATGTTCTTTTCATGTTTGATTTCCGGATAATATATTGGATAAGAAGTGCGAATACGGGTATCGTAAAAATTATGAGGATTAAGCAAAATCCTTTCATTTTGGAGCATCGGAAATTCATCACTGCCCACAATCTGATTGAGGGTTGAGAATACAGGATTTAAAAGGTCTCCTGCAGGAAAATCGACTGTTCTTCCCCCTCCAGCTAAAAAATAATTGGTCAGGAAATCTACTGATGGGTAGTTTGCACTTTTAGCCTCTTCAACTGCGTATAATGCTTTTTCTGTTTTCCATTGCAACCCTTTGAGTTGATGGCTGCCCAGAATTCCCATTTCAATGTATGAATCCAATATGGATTTGTATCCTTGTGATAATCCGGCTACCGGTAATATGAGAGCGATTAATATCCATTTCATTGATCTGCGTTTAATTAATGAACAGTGTTCATGCTATTACAAAAAAAATTTAATTATCTAAAATTTTTATGAATGTTTCATATGCATTTTCTACAATTTTATCCGGATCGGAGAATTCGACACGTTGAGTTCTTTCCCGAATATGTAATGAGCACATACCATGCACAGCACTCCAAATCAAAAATGCCAATGCTTCGGGATTATGACCACTGAAATGCCCATGTTTTATACATTCATTGACTGTAGACATTAGTAAATTGAAAGTCGCTTTTCCTTCATCCCAATGTTCATCCTCCGTATCGTCTAGGCATTCCATAGGTGCTTTCAAATTGAACATCAGGTCATACATGTCCTGATTTTCCATAGCAAATTTAATATAAACTCGCCCCATAGCTTTCAATCTTTCCATGGGTGCACTCACATTGAATAATACCCTTATTTCATTGCCCAATTGAAGGAATCCCTGTGAATGAAGAGCATGCAGTATTTCATTTTTATCTTTGTAATAGACATACACAGTCCCTATACTGTAATGTATTTCATCAGCAATATTTCGAATAGTGGTTTGTTCAATTCCTTTCTCAATAAAAAGGCGGCGCGCTCCTTCCAGAATCAAAGCTTTGAGATTTTCTTTCTCTTTCGCCTTCCTCTCTTGTGTTTTCATTTTTTACATATTGAAGTACAAATATAATGAACGTAGTTCAATAAGTCAATAGTGATAACAATAATATTTAAAAAAGTATTTAAAAATTTAGTATAGTTCAATAGCTATTGAATGTGTTTATTCAAATTAACTTTTGAATTTAGTTGAAGTGGAATACCTGGGATGGGTTAGTTTTTCTTTTTCAAAATTAAATAACACGGGTTGTTAACCTAAGGAATTATTAATTGGTCTGATGTAATTTGTCGTTTTTTTTTCAAAAACCATAAGTTGTAACAATGGGTGTTTTTTCAAATAGTTTTCTGTATTGCATAGTATTTCAAATTTCCACAATTAAAAATTAAGTATTTTTGTGGTGATTTTTACCGTAAGGTATTTACATATAAAATGAATATCGATTGATTAATGAACACCCATCCAATTTCCTGGGCTGTGTTTTTGTCATATTTTCCAACCATTGAGTTGCCTGTTACTTTGAATGAAGAGACTTTAGATGTATTCAGCCGTGAGAATAAAGTTTTACCTGCAGCAGCCATCAGTCATTTTATATTACAATGGGAAGGAAACCATGATGACGGCATGACAGAATACATCCCTTGTTTTGCATTACCTGCAGCAGAAGAATTTACCGGATTGGTATATTGGAAAGGAGGCATTGCAAAATATGAATTTATTCTCGTAACCATTGGTAAAGACGGCCGGTTGATTTCCAGAAAATCTTTGGCCAGCACACAATTTAATTCTAAATCAATACGCAAATCTGTAGCCATGATCGATGAGGATCTGATTGTACATATTATGGCCGGAGCTTTATCGGACGATAAAGATTATGAAGCTTCTTCAAGCCGCGCATTCTGTATGGAAATTCTTTCTTCCGGAGATGTACTTTTTACCATGGACGAAGCAGGTTATTCTGAGAATTAGTATACATTATCTCCATTTCTATAGAATCAAAAATTCACGTTTAAAGAGATCATAAAATTCCTTCCCGGTGCGACCAATCCTGAACTGTAAGGTCTGTATCGTTGATCTGTTAAATTTTCTACACCTGAAGTCAGAGAAAAGTGCTCATTGATCTTACACAAGGCTTTAAAGTTTAAAGTATACCATCCCGGTGAAAAAGGATTACCATCAGGATCTATGGCATAGATGGCCGGTTTCTGTCTTTCTTCTTCGTTGAGGTTGGCAAAGCTTACGCCAGCACTATACATTGCATACCACTGCAAATATATTTGGTCGATTTGCAGGGACAACCGGGTAGTACCAAAAGCGGGTGCTGCATGTCTGGAGCGACTGATTTCACCATTTTCTAGCTCTTCTTTGCCCAGTTGATAATTGTACTTGGAAAGTATACTGAACCCTGCGGGCAGTTTGAATTCTATTCCCGCATTAAACCCATAAACCGTTCCGAAAGCTGCATTTTGAATGGCAAAAACCTGACTCAACTCACCATTAAATATTATACTGTCCTGGCCATTTACCTGAAATGTTCGTCGTACCATAGCATTGCTGAGATATGTATAAAATCCATTTACATCTATTTTTACATTGTCTCCAAATACTTTTGAAATACCGAGCTCAGCATTATAGGCAAATTCTGCTTTTAAAGAAGTATTGGGTACAATAACTTCTCCACCTACAAAATCAAATATTTTTCCAATATCATCTACATTGGGCGCCCGGAATCCTGTACTTCCGTTCATACTGATTTTCCAGGTATTTGCAGGCCTGAAGACCACACCCAGGCTGGCATTCGTGGCTGAGTTTTGGATTTCGGAACTTGTAAAATCAAATGGAAAAAATTGTAAATGGCGGGTAAAATCGGATTGAATATTGAAAGTACTGAAACGGGTTCCTGCTTGTATTAAAAAGTAATTGGACACGTGATATTGGTAATTGAGATAAAGAGAAAAACTCGACCAGGTCGATTGGGGGTATCGGTCGGGTACAGGAATATTGCTGCCATCTCTGATGTCTACAGCAGATCCCTTGGAGACCACATCATTCAGTACATATTCGGTACCATAATAGAACCAATGTTTATGGAGGATCTTTTCAAAGTCAATATTGACTGAATAGGCCTGAACCTGTTCAATGTTTGTTCGTAATCTGAATCTTTGTCCTCCAGAGAAATTTCTGTCGAACCGGCTTTCTTCAAAATACTGATGAGCCAGCCGGATACCCATCCTGTCATAAACTACACCTGGATTGCTATGGGATATAAATAGATTGTTCATCATCCAGATTTGAGGGCCGTAATTCCATACCGCTGACCGTGGGAGACCATTGGGTAAAACTTCGATCAGGCGATCATATCTTGAAAATTCTGTAGTTTCAGAATAATGAAATCCGTAATGGAATTCAAATTGTTCATTAGGTACAAAGCTGATTTTTTGCATCAGATTCATCTGTGCGTATGCTGTAGGATTTTGTACCATGGGTTCAGGATTTTCAACAATTTTGTCTTCATTGTCTATTCTTTTTATATAATACCGTTTGAGATATTCATCCGGTCCATGTTTGCCCATTCGCAGATCCCCAAACCGAGAAAATGAAAGGCCGGTCGCTGATGCCCACTTTTCTCCCCCAACCTTGATGTTAAAATGATGCGAAAGTTCATTATTAGCAGAAGAATAACGGCTCGCTGCTTTTCCCGAAATCAAAGGGGTGTCCGACATAGAAAACTCAGGTTTCAATGTCTGAAAGCTCATTACACCTCCTATCGCATCACTTCCGTAAATAATGGAACCCGGACCGAAAAATACTTCTGTGCTTTCTATGGACAAGGGATCTATAGAAATAACATTTTGGATGTTTCCTGATCTGAATATGGCTGAGTTCATACGCACCCCATCAACAGTATATAAAAGCCTGTTGGTTGAAAATCCTCTGATCATCGGGCTTCCCCCTCCTTGCTGACTTTTTTGGATGAAAACTTCCCCTGAGGAACCTAATAAATCCGCAGCAGTCTGTGGACTGTATAATGCCTGATCCCTCGATGATATAACAGCTATTTTGGAAGGAATATTTCTGGATGCCTGGCTCCAGCGAGTTGCTGATACCACTATTTCATCGAATAAAGTGGCAGTAGGAGTTAAAAATATTTGAAAATTCGATTCTTCCATTTCGGCATAGCTTATTGTCATGGTTTTGTAACCCAACATCCTTATCGATATCTTCAAAGCCCCCTGAAAGGATGTAATATCCGCCTCTCCATTGGAATCTGTGCTAACTATATTTTTATTTTTATCACTCAGCAGAATGACCAGTTCGATGGGCTCACCGGTCTCCAGGTTTCTTATGGTTGCGATTTGGGAGAAGGAATATCCTGATATAGCCATGAGAAATCCAACTATAATTAATGATTTCATGTATTTGTATTAACCGTGACGGTTTTATTTAAGGATTCAATATTCTAAGGTCAATTACTTGCTAGAGTAAGTGATGCTAGCAAATCATACAATAGGAATTATCCTTCTGTAAGGCCCTTTATCAAGTTTGTTCAATCAATACTATTTAAACCTGGCTCAGTTAGAAGGAATATTAACAAGGTTGTGTCAATGGAATGAATAATTCCTGAATTGGAGTATTTATTCTTTTAAATTGAATAAAACTAAAGCAGTATCCATAATAAGTATCTATAATGTTAATGAATAGATTCTTTTTGAAAATACAATAAAGAATACACCGGAAGCTTTTGGAAATTATACATTCTTGGACACTCTAAGTATCCGGGCGAGTTCAGGAGGAGGGACAGGAGGTGAGCCTGAAAAAGAATTTATTGGATGGAAGGCAAAGAAGTAATTCACTTTCAATTCAATACAAAGGTTGTTAATCACCAGATCTGCTTCAGCAAAGAACAGTGAGTTGAAAAATTGCAATAGCCTGAATTGACTGTCCCTGTTCATCGGATGCTTACCAGGTGAAAGCATCATAATCTCTTTGAGCATTTTGTTAAGTTCAGTTTCTTCATGATCCCACCAACACCAATAATAAATGGTATCACCTACAATGCCGGAATCAACCACATCATACATTTCACCCTGGTATTCAAACTCTTTGGAATGTTTCCAATGTAATTGAGAATGAGTCTGAGTACGATCAAATTTGAGTAAAACCAGTTCTTCTTTGTCGATGCCTTCTATGATTTTCCATTTAATTTCTTTTTTGATTTGCTTCTTTTGTAAATGAAGAAAACAGTAAGTAGCCACCACCGGCACTATAAAACAACAAAAAAGTAATATGACATATAGGCGTCGCTCCAATGCTGTCCAATTGAATACTGCAAATTAAATAATATTCGTTGAAAAAATAACATTCATAGCCCACATTACTTTTAATTGGCAGTAACGAACACTTTATGAAATTCCTTCAGTAATTTAATTACATTTAGCTTTTATTTGACAATCTGACCATTTGAACCACATTGGACCGCTTTTTATAAGTGGAATGAAAATGAATTCTTTCTCATTGATAAATTTATGTACATACTGTACATGAAAATGGATAACAATTTAAAATGTCTGAAATGAATGTGGTGATCACCGGTACAGGAAAATGCATTCCTGAGAAAATTGTAACTAACAATGATTTTTTCCAGAGTAAATTTTATTCGGAGAAGGGTGAACTGATTGTGCAGAACCCTGGGCTGACCATTAAAAAATTTGAAGAGATCACAGGAATCCGGGAAAGAAGGTATGCGCAGGATGAGCTTCGGACTTCAGATCTTGCTACCATTGCAGCGAGGGAGGCCATTGCAGATGCTGAGATTGACCCGGAAGCGCTGGATGGGATTTTTTTAGCCCATAATTTTGGTAATCTGGGTAAGGGGGAAATTCAAACCGACCAGGTACCCAGTATTGCTTCCAGAGTGAAATACAACCTTAGTATTGCCAACCCGGATTGTATTGCATTTGACCTTTTGTACGGATGCCCGGGATGGATACAAACGATGATTGTAGCCCATCATTACATTAAAGCCGGTGAAGGAAAAAAGTACCTGATCATTGGTGCGGAAACCCTATCACGCACCTTGGATCCACATGACAGAGACTCAATGATTTTTGCCGATGGAGCAGGAGCAGCCGTTATTGAATCAAGAAATGGTGATACTCAATCAGGTATATTAAGCACAGCTTCCCAAACCTTTGCTAAGGAAGAAGCATACTACCTCACGTATGATCAATCCTACAATCGTGGGTATGGACTCCCTACGCGTTTTATAAAAATGGAAGGGCGTAAGATTTATGAATTCACATTAAATTACGTCCCTTTAGCGATGAAATCCTGCCTTGAGAAAGCAGGTTTAGAAATACATGACATTGATAAAATTTTACTTCATCAAGCCAATGAAAAAATGGATGAAGCCATCGTAAAAAGGTTTTATAAACTTTACCAAATGGATCCTCCGGAAGGGATCATGCCCATGAATATTCATTTACTAGGTAACAGTTCTGTAGCTACCATACCAACATTGCTGGATCTGATATTAAAAAATGAATTGGATGGACACCACATCAGTCAGGGAGATGTGATCTTGATGGCTTCTGTAGGAGCAGGCATGAATATCAATGCAGTTACATACCGGTTCGAATAATTTAATCACCTAAACCAAATCGAACCATATATTCATTGGGTTGAATTTTTCTATTGCCTTCATATTTCCCTGGAACCTTCACATAAGTAAAAGTTTTTGTCATCACTTCTTCATTAGTAAAATAGACCAATAGGATGACCTCCTTCACTATTTTAAAATAAAGAACATCTTCTTTTTCGCTATCTTGTAGATCACTAAAGCATTTTTCATCCAATGGCGAAAGCAATGATATCCATAGGGCTTCTATATTAACTTGATTGTCTTTTATTAAGTCTTTCCATTGGGAATCCAGTTTTGTTAAACCTTCTTTCACCTTTTCTTTATCTTCTATCCGATAACAATTTCCCAGGATAGCCAAAGCAACATCCGTATCATTTACAGCAAGAAATCCAGGATGTTTTTCAGTAGGAGGTAGCAAAAAATGTCCTATGGAGTTGATGATTTTCTTAAAGCTTTCAAATTCCGAAATGCTTTGGGGTGTAGGTGTTGTACAGGATAAACCGAGTATATGAGATGCAACCAGGGATCCTCCCATTCCAGCCGCAAGCCAATATATTGCTTCACGTCTTTTCATAGATTACAAATTTTGTTTATTGAGTTGATCTACTGCGTAATGCGCTGCTCTAGCCGTAAAAGCCATATAGGTCAATGAAGGATTGACGCAGGATGACGAGGTCATAAAAGCACCATCAGTAACGAATACATTGGGCGCATCCCAAACCTGGTTGAAACCGTTTAATACAGATGACCGCGGATCTCTGCCCATTCGGGCTGTACCCATTTCGTGTATGCCGTGTCCCAATTCATGGCCACCGTCTCCCCCTTTGATGTTTTTGGCCCCAATCGCGTCAAGCATCGAAATGGCTTCGTTGAGCATATCTTTACGCATGGCCAGTTCGTTGGTCTTCAGCCCGGCATCCATATGAAGTACTGGCAAACCCCAGTGATCCTTTTCATGGGGATCCAGACGAATTGAATTGGAATGATCCGGTAAAACTTCACCAAATGCACCCATTCCGATGGTCCAAAGGCCTTCATGTGAAAGTTTTTCAACAAAGTCTTTGCCCCAGCCAGCCATTTGCATTCCACGGTTCCAGGTTTGTCGTGAAGCGCTTCCCTGATACCCGAATCCACGCAAATAATTCCGTTGATCATTACCGGTATTGGCAAACCTTGGAATATAAAAGCCAGTCGGTCGACGACCATACTCAGAGAAAGTATCAAAACCTTCAATATACCCATGGGCTCCTATATTATAGTGATGGTCCATTACATTATGCCCCAGTTGTCCGCTGCTGCTTCCCAATCCCTGCGGCCAGATATCCGTGGCGCTATTCATCAGTATCCATGTGGAATTGAGCGCTGAAGCGCAAAGAAAAATAATTTTGCTTTTGTAGTGATAGGTTTGATGGGATTCTGTATCCAGGATTTCAACACCAGTGGCTTTTTTCGAATCTTTGTCATATAGAACCCGGGTAACCAAAGCGTTTACTGCAATAGATAAATTTCCTGTGTCGGCTGCTGCCGGCAAGGTAGAGGATTGTGTTGAAAAGTATGCGCCATACTGGCATCCATGCCAGCACCGGTTTCTGAACTGACAGTTTACCCTTCCTTTCATGGGTTCGGTAATATTTGCTACCCGGCCGATGAAGAGTTTCCGGTTAGTGAATTTTGCTGTTAATTTTTCGGAGGCGTGTCTTTCAACAATATTGAGGTCGAATGGAGGCAGAAACTCCCCATCAGGAAGAATGTCTAAACCTTCTTTAGATCCGCTAATTCCTGCAAACCTTTCTACATGATCATACCATGGAGCCATGTCGCTATAACGAACCGGCCAATCGACACTAACTCCTTCTTTGGCGTTGGCTTCAAAATCCGTTGGAGAAAACCGGTAAGATTGTCTGCCCCAAACGGTGGATCGCCCTCCCAGCCGGTAAACTCTCACCCATCGGAATGGTTGACTCTCAGTATATTTCCCTTCCTTTGATTCATCGACCCATGAATCCATGATGGTTTCGTTAAACATCCAACCGGTAATATCCGATTTGGAGCCTCCTGAAGCAATGGGAGCTTTCCCACGGTAAGGATATTCATGAATACTTCGATCATCATAGTCTCGGATATGCCTGTAGTCACCTCCTCTTTCGAGCATTAGTACTTTAAGTCCTTTTTCCGTTAGTTCTTTTGCTGCCCAACCTCCGGATATTCCTGACCCGACAACGATGGCATCATAGGTAATTTCTTTGTCCGCCCGGTTGTTGATGTTAATATACAGTTCGCTCATTGGTTTTTCATTGAATAAAGTAATACTTACATATCAAAGCTACTTAAATTTCATGGATGCTAATCCTAATGAAATATATTTGTAACGTTCACATATATTTAAGTCCTCTTTGATATAATTTGTTATCGTAATGCAATCAGTGCAAAAACCTGTATAATGGATTCTACGTTCAAGATACTTAAAACTGTCATTAGTAAGATATGGTATGAATGAAATCAATCACTATTATTTACCATTAAAGCATGTGTTTTGATGTATGAGTTTTTACTTTGTGTGTCGATTTGGTCATACTTGGGCAGCAAGGTCAAATATGTATCTGTCTAATGGACATACAGTTACCGACATTTGGAATCTTTACGATTTGGAATGTTTTTGTATGTGTAAGGCCACAATATAAAAGGTCTTTCGCCAGTCAATAAATTTTTAATTTACAAAAGCAGATTACTTTTAATTATCATTGATTGTGGGGTTGCTCTTTGTTTTTCCTTGTTATTTTTAGTGATTTGGAAATTTGCACCGATAATATATGTCAATAAACTTCAGATGCTTCCCAAGGATAACTATGTATTTATCCCTGTTTTACTTTTGGTAACAGGGATGGACAATAATCGAAGCAGAAAGCGACCTTTATTGCAATTCATTTTTTGAATGTATTGACTTTCAATTATTAATATCCTATTGAAGAATCAAATGAAAAATCAACTACTTCTGGATTTTTTCCGGTATTAAATCTGCTCATATAGTTTTCACATAAGAAAAATGGATATTTAAATCCTTAAATTTTTTGAATGATATGAAATAAAAACCTGTCATATTCATATCCATGATCCATTTTGACTCATTATGATTGATTTTGATCCATTTTATTGATGGGTAAATGATTATTTTTACGCTGCATAATTGTTATAGATCGCCAAAAAGGTGAAAGAAAAACCTGCTTAGGAAGTCATTTATTTTATGTGCATTTGTGATGGGTATAACAGGTATGAATTTATGTCATACCCACTATGAAAGCCTGAAATACTCAGCAGAACAATTTAAGAATTATGCTTTAGATGCAGGAATGTAGGACAGAATCGAATCTGAAGATATCCAAACATAAGATGCAGAATTGATTCAATGGGATGAAATTACTAAGGAAGAATGGGATTGCCGGAATTTTACAAGCCAACAAACAGACCTATGTTTGTTTTATCAATATGGTCACAGGTTTTTGGTACTTATGAAAATAAAAGGATCAGGGAAGAGAACTATGCCGTCTTGCTTCCCAATTCCTTTATAACTTCACGCATTCGATTCTATGAACCATTTTGGTTTGTTTTGATCTAAAATGAACCATCAGTATATATGAAAAGACTTTAAATTCGCAAAATATCTTGAGTGAAAATACATTGGACAGAATCAATCCAAAATGGCTCAAGTGCGCATAGGGTGTTAAAAGGTAATGTTATCCTCCTCAGGTATCATTCACTCCGGAAATACAGGGATTGCCGAAAACCTGAAATAGAGTAGGTGTTAAATTTATAATATTTTGTAAAATGAAAAAGGTATTATTATTGTCAATGTGTCTTTTAATTTTTCCACTTCTTGGTTCTGGAAGTAAAGTGCACCTATGTCCTGAATGTTGGGGCAATAATTGTAATTACTGTATAACACCTTCCATTCAGGGACCTGAGCCAGAAAGACCAATATATGGAAATTCAAATTATCCTAAAATTTGTCAGGAATCACTAAAATTGAGATGGAGTTTTGACTTGTTACCAAGTTTTAATTCGATTGGATTATTTATCCTCACGAGATCGTCCGCTTCATCTTCGTCACAAGGTTCTGTAAGACATCTTCCAGGAAGTGGGAATTTTATGCCTATGTCAAAAGTAAAGTTAGATGGGTTTGGATATGCTTCTGATGATTTAAGTGTAGTGGGTTATTTCTGGATAGAATTGGAATTGTATGGAAGATTACTTGGCTTTTCTTCAATGATAACTCTAACATCATCTATGCAGTTTACAAAATCTTTTCCAAGTACGTGTTGTTAATTGATTTAATAAAATTTTCAAAATTAATAAATATGAAAAATTTTAATTTCTATAGTTTGAAATGTATTTTCTTCGGGTTTATATTTCTCATTTCCTGCAAATCTGATCACAATAATGTAACTTATGATGCAAATATGTTTAAGCAAATGGCTATCGATGCAGGTGTTTATGAAAGGCTTGAATTTGATGATCCGGATGGACTGGATTCAGAAAGTATCAATTGGGAAAATGCCAAACCAGAAGATTTTGAGGCCTGGAAAAATTTTATAGAGTTGGCTCGTGCAGGCATTGCAAGTGAACAAAGAAATAAGGAAGAATTTGACTATGTAACTTCCATTTTTGATGAATTTGAAAAAGAAAAGGAAGGACTTACCCGTGACGAACTAATGAAACTTTTTAGAAAATATAACCATAAATATCCAAAGTATTTTCACTTAGCGGGTAATCCCCAAGAATGAAATTTTATAAAGCTTGAATAAACCGAATCACGCTTTTTATAATTCATGGATATATTTAAAGAAGTAAAGCGATTGAGAATCATGTAGGTATTTTAATATCCACATATGTATATTTTCATAAGCAAAAAAGCAGGGTTTTAGCACTTAGTCTAAAACCCTGCTTTTAAGCAATACATTTTATCACTTACACAGGATGAGGTAAATAATTAGAATGGCTTAAACTCAGTTTCAATGAAAACAACACCTAAAAAATGCACATATTTTCCAATGGGTATCAGCCAGACTCCAGATATAAAGCCCAATACTTTATTGCATATGGTATGATCCTGGGTTTCTGAAGTTATTTTTTTGAGTTTTAGTATGATATTTTTTTCATCATTGCAATCATTTTTTATTATAGGACATATTATACTTTACTATCATGTTCAAGCACATGGGGTTATTTCACCTTACAAGAATGAGGATTTAAAAAATTTATCATAAATAAAGTGGTAGGGTTCATGCTTATTTGTTGCATATATCGTATCGATATTCAACCTGGTGGAAAAATTGGAATGTTAATGATCTGCAGCACTTAACTTCAAAACATGGAGCATGATGAAAAGTACTCAGTAAATTCTGAATGGATACCTGCAATGGGCGATTTTCCTGTTACTTTTTTATTAATCAAGCCTTCATGAGCAGCCCAATGATGAAAACACTTTAAATCAAATTGTCATTGATGCAGGTGTCAATGTCAGGCTTGAATTTGATATTCCGGATGGATTGGATTCAAGAAGTATCCACAGGGAAAATGCCAAGCCTGAAGATTTTCAGGTTTGGAAAAATTTTGTAAAATTGGCCCGTGCAGGTATTGCAAGTGAACAGGGAAACAATGAAGAATTTGAAGAAGTAACTTCCATGGTAATATTCCGATTTATCTACAGAACCAAATATTTCTGATTCTGCATAGTTACGTTGATCAAATTATTAAAAGTCAACCGGAATGATTTATATATCCCATCAGCCTTTTAACATTTAAACATGCCACCAACCAATTAAAGATCTATCCTCCATTCTGATTCGCTGATTTAACATAGTTTTCCTGGAAACCATTGACAAATACATTTACAATTGTGATTTGATCATGATAATTCAATAATCCAGGAGGTAGCCTGACTCCTGCTTCTTTTAGTTTCCTGTACAAAGTACTCTTGCTTACCCCTATAATAGAGGCTATTTCTTTCCTTGTCATCGCAATTTTCGGCTCAAAGATTTTCGGGTTCATAACTATCTATTTTTTGATGCACAAATAATTCTCATAGATAGTTTAACCTAAATGTATAATTATTTACCCTTTTGAGCAAGGAAATATAAAATTTTAACATTTCAAACCTGATTATAAATGGTTATTTATCTTATAATGGGGTATGCTAATCATTAAAATACCCCAATTTTTTTCCAACGGTTTAAATCTTGTTTACATAATGTAAATAGAGTTCGGGAGACCCTTTGCATAAATCAGATAAAGATCTGATACAGAAATCCTTTGGAAATTGTACCTATGTGTGTGAAAGGAATAATTACCACGGTATTTGAATCATTATATATTCTAGAGTAAGTTGAATTATTATGAAAGTGACTTAGATTTGGAATACATCATTTTGTTGACCTGATAGTTAATAAATTAAGGGATGAAAAAATTATTTTTCTGGATCTCTGTAATCATATTGTGCCTTTTAATCATTTACCACTGGCCGGTTACTCAGAGCAATTTTGAATCAATTTATATTCATGTTTCACCCAAAGAGCGGTATTCACTTCGGGATTTCAGAGAAAAGCATCCTGTAGCTCATATTAAAGTGGATGGTAGAAAATGGGAATATATTTCTCTCGGGGAAGGAGAGCAAACCTTTTTATTTCTTCATGGGATGACCGGAGCATATGACATTTGGTGGCAGATATTAGAGCCGCTTTCCAAACAATTCCGGGTGATGAGTCTAACATATCCTCCAGTCAAGTCATTGGAATCCTATGGTAATGGAATTGTAGCTGTTTTGGATGCCGAGAAAGTTGATAAGGCCATTGTTGTGGGAACCTCGTTAGGAGGGTATCTGACCCAATATCTTCTGACCCATCATCCGGATCGACTCGAGGGGATGGTGCTGAGCAATACGTTTCCACCCAATGACATGCTAATAAAGAAAAACCGTAATCTGATCCGAATCCTGCCGTTTCTTCCCAATTGGCTCATCATGAAGGGCTTTCGTCAAAATTTTTCTGAGATTCAATATCCTGCCTCAGGTTATTCAGAAATGGTTTTGGCCTACTTAAACGAACAAGCATCTGGTCGAATGAACAAACCACAGGTGATGCGCCGTGCAAAAGCAGTCGTTCAGTTTTTTGACCTTCCCAAAAGTGATGTGATTTCCATTCCTGTTCTGATTGTAGAATCTGCGAATGACCCTTTAGTGGATTCTCATTTACGAGAGCAATTGAAAACTTTCTATCCTCATGCCCAAATTTACACCTTTACAGACGCAGGCCATTTTCCTTATATCAATGAATCAAAGACCTATCTTGAGGTGTTGTTGGGTTTTTTAGAAAAAGGCTTAGGAGATGGGAAGCAAAGAATAAAACAGTGATTTTTCTATTTAGAAAGACCTTAGCCATCATTACACCTTTTCTTCAACTGCATAGAACGCAAAGGGAAGCGATTATATCCTGTATGATTTAAACTCCATGGTCGTCTTCATTAGATTCTTCAGTGAACGGTAATTCCAAAGACTTTACCGGTTGAATGGCATTTCCTGCAATACCTTTGACCGATGCATACATGTCAATGGTATTGGTGATGACTTTATCGATTTGTTTTTCACGTTCTTTCCAAATTCGTTGCATTGACCTTTTTTCACTATCCAAAGAACTCTTCATGGATGAAAATCCCTCAACGATCGCCTCCACCTGCATTCGGAAAGTAGTGCTGGTTAAATAATCGTATAACATGTGCATTTTATCTCCTTTGTTTTCCTGAGCGCTGATGGCTGTGCTCAATTGAATGATGGATTCGCGCAATACAGAACACAAACCTTTAAACTCATGAAAGGTACATATCCAGATTCCTTCATAAAGAGTCATGCGTTCGTATCCTGGAGGCAACACTTCTGTAACAATTACTCCGATATCGGCCCCTTTATCCCGCATGTCATTTTTTAGCTTTTCAACCCATGAATGTTGAAACTCTTTTGTTCTCTTACTTTCAAAATAAATCTTACCACAATTTTGCCGAATACGAGTATTGACAATTTGGATACAATCGCCCCCTCGTGCTCCTTTTTTTATTTCTTCAATATGATCCAAAGGAAATTGAACCATAAGCCATTCTTCAATAGCGAGTTCCTGAACTTCTCCCTGTAATTGGATGGAACCCTGATCCTGCTTTCGTTTCATTTCTTCGGTGAGCTTCTTTTGATCGTCCAACTGCTTTTGCAATTCTCTGATTTGCATTTCACTCTTCTCTGCTTCTGACCGCTTCCACTTTTCTTTTTCCAATTCAAGTTGCTTACTCAGCTTTTTTTCGGCTTCCGCTTCGATGACAAATTTTAATTCATCTTTTTCTCTTTTGAGTTTTTCTAACTCAGCCAATGTTTTGTAGAAATCCTGTAATTTGCCTGATTTCTCTGAAAGTTCTTTTTGGAGCACCGTTACTTTTTCCCTTTGCTCTTCTTCTATTTTTTGCCGGGTTACCGCTTCTCTACGGTTTAATTCTTCCTTTAATTGTTTTTCCAGCCTCTCTTGAAAAAGCAGATTTTCCTGTTTTTTCTTTCTTTCAAATTCATCACGCTCTTTCTGCAACTCGGTTTGTTGAGCTTCAAACTGTTTTCGGTCTTTTGTCAACTCCAATTGATATTTCTTTTTGATCTCTCCTTCCAGTTGTTGTGCCAGGATATCTTGTACGTCGATAGAAGTACCACAATGGGGGCAATTGATTTGAGTTTTGTGTTGCATAGCTTATTTTTACAAAATGATTCGGTTGATTGATTAAAATTAATAGAAACAGGCTGCTTTTGTAAATTAATAATTCAAATTCAACCTATAATGATACATTTTTCATTTTATTTTTAAATGAATGTATACGTTTTACAACCAAGACAATCATTTTTCCGTCTTGAAAACTGAATGTAGATTAAACGATTGAAAGATTGGAAATAAAATTCCGAATGAAAAAATGAAAATTATTTCAATACATAAGGAGACTGAAGATTTGATTGATGAAGCTTTGAAGGGCAATAGGATTGTTTATCAACAGTTATACCAGCTGTATTCGCCGGGAATTCTATCAATATGTCGTCAGTATATGGGTGATTTTCACAGGGCGGAGGATATGATGGTACAGGTTTTCGTCAAGGCATTTGAGCATTTAAAATCTTACCGTAGAGAGGGCAGTTTCAGGGCCTGGTTGCGAAGGATAGCTGTAAACGAATGTATTTCTCAACTCCGTTGCAATAATCTACTCATTTTTGATGACAGGCCTATGGATTTGGAAACGGAGCCCATTTCAGCAGACAGTCATCTTCATCTGGAGGATATTCAGGCAATGATAGATGAGTTGCCGGAAGGTTGCAGGACAGTATTCAATCTTTATGCTATTGAAGGGTATAAGCATCATGAAATATCTGAAATGCTTCGAATTACCCCTGGCACTTCTAAATCCCAACTTGCTTATGCGAGAAAACTTTTACAAACAAAAATTAAACAATTAAATTCAGAATATCATGGCAAGATCTCCATTTGAGAAATCATTGCAAACTCGTTTTGATAAAAGAGAATTGCATCCTTCAGCTTCAGCATGGGAAAGGATAGATAAATCTCTTAATCAAAAGCATACAACAAAGTATCGAAAAGTATGGGGCTACCTTTTTTCAGTAGCCGCATGTACGATCTTATTGATGTGGGTAAGTAAACCGGAAAAAAGTGGGCTAAATAATATGTTTGAACACTCTGAAGCCAAAGTAGAAATGGCAGACATCACATTGGATCCCAATGAAAATATTTTATTAGAAAAAATTGAAAAGAATCAAAAGGCATATGTCTCTGACATTCCAGTGCAGTCTCATAGCAATACTTTAATTCCGAATAAAATTGCAGACAAAATTAATGTAATCAAATCCATTGAGATGGAAATTATCCACGTCAATTTAGAAGAGGAAATATTCCAGCAGGGTAAAAATATTGTTGCAATGCTCGATGAATATGGAAAAGAGGAAGGAGTTGAAAATCAAAGTACTTCCTTTGATGAAAATTTCAGAGAGGATATTTATCCTGTGAATTTCCAAATTGATCCAGTAATTTTATTAGCATCCATTGAAGGAACGTTGGATGAATCCAACAAAGGAATAAAGTATAGCTCAGTCCGTTCGAAGGTATCCATTGATCCGGAAACCCTCCTTAAAGAAGTTGAAGAGAGTGAGATCAAGTCCTTCATGGAAAAATTAACAGAAACAGTAGTCAGCAAATCCGGTCAGGTAATAACCAGTGTGTTAAAATTTGCCGACAAATAGAAAGAAAGACTTACATAGTCTGAATACCATCAACTCATATCCAATCCAGTTTACATCCCTGAGGAATTGCAGAATGCAGTACATTTTATAATTATATAAATCATTACTAATCATTAATTAAAACAAATTATGAAAACCTTATACACAACCCTGATATTATTGTTGACTTCCAGTATGGTCCAGGCTCAATCGGTTTTTGAAACGAGAGTCAGAGAAATCAGAAAGGAAATCCAAAAAATCACAGAAGCAGAGAAGGATAAACTAAGAAATGAAGTAGTATCCATCAATAACCGATGGGACAATGGTGAAATTTCATCAGAGGAAGCCACCCGGTTGAAGAATGAAGCGGCTGAGAAAAGCGCACGTATTATTGAAGAACGTATAGCCCCTTTGGAGAAGGAAATTCAGGAATTGGTGAAATCTCAGGCAGAGGGAGCTTTGGACAATGAATATGATTATGAAGAACTTACCATTGGCAATGTGAAAATTGAGTTCAGACCTAAAAATCGATATAAAGACAAGCATCCCCGTAGTCAAAGAAGAACGCAAACTATGCCCGTCCTGGCTTTTGGAATCAATAATGTCATAACCGGTGGTGATTTGGGATCTCTCAATGATTCAGAATTTCATGTAATGCGATCCAGATTTTTCGAATGGGGTTTGACAGGTAAAACAAGGTTATTTGCTGAAAGTAATCTCCTTCACATCAGGTATGGATTTTCATTTATGTATAATCGTCTTCGCCCATTGGACAACCAATACTTTGTTAAAGATGGCAATCAAACCGTTTTGGAAGTTTTTCCACAAACTATGAGCAGAGATGCCAGATACAGAAATGTTCAGTTAGTACTTCCGGTTCACCTGGAGTTTGATTTTACCAGAAAACGAACTTTCAACGACAGGCCCTTTTATAGAATCCAAAGGTCATTCAGAGCCGGAATCGGGGCTTATGCCGGTATCAATACCCGTTCATCACAAACCATTCACTATAGAGAAAATGGTCAGGATGTGAGAACGAGAGTGAGAGGAGATTTCAACGTGAATCAGTTTATTTATGGCACTTCCGCTTATATTGGGTACAGAGATGTCAGTATTTATGTGAAGTATGACCTAAATCCTATGTTCAAATCCAATGTCCCTGAACAGAATAATATTTCAATAGGTGTGAGGTTTGACCTGAATTAGGATAAACTTGATTAATACATCTTCAGCACCTAAGAATATAATTGAATTAATTCTTAGGTGTTTTTATTTTTTCCTTGACAAGATGTACTTTTTTGATCATTGAATAACGCAAAGTCAGAATGGCCGCTATGATCATGATTAATGTCAGAATAATGGTCATCCATGTAGATAAGGTTGGGATGGTTATGCAACTGCTTCCCTGAAATTCAAATGCACCTATATCTACTCTAAACTCATTAAAAATACGCTCATTTCCATCCAGATCTGTATCTATTCCGGCAGGCACAAAGGCGTTATTTCCTCGGTCGATTGCAGGGGATAAACAGGTGAGCCTCCAGTCTCCTTCTGAATGTGGAGTAGAAAAATCTGCCGGGCCTACAAACAGTGGATTGGTGTCCAAATTGCCTCCTCCGTCTATGCCAAGGCCATCTTCCCAATTTGCTCCACTTCCCTTTGAATTGGCAATGATTGAATGAGAAATGATGGGTCCATCATCAAATTCTGAAATTGAAATTGATGCGGATAATGTATTATTAACCCCACTGGCATAATTATTCCAAATGATGCTGTTTTGAATGATAAAATTTGTTGCGGGGCCAAATATTGCTCCACCTAAGCCACTAGGTGCTGCATTGGTTGAAAATGTGCAGTTGATAATAGAAACGTTGATGGCTGCTATATTTACAATGGCTCCTCCGCCACTGCCTGCATGATTTCCAGAAAATGTGCAATTGATAAAATCAGAGCTCCCACCGGTATTGTGCTCAATGGCGCCACCACTTCCATTTGTGAAATTACTTCTGAATTCACAATTAATGAATTGTGTTTCGCTGGACGTTGAATAATAAGCGCCTCCTCCATTTTCTGCTCTGTTGCTGAAAAATCTTGTATTCGATATGACTAAAGGCATCTCAGCTCCACCCGTATTGCCGTACACAATAGCTCCTCCTGATCCATTAGCTGCGTTCCTTTCAAATACACAATCTCTAATGGTGGGAAAGGATATCAAATTAAAAATACCCCCTCCGGCCATTGCAAAGTTGAAAGAAATATTACAGTTGTATACCCCCGGACTTGACATTTCTCTCATCAAAATTCCTCCACCGATATCTTGGTTAGACATACCATCTCCATTGGCCCAACCCCCTCTGATAGTAAACCCATCCACAACCCCATTATTATCCATTCCGGAAATCGTTATGACATGATAGGCATTGTCTGTAAAATTTGGATTGCTCGTAACTAGAACCATCGGATAGGTATCATCCTCATTCAGGTCTCCACTTAACACCGTGACATTCAATACCCAGTTACGTTCTTCAAGCATGGATTCTGTACCCTCAAACCCTCCATACAGAGACACTTCTGCACAAATAGAGAAGGTACTTTCTCTGTCCCCGGGTGTTTGAGAAAGGCCCTGGTCGGGGAAGTAAGTTCCGGCAGCTACCCATATATCAGCTGGGCTGTTCATGCATGCTTCTTCTAATGCTTTTTGTACGGTTTGAAATGCCATGGCCCAACTTGAACCGTCATTCATATCATTACCATCCGTTTTTACGAAATAAGTTTGTGCTGCAGAGGTGGATTGCCACATACTAAATGCAATAAGCATTGAAAAGAATACAATTGATTTTTTCATAGAGGTTAAGAGTAGGTTTATTAAATTGAACTCAATTGATCAAATGTAGTGGAAATATTTTTCTCATTATCTTAAAGTGCAATATTGTTTAATAATTAAAAATTGTATCCGCCTGAATTACTTTTGGTAAACCACTTTTCCACCTACTATTGTAAAAGAAATTTCAGATCCAAGCCAATCTGAAGGAGGAGTGGTAAAAAGGTCTGTATCAATTACGGTGATATCAGCCAGCATTCCGGGTTGAATGATTCCTTTCTTATGTTCTTCAAATGCACCAAAAGCTGATCCAATGGTATAGGCTTTTAATGCTTTCTCCAACGTTATTTTTTGTTCGGGAAACCAACCCTCTTCCGGCGTGCCGAGTATGGTTTGACGGGTTACTGCAGCAAACAGTCCTGTCATAGGATTGATAGGGTAATATGAGGCATTAGTGCCGGGCCAGTCTGATCCAAAAGAAAGGACTGCTCCCAATTCATCCAAAGTTTTGAAAGCATAGGCGCCCTGACATCGCTCATATCCAATTCTTTCTTCCATCCATCGCATATCATCGGTAACATGATAAGGTTGTACTTCAGCGATCAGGTCAAGCCCTTCGATTCGTATGAAATCCTCTGGCGCAATCACCTGAGCATGTACCAAACGCAATCTCCTGTCTTTCAGTCCATTGATCGCTATCAGGGTATCAGCTATATCAAAGAAAATGGCATTGGCTCTATCACCTATTGCATGAATTCTCATTTGAATGTTTGCACTATCGGCAGAAAGAATCATTTGTTTAAAAGTTGGCATGTTTTCTGAAAACTCTCTCCAGGAGCCCCGCCAGTTTCTGTTTTCCAATACATTGTCGCTGTAGGGTTGATAAAACAATGCCGTACGACCTCCCATGATCCCATCAATGTGTGTCTTTAGGGTTCCGAAACTTATCCAATCATCTCCTGCAGGCTGTAATTGCCCCTCATCATTTTCAGAAATGATCCACCCTTTTTCAATCATTGCTTTATATTCTGAAAGTCTGGATGGAGAAAAGTTGACCCTCACAGTCAATTCACCTTTTTCCTTTAAATGTCTGTACACATCCAATTGATCGGGTCTGGACATATCCTGGACAGTGGTAACGCCCCATTTCCGGCATTCTTCCAATGCACGGCGCGTTTCCGCCAATCTCCTTTCGAAAGATTTTTCAGGAATTTTTCTCCATGCTTCCAACAGTTCTTCACCGGTAAGCAGTCCTGATTCAGAATCTATTCCAAGCCATTTCAGGGCAGTTGCATTGGCAAGTCCTTCTGTCCTGTCAAAGCGGTTGATCAATACCGGATAATCGGTCGTAAAATCATCAATCATATTCCTGTGTGGTACAAATATTTCTTTTGTTCCGAAACTGCCTTCAGAACCCACGCCCCATGCTTCATATGCGCCCCAGTCACCGCGGGTTATCCAACTTCCTTTAGGCAATCGGTTGATGGTCTCTTTCATCTTAATGATTAAATTCTCACGGTCATTTACATCCAGCAAATTAATACCCAACAATAAGGATCCTGCAGATTCGAAATGCACATGAGAATCATTAAATCCTGGTACAGTTAACTGTCCCTCCAAATCAATCACCCGGTCGGCTTTTGGTATTGGGTCGCCGTTTTGGCCCACAGAAATGATTCTATCATCTTTAATCAAAATCCAGAAAGCCCATTCCTTGTTTTCGTCACCAGTCCAAACTTTACCGTTTTTCAATAACAGGGTGCCTCCTTTTTCTTGTTCTGACCGGCAACCCAAAGTTACGGTCAATAGAAATGTAAAATATAAGCAGGTTCGTATCATGTTCATTCCTTATTCACTTAAGTGTCTTTGCTTGATTATTTCCAGTTCTTTATCCAGAAACGCTCTATCGAGCCATTGACCTTGAATCATAACGGCTTCTGGTCTTTTCAATACATGATGATTTTCAAGTGGATTACCTTTTAAAAGGATGATGTCTGCATCCGCCCCTATTACTATTTTCCCATACACATCTTCCTGACCAAAGAACCGGGCTGGGTGAATAGTACCAGATCGCAGTACTTCTTTAATAGGAATTCCGGCATCCAGCATGGCTTCGATTTCATGATGTATGGAAAACCCAGGCACATTCATTACCTGAGGGCTGTCAGAACCTAAAAGTAAAGGGGCTCCGGAATTATACAATGCACGAAGGATAGAATTTCTAAGCTGGATGAATTCATGATATTGATTGGCATCATAATTTTGACTTCCGGTGAGCATTTCCTTATTATTTACCCAGCTGTAACGCAGCCTGGCGGGGATATAGGCCATTTCATCTTCGCGAATCATATCAGAAGCAGGTACCGGTGAAAACCATCGGGTAAAAAGACTCATAGTGGGAACCTGCCAGATTTTGCGTTCCGCTGAATGACGTGCCAGTTCAGGAATCAGCTCTCTGTCAACGATTCCTGTAAACTGATACCCGAAAAAGCCCCCCTGACCGGTCAGCTCTTCATCCAATACAAGCGCCTCAATATATCCGTCCAAATGGTCAATGGACCAATAACCAAAATCAATGGCACGCCGTACACCTACATCTACAGGTACATGTCCTGCAAACCGAATGCTCGATTGGATGGCTGTATTGACAACTTCCTTGAAGACATCAAGCCTGATCCCTGGATGTATTTTCAGGAAATCATATCCTTCGGAAGCATATTGCTGTACATTTCTTTTGGCATCCTCTTTTGTGGGAATACTGTTTCCATTCAGCGAAGGGCTGGAGGTATAAATTCTTGGAGATAGAATTTTGCCTTTTTCGACTTCTTTTTTTAATTCCAGATGATAAGGTTGCCCCAACATACCCCGGATCAGCGTCACTCCATTGGCCAGATACAAAAACAAAGTTTCACGGACGTATGTATCATCATCGTCCTGGGGTACTGGAATATGGGCATGCATTTCGCTTAGGCCAGGCATCAGATATAATCCTTTCCCATCTACAATCCGGGTGCCCGGATCAGAGGGAAATTCAACGGTGGGAAAAATAGCCAAAATTTTTCCGTCATTAATGATGACATCCTGGTTTGAAATGATTTTGCCCTCTTCCAATGAAAGGATTGACACATCCTTGATATGAATAATCAATTGGCTTTGGATAGTAATCCAAAAAGATGCCAAAATGCATGTAAGTATTATTTTCATGTTGATTTGTATTCGGCTGAATATAAAAAAATCATTTGTAATATTGGAATTTTTATGCAAAAATGTGATGATGTGCTGTAGTAAAGGTTGTCGCTATATATTATATTTTATTCACAGAATGCTTTGACTCTGAATATGTTTTTTAATAAATGTATAGTATTCGATAAAATGTGAGTTGCCCTGTTGATATAGAGTGGCTGTAAAACAATAATCACATCGCAATTTTCATTAATATATCATTTTATTATTAATTTTATGCGCCAACAATACTTGTATGTCGCCGCCCATCGTTTTTGTTGTTATTTATAAACCCGCTTTAAAAATATAATAAAATTGTCAATGTTCAGTTTATTTCAAAATCCGGTTGCAGCCGAAGAGACAGTGAGAGAAAATATTATTGATCTGATAGCAAAGGGAGGCCCTGTTGGTATTGTGATCGTAGCCATTTTGTTGGTATTATCTATCATTGCTTTGTACATTTTCATCGAAAGATGGCTCACCATAAAAAGGGCAGGAAAAATTGATGAAAATTTTATTAACAATATAAGGGCATCCGTCATGGCCGGTAATATTGAAGGAGCCAAAGCACTTTGCCGCAATACGGACTCCCCGGTTGCGCGCATGGTTGAAAAAGGAATTATGCGGATTGGAAAGCCTCTCAGAGACATCGATGCTTCTATTGAAAATGTAGGTAATCTTGAAATATTTAAACTTGAGAAAAATCTTTCGACCCTCGCCTCTATCGCAGGAGCAGCTCCAATGATAGGATTTTTTGGCACAGTAACCGGTATGATCCAAGCTTTCTATAAAATGGCATCGGAACAAAATGTTACACCTGATGTGCTCGCAGGCGGAATTTATCAGGCCTTGATTACAACTGCGTTTGGGTTGTTTATCGGTATCATCGCTTTTGTTTGTTATAATCTATTGGTTGCCAATGTAGAAAAAGTAGTCTTCAAAATGGAAAGAACAACTGTTGAGTTTATGGATCTTCTCCAGGAGCCTTCTTCAATATAATGGATAGAGGGATTTTGATCCATTTGAAAGGATACATTCGATTGAATATTAACTGATCAGATTAGTGCTATGAAAAAAAGGAATAAGGTAAGTGCGGAGTTTTCCATGTCTTCATTAACGGACATTATTTTTTTATTACTTATCTTTTTTATGTTGACTTCCTCTTTGGTTCAAATCAATATGGAATTGCCCAAGTCTGAGTCTAAAACTGTTGCGCCAACTGATTTAGCAGTGATGATTCGTAAAGATGGGTCAGTTACCGTCAATGGAAAAAGGACAACCAATGCAGATCTTTCAAAAAGAATTGCTTATGAGATCAGACAACAAACCAACAGGGAAAATGCTACTATTAATATCATACCGGAGACAGGAACAGAGTGGCAGGAAGTGTTCAGAGTTATGAAGATTGCCAGTTCTCTTGATGTAAAAGCCATTATTTCCACTCAACCCCCAAAAGGATAGAAAATATATGGGTATTAAAAAGAGAAATAAAGTCAGCGCTACTTTCAATATGTCATCACTCACTGATATTATATTCCTATTGTTGATATTTTTTATGTTGACATCCTCCTTAGTGACACCCAATGCACTCAATCTTCAATTGCCGGGAAAACGTGCTTCCACTTCCACTTCTACTGCCAAAACCAATACGGTGCGTATTGACAGGGCTGGAATTTTTTATTATAATGATGCCAGGATCAACATCTCGGCTCTGTCCCGGGAGTTAAAAGTGTTGAAGGATAGAGATAAAAATGCTTCTATTATCATAAGAACTTCTCCAAGGGCATCGGTTGATCATGTAGTTGCAGTAATGGATCTTGCATGGAGATACCAGCTAACGGCGGTTGTAGATGAAACTGATTAAGGTAGTTTTGGTGTTGTTAAATGTAGTTCTGAGAAGAACACAGCAAGTAATATAAAAAGACAAACTACACCCTATGGAAGATTTTACACTGCAGGGAGAGGAAAGAAACAGGCAAATCGGTTGGATAGCCAGTGTAGTCCTGCATTTATTAATCTTTCTTGTTTTCTTTCTGAATTTATTTACCCATCAATTTCCACCACCGGGACAAAGAGGAATTTTAATCAATTTTGGGCAGGTGGATGTAGGAAGCGATGACTTGTTTGAGGATTCCTGGATGGGGCAGGATGAAGTGACGCTTGAAGATCCGGATCCTGTTCCTGTAGAGAAATCCTCCCCGGCAGCTGCTCCTGAACAAGCCAAAGAGGATCAGGAAGAGATTAAACAGGTAACAGAGAAAATCAGTCCTGTTTCAGCCAGAGAAAAGCAGGAAACAACTACTATGCCAACTGAAAAAGAAATTCGAGAAGAAAGGGAAAGACTCCTTAGGGAGGAAGAAGCGAGAAAAAGGGCAGAAGAGGAAAAAAGGAAGCAAGAATTGGAGGAGCAAAAGCGAAAATTTGGACAAATACTTTCAGGAGGAGAAAGAGCAGGTGAACAGTCTGGAGATCGCGGGGAGACTACCGGTGATCCTGACCAGTCAGTATTAGACCATCTGGCAAGAGGGGCAGGTAATATCGGTGGAGGACTAACTGATCGTAAAGTTCTCTTCGAACCATCCATTGAAGACCGTTCTCAAAAGACAGGAACTGTGGTTATCTCTATATGTGTAAATAGCAGGGGGGATGTTGTTTCACAAAGATTTACTCAGAGAGGGTCTACCACTACCGACAAACAACTGGTGGATTTATCCCTTGATACAGCATCGAAATACCGGTTTGAAAGAGGCGCTCTTGCAGAGCAATGCGGAACGGTTACTTTTGTCTTTAGGGTCAGATAAAATTCATGTCCGGATCAAATACTTATCAATATCCTCTGTAATATTGCCAGACTTGCCTGCTAAATCCTTTGGTAAATGGTAACAATGGAAGAGAGGAAAAAATGGAAATTTCTTCGCCTAAAGTCGTTGTGCCATCCAGAAAAGATAAAACATTCATAATTTTATTTGTTGAAAACAGAATATCAAATATGTTTTCTCCGGATTGGCCTTGTTTTAAAAATACATCCAATAATGTTCTGTCGTAGAAATAATATTTATTAAGGAAGAAAGAATCAGATTGACCTTTAATTGATCCTGACTCAAAGGATTCAGCGATAAAAGAAGCATGTGTTAGCATTCGTTTAAAAGCATAGCCCGATGAAGGTTTTACAGCGCCTCCACCGGTACCTATATGTATAATTCTGCGAGAATTATGTTTCCAGAAAGGATAGGTGGTCATGGGGATAATACCAACTTCTTCTTCAATGATCTGGTATTGATCAATTTGAAGATATTGGGTAATATAGTCTCTGATTATGGGATCATATTCTTCAGATTTAAGTGGTTCACCGGAAAATATTGCAATTTCAACCAATGCCTGGTGATTACTCAATGGCAGTACATAAAAAAACCGGATCTCTTCACACTGTGGAATTCGAAAATCCATAAAAATCGCTGAAGTTGCATTAAAAGCAGGATTAAGGGTTTCAATAAACCAACCTTTAAAATGTTGAGCTACCTGAAGTTGGGGTTCGCTTCGCCAATTATTTCCTGGAAAACTTTTAAAAACCCAACGCCCATAATATTGCCCTTTTTCGGTGTTCACTTCTACAAGGTCGGCTATCTCGATAATAGAGTGAATTTCAGCACTGATCCAGGATATATTAGGGGATCCATCAATCAATTGATGAATATACTGGTAGAATGGCCCAGAGCGCAACATTTTATATCTGTATGGTGATAGGTCAAATTGCAGGCTGGATTTTTTACTGTAAAATTCGAAGTAGGTAAAAGTATTTGACAATAAATGATCAAAGTAGCGATCTTCTTTATCCCAAAAACACCATGTTCGATCATTAGAGTTTTTGTTTTCTTTTTCAATAACTAATACACTCAGATGAGATAAATTCCTGCTAATCAACTCCCGGGTCAGAAGCATTCCGGATGCACCTCCACCACAAATAATGATGTCGTAAGATTTTCCCATAAAACTGGCGAAAGATACTTATATTTCGGTATTTACAATGAAATGATAGGTATAACATAATGGTTCCAAATCACTTTGTAAAAAACATGTAAAACTCCATAATATTTTCATTTTCAATATCATGATTGAAATATTTGCCATATGAGGAAAATGGGATATCGTCAAACGCTGAAATATATGTTTGAACGACTTCCTATGTTTCAAAGGGTGGGGGCCGCTGCTTACAAGAAAGATTTAAGCAATATAATTGCTTTATGTGCGTATTTAGGTGATCCTCACCTGCACTTTCCTTCCATTCATATTGCCGGGACCAATGGAAAAGGTTCTGTAACCCACATGATTGCAGCCGGATTAATGGCGCAGGGATTTAAAGTAGGCATCTATACTTCGCCACATTACAAAGATTTCAGAGAACGAATAAAAATAAACGGTGCATGGATCCAAAAAAAAGAAGTCATAGATTTTATACATCACTTGAAGGAGGTAATTGAGAAAATCCAACCTTCATTTTTTGAAATCACTTTGGCTTTGGCTTTCGATTATTTCAGGAATGAAAAGGTAGATTATGCCGTTATCGAAACCGGTTTGGGGGGCCGCCTGGATAGTACTAATATCATTACCCCTATGTTGTCAGTAATTACTAATATATCATTTGACCATCAATCATTCTTAGGCAATTCTTTACCGGAAATAGCCGGTGAGAAAGCCGGGATTATAAAACCGGGCATAACTGTATTGATTGGTGAAAGACAGAAAGAGGTGGAAAAAGTATTTTTGGATAAGGCCAGAGTGACCAATAGTCTTTTATTTTTTGCAGAAGATATGATAACCATTTCTCCATCATGGTCCGTAGATTTTGGTGGAAAATCAATTGTCAATCGATTGGAATTAGATATTGATGGTCCCTTTGTTGTTAAAAACCTAAGGACCTCTTTTGCTGCATTGATGTTACTTGCCAATCTGGGAATACCCATTGAATGGAGTAGAATCAACACACTGTTTTCTGATTTTAGTAATCAATTGCAGTACATTGGCAGATGGCATTGGATTGGCAAGAATCCTGACATTCTTTGCGATAGTGCGCACAATCAGGCGGGAATCCAGCAATCCATGCAAAGAATCCGTGAACTGAAGTATAAAAGAGTACATTTGATTCTTGGATTTTCCGAGGATAAAGATTTGAATACCCTATGGCCATGGCTTCCTCCTTACGGATTATATTATTTTGTTAAAGCCAAAGTGCCGAGAGGACTCCCGGTGATGAAGTTAAAGGACTGTGCAGAGAAAGCAGGAATTCAAGGTAAGATATATATTTCAGCAAAAAAAGCATTGGCCGCAGCAAAGAAAAAGGCTTCAGAAGAGGATCTCATATACATTGGAGGGAGTATTTTCGTCATTGGAGAAATTCTCTAACACAAATAAACCCGAACTATGAGTGTTCCTGAACTTTATATAGGACCCCACAGGACAGAGCAGGATCTTGAGAACATCATCAGCCTGCAGGCTGAAAATTTCGAAAATGCAGTAACTCCTGAAGAAGCCCGTAAGGAAGGCTTTGTTACCATTATATATGATGTGCCAACATTGAGAAATATTTGTGGCCCATACCGCCATATAATAGCGGTTGATGGCGAAATTTTAGCCGGTTATGCATTGGTCTTACTGAAGAGTGCTGTTCCGGATGTGCCTTTTGTACTACCCATGGTCAACATGATTAAGAACCTTTCTTTTAAAGGTGTAGATTTGGAAGAGGAGAATTGGTTTATAATGGGACAAGTATGTGTGGCAAAACCCTATCGTGGAAAAGGAGTATTACAAGCTATGTATGACTCGATGAAGAATTACTATATGAATATATTTCAGTATATTATAACAGAAATTGCTGGTAGAAATCAACGCTCCTTGTATGCACACCAAAATGTCGGCTTTAAGATATTGCATAGTTTTCATGATGATCAGGGTGAATTATGGCATATTGTCATTTTGCCGGTTTTTTAGTAACTTTAATCTGTTTGTCATGTTTTTACTGTGGACAATACATTTATTAGTATGAATCAGTCTCAAAGAAAAGTGGCTTTAGCTCTGGGGGGAAGCAGTGGTACTATGTATGCTTATCTTTTGATGAAAAAGTTGGCCACGTTCTCCAATATTCATGTTTCCGTGGTGATGTCGGATAATGCCATTGTCAACTGGGAATTGGAGTTAGGGCCGTTTGTAGAGAGCCAGATACCTTTTCGGATTTATAAGAATGATGATTTTTTCGCTCCCTTTGCTTCAGGCTCTGCTCGTTTTGACACTTTGGTGATTTGTCCCTGTTCAATGGGTTTGCTGGGCCGGATCGCCCTGGGAATTTCAAATGATTTGATTACCAGGACTGCCGATGTCATGTTGAAGGAAAGAAGAAAATTGATTATTGTTCCCCGGGAAGCCCCTTATAATATAATTCATTTGGAAAATATGCTCAGGCTTACTCAGGCAGGGGCCATCATATGTCCGGCTTCTCCTTCATTTTATAGCAGACCCAAATCCATTGAAGATCTTTGTAACACTATCGTAGACCGTGTTTTGGATATTATTGACCTGCCGGTTGATACTTACAGATGGGGCAGTGCCGATAAATAGTAGTTTGAAAAGTCGATTTAAATCGTACTTTAGCCCTCCTGAAAGTATTAATTATGTTGGGTTACCCATTGGCATTCATTCGCTTATTGGTCATTATTTTATCCATGGCTATATGTATTTTTCTTTACCTTTTGTCAATGCTGATCGTCCAGCATACTCCAAACCGTGCGTTTCGACTGCGGAGGCTATGGCTTCGATTTGCGCTTTGGGTTTTGAACATTAAAGTTCAAAAGACCGGCGGGCCAATCAGGGATCCTGCTTTATATGTTTGTAATCACCGTTCATTTACTGATCCTGTCATTTTATGTCGCTTTGTAGACGCTTTTGTTATTGCCAAAGCTGAAGTGGCTTCCTATCCATTGATTAATAAAGGAGCGGAACTCACCGGTGTGGTGTGGGTGAAAAGAGAAAATAAAGGGTCGAGAAAAAAGACACGGAGTCGAATGATTGAAATTTTGCAGGAAGGTTTTAACGTATTGGTATATCCTGAAGGAACAGTAGGGCAGGTTAAGGGTACATTACTTTTTCGACCTGGCACTTTTGATGAAGCAGCTAAATATGGTTATTCAGTAGTTCCTGTTGCCTGTGAATACCGTTCACCCAAAGATCTGTGGGATATACCAAATCTCGTTTTATTTTATTTTAAGCAGTTTTCAAAATGGAAAACTGAATGCAAACTGGAGTTTGGAGATCCCTTACATTCAACATCCGGAGAAGTATTACACCAGCAGGCGTATTTATGGATCAATGAAAAAATCAATGAGATGCAAAAGAATTGGTCTTATGCATTTCCAGAGTAGCATGCCATCGGTTCCCCATACTGTATTATATTTCTTTTTCAGAGGGTACAAAGCGTATGGAAAGTGAATTAACGCAATGCCTGGTATTTTTGGGCGTTAGTCTTTCTCCTTTAAATACATGGCCTAAATGCCCGTCACAGTTTGCACAAACGATTTCAATTCTTCGTCCATCCGGATCGGGAACTCTTTTGACCGCCCCGGGAATTTCATCATCAAAAGCTGGCCAACCACAACCAGAATCAAACTTATCGGAGGAATGATATAGTGAAGTATTGCACCGGCGACATATGTATTTTCCAGGAGAAAACAGCTTGTCATATTCACCGGAAAAAGGTCGTTCCGTGCCTTTAAATACAATGATTCTTTCTTCTTCAGGAGTTAAATTATTGTAATTATTCTGCATGACTATTCTTTAAAAAAAATTGAAATTTTTTATTCACTTTATCAAGCTTGGGATGAATAACAATTCTACAATAAGGGGCATAGCTATTGGAGTTGTAATAATTGTGATGATAGGTCTCCGCTTCATAAAATGTAGTTGCTTTAGACAATTCGGTGACAATAGGGGCGTTCCAAATTTTAGATGCTATTTGAATGATGGAGTCCTCTGCCAAAAGTTTTTGACTTTCATCATGATAGAAAATTACAGACCGGTATTGCGTACCGATGTCATTGCCCTGCCGGTTGAGAGTTGTGGGATCGTGGGCATACCAAAATATCTCTAATAATTGTTCATAGGAGATTTTCCGTGGATTGAAAATGATTTCGATGACTTCAGCATGTCCGGTATTCCCGGTACATATTTCTCTGTATGTCGGGTTTGTAGTGGACCCACCCATATATCCGGGACGAACTTGAATTACTCCTTCCACCCTTTGAAATACTGCTTCAGTACACCAAAAACAACCACCTCCGAAAGTAGCTTTGGCATGTATTATTTCTTCGAGATTCTCCATGTGGTTTTGCGATACTTATTTTTTAGTAGGCCAAGATGAATAACAGGCAAAGACATGAAAAGTTTTTTAATTTTCTTTCAATATTAACCGCCAAAAGGAAAATCATTTTTATATTTGCGTCCCAATTGGGAAATTTTACATTTTCTGCGATTGAAAACTTTTTCTATATGAATGGGCATCTTTTCAGAAAAAAAGTAGTTGATAATAATAACAACAAAAATACATCGCGGGGTGGAGCAGTTGGTAGCTCGTCGGGCTCATAACCCGAAGGTCGTTGGTTCAAGTCCAGCCCCCGCTACTATAATCAAACCGCTGTCAGAAGTTTCTTTCAGCGGTTTTTTTTATTATTTTGTAGCACTTTATCTAAAAGTAAGTAAGTTGTGATCAGGGTCTATCAAAGAAAACTCTTTCTCTCCCAAGGGTTTTATTTCTGTCAACATTTACAGCTATCATTCCTTAATTCATGGCCATCATAATTCCTCCTGAAATGGCCAGTCCTAATGAAATGTAAACCCCATCAATAAGGAATATCCGGATGGATTTTCTCTGGTACAAATAATTAATTCCTACTGTGGAAGTGCCAAAGAATGCACCGGCAAAGGCGCCATAACAAAGACCATTGAGGAATGTACGTTCTATACCTGTATCATTTGATATGAAATGTGCTAGTGCATAAGACATCAATATCATGAGTACCAGGCTCAATCCAAAGATCAAAGGCATATTTGCCCCTTTTAGATCTTCATCAGAAAATCCCATTTCCTTTTGCCACATTTTACCAAATAGGAGGGGACTATACCATAATGATCCTAAAATCCAGAAAGAAACACCTCCAAGAATAATGGATAAAATTCCGGGTTCCATAGCTTAATTTTTAAATGGTTAGAAAAATATGTATACACTAATATTCTCATTTAAAGAAATAAATTTCAAAACAAATCTATTGAATAAAGCTAATGAAAGTTATATTTTTTACAAACTCAAAGAGTATAAAAGTGTAATAATTCATTTCCACCAATTCTTTTTTTAATGTATAGGGGCGCGTAAATTACCACCAGGGAGTTTTTCGGTAAATATTTTTTTTGGATGTCCTTTCTCTGTTATATAGTCGTACATTTTGATCATCCGATTTTTGAATTCGATAGCCAAAAAGGTGGAAAATTGATTTCGCCAGATATTTTGTTATGTTCAGATCAGCAATCAGTACTTTCTTGTTATTCTCATCTTTTTGAATACCTGGAAGTATTCTCAGGAGACTGTATAATTTATATTTGCGAAGAAAGGATGAAAGTTTTAATGCCCATTCCGGTATTCTGTGAATGATGAAAAAGGCATCATTTCCTAGTTTTTGGTACAAGGGCATGAGTATTCTTCCACTGATCGGAGAGTGAAACTGATGGCCATTAAGCATTGCTAAGGTTTCTCCTTTTTTTATTGTTTGAAAACTTTCAAATCCAGGCAGCATTTGAAAACTATCATTACTGCCAAGTGGATGATGATGAACTATTTCAAAAGCTTTATTCAAATGAGATGATCTTACTGCAAGACGATTGAAATGATAAAAATGCTTTTTGGGATCATGTTGTATAAAAGCGCCGGTAAATGAAAGAGTCAGATAAATGAAGGAGAGGGTGTTCTCTATTGATTTTGGGTCGTTATGTTGGCCTGCTTCAAACCCTAATGCTACAAAACCTTTAGAATTAATGTAACTCAACATGGGCCCTTCCAAAAATTCTTCTATCCCTAGTATTACCGGAACCGGAAATTTCATAGCTAATTTTCGATTGATTAAAGCGTCATTAATAGTTATGAAGGGTATGGACTTACTTGAAGTGGTGTGAAAATCGATAAAATAAACAGGTGTCTTTTTATCCTGAATCTCATGATTGATGAGATAGATGAGATCAAGCATTTCAAGCTCTTCTATATTCAGAGCGTTTCTATTGGAATCTTTGACATAGGCAATTCTGTCTTCTGTCCAGATTCTGTTGAGGTCAATATCTATAAAGCGAGTATTTTCGAAAAAGGCAGATCGGTTGCCCAATATGGCGTGTAAAGTACCTTTAATACTTTCCTTATGTGTTTCAAGCTCTTGAAACAGTTCTTGCAATGCGATGATACCTGCCTTTTCGTTACCATGAATTCCAGCGAAAAAAAAGTATAAAGGACCTTTGTTCTTGCCTCTTATAGTACCCAAAATTCGTGAAGTCACCCGTACATCTGTTAAATCCATCCCCTGAAAAATATGATTGTTCACCAATCCTTTGAAGTTATAATTCCAAGCAAAATACCATTATTTACAACGGGGAGACAATTGAAATTGTGTTTTTCCATAATGGTTTTGGCTTTTTCTACCGTTGATTCCGAATCGATAGTAACAATTCTTTTTTTCATCATTTGGTTCACACTGTATTTTATGGAATCACGGTTTTCTTTATATTTTAACACATCGGTCCAGGTTATTAAACCCAATAATTTATTCTTTTTATTGACAACGGGCATGTGGTGAATATTTTTCCAAAACATTAAATTTACAACCCATTCCAGTGGGTCTTTTCCTTCCACTGTAAATATATCAGTACTCATTACATGTTTCACCTTTTTCTCTTGATATAAACTATGAAAATTTGATGCTTTTAAAACAGGCCAATGACTAACGGGCAACTCCTCTTCCTGATATTTCAACATTTCGATTGTTAAAACTTCAAGGGCAGATTCTCTTTTCATTATTTTTTGTAAGTTCCTGTAGCTGCGAATCATCCATTCTGATCCATTATGATGAATAATTCTGTTTTCTATTACCTGCAGGTATTTTTCAATTTCATCTGAAGAAATGCCGCATCGATGTAAACCGCTACGAGCCATGGGTAGTAGCAGTTCAGAAAGAAGTGCTTTGGCAGTATACATTTTTCCTTTCCAATCAAATTGGCTGTACATACCATATCGGGCTGCTCTATAAAAATTGGATTTTATTTCCTTAAAATCGATGGTTTTATGTATTTCATTATACTCTTCATTCTTCCCTTTCATCAGCCCGACCCATAGGGCCATATTGGCCATTTCGTCGATAACTGTTGGGCCGGATGGAATATATCTGTTTTCAATCCTGAGGTGGGGTTTTCCGCCTCCAACGCCATAACAAGCCCTGTTCCAACGGTATACTGTACCATTCTGGAGATTTAATGCACGCAATTTTGGAATAATCCCATTTTGGACCGCCTTTACACTGTCTTCATCAAAATCACTGGAAACAAGACTTCTGAATCGGGCTAAATTGTCTTTATATATGTCAGCAATCGTGCCCGTTTGCCAGTTTTCTTCAAAACTTACTCTGGGCTGATTATCATTAAGGTGGTATGAATTGGCACGCAGATCCACACTTTGACTAAATAAAGCAATCCTGGTTTCATGCCATAATTCTTTACCAAATAATAACGGAGAGTTGGCCGTTATAGCTAACAGGGGTGCAGATATCATTTGTGCCCAATTGAACAGACCAACAAACTCATCAGGGTCAATCTGCAAATGCATTTGCCAGCTGGTATTACAACTCTCAAGCATCAAAGTATCATGCAGTAAATTCACTTCATCCAGGCCTTTTATATGAATATTAAAATCTTCTCCGCGGGTTTTTAATACCGCTTGGTTCAATACAGCATATCTTTCTACCGGAGTCATATTTTTTATATCCAGATGTGAAGGGTTGAGGGTAGGAAGTATTCCTGTAAGTAAAATGCTTGTATCCATGCCGGCTGCAGTTACTTTTAGTTTATTGATAAGTTGGTTTAATTGTGAATGCATTTCCAGAAAGCAACCTGAGGCTAGTTCGAGGGGATCCGAATTAATTTCTAAATTAAATTTCCCAATTTCTGTAGTATAATGAGGATCATTTACTCTCCGTAATAATTCCATAGCATTGAATGCCGGAGAATGAATATTCTTTGTAATAAAGAGTTCTTGTTCTGCACCTATTCGAATGGGATTCTTTTCAATAATGCCTTCGTGAATCATCATTTCGAGTGCCTCTATATCTCTGAGTAAATGATGAAAATAATTGGCTTTTTGCCTCTTACCCCTTAACCTGGTTACATTTAGACTACCCATATCTTTACCTTAAAGTAAAACAAATACATCCACAATCAATATATACAATCTCCAATAGGTAAAGGTATTGATCAGTGTAAGGTGTTAAAATGATCTGAACAGGGTAGGTGATATGATTCAAATTACTAACCTATGAAAAAACCCGTTACGAATAATTCATAACGGGTTTTAAAACTTTCAATATTATTAAATCTCCTGTTAAGTATGATTTACATATTTCTTATACTTCCACCGCTATATTTTCCACTATCTAATATTTTTTCCTTGGGTTCACCTTTAAAACGGATAGAACCTCCACTGCTTGCATTTCCAATGATCTTTTCCATTGCCCACACTTTGGCTGAAGCTCCGGAGCTGGCACTTACTTTAACCATGTCCGACTTCAAATCACTGCCATTGAAACTGGCACCTGAACTTACCTGAACATTAGAATTTATTGTGGAGCCCGAAACAGAGCAAGAACCTCCGGAGGAAATATTGACCTTGCAGTCATTTGATTTAATCACCAGAGCACAGGATGCTCCGGATGAAACATCTATGGACATTTGATGCGAAGCTATTTCTTCTTTACTTACTACACGTGATCCGGCACCTGCATCTATGCTTTTTAATTCTTTGTAGTGAAGAGTGATTTTTGCCTTGGATTGATTACCTCCGCTGAATGCAAGCCTGTCTTTGAACTTGATCAATAATATGTCATTTTTCACCTCGGTCATTAGGTCTTCTGCATCTCCCCTGATCATTTGGATTTCAGCTTTGTTCTGATTGGATTTTACTAAATATACTTCAACGCTGCCTCCAACTTTTAATTTTGAATATGCATCAAGTTCTCTCACCTGAGCAAAATTGCTTTGAATGACTAAGCCGGTTAGGAATAGGGTTGTGGTAAAAAGTGTGATAATAAATTTCATGATTTTAATGGTTTAAGTATTCATTTTTTTAATTTCTTACAATATTAAATACGAATAAACGTATAAAGGGTTGCATAGTCGTTATTAAAAATATACTCATAGTTTAAAAAATATTTCCCGTAACGCTACTCAAAACTTGGGGAAGGCTATTGAAATCAAATTTCTGAATTCTTTCAAACCAGTTAATAATCAAGTAGCCTGGCAATTTTTTCTTTTATGTATTCATGAGATGGCAATGCAGTTTTCTCTAAAATTTCATTTAATGGAATCGCTGGAACATTTTCAGAGCCAATGATAGAAACAGGCGCGTCAAGATATTCAAAACATTTTTCCTGTATTTTTCCGGCAAGACTTTGAGCAAAGCTGTAATCTTTCGGTTCTTCTGTGATCACCATCACTTTATGATGTCTCTTTACCTCTTTGAATAACAAATCTTCATCCAATGGCACAAGACATCTTAAATCAAGGATACTAATTTTTCCACTGAAAAGAGTTATAATCTGGAGAGCCCAATGGACTCCCATACCATAGGTGACAATGAGAACAGCTTTTCCTTGTTGTATATTTTCCGGGGTTGCTTTAATTACCAACCTTCCTCTTCCCAATGGAATGATGTAACCTTCATCGGGTAAAGGTGTTTTTGCAGTTTCAGTACCTTTAACTTTTGACCAGTACAGGCCTTTATGCTCAAAAATGACCACAGGATTTGGATCATAATAAGCTGCTTTCATTAAACCGTAAAGGTCTGCTCCATTGCTGGGATAAGCTATTTTTATCCCTCTGATTTGTGTTACAACTGATTCAACGCTTGACGAATGATAGGGCCCTCCACCTCCATAAGCTCCACAAGGTACTCTCAAAATCATGCTGACAGGCCATTTTCCATTGGATAAATAACAACTTCTGCTTACTTCAGAAAATAATTGATTCAGTCCCGGCCATATGTAATCAGCAAATTGAACTTCTACTATAGGTTTGAGATCAATAGCCGACATTCCGACGGTGCTGCCAACAATGAAAGCTTCCTGTATAGGAGTATTGAATACTCTTTCATCGCCAAATTCCTGTGCCAGTGTGGCAGCTTCCCTGAATACACCTCCTAATCTTCCTCCTACGTCCTGTCCATAAAGCAAGCATTCAGGGTGTTTTCTCATCAATTGCTGGATGGCAATCAATGCAGAGTCAACCATTACTACTTCTTTTTGTTCCTTGCCAAAGCGAAGGCCTTTTTCATCCTGAATTGGTGTAGGAGCATAAATATGAGTATATAGATCTTCAGGTTTAGGATTACTGGCCTGGAGTGCTTTTTCAAAATCTTTATTTACCTTCTTTTGGCTTGAAGATTCAATTTGAAAAATTACATTTTCAGATATCTCATAATCAGCCAGCAATGATCTTAATTTGGGGTAGGGATCCCTGCTTTGGTGATCTTCAAGATCATCTCTATACCATTCTTTCCTTACTCCTGAGGTATGATGATTTAATAAAGGTACATTGGCATGTAATAATATGGGTCTTCGTTCAATACGGACGGTCTCTAAAGCTTTTTCGATAGTCTTGTAAGAAATTTCAAAATCACTGCCATCAAAAGTGAACCCTTCAATACCTTTAAAACCTCTGATATACTCAAAAGCATTCATAGCTCTGGTTTCATTAGCTGTAGCTGAAATATCCCAATCATTATCCTGAACCAGATATAGTATGGGTAACTGTTTTAAAGCAGCCATTTGTAAAGCTTCTGATACCTCTCCTTCTGTTAAGCTGGCATCACCAAATGAGCATATTACAACCGGAGCTTCCCCAGGTGACCATTCGTGAAGTTTTGTTTTTTCCTTGTACCTGATACCCAAAGCTATACCTGTTGATGGAATGGCTTGCATTCCGGTAGCGCTGGATTGATGAATGATTTTAGGTTTATCATTTAGTTTCAGGCTGGGGTGACAATAATATGATCTTCCTCCGGAGAAGGGATCATCTTTTCTGGCTAATAGCTGCAGCATCAAATCATAGGGCTCCATCCCAATAGCCAGCAACATCGCATCATCACGGTAATATGGGGATAAATAATCCTGAGGTTTGCAAAGTAATCCTATGGCTATTTGCACTGCCTCATGACCTCTTGATGTAGCGTGAACATATTTTGAAACTAACTTGAAATGATGCTCATACAATTCGGTCAACGATTTTGCGGTAGACATTAAAGAAAAGGCGTGCACTAATACTTCTTTCTCTATTTTGGTAGGTGCGGGCTTTAATGAGTCCATGACTTTATTTTTTAATCAAAGAATGAATAATTTGTCTGGCCTTATGACTCAAAACCAGCCTTCCACTAATACCTGCCCTGTGTTCCAGTAATTCATCCCAATGGGAAGTGTCCTCCCACCAAATTCTCTTCAATTCCTTCAATGCAGAAAGACTGTATTCTTGTAAATTGCTTATAAAAAGGTTGAGATGGTGATCCAGTAGTTCTGTGCTTTCATGTACTTCATGATATAGTCCACATTGCTTGCCAAATTCTGGGTTTCGCCAAATACCCGGAGTAAGTGAAAGCATTGAAAAGATGGAAGATCCTGATTTTCGCTCAACCACTGGCCCAATAACGAAAGGTCCGATCCCAATTTCTAATTCGCTGAGACGAAATGAAGCGTATTGGTTTGCTATCACATAATCACATGCTGAAATAATACCTACTCCTCCACCGACCGCTTTGCCATGAACTCTTCCAATAATCACTTTATCAGATTTACGCATAGCGTTGACAACCCTGGCAAAACCCATAAAAAACTCTTTACCCTCCACCTCATTTTTTATAGATGACAATTCTTCGAAACTTGCACCAGCACAAAATGTCCGATTTCCACTACTTTTTAAAAGAATGATATGTATTCCATCATCCTGACTTGCAGTTTCAATACATGTTTTAAGCTCTAGCAGGAGTGCACTGGGTAAGGAATTATGAGCAGGATGGAAAAATTCAATGATTCCTGTTCTTCCGTCTTTAATGTACTTGATTTTTCCCTGTTCAGCCATTTCTCTTTTTTACCATTGTAAGAATTGTAGCAATTGCAACCGAATCGCCTGTCTCATCATAAACATCAACAAAAAATTTTACAATTCCTTTCGGAATATCATTTTCATCTCTGGTTTCCTGGTCAGATTTTTCCTTTACCGTCAATCTTACTCCAATGGTAGTTCCGGGATAAACAGGCTTAATGAACCGTCCATTTTCAATTCCATAATTCAAAAGTACCGGCCCCTTGGCTGGATCTACAAATAGGCCGGCTGCTGCGGATAAAATAAAATAGCCATGAGCCACTCTTTGTTCGAAAGTTGTTCCTTCCAATGAAGTTACATCGGTATGCGCATAGAAATGATCCCATGATACATTGGCAAATTGTACAATGTCATATTCAGTAATGGTTCTCTTATGGGTAATCACTGTTTCGCCTATCTGTAGATCTTCAAAATATTTTTTAAAGACATGAACATCTGTATCCTTGTATTTTCCTCCCTGCTGATAAATTCCCGTCACTTCGGTTAATGTCGAGGGCGATCCTTGT
>DAOLDB010000019.1:0-67374 GCA_035327565.1 Saprospiraceae bacterium
ATACTTTCTACGAACGGAGATTGTGCATGCGATATCGCAGACCATAAAAATAAAAAGAACAAAAAAGTTCGCTGCATCAGGGCAATTTATAAATCAAAAATACAGACAATCGCATTTAATATTCCTTTTATAAGGATTATCTTTTAGGGAATTTGAGCCGGTACGGTCAATATTGATATCGTATCATTGAGAGTAGCAACATTCTATTACTGAATAAATAAAATGAAAAGCAATGTTGTATTGGTACCCATCTTTTTCCTGGCGGAATTGAATCAGCAGTCTCATTACCTGAAAATACCAAAACAATCATTATATCGCGAAGGCTTTGCATACAGATGATCCAGATTGACCATGATGCTGATTTCGTGGCTTCCCCCGCTTCCGATTCCGAGACCCGAAACGGTAAAATCAAAGCTATAACCAAACTTCATATACTCATACCTCCAACCCATATAACCAATCACTGCATCTCCAAGTATGCCGGCATGGCGATAACCGGAACCAAGTATTAATTGATTCAGGTTAAATACAACCTGTCCATTGATCTGGTTAAATCTCCCTTGTCTTATCAACAAAATTGAGGGAGTGATATAATTCCCGTAATGAGCATTATTGGATTCGAGTAATCTGTATTGGTAACCAGCCATCAATGCCATCCGCATCGGAACAATTGCGCCTGTTGAATTTTCTCTTTGTCCTAAAAATGAAAACTCGGGTTGGTTCATGTGTGAAAAGGAAATACCGGCAAAAAATCGTTCATTATAATACACCATACCCGATGAAACATCTAGGTAAATGTTATTAACAAAATCACCATCGGGTGGTATTTCTCCACTGGGTATGGGAACACCTCCAGGCCCTACAGCGCCAAACTGGGGATCCAGTTGGTCATAGAAAATTAGCTTGGACCAGTCAAGTCTGGATTGAACAAAACCAGCTTTCAATCCCATCCGGAGGGTTGCTCCGTCACCCAATAAAAGATGATACGAAAACATCCCTTGAATCTGATTGGTTTTCATCGTACCCCCACCGGCATCATCGGACATTACAAAAAATCCTATCCCCGAATTTAAAGATTGTATCTTTTGATCATAGGAAACACTGTATGTACTGTAAGTATTGAAAGCCGGCCATTGATTTCTGTAGTTAGCCATAAAAGTTGGTCCTATAGAATTTCCGGCAAAAGCCGGGTTAATCTGAATGGGTGTATTGTAGAACTGGGTAAATACAGGGTCTTGTCCATAGCTGAAGAAGCAGTAGTAGAAAATCAGGATAAAACTTATGTTCAACCTGAAAACAATTCTCCTTATAACATTATTTGTCATTCATAACTAAATGATACTCGCTAATTCAATGCACCTTTACATACAATAGTGTGAATGTAGTAACGTTTTTCAAAAGATGATCATTGCCCCTTACCTTTATATGTACAAATCTACAAGGTATAATTGTTTAAATGCTTTTTTGGTTTTGTTTCTGACAAGCACGTGTTGCTTAATCCTACATGCCCAGCAAGTAATTACTATTATTGAAAATCTTCATTGGGAGACTCAATCCCCATTTCAGGAGGGGTTTGACCGGCCATCGGTCATGCCATGGTTTCAAGGGGCTTCCCGCACACAATATGATATTAATCTTCCGGTATGGATTAAGCAGATTCCTGTAAGAAGCACTGGCAAATTAAAAGTACAAATAAGAATACTTTCAGAAAAGAAAGTTGAATATATCGATAGAGAATGGATAGGTAAAGACCCCTGGATTTGGTCAGAACTATGTATTGAAAGACAAAATACTTATGCAGTTGTAAGTCTGCTCCCATTGTACAATCGCAATAACGCAAGCTATCTTATCGAAGAATTTGAATTGCAAATCACAATATTAAATGAAGAAGGCTCTTTTCCTCCGGGAAATCTTCGTTCTATGGAATTCAAAGAAAGGTCTGTTCTTGCCGATGGGGATTTTTATAAAATCGGGGTCAGAAATAGCGGTATTGTTCGTATAACTCACAATTTCCTGGTGAATACTCTGGGCATTCCGGCAAGTCAACTCAATCCGGGATCAATAAAAATATATGGCAACAGAGGTGGAGTTTTAGAGGAAGAAATCGCAAAATCCCGTGTTGATGATCTGGAAGAAATCCCCTATCTGATGGTTGATGGAGGTGATGGTCAATTTGACCCCAATGATTACTTATTGTTTTATGGAGAAGGGTCTTCTACCTACAAGGTTAGTGATGGTGTATATCAATTTCAAAATGGCATTTATGATGATTTCAACTATTATTATATTACAAACAATAACTCACAAAGAAAAGTCTTTGTACAGGCAAACCAACCGGATGAAGGTGACCGTATTTTTAATTCTTATATTTTTTATCAAAGGTTAGAGGAAGACAGGGTCAATTTATTAGATGAGTTTACTTCAGCACAGGGATCAGGAAAAGATTGGTACGGTGATTATTTTGGAGGTTCAAGTCTCATGAGACAATATACCGGAAGATTTAATGCATCCGGACTGGTCAACAACAGTCAACTTACATTAGGATTAGCCTATGCATCCCGGTCTGCATCCAGTCATAGTATTTCCGGCACATTTAATACCCAGCCTTTTTCATTTAATATTGGCCCCGTAAATACCAGCAACATTGAAGCATTATACGCAAGACGAATCGTACAATCCATAACATCCGTTTATACCGGGCAACCTGAAATTGATGTGGTATTAAGGTTAAATCCGGTCGGCCCGACTGAAGGATGGCTTGATTATCTTGAATTTATAGGAGAAAAAGAGTTGACTTTCCAGGGTAATTCTTTGCGTTTCCATCATACACAGTCAACCGATGTATTAAGAAGCAGCTACAGAATATCCAATGCTTCGCAGGCCATCATCTGGGACATTACTGACCCGTTACATCCTTTAACTATTCAAAGTTCCCTTATAGGAAGCACGCGTGAATTTATAAGCTCATCCGCTGAAGGTTTACGTGAATTTATAGCATTTACCCCAGAAGCTTCACATCCGTTGCCGGAGTATATTGGTAGGGTAGCCAACCAGAATCTTCATGCCATTCAGGAGGCAGAATTGGCTATCATCTACCATCCTGATTTTCGAGATGCTGCTATCCGGCTCCGGGATTATAAAAGAAACAGGGGAATCGTGGCAGTAGCTGTAAGCACTGAGGAAGTATTTAATGAATTTGCCGGAGGGAAACGGGACGTAACCGGTATAAGGGACTTTTCACGAATGCTTTACAAGCGATTTGAAGGCTACCGTTTCCTGCTGCTTATTGGAGATGCAAGTTTTGACTACAAGCATATCCATGATCATTATCCGGATCATAATTTTGTGCCTGCATACCAAACCAGAGAGTCATTGCATCCTATAGAAGCATTTCCCTCCGATGATTTTTACGGGTTACTCAGTGACAATGAAGGCAGCAATCTTCGAGGTCAATTGGAAATCGGTGTAGGCAGGTTACCGGCAAAAGATTTACGTGAAGCCACAACTATGGTGGACAAAATTATCCAATATGAAAGTGATCCCCGGTCAATGGGAGACTGGAGACTCAATGTGGGTTTTACAGCAGATGATGGAGATTTTAATACTCATTTCCGGCAGGCAGAAAGAATATCAGTGCGCACTGAAGCCAAATACCCTTTATTTAATCAGCAAAAAGTATATTTTGATGCTTTTGAAAGACTATCTACATCCGGCGGAGGGAGGTACCCTGCTGCTACAGAAGCCATCACTAATAATATCATCAGGGGTCAATTGGTACTAAATTATTTAGGTCATGGTGGACCCAAAGGGTGGGCACAGGAACGCGTACTTCAAATCAGTGACATCCAGAGCTGGGACAATGAATTCAAACTCCCTCTTTTAATAACAGCTACTTGCTCTTTTACAGCATATGACGATCCTAAACTAGAAAGTGCCGGAGAAATCGCCATCAACAGAGAGAGAGGCGGAGCCATTGGCCTGATGACAACAGTGAGAGCCGTATTTTCACTTGAAAATGAACGGTTGACTGCTGAAGTTTTTGATACAATCTTCTCTCGTGAAAATCTCCGGTTTCTTCCATTAGGTGAAATCATGAGAAGAGCTAAAAATAATAACTGGCAGGATACCCTCCGGGTCAATGCCCGAAAGTTTGCATTAATAGCTGATCCCTCGATGCGTCTGGGAATTCCTGGTCACCATATTCAGGTTACTGCCATCAACGATATTCCTATTGCTGAATTCAGGGATACGGTAGGTGCCCGGGAAAAAATTAAAATTTCGGGTCAAATCATCAAAGAAAACGGTCAGAAATTCGATGAATTTAATGGTACAGTATTCCCTACAGTTTTTGATAAAAAATCTATCATCTCTACTCTGGGTAATGATCCCCGCAGCCGGGTTGAAAACTTCGAACTGTATAAATCCATTTTATTTAAAGGTTCTGCTACCGTTCAGGGGGGTCAATTTAGTTTTGAATTTATTATCCCCAATGACATTAATTATACACCGGGAAATGGAAGGATCAGTTTATATGCTACGTCTTATCAAAATGAAGATGCCGGTGGATATTTTAATCAAATGACCATTGGAGGAGATTCCGGCAATGAAATCCTAGATAAAGAAGGACCTTTAATCGATCTATTTCTTAATGATGAAAACTTTTTACCTGGCGGCATCACCAACCCCAATCCAACATTGCTGATAAAATTATTTGATGAAAGTGGAATCAATGTCACAGGCGCCGGCATTGGGCATGATCTGGTAGCTTTTTTAAATGGTGATGAACAAAACCCTATAATATTAAACGACTTTTATGAATCAGAAAAAGACAACTTCAGGGCAGGTTTGGTACGTTATCCATTGACAGGATTAAGTCCGGGATCTAATCACATCAGGGTTCGCGCATGGGATGTTGTCAACAACTCGTCTGAATCTATTTTGGAATTCAGAGTGGTTGAAAGTGAGGAAGGCATGATTGACAGGCTCTATAATTACCCCAATCCATTCAGTACATTGACCGAATTTATGTTTGAACATGATCTGTCAGGAAGTGACCTGGACATATTGATACGGATTTATACTATCAGTGGTAAGCTTGTCAAAACCATTGAACACACTTTATTTTCATCCGGCAACCGGGTGAACGAAATTTTCTGGGATGGCAGAGATGATTTTGGCGACCGAATGGGAATTGGTGTATATCCTTATAAGGTACTCATCAAAGATAAAGAGTCAGGCTTGAAAAGAGAAAGCGGATTCCAAAAGCTTGTGATGATCCGTTAAATCAGATAATTCGTTTGCAGTTCTATGCAATATTTTATTTATGGTTCGTTTAATAGAAATAATTTTGATATTTGCACTTTCAATGAAGAATCTTAATCATTCACTGTTTGATAATATAAGATGAAACGAATACAAACCTATCTACTTTACATATTCATTTTTATTTTAACCCACTCTTACCATTTCATTCACGCTCAGGTATTCGATCCACTCAAAGCCTGTGTAATAGATGCCAATGGTGAATGTGTCCCCAATACGGTACTTTCAGCTATGCCTTTTTTAAGAATCATACCGGATGCCCGGGGTGGAGCGATGGGGGATGCCGGAATTGTAACTTCTCCGGATCCCAATTCTATTCATTACAACGCATCTAATCTTGCATTTGTAGAAAAAGATGCAACCTTCTCTGCCACTTATACACCATGGTTAAGGCAATTGAATCTCAACGATATTTACCTGGCATACATTTCTGGCTATAAAAAAATTGATGACCTGCAGGCAGTAGGTGCAGCTTTGCGTTTTTTTTCGTTGGGTGATATAAGATTTACAGATGAGCAAGGCGCAGAAATTGGTGCAGGAAGACCCAGAGAACTGGAGTTTGCAATCACCTATGCCCGAAAATTATCGGATAATTTCGCGATGGGTTTAACCGGTAAATATGTATATTCAAACCTGGCTACCGGGCAGGAAATTCAGGGTACTGAAATACAGTCTGCCACCTCATTTGCGGCAGATTTTTCTATGACATACAGAAGATCGAATAACATAACACCTTATGGAGGTGAATTTGCAGTGGGATTAGCCATGACCAATATTGGAGCCAAAGTAAGTTATACGAGAGACAACGTTAGAGATTATCTCCCTGCCAATCTGGGAATAGGTACTGCTCTTACTATGAACCTGGATGAATTCAACAAATTGACTTTCGCACTCGATTTTAATAAACTTATGGTACCTACACCTATTTCCCCTACTATACTCACTCCCGATGGCAACGTGGTACAAAACCCCAACTGGGATTCTAATGGAACCGGGATTCCTGATTACAGGGAAAAACCACTATTTACATCCATATTCCAATCTTTTTATGATGCTCCTGGCGGTTTTTCTGAAGAACTGAGGGAAGTTTCGGTTTCAGTAGGAGCTGAATATTGGTATGATAACCAGTTCGCTGTAAGGGCAGGCTACTATTATGAACACCCGCAAAAAGGAGACCGGAATTATATTACAGTTGGGTTTGGATTAAAATACAATGTGTTTGGCTTTGATCTTTCCTACCTGGTTCCTACCACCAACCGACGCAATCCTTTGGACAACACGCTCCGCTTTTCTGTCAATTTTGATTTTGAAGCATTAAAGTAAATCTTTCTATTATTTGTTGAACGGCTATGTATATAGAAAATAAAAAAAGACCTCATTGAAACAATGAAGTCCTTTTTATAATAAAAAAGCACATGTATAAGCCGGATTCTGTCATACTCTTCATGAGAATATTGCCCATCATTTATCTACGCTGCCTACCCCTTCCGGCCTTGTAAAACAAGATTGAGCGGGAAACTCTTCAGAATTGCTTCTACCGGAGTATATATGGCATCTCAGCCCGTAAGGTTTATCCCTGCTACCGGTTACCCGGCAACATCGTGAGCTCTTACCTCACGTTTTCACCCTTGTCTGCTTTGTTGATTACAAAACATAGACGGTTGTTTTCTGCGACACTTTCTGTATCACGCATTGCGTGACCCCACCCGTTAGATGGTACGGCTCCCTACGCTGTCCGGACTTTCCTCTATCACATTGAAGTGTATAGCGATGAGCTCATGTGCTTTATTCTTTTTCGAATAAACTACAATATTTATCATTCGTTTTCAGACATCCACTTTTGGAATCTTGAACATTGGCAATATAAATTTTAGATATGATACTTATATTTAATATGTATTGTGTAATTTCGCTTTACGCAAATCAGCACAATCAATGCCTTTGAATAATTCAAAACATCTCTATTTAGTTCCTTTTATTCTGGTATTTGTTTCCGTAATATCTTACATATTTCATGCGAATCTGTATAGCAGTCAAAAAGAACTGTCGCGAATCCAACAAATTGTTGACAGAGATATTGAATGGGTGCAACAATGGTTATATCATGATTCTACTGATTCTGATCTAAGGCCTTTGCAGTTTTTTAATACAGAAATTTGGTACAACGATTCTTTACTTTTCTGGAATCATGGCTTAAACCACAAGGGTTTTGTAACTGAATTGGACTATAATGAATTAATAGTGAAGGAAGATTCTTCACAAAAAATGTTTCTCTTCCAAAAAATTTTCAACTCTGAGGATTCCCTTTTAAATGATTTCCTTATTAAAAAATCAGGAAGCCATTATCAATTTAAGTATGATCCTGGTTATGTTGGTGAGCCCCATTATCTGATTATCAATAATCATAAATATCCGATTTCGAGATCAGGCAGTATACAACCTTCAATTGCATTAATCCTCCATATTGTATCGAGTTTATTAATGTTTTGTTATGTATTGATTTTTATTTCCACAAAATTCGTTAATCCACATCATCTGAATTATTATTTCATACTATTATTATCCTCCGTGGTTATTCTACATGTGATTTCTCATGTGTTAGGATGGAAAGACATTTCAGTTTTTGCTGATACCAATACTTTGAGTTTCCTCAACAAGTCCACAGGAATGTTAATAATCCATAGTATGATCGGGCTGACATGTATAATGTATATATTTCGTTTGTCATTTCAGCCATCGATTCATCCCAAATGGCACTTTCCGATGAATGTCATCAATGGCTTCATATTGACTACATTATTGGTATACTTATGCTATCTGGCAAAAGGTTTTATATCGCATGAGGAAATGTACCTGGATCCCGGTCGTTTTCTCAACCTGGGCATTCATGCTATTCTATTGATTATCGGGCTGATTCTGGGAGTGGGTTTATTATTTTTTTATGCCATTTATAGCCTGGGATTGTGTAAAAAATATTTATCAAAAACTAATATAATCCTGGCGCATACCTTAGGAATTTCAATGTCATTATTGCTTTTTCCAAATAAAATATCTATTCATCCTTTGATGATGGGGGCGTTTATTGTGGCTTTGATCATCATGATTGACCTGTATATTGACAGTCGTCAAAAGTCTGTGATATGGATCATTTGGTGGATAGTAGTATTAAGTGGCTTTTTGACCGCCTTAATTTACTTTTACAGTTTTGAAAAAGATCATGCCCATCGAATTTCCATGATAAAAAACACCTATAAACGGGTGGCGGAAGGAGCGCTAGACGAGGTGATCCGGTTGCATTCTCAATTCATTCAATCAGATATACAAAAAACCTTATCCCGTTTACCCTATCCTTACATCCTGGATCAAAAAGATTTAAAGTCTTTTATTGAAGAAGAGCTATTGGTAGAGCGTCTTGATTTCTTATATTTCAAACGCTTATATTTGATCAATAAAAACAGGGAAGACGTTTTCTCCGGAAGTCGAAATACCTATCCCTTGGTCTTCTCAAAGCTTGCAATGAGCGAGCAAAAACTCGAAAACATTTACTATAACCCATTTGAAAGCGAATACCATCTTTTATATGAAATTGATGCTTTAGATCATCCCCATGCCCCTTTTTTACTCAAATTATCATTTACTGAAAACATTATAAATCGCGTACTTCCGGAAGAAATTCTCATCATCAGAAATGGCAGGCTCCTCCATCCTCAGATTACACAATTACCAGGAGAAGTTATTGAAAAAGCAATTTCTGCGGATGAAGATTTTCACATCAAAGGGTATTCGGGCGTACTGTGGAAGGCTTCCAATGAATTTTCTGTCATTTCTATTCAGCCACTAGGAGGGTTGATCAAACCTATGTCACTTTTCTCCTATCTTTTTACATTGACAGGGATCATAGTTATTTTGGTGTTGCTGGTAAATCATCAACTGCCAATCATTCCTTTTTCATTAGGCTCTTCATTTTTTGATAAAAATTCATTGCGCTCACGCATACAGCTGAATATCATATCCCTGATCATCATTACATTTATCATCGTGGGACTATTGACAGCATTTTATTTTAAAAATATCCTGGAGGAAAGCACTGAAAGAAATAAAAATCAGGTTTTCGTGGGTCTATTCAAGGCATTGGATGATGATATCACTACCTCTGATAATGAGCAAATGGCACTCAGCAGAGTACAACAAACCATTGATCACCTCAATCCACTGATTTACCGGAAGGTTTGCCTGTACAGTTCATCCGGAGAAGCCTTGCTTTCATCCGGACAGGAAGACGTTTTTCCATTGAGAATGCCCTATGCTTTGGTATCAGGGTATATGGATCATAATGGCAAAAATGAAACAGAAGCAACTGAATTCACTCCTGAAATTAACCATCTCCCTCTATACTATGGTACCAGTGCTCCCTTTGCCTATGTTGGAATTAAACGCGATTCACTGGATCAGGTAAAAGAGAATATCATTGACTTTCTTAGTACCCTGCTCAATGTTTATGTTTTTCTGTTTTTATTGGCAGGAGCGATCGCCATTGCAATATCCAATTCCATTACCCGGCCATTATCCACATTAGCAGATAAATTGAGAGCTTTTAAATTGGGGAAAACCAATGAACCGCTGGAATGGACCCGGGATGACGAAATCGGAACGCTGATTAAGGATTACAACAACTTAATTGTTAAATTGGAAGAAAGCGCCACCATTATAGCTAAAACAGAAAGGGATACAGCCTGGAGAGAAATGGCCAAGCAGGTAGCCCATGAGATTAAAAATCCATTGACTCCGATGAAGCTATCCATACAATATCTACAAAAAGCCCTGGATAATAATACTCCCAATATTGAAAATTTGCTTCAACGTGTATCAGCAACATTATTGGAACAAATCAATAATCTGAGCGATATAGCGAATGAGTTTTCACATTTTGGCAAAATGCCCCAATCCAATAATGAAAAAATAGTGATCAATGAGTTGGTGGAAGCGGTTCATGATCTTTTCAGAAAAAGGGAGGACATGGACATTCATCTATCAGAACCCATCAATGACCTTCATGTTTTTGCCGACCGTGGTCAATTGGTAAGGATTTTTAACAATCTTCTGAAAAATGCCATTCAAGCCATTCCGGATGATCGCAGAGGTAAAATTGAGCTCAGCCTGTTTAAAAAAGGTAAAAATGCTGTAGTTAAAGTAAGCGACAATGGGATTGGAATTCCTGACCATATGAAGTCTAAAGTGTTTACACCCAATTTTACTACCAAAAGTTCCGGAACAGGACTGGGGTTGGCCATTTCTGCCAATATCATTGATGGGTTTAATGGTAAAATTTATTTTGATTCTATCCCTGGGAAGGGTACAGATTTTTATGTAGAAATACCTCTAATGAGAATTGAAGAAAACAGGGATGAAAAAAATCGTGTCTTACTGGATTAAAACTAAACTTACTTCATGTATACTTTGTTAAATTTGCAGGCAAAAAATACATTATGCAAATATTATTGTATGTATTGATTACTCTTGGGACTTTTGCCTTCATGGAGTTTGTAGCCTGGTCTGCTCATAAATATGTAATGCATGGCTTTTTATGGTCATGGCATGAAGATCACCATAAACCCCATTATGAAAAAGAAGGCTTTTTTGAAAAAAATGACTTGTTTTTTTTAGTATTTGCCATACCCAGTTTCCTCTGTTATGTCTTTGGCAGTTTATTTAGCAGTACCCATTTTATGCTTTACATAGGCATAGGCATTTCAATATATGGTCTGGTATATTTTCTTATTCATGATGTGTATATACATCAGCGTTTTAAGTGGTTTAAGCAACTTGATTCGAGATATAGCAAAGCCATTCTGAGAGCCCACGGTGCCCATCATGCCAACACAGGAAAAGAAGATGGTACTTCCTTTGGATTATTGATTGTTGATTCTAAATATTTTCGCAAGCTTACTACCCATTTGAAAGGCAAGAAGCAAGTCTAACGTCTGTCACAATTGATTTAATACCTTCATCATGGTTTCGCCTATTTCTGCAGGTGAATGAACTACGTGAATCCCACATTCTTCCATTATTTTCATTTTTGCTTCTGCCGTGTCGTCTTTACCGCCAATAATGGCTCCGGCATGGCCCATGGTTCTGCCTTTAGGTGCGGTTTGTCCAGCGATGAAACCGACTACGGGTTTCTTATTTCCTGTCTCTCTTATATAATGTGAAGCTACTGCTTCGTAATTGCCGCCGATCTCACCGATCATTACAATTCCCTTTGTTTCAGGATCATTCATTAATAATTCTATCGCATCTTTTGTTGGAGTGCCGACGATAGGATCACCCCCGATGCCTATGGCCGTAGATATCCCTAATCCTGCTTTTACGATCTGGTCTGCTGCCTCATAGGTCAACGTTCCGGATTTCGACACGATTCCAATATCGCCCTTTTTAAAAACAAAGCCTGGCATAATACCTACTTTTGCTTCATCGGGTGTGATCACCCCAGGGCAATTTGGACCTACCAGAGTACAGTCTTTACCTGAAAGATAAGCCTTCACTTTTATCATGTCCTGAACAGGTATACCTTCTGTTATGCATACAATTACCTTAATACCGGCATCAGCCGCTTCCATTATGGCATCTGCTGCAAAAGCCGGGGGAACAAATATAATGGAAGTATTAGCCCCAGCCTGATCAACAGCTTCAGCCACTGTATTAAATACAGGTTTATCCAAATGTTTTTGACCTCCTTTTCCAGGTGTAACCCCACCAATAACCGGAGTACCATACTCAATCATTTGGGATGCATGGAATGTTCCTTCCTTTCCTGTAAATCCCTGTACCAATACTCTTGAATCACTGTTGACCAATACACTCATCCTATTTCTTTTTAGGTTTATTGATAATGAAAATTTCTTCGTTGTCTTTATGCATTAAATACATTTCTCTGGCAAATTTTTCCTTGTTCTGATCAAGGAGGCGTTTTTCATGTTTTGCTGCAATATACAACTTCTCATATTTTGCCTTTTCAGCCTCCAACTCTTTTATGATATCATTCAATCGAATCCTCACCATAAGATTGTGATTGTCAATAAAAGCAATCCAAATAACAAAAAAAAATAAAGTCAACGAAAATTTATTAATAAATCCAGACTTAAGCATAAGGAGCCATCCTGCTTCTTTCCTATTTTCCATGTCAACTATTTAACTTTCATGCTATAAATATGATAAGAACATAAATATACTCCTTTAAAACAAATAATTATATATAATTGATATTATTAATGTATATTAACTTAACAAAGCTTTTCCGGGATACATGGCTATATGACCCAATTCTTCTTCAATGCGCAATAATTGATTGTACTTGGCTACTCTGTCGCTTCGGGAAGCGGAGCCGGTTTTAATCTGACCTGTATTCAAAGCAACAGCAAGATCTGCTATGGTTGCATCTTCAGTTTCACCGGAACGATGACTGATTACTGAAGAAAACCCATTTCTGGTAGCCAGTTGTACGGCATCTATGGTTTCAGAAAGTGTACCGATCTGATTCACTTTTATCAATATAGAGTTAGCTGCCGACACATCGATTCCTCTCTGCAATCTATTTGTATTCGTAACAAAGAGGTCGTCACCTACTAGCTGAACCCGGCTTCCCATAGCTTTATTAAGCTTTATCCACCCTTCCCAGTCATCCTCATCCAAACCATCTTCAATTGACAAGATGGGATATTGATTAATCCACTCCTGCCAGTAACCAATCATTTCCTCAGAGGTCAATGTACGTCCATCGGATTTATGAAAATGATATACTTTATTTTTTGCATCATAAAACTCTGAAGCTGCTGCATCCATAGCTATCATCATATCTTCGCCGGGTTTAAACCCTGCTGTTTCAATGGCTTTGAGGACAATTTCTATAGCTTCCTTATTGGATTTTATATTGGGTGCAAAACCTCCTTCATCGCCCACATTGGTTGAATAGCCCTTACTTTTCAGCACTGATTTCAGATGGTGGAAAACCTCAACGCCCATTCTGAGCGCTCCTGAAAAAGTATCTGCCCCTACAGGCATAATCATAAACTCCTGAAAGTCTATACTATTGTCAGCATGAGACCCTCCATTCAGAATGTTCATCATAGGAACGGGCATGACATGTGCATTGACTCCTCCAATATATCTAAAGAGCGATTGACCGGATTCTTCAGCAGCGGCTTTCGCCACAGCCAAAGACACTCCCAGCATAGCATTAGCGCCCAGGTTGCTTTTGTTCTCTGTGCCATCCATTTCAATCATCATTTCATCAATATCTCTTTGTTCAAATACATCTTCTCCGATTAACGCATCTGCAATTTTCTCATTTACATTGTCACATGCATTAAGAACTCCCTTGCCTAAAAAACGCGATGCGTCACCATCCCGCAATTCTACAGCCTCATGTTTACCGGTAGATGCGCCTGACGGAACAGCTGCACGACCTAAACAACCACTTTCTGTGAGCACTTCCACCTCAATGGTGGGATTGCCTCTTGAATCTAAAATTTCTCTTGCTCTGATATCGATGATAGTACTCATACACTAATTTTTATGTTTATTTAATAAATCTACAAATTGATCAAACAAATACCGCGAATCATGCGGCCCAGGTGAAGATTCAGGGTGATATTGAACAGAAAATGCCGGATAATCTTTCAAACGGATGCCTTCCACAGTATCATCATTGAGATTCAAATGTGTAATTTCTACATGACTTTTCAAGTTCTCCAAAGCTTCCATCGCCACACCAAACCCATGATTCTGACTGGTAATCTCACTTTTTCCGGTTATGATATTCTTTACAGGATGATTAATTCCCCTGTGACCATGATGCATTTTATATGTAGGTATACCTTGAGCCAATGCCAGCAACTGATGACCAAGACATATTCCAAATATAGGCTTTCCGCTGCTCTGTAATTTTTTAATACTTTCTACTGCATATGACATCGCTGCCGGATCTCCGGGCCCGTTGGAAAGAAAAAAGCCGTTGGGTTTAAATTCAAATAAATCCTCTGCTTTTGTTTTTGCAGGAAAAACTTTCACGAAACAACCGCGATCCACCATACATTTGAGGATATTCCTTTTAATTCCATAATCATAAACAGCTACTCTATACGGGGCGCTTTCATTGCCCAAGGTGTAAGGTTGGTCAACCGTAACTTTGGAAGCCAGTTCAAGCCCCGACATTGAAGGAACGCTATTCAGAATCTTAGTCATTTCGTCAATGGAAGTTCCATCATTGGATATGATGGCATTCATAGCTCCTTTCTGACGGATATGGCGCACCAATTTCCTGGTATCCACTCCATAAATGCAAACGGTTTGATGATCCTTAAAGAAACGATCAATGTCTCTGTCTGCCTGGAGGCGTGAATATTCGGTTGTGAAGTTTTTACAAATCAGTCCTGCAATTTGCATTTTTTCCGATTCGACTTCATCAGGATGGGCTCCATAGTTTCCAATATGGGCATTAGTAGTCACCATAATCTGACCAAAATAAGAAGGATCTGTAAATATTTCCTGGTAACCTGTCATTCCGGTATTAAAGCAGATCTCTCCGGTAGTTACCCCTTTAAGCCCGGCCCCTTTTCCTTTCATCACCAGGCCGTCCTCCAATAGTAAAACGGCCTGCAAAAATTGTTCTTCAAACATTGTTCTCGCTGTGGATCAATTTGTGTGCAAATATAGAAATATTCGTAAAAGAACCATGTCTGATCAGAGTTAAGAGTAAGTTTAAAATTCAGTAATTGCAAACCACCCACAATGTAACCGGAAAAAAGGATGGGTGGAATTCAGGGAAAAGGTAAATAAAAAAACATTTTATTATCTCCTTCTACTTATAATCACTCACTCAATGTTTCGTAACTAACTTTCCATTCTCATAAAAAAACCGGTACCCTACGCTGATCCGGTACTTAAACGGATTATACAGGTCTACCGCAGGCCCACTATTTTGAAAAGCATCATCTCTAAACTTAGTGTTAAGCAGCCGGACACCGAAATCAACCCTTACCCGATCATACAGCTCCACATACAATGAAGGATAGAGCTCTAATGATGCAAGGGAGGCATTTTTTGACCATAAACTAAAACTATCTCCAAAAGGATTGATCTTTACTTCTTTGCGATAGGTGATATTGCTTACTAAACCCAGGTTGGCACCCAGCACAAATGCCTTATGGTAGACCAGATCATAGCTCATGGCCGGCGTAATCTGTATGGAATGATAAAATCTTCTGAATGCTGTACGGGGGGGAAGACTTGGCTCAAAATGCTCACCATTGGTAGCAACAGGAACTTCACTTAATAGTCGGGAGTAGCCCACATTTACCCCGATACCCATTCTTTGAGTCAACTTGTACCGGTACAGGGCTTCGATGAAGTATTCATTATCATTCGTTATTTCCACTGGAAATGGATATGAAACTATACGAACTCTGTTTCGGGTATCCGGCCTTCCGTCGCCATATCCTGCATTGATATAAAACCTGTACTTAGACGCTCTGGCGTGTAATGACTCTTTGGCCAAAATGGTGTCGGGTTGTACCTCATGTGTGGTGGCCGATGGCGAGCTGCTTTGTTCTCTTTGCCTTTCGATTCTATCCCGTATCCGGAGGTGGTGATTGCGAACATCTTTAGTGGCTTTCACCTTACGCACTTGAGGCTCACCTCCTGCAATGCGATAGCCGATACTCATTCGGTATTTATAGAGATTATAGGTATCTATTTCCAGTCCATTGTTTTCTATAGCATCATCCCTGTACTTTCGATGACGGAGCCTGATTCCAAATTCCAGACGAACAGCATTATAGAGTTCCGCATACAGTGAAGGATAGATCTCGACGGATGCCAGGTCCATTTTGTTAATGAAAAAAAAAATATCATCCCGATTTCTAATATTATAAATTCTTTTGTGATAAGAGACACTACTCACCATTCCGAGATTTACACCTGCGGTGATTTTTGCTCCCTGCACTACATCCATGCTCACTGAAGGCATAACTTGTACATGCCGGTAAATTGACCAGTGCCTAAATATTGCTTTATAAAAATCAATTTTAAAATACCCGTTATTGGCTCTCATTGTAAAATCATTGTGCAGCTCGGAATAACCTATATTCATTCCCAGACCAAACCGCCTTGCTATCCTGTAGCGGTAGCCCAGGTCGATAAAATATTCATTATCATTGGTGGTCTCCGGTAAAAACAAAAGTATTGTTGCTCTTTGGAATGGGGGTATAAAATCATACCGGGTATCAGGATGCCCTTCGGCATATCCAAAGTTAAGAAACAGGGAATGCCGCGGTGGCTGCCCTTTCACGATCGTAAGACTGATGAATAACAGTAAAATCAGTGTGTATAAGGTCTTTTGATCAATGTTCATGATTTCTGATTTTAATACCCCGGTTGACCTGATCTCTGGTCAACTGAGGTATGATAAATGAGCTATCGGATGATTACTACTTTTTCCGTAAGGATAGTATTGCCAATACGCATTCTTACAAAATAGAGTCCTAAATGAACCTGACTCACATCTACCCTGTGTGTGTAACCGGAAAACGGTTCTGAGATGATGGGTCGACCCTGCTGATCCAGGAGAAGAAATTGGCCGGTAGTAGCCTTCGGCACTCCATGAACTATTGGCGCCATTTCCTCCGGAATCTCTACAATAAGCTCTCCCCTGGCAGGATTATTCATCCTCATTCTGGGACAGGGATCGCATGGTTCTGTCACATCAAACTGTCCCGAATTAGTGTTCTCTCCGCATTCGTTGAATACCTTTATTTGCCAGTACCCTGTACCTGCATAGTCTCACCAAGGTCGTCACCCAATACCCTGGTGGTTACTTGTGTAATTGTCTCTGTCGTAAACACCGTAATGACAAGAACCGAAAGGGTGAAAGTCAAGTTGAATTGCTTCATAGTAAAAAAGTTTAAAAGTTAAATATTTTGATATAATCCATTATAGACGGGTTTGTAAAAGTAAGTATGTTCTTCCTTACCGGGTAAAAACATAGTGCTACTGGTTTCTGAGAGAAAATCCGTCGCTTCGGGTCATACCCAAAATCATGCTGCAATCCATAAGATGAAATTATATATCAATATTTCATCTTATGCCGATATTCAATTATATAACGGCGCCAAAACAGGTAATGCTTAGAAAAAAAAGTCAGTTTTTTACAAAATTATTTATATATTTTTTATTATTATTTATACCTCTTTTATTATCAATACTTTACCAGATATGGAATTGGCAATAAAAATTTTAAAAAAAATTGAGGTTGGAAATGATAAAAAGTAATGGTATTAGATTGAAGATAGCCAGGTGGATATCAATGGCAGATAAAGTATCAACTACACCGCTAAAATAAAAAGAGGAGGGCATGCCCCTCCTCCATATAAGCTTTATCAACAAAGAACAAAAAGGAGCAGATTTAAACTCTACTCCTTTCACTGATTATTCTTCTTCCGAAGCTGTGATCGCAGTTCCGGCAGCGGCTGCTGTTGAAGCGCCGGCCCCACTCTTTCTTCTTCGGCGGCGTCTGCCTCCTGTGGCAGTGCTCAGTTTGTTTTCGAGCATTACTTCATTGAAATCAACGAATTCGATCATCGCCATTTCGGCGCCATCACCTTTTCTGAATCCCGTTTTGATAATCCTTAAATAACCCCCTGGGCGATCGCCCACTTTTTCAGCAATGGTACTAAAAAGCTCAGTAATTGAATCTTTATCCTGTAAATAGCTGAATACCATCCTTCTGTTGTGGGTAGTATTGGTCTTTGCTTTGGTAACCAGGGGTTCAAGATATACTCTAAGGGCTTTGGCTTTCGCTAATGTAGTATTGATACGTTTGTGTTCAATAAGGGCAATAGAAAGGTTTTTCATCAAAGCTTTCCGATGAGCTGCTTTTCTGCCCAATGGATTCAATTTTTTGTTGTGTCTCATTTTATTAACAATTATTGCATCACTTTACCGGCTCAGGATACGGTCTTAAGTATAAGCCGGTTAGGTAATATGCCCAATGATAGAATAAGAACCAGAGCTTCCTCTGACCGTGTCGGTTCCGTTAAATAATTATTAATCTTCTTCCAATCTGTATTTAGAGAGGTCCATACCGAAAGTAAGGCCTTTTATCTGAAGGAGTTCTTCTATTTCTACTAAAGATTTTTTTCCAAAATTTCTGAATTTCAATAATTCATGCGTCTCGAATTTAACAAGCTCTCCTAATGTATTGATCTTTGCAGCTTTCAGACAATTGTAAGCTCTTACTGACAGATCCAGATCCTCCAAAGAGGTTTTCAAAAGTTTTCGCATGTGCAAGATGTGCTCATCCACAATCTGATCATCCTTATTGGAATCGTCATTGAAAGTGATATTTTCATCAGTGATCAGCATTAAATGCTGAATCAATATTTTTGAAGCTTCTTTTATGGCGTCTTCCGGATGTATGGTTCCATCGGTTTTTACCTCAATGGTTAACTTTTCATAGTCGGTACGCTGCTCAACCCTGGTGTTCTCCACTTTGTAGGCAACTTTCCTGATGGGAGTATAAATTGCGTCAACAGGAATTACCCCTATAGGAGCTTCTTTAGGTAAATTTTCCTCAGCGGGCACATACCCCCTGCCCTTAGTGATGGTAAGTTCAACTTCAAGACTTACAGATGGCTCCATATTGCATATGACCAGTTCCGGATTCATGATTTTGAATATAGAAGTATGAGCCTCTATCTCACCGGCTAAAAACTGATCTTTACCGGCAATTGTTAAATAAATCTTTTCCTCTGTGCTATCATCTACTGAAATGATCGGTTTTAAGCGAATCTGTTTCAGATTCAAAATGATATCAACCACATCTTCGACCACTCCCTTAATCGTTGAAAACTCGTGGTCAACTCCGGCAATCCGTACAGCTGAAATGGCATAGCCCTGTAATGATGATAATAAAATTCTTCTAAGAGAGTTTCCAATGGTTTGGCCAAAACCTGGCTCAAGCGGTTTGAATTCAAAAAAGCCTTCGAAATCATCGGCTTTTTGAAGTAGGATCTTATTCGGTTTATAAAAATTTAAAATACTCATCCGTTGTAATTTATCCTGTTTTATTGAAAAAAATAGGTACGTGCTGTATGAAAGTGCAATTCCTTTTAAATTACTTAGAATACAATTCTACAATCAATTGTTCATTTATATTTTCTGGAATCCTTTCTCTCTCAGGATATTCCAAAAATTTTCCTTCCATTTTATCAGGATTCCATTCTAACCATGGATAGCTTCTGACATCTGATTTGCTGGAAATTTTATCCTTGATAAAATCGAGATCTTTTGATTTTCCTCTGACATGTATCACATCACCTGGAGTTAAAGTAAAAGATGGAATATTCGTTACCACACCATTGACAAGAATATGCTTGTGGCCGACCATCTGCCTGGCTGCACTGCGTGTTGGCGCTATGCCTAATCTATATACGGTATTATCCAATCGTGCTTCCAGGAATTGTAACAGATTCTCTCCTGTAACTCCTTTTTTACTGGACGCCCTTTTAAATATATTTCTGAATTGCCGCTCTAATACACCATAGGTATATTTGGCTTTTTGCTTCTCCATCAGCTGAATGGCATAGTCAGATTTTTGCTTTCGCTTTTTTGCAGCGCCATGCTGACCTGGAGGGTACTTTCTTTTTTCAAATGCTTTGTCAAATCCAAAGATCGATTCTCCAAACGATCTGGATTTTTTTGTCCTGGAACCGGTATATCTTGCCATTTATCTTTATTACTTTTCTTTCGCTTCCTAATTATTATGATTTATACTCTTCTCTTTTTAGGAGGTCTGCAGCCATTGTGCGGAATGGGTGTTACATCTTTAATCCTTGAGACTTTAATGCCTGTAGAATCAATGGCTCTGATGGCAGCTTCCCTCCCGGCTCCCGGACCTTTTACAAACACCTCCACAGAACGCAGTCCTGCATCATAAGCGGTCTGCGCAGCATCATTTGCGGCCATCTGCGCTGCATAAGGAGTGTTCTTCTTAGAACCCTTAAAACCGGCTTTACCAGCTGAAGCCCATGAAATCACCTGACCTGCCTTATTGGTCAACGAAATAATGATATTATTAAAACTTGCCTGAATAAATGCCATACCTTCCGGCTCAACTTTGACATTTCTCTTTTTTACTTTTCTACTTTTGGCCATTTTATAACTTTCTGATTAAAATATCTTATTATCAATAAGTAAAGATGATCTATGATTATTTGGTTGCTTTCTTCTTGTTGGCAACGGTCTTCTTCTTTCCTTTACGGGTTCTTGCATTGGTTCTGGTCCTTTGACCTCTGAGTGGAAGGCCTTTACGATGCCTTAATCCTCTGTAGCAACCTATATCCATTAATCTTTTAATATTGAGTTGTACTTCACTTCGGAGTTCCCCTTCAACGGTATATTGGTTTTGAATCATGGATGAGATGACTCTTACATTATCATCAGACCAGTCCTGAACTTTAGTATTATAATCAATTTCCGCCTTTTCAAGGATTTCGCGAGCCAGACTTTTCCCTATACCAAAAATATAAGTTAACCCAATCTCTCCTCTTTTATTTCTTGGTAAATCAATACCAGCTATTCTTGCCATCTGCTATATATTTTATTTTAACCTTGTCTTTGTTTAAACTTGGGATTCTTCTTGTTAATAATATAAATCTTTCCCTTACGCTTAACTATTTTACAATCAGCCGATCTTTTTTTTACTGAAGCTCTAACTTTCATGACTATGATTTATTTAAGGCATTGTAAACGATACAAAACCATCTATTTTTTATTTATATCTGTATGTGATCCTCCCTCGCGTCAGATCATATGGTGACATTTCTACCGACACTTTGTCTCCTGGCAATATCCGGATATAATTCATTCGCATCCTTCCTGAAATGGTTGCGGTAATGATATGATCGTTTTCAAGTCTTACCCTGAACATCGCATTAGAAAGTGCTTCCTCGATGATACCATCCTGCTTAATTAAGTCCTGTTTTGCCATTTTCAAAATTCGGAGTGCAAATATCTAATTTTTTATCGATATTTCTTTAATATTCTCATTATTTTTAAGAATATCACATATAATCTCATGATCTGATAAAATATCAGGTCCATTTTTTGTTATAGCTACAGTATGTTCATAATGAGCAGATGGAAGCCGGTCTTTGGTTACTATGGTCCAACCATCATTGATCTGCCGGATTTCCTTCTTTCCCAGGTTAATCATCGGTTCAATTGCGATGACCATACCTTCTTTCAATAATATTCCTTGACCTTTTTTACCAAAATTAGGAATATCAGGAGCTTCGTGAAGATTTTTTCCTACTCCATGACCAACCAACTCGCGAACCACTCCATATCCGGAAAATTTCTCAGTATGGAGCTGAATGGCATATCCAATATCTCCAGTTCTGTTTCCAGGGGTAGCTTCTTTGATGCCGAGATAAAGTGACTCGTTAGTCACTTCACATAATTTCACTACTGCTGACTCAACCCCATCAAATACAAAGGTGTATGCCGAGTCGCCATAGTAACCATTTTTCAGAACACCACAATCAATGGATAATATGTCAGTGTCCTCAAATGGCTTTTCTGATGGTATTCCATGGACTACTGCTTCATTGACTGAAATACAAAGCGTCGCTGGAAATCCCTGATATCCTTTAAATCCTGGGATGCCTCCATGATCTCTAATAAATGTCTCCGCTTCCAGATCAATGGTTTTGCCTGTCACGCCTGGCTCAAGTAATGAAGCAATGTAGGCGAGTGTCCGGCTAACCAGCATACAACTTTCCCGGATCAATTCAATCTCCTCAGGTGTTTTATACTCAATCATATGCGTTGGACTCTACATGCTTGCGCCAATCTGAATGCCCCCGCTGCTTCTACCTTTTAATTTTCCTGACTTTACCAAACCATCATATTTTCTCATCAACAAATAACTTTCTATCTGTTGTAATGTGTCTAATACCACTCCTACCAAAATCAATAATGAAGTACCTCCATAAAACTGAGCAAAGGAGATATTTACTCCAAACAAAGCTACTATGGCAGGAAGAATGGAAATGACACCTAAAAATACAGATCCCGGTAAGGTTACCTTTGTAACCAGTGAATCTATGTAGTCCTGTGTCTGTTTCCCTGGTTTAATACCTGGTATAAAAGAATTTTGTCTCTTTAAAAATTCAGCATATTGTTGCGGATTGACCAGAAGAGCTGTATATACATAGGTGAATATAACTACCAGAAAGAAAAATATAACATTATACGGCAAGGATAACCAATCGTTCAAACTCTGTAAAGCACCCGTTGCAGCGGCATCCTGGTTTACCCATTGCACCAGGGTGCTCGGTAAAAACATAATGGCCTGAGCAAATATAATAGGCATTACCCCGGCAGCATTTACTTTTAATGGAATATAGTCCCTTGCTCCAGCTACCGGAATATTTCCGGAAGTACGTCCGACCATACGCTTTGCAAATTGAATAGGAATCTTTCGTACACCCTGAACCAGTAAAATAGTGCCTAATACTACGAAAAACAACACAATCAATTCAAATAGAAGTACAAATAATCCACTTTTAGCCAGTTGATTTTGAATTTCAGCTATAAACGAGGCTGGCAAAGTGGCTATGATTCCTATCATAATGAGCAAAGAAATACCATTACCTATTCCCCGGTCAGTGATTTTCTCACCCAGCCACATTGCAAATATAGTTCCTGTTGACAGGGTTATAATGTTACTGAACCAAAATACTGTTGGATTTATATTGGGGTCAACCCCACCCAAAGAACTGATAAAAGCGAGGTATCCACTTCCTTGAACTAAAGTGATAGCTACAGTAAGTAAACGAGTGATCTGTGTCAACTTCTTTCTACCTGATTCACCTTCTTTCTGCTGCAATCGTTGAAAATAAGGTACGGCAAATCCCAGTAACTGAATAATAATAGAGGCAGTAATATAGGGCATGATACCCAAGGCAAAAATCGATCCTTGATTGAATGCTCCTCCTGTAAAGGCGTTGATCAAACCTAAAATATCATTGGCAGCTCTTCCTGAAGCTGCCAGCTCAAGTGCCTGGTAATTAACTCCAGGGAGAACAACAAATGAGCCAAATCTGAAAACCAGCAATAGAGCCAAAGTAAAAAGTATTCTTTTTCTTAGCTCTTCAATTTTCCAGATATTCTTTAAAGTCTCTATTAATTTATTCATCCGATGTTATTATATGATATTGACAGTACCTCCTGCCGCAGTGATTTTATCTGTAGCAACTCCTGAAGCTCCATGTGCTGATATGGTTAAAGAAACTTTTACATCCCCCACTCCCAATATTTTAATTTTATCGTTCTTTTTAACGATACCCAATTCGTATAAAACGGCAGGGTCGATGGTATTCACACTATATTTCTCGTGAATTTCCTGGAGCCTGAACAGATTCAAAGGAATGTATTCTACTCTGTTTGGACTTTTGAATCCTCTCTTGGGAAGACGCATTTGCAATGGCATTTGTCCTCCTTCATGATTTCTTTTCTCTTTGTATCCAGATCTGGATTTTGCTCCCTTGTGTCCACGTGTAGAGGTTCCACCTGATCCTGAACCTTGTCCCCGGCCTTTCCTCTTATTTTTTCTTACTGACCCTTTTGCGGGTTTTAGATTATGTAACTCCATTATATTAATTTCCTTTATTCTTCTTCAACAGTTACCAAATGAGATACTTTATTGACCATCCCCCTGATCTGGGGTGTAGCTTCTTTAACAACACTTTGGTTGATCTTTCTAAGACCCAAAGCTTCCAGGGTTCTTTTAATCCTTTTACTTCTGTCAATTGAGCTCTTAACCTGGGTAATTTTTATTTTTTCCATCCTTTCAACCTTTGAGGGTAATTATCCTAAAAAAACTTTTTCCATTGACACGTTTCTGTCTTTTGCAACCTCTTGTGGGGTCCTTAGCTTGGTCAATGCATCAATGGTAGCTTTAACCACATTGTGAGGGTTGGAAGAACCCTGAGATTTTGCCAATACATTATGTATTCCGGCTATCTCTAAAACCGCTCTCATCGCTCCCCCCGCTATAACACCGGTACCATCTGCTGCAGGCTTAATATATACTTTACCTGCGCCGAATTTTCCTTTTTGATCATGAGGAATGGTTCCTTTAAATACAGGCACTTTTACCAGGTTCTTTTTTGCATCATCCACGGCTTTCGCTATGGATTCAGATACATCTCTGGCTTTTCCCAGTCCCTGACCAACTGTCCCATTTCCATCGCCCACAACAACCAGGGCTGAAAAACTAAAAGTCCTCCCCCCTTTGGTAACTTTTGCAACCCTTTGCAAGCTTACCAGTTTTTCTTTAAGCTCCGTTTCAGCCGCTTTAATTCTTTTTTCTGTCATTACCGATTAAAATTTTAGACCCGCTTCTCTGGCACCTTCAGCCAACGCTTTTACCCTGCCATGGTACAAATACCCGGATCGGTCAAAAACCGCGGTTTCGATTTTTTTATTTAATAATTGATTACCAATATCTTTTCCAACCTCTTTCGCGGCCTCTATTCCCTTTTTTTCTGTATTTAATGTCCGGGTTGATGATGCTGCTAAAGTAGCTCCACTGATGTCGTCCACTGCCTGCACATAAATATTTGTATTGCTTCTGAACACAGACAACCTGGGCTTTAATGCAGTTCCCGATATCTTCTTCCTGATACCAAGATGTATTTTCTTTCTTCTTTTTTCTTTAATGTTCATTTCACAACCAGTTTAGACTACGCTAATTTTATTCTAAAATCTATTATTTCTTTGCTGTCTTTCCAGCTTTCCTTCTGATTATCTCATCGGAATACTTAATACCTTTTCCTTTGTAAGGCTCAGGCTTCCTGAATGAGCGAATTTTTGCAGCCACCTGTCCAATGAGCTGTTTATCGATTCCTTCAAGTATAATGGATGGATTTTTACCTTTTTCCATTAAAGTGGATACTTTAATCTCGTCAGGAATATAAAAATATATTGGGTGTGAATATCCCACAGTAATTTCAAGAAGATTTCCTGTATTATTCACTCTGTAACCCACACCGACCAATTCCAGTTCCTTTTTATATCCAGTACTTACACCTATAACCATATTGTTGATCAAAGATCTGTAGAGTCCATGAATGGATCGGTGCCTTTTTTGATCGGTAGGCCTTTCAACCACAATATTATTATCTTCCACCTTCACAGTCAGGTCGGGATCAATCTGCTGATAAAGCTCACCTTTGGGGCCTTTCACTTTCACTAAATTGCCTTTGGAAACTTCTATTTGTACTCCTGAAGCCAATTCTATCGGTGCCTTTCCTATTCTTGACATATCAACTCTGGGTTAAAATTTATTAATATATATAGCACAAAACTTCTCCACCTACGTGTTCCTTCCTCGCTTGCTTATCCGTCATCAATCCTTTTGAAGTTGAAATAATTGCAATACCAAGTCCATTGATGATACGGGGAAGATCACCGGATGCAGAATATTTTCTTAACCCAGGTCTGCTGATTCTTCCCAATGACCTGATCATGGGTTCTTTGGTTTGAGTATCATATTTCAACGCAATATCAATTACCCCTTGCTTACCGGCTTCTTCATTAAACCGGTACTTCAGAATGTAACCATTTTCGTATAAAATTTCAGTAATGCTTTTCTTTAATTTGGATGCAGGGATAGACACCGTTCTATGCCCTGCTTTTTGAGCATTTCTTATCCTGGTTAGGAAATCCGCAATTGGATCTGTTACTGCCATTAATTTAATTTTTAAATGCTTTTAATGATTAATTTACCAACTCGCTTTGGTTAACCCCGGGATTTTTCCTTCCAATGCCATTTCTCTGAAAGTAACCCGGTTGATGCCAAATTTCCGCATATAGCCTTTAGGTCTGCCTGTCAGTTTACAGCGGTTATGCAGTCTGATTTTTGAGGAGTTTTTTGGCAATTTATCCAATTCTTCCCATTTGCCTTCCTTTTTGAGCTGAGCCCGGAGTTTGGCATATTTATTAACCAGTTTTTGTCTCTTTGCCTCCCTGGCAATGATAGATTTCTTGGCCATTATAAACAGTTAATTTGTTTGATTTTTAAATGGTATACCTAATTCTTTTAAAAGGGCATGGGCTTCTGCATCTGTCCTGGCTGAAGTGACAAATGTGATATCCATTCCTGTAATATTATTTACTTTATCCAGATCGATTTCCGGAAATATAATTTGCTCCTGGATGCCCATGGAAAAATTGCCCCGACCATCAAAACTTTTGTCATTGATCCCGCGAAAATCTCTCACCCTGGGCAACGCTACAGCGATCAATCTTTCGAGGAATTCATACATTCTTTCGTTTCTCAGCGTTAACCGGGCTCCAATGGTCATTCCTTCTCTTAACTTAAAATTGGAAACAGATTTCCTCGCTTTAGTCGGAACTGCTTTTTGTCCAGCAATCAGTGTAAGCTCTGACAAAGCACTGTCAACCAATTTTTTATCTTGCGTGGCTCTGCCCACACCCTGATTGATGCAAATCTTCAATAACCGGGGAACTTCCATATTGGATTTGTAACCAAACTTATCCTTCAATTTGGGTACAATTTCCTCAGTATACTTTATTTTCAAAGCAGGTTTATAACTCATCACTTTAATATTTCACCAGATTTTTTAGAATATCGAACCAATTTACCCTCCACGACTTTGCGCCCTATGCGGGAAGGTTCCCCAGTTCGGGGATCAATTACCATTACATTGCTGATGTGTATAGGTGCTTCCATTTTATTAATACCTCCTGGAGTAGTCTGTGTAGGTTTGGTGTGTTTTGTTATCATGTTAACATCAGTAACAATTACTCTTTGTTTTGAGGCCAAAACTTCCCTAACCTCACCTTCCTGACCTTTGTAAGCTCCGGAAATGACCCTTACTTTGTCCCCTTTTTTAATTTTCATCTTAGGGGCAAATCTTTTGGTATTTACTTTCTGTTTCTTCATAATGTTCTATACAGTTAGAGCACCTCAGGCGCAAGTGAAACAATTCTCATAAAATCTTTATCCCTTAATTCTCTGGCAACTGGGCCAAAAATACGCGTACCGCGAGGCTCATTGGCAGCATTCAACAATACCACAGCATTATCGTCAAAACGGATATAAGATCCATCCTTCCTTCTCAATTCTTTCTTTGTTCTCACCACGACTGCTTTTGAAACCGACCCTTTTTTAATACCTCCGGGAGTAGCATCTTTTACCGTAACAATGATCGTATCACCTATATAGGCATATCTTCTCCTTGTACCTCCCAATACTTTTATACAAAGTACTTCTTTGGCTCCACTATTGTCAGCAACTTTCAATCTGGTTTCCGCCTGAATCATTTCATTTAAATTTTTAAAAGTATGATGAATCTACTTACTTCGCTTTTTCCAATACAGTATCTAATCTCCATCGCTTCTTCTTACTGATGGGTCTGCATTCAACAATTTTAACCAAGTCACCTTCATTGCAGATGTTATTTTCATCGTGAACCAGAAATTTCTTGGATTTCTTCACGAACTTACCGTAAATTGGGTGTTTTAGTTTTCTTTCAACCATAACAGCAGCCGTCTTTGCCATTTTATTACTGGTGACGACGCCTATCCTGGATTTTCTTTCTTTTCTTTCAGACATTGTTAATAAGTTAAAATACTACGAATTTCTTCTCCTCTTTCTGATTTTACTTCTCTTGCTTATCTGTTCAGGAGTCATTGCATTGATCTCTCTTTTTCGAATTTCAGTATTCAGACGAGCGATATCTCTTCGAACGGCTCGGATCACCATTGGATTATCGAGCCCTTTTACAGAATGATCAAATTGAAGTTTTTGATATTTGCTCTCAGTTTCTTTGAGTTCATTAACCAGTTCTTCATCAGAAAACTCCTGCAATTCAATATATTTTTTAGTTGCCATAACGCTGATTTCTTATGCTTAGCTATATCAATTAAATTTTCCTTCATAATCCCTTCTCACCACCAATTTGGTCAGTACAGGAAGTTTTTGAGCAGCTAACCGCATTGCTTCTTTCGCAATATCAAAAGGTACTCCATCTAATTCAAACATAATGGTCCCTGGTTTGACCACAGCTACCCAATGATCCAATGCTCCCTTACCTTTACCCATCCGCACTTCCTGAGGCTTGGCGGTGATAGGTTTGTCAGGAAATATTCTTATCCAGACCTTACCTTCTCTTTTCATGTGTCTGGTCATCGCTATCCGGGCAGATTCTATCTGCCTGTTGGTAATTCTTCCTGCATCCAATGATTTAAGCCCGAAAGAACCAAAGGATATCGTACTACCCCGGTGTGCATTACCATGGATTCTTCCTTTCTGTTGCTTTCTGTATTTTGTTCTTTTTGGCTGTAACATTATTCTATTGTTTTATCTTAAAATGCTGCCTTTTGCGAAAAGCGGGGCAAAGCTACAACATAAGTTTATAATTACTCTTTATCTTCTTCTATTATTTCTTCGTTGTTGTGGTGCTTTCTGCGCTTTGTCAACTCCGATATTTGGAGAAAGGTCTCGTTTGCCTAAAACTTCACCTCTGCAAATCCACACTTTTACACCAATTTTTCCATATACAGTTTGAGCTTCTACCAAAGCATAATCAATATCCGCACGGAAAGTATGCAATGGTGTTCTGCCATCCTTATACTCTTCACTTCTAGCCATCTCCGCACCATTTAATCGGCCACTGATTCTAACTTTTATACCTTCAGCTCCGGCACGCATGGTGGATTGAATAGCCATTTTTATGGCTCTTCTGTAATTGATTCTGGCTTCAATCTGCTTTGCCACCGTTTCACCCACTATAAATGCATCCAGTTCTGGTTTACGAATTTCAACAATGTTTATCTGTACCTCTTTACCACTTAATTTTTTTAGTTCTTCCTTGATTCTGTCAACTTCCTGACCACCCTTTCCAATGATAATGCCTGGTCTTGATGTATGAATCGTCACTGTAATTCTTTTCAGAGTCCTTTCAATGACTATTTTGGCAATTCCTCCTTTATTGACCCGGGCACGAAGGTATTTTCGGATGTTCTCGTCTTCAACTACTTTTTCCGCAAAATCCTTCCCACCAAACCAGTTGGAGTCCCACCCCCTGATGATGCCTAAACGATTGCCAATTGGATTTGTCTTTTGACCCATTCCGTTTATTTTTTTAAGTAATTTTGAATATTATTCATTTTCTTCATTGACAGTTTCTACTTCTACTTCTTCATCCTCTGTTGTCTGATATAATGGCACTCTGTTTTCGATAACCAAAGTAACATGACAACTTCGTTTTCTTATCCTGTGTGCGCGTCCCTGAGGAGCAGGTCGTATTCTTTTTAACATGGTACCTTCGTCAGCAAAAATTCTTTTAATATACAGATCATAATCGTCCGCATTAAAAGTCATATTGTTTTTGTTCTCCCAGTTGGCTATGGCTGATAACAACAATTTTGTCAATGCCTCGGCTGCTTCCTTTTTAGTAAACTTTAGTATACCCAGGGCCTCATCCACTGATTTTCCTCTGATCAGATCCACTACCAGTCGCATTTTTCTGGCAGACATCGAACAATTTCTTAATTTAGCTACTGCTTCCATTTTATATATATTACATTTTTGCTATAACAGCATTTCATATATTATCTTACTTTCTATTGCCCGCATGTCCTTTGAAAGAGCGGGTGGGTGAAAATTCTCCTAATTTGTGGCCAACCATATTTTCTGTAATAAAGACTGGGACAAAAGTTTTGCCGTTGTGAACTGCAATGGTCTGTCCAACCATATCAGGAATGATCATAGATGTTCTGGACCAGGTTTTAATAACGGTTTTCTTCGATGACTCCTGCGCTTTCTCTACTTTCTTCAGCAAAGAGTGATGTATGTAAGGTCCTTTTTTTAGTGATCTTGCCATTATTACTTATTTACTACTTTTTATTTTTTGTTTTCCTTCTGGAAATGATGAGCCCACTTGATTTTTTCTTCTGATTTCTGGTCTTCTGACCTTTTGCCATAATGCCTGTACGAGATCTGGGGTGTCCTCCTGATGCTTTACCTTCACCTCCACCCATTGGGTGATCCACAGGATTCATCGCTACACCTCTCGTTCTGGGCCTCCTCCCTAACCACCTTTTTCTACCTGCTTTTCCCAAAACTTGCTGACCGTGATCCGGGTTGGACGTAGTGCCTATCGTAGCTCTGCAGGTAAGCAAAATTTTCCTGATCTCACCGGATGGCAGTTTAATTGTGGCATAATTGCTCTCTCTACCCATAAGGATACAGTACGTACCGGCACTTCTGGCCAAAGCAGCTCCTTTGCCCGGTTGCATTTCAATAGCATGAATATTTGATCCCAAAGGAATCTTACTCAATGGTAATGTATTGCCGGTATCAGGAGAAACATCCACACCGGATAAAATCTTATCACCCACCTTGATTTTGTCAGGAGCTATAATATATCTTCTTTCTCCATCGGCATAGGCAACCAAAGATATATATGCCGAACGGTTCGGATCGTACTCGATGGTTTTAATAGTTCCGGGAATATTATCCTTATCTCTTTTAAAATCTATGATTCTATATTTTCTTTTGTGTCCCCCACCAGTATGACGCATGGTCATTTTCCCATCATGATTTCTACCTCCACTGGCTGACTTTCCTTTAGTCAGGCTTTTCAAAGGCTGATCAGTAGTAATTTCGGCATAGGAATTTCCTATGCGAAATCGCGTACTGGGAGTTATTGGGTTATATTTTTTTACAGGCATAATATTCTACTTTTACTATTTATATATCGCCAAAAAAGTCAATAGTCTCTCCATCGGACAATTTCACAATGGCCTTCTTGTAAGCACTTGTTTTTCCTCTCAAAATTCCATTCCTTGTATTTCTCACTTTGGATTTACCAGGAATGATGGCAGTGTTTACTGAATCCACATTTACTCCAAACATTTCTTCAACTGCCTTCTTTATTTCCAGCTTATTAGCATTCTTATCAACAACAAAGCTATACTGTGACAGTTTGTCTGTAAGGCGATCCGATTTTTCAGATATGATTGGTTTTATGATAATTTTTTTTGCCATTCTAAAAAATATTTTATTTATCCTCTGATGAAAAAGTTTCCACCAGTCTTCCCACTGCACCTTCGGAAAAAAGTAGAGTGTTGGAGTTAAGAATTTCGTATACATTCAAATCCTTGGCGTGCACCACTGAAGCCTTCTTAAGGTTTCGACTTGATAAATAAACATTACTATCGTAATCATTTAATATCAAAGTCGTTTTTTTATCTTCTGTCTTAAAGTTTTTCAAAATATTGATAAACTCTTTAGTTTTTGGTTTATCAAAAGTAAAGTCTTCTACGACGACAATAGCTTCTTTTTGTGCCTTTGCAGACAGTGCTGAAGCCTTGGCCAGTTTTTTTACTTTTTTATTCAACTTTTGGCTGTAATCTCTGGGTTTTGGGCCAAATACACGCCCACCCCCTTTGAACAATGGGCTCTTAATTGAACCGGCACGAGCAGTTCCTGTACCTTTTTGCTTTTTAATTTTCCGGGTTGATGCTGATACTTCAGATTTTTCCTTGGCTTTGTGTGTGCCTTGTCTTTGGTTAGCTCTGTAGGCTTTTACTGCGAGGTACAACACATGCTCATTGGGTTTTATGCCAAAGATATTATCTGGAAGCTCGATGCTTCTTCCGGTTGGTTCGCCATTTATATTTAATACATCCAATTTCATGGTCTCTTCTTTTAATTTATCTTTCTGAAAGACTATTTTTCAATAATAATGAAAGATCCTTTTGACCCCGGAATAGCTCCTTTGATCAAAAGCAAATTTTTATCTGCCAGAATTCTGATTACACGTAAATTTTTTGTCTTTACTCGCTTATTCCCTGTTTGACCAGCCATCTTCATCCCTTTGACTACCTTTGAAGGTGTTGAACCCGCACCGATGGATCCAGGAGCTCTTAATCGATTATGCTGACCATGCGTAGCATCACCTACCCCACTAAAACCATGCCGCTTGACTACACCCTGAAATCCTTTACCTTTTGATGTACCAATGGCATTTACTTTATCACCCACAGCAAAAACATCTTCAATGGTGATTGCTTCTCCCAGCTTCTTTCCTGGATAAAAATTACGTATCTCTACCAGTTTGCTTTTGGGAGTAGTATTGGCTAAAGCAAAATGACCTTTCAGGGCTTTGCTGGTATTTTTTTCTTTCTTTTCTCCATAACCCAATTGAATGGCATCATATCCATCGCTTTCGATCGTCTTTATTTGGGTGATGGTATTGGGTAAAGCCTCGATTACCGTACATGCTATGTTTTTACCATCCGCATCAAAGATGCTGGTCATACCTATCTTTTTACCTATTAATCCGTTCATTCTTTAGGTTTTACTAAAAAAGATAAAAGAGCAGGCTATGATTACACTCATACCTGCCATTTCATTTTATAACAATTATGTCAATTTCACCTGGATGTCTACACCTGAAGGAAGCTCTAGTTTTGATAAAGCATCCACCGTTTTCTGCGTTGGTGTAAAAATCTCGATCAGACGTTTGTGGGTACGCAATTGGAACTGCTCTCGAGATTTTTTATTTACGTGCGGAGATCGCAGAACGGTAAATATTTCTTTCTCTGTAGGCAGCGGAATCGGACCTGATACTACGGCACCACTATTTCTGACCGTTTTAATGATTTTCTCCGTACTCTTGTCCACTAAATTGTGGTCATACGAGCGGAGCTTAATTCTTATCTTTTGATTCATAACCCAGTTAAAAATTTTACGCTTCTGTTAAGCGGCTGCAAAGATATAAATTTTTTAATAAATACTATAAAAATTAATTAAACTTTTACTTCGCCTTTTGATTTCTCTATAACATCTTCTGCTATATTCTTTGGTGCAGGGGCATAATGAGAAAATTCCATGGTTGAACTGGCTCTACCGGATGTAATTGTTCTCAATTGCGTCACATAGCCAAACATTTCAGCCAAAGGTACATCTGCCTTAATAGAAATGGCACCCCCTGATCGTTGCTCCTGGCCTTTAGGTAATCCCCGTCTTCGATTGAGGTCACCGATAACTGCTCCGGTATACTCTTCAGGTGTAACCACCTCCAATTTCATAATGGGTTCAAGCAACACAGGCTGTGCCTTAAATGCAGCTGCTCTGAATCCTTCTTTGGCACATAGTTCAAAAGCTATTGGCTTCGAATCAACAGGGTGAGTACTTCCATCATAAATCCTAACTTTCATACTGTCAATGGAATAACCGGCCAGAACCCCATTATCCATCATCGCATTAAAACCTTTAATGATTGATGGAAAAAATTCCTTAGGAATGGAACCCCCGACAATATTATTGACAAACTGCAGTTTGGTTTTACCTGACTTGAAGTCTTCAGAATCAAGAAAACTTTCATCGGCAGGCCCTAATTCAAAAGACATCTGAGCAAATAATCCCGATCCACCGGTTTGTTTTTTAAGCCTTTCCGTATGATCAACTACTGCTGTCAGAGCTTCTTTATAATTCACTTGTGGAGCACCCTGGTTGCATTCCACTTTAAACTCTCTCCTCAATCGATCTACTATAATCTCCAAATGGAGCTCACCCATACCACTGATCACTGTCTGGTTGGTATCTTCATCATAACGAACTTTAAAAGTGGGATCTTCTTCAGCAAGTTTTGACAAAGCCATCCCCAACTTGTCAAGATCTTTCTGACTCTTGGGTTCAACGGCCAATCCAATGACCGGATCTGGAAATTTCATACTTTCCAAAACTATAGGTGATTTTTCATCACAAATGGTATCCCCGGTACGTATATCTTTGAATCCTACTCCAGCGGCAATATCTCCAGCTTTAACCCTTTCAATAGGGTTTTGCTTATTGGAATGCATCTGAAACAACCTGGATATTCTTTCCTTATTACCGGATCGGGTATTCAACACATATGAACCTGCGTCCAACTGACCTGAATAAACCCGGAAGAAACACAATCTTCCTACATAAGGATCAGTAGCAATTTTAAACACTAGTGCAGAGAATGGTTCAGTGGAATGAGGTTTTCTAACTACTTCAGAATCATTGCGGGGGTCGGTTCCTTTAATCGACCCTATATCCAATGGAGAAGGTAAAAATGCGCATACTGCATCCAAAACCGCCTGAACTCCTTTATTTTTAAAAGATGAACCGCACATCATAGGCACAAACTTATTGTCAAGGACCGCACCTCTGACTGCATTGATCATTTCTTCTTCAGTGATGCTGTCAGGGTCATCGAAAAACTTCTCCATTAATGTATCATCGTAATCAGCAATTGCTTCCAGTAATTTTTCTCTCCATTCCATGACAGCCTCCTCCAAATCAGATGGAATATCAATTTCTTCATAGGTCATACCCATATCATGCTCATTCCATATAATGGCTTTGTTGGTAATTAAATCAACAACTCCTTTGAAAGTTTCTTCAGAACCAATGGGTACTTGTAAAGGGATGGCCTCTGAGCCCAGCTTTTCTTTCACATCCCTGACCACATTAAAAAAATCTGCCCCGGAACGATCCATTTTATTAACAAATCCAATTCTGGGAACATTGTAGTTGTCGGCCAATCTCCAATTGGTTTCGGATTGAGGTTCAACTCCACTCACAGCACAAAACAAAAAAACCAAACCATCCAATACCCTCAATGATCGGTTAACCTCTACTGTAAAGTCGACGTGACCGGGAGTATCTATAATATTCATTATGTAAGGTTGCTCTTTCCAGTCCCAGGTGGTTCGGGTAGCAGCAGAAGTAATAGTAATTCCTCTTTCCTGCTCCTGTTCCATCCAGTCCATGGTAGCAGCGCCATCATGTACTTCTCCTATTTTGTGGCTAATACCGGTATAAAAGAGTATTCTTTCTGTAGTAGTGGTCTTACCAGCATCAATATGTGCAGCAATACCAATATTTCTAGTATATTTTAGTTCTTTTTCCATTTTGGATAAAACAATTTTGAAATTCGATTCCGGATTGATTCTACACTTTAAAGTGTGCAAATGCCCTGTTGGATTCGGCCATTCTGTGAGTATCTTCTTTTCTTTTTACTGAATTGCCCTCACCTTTACTTGCTGCAATGAGTTCAGCAGACAGCTTTTCAGCCATTCCTTTGCCACTCCTTTCTCTGGAAAAACGTATGAGCCATTTCATTCCAATAGACAATCTACGGGCTGGACGAATTTCAGTGGGAATCTGAAAAGTCGCACCTCCGATTCGCCGGCTTCTTACTTCTACCGCCGGCATGGCATTTTCGAGCGCTTTTTTCCAAATTTCATGCGGATTTTCTCCGGTTTTCTCTTGAATTTTATCCATAGCATTATAAAAAATATCCATGGAAACTGATTTTTTTCCCTCCCACATCATATTATTAATGAACTGGGTAACCATAGGATCATTAAACCTGGGATCCGGAGCTAAATGTCTTTTCTTTGGTTTTCTTTTTCTCATTGTTATTGAACGTATATAAAATATTATTTTTTAGGCGTCTTGGTACCATATTTTGAGCGGCTTTGAAGGCGACCGTTTACCCCTGCGGTGTCCAATGCACCCCTGACTATTGTGTATCGTACACCCGGAAGGTCCTTTACCCTGCCTCCTCTGATCAAAACTATGGAGTGCTCCTGAAGGTTATGTCCTTCTCCGGGAATATATGCAATCACTTCAATTCCGTTGGTCAACCTAACTTTTGCTACTTTTCTCAAAGCTGAGTTGGGTTTCTTGGGTGTTGTGGTATATACACGTGTACAAACGCCTCGCTTCTGAGGACAAGCCTCCAATGCTCTTGACTTACTTTTTGTAACTACTTTTTTTCTTCCTTTTCTTACTAACTGATTAATAGTTGGCATACTGTAAAAATCATTTATTTTTGGATTAAAAGTACGTAAAAACGATACCTTTCTCAAAAGAGACTGCAAAGGTATGATTTTTTTTTGTTTTACAAATAGTTTTTATTTGCAACACAAAAAATTATTCTGAATCCTTCCCATTCATTTTTTACCTCCTTTATTGAATTTTACCGGAACACATTCAAAGAAGATGGTTTAAATAAAACTTTTATCTTTTTTACAATCAACAATTACATTATTGATCCTTCAATATCTACATATTTCATCCTGTGTTTTCAACTTTAATCATGCAGGAAACCGGAAATCTGATCATTGCCATTTCAATGGATGATGGAGATATCCCAAAATACGGATAGAAAAAAATAAATAAGGAAAGTTATGATGAAGACCGATAAAATATTCATTACCAAACCGGCTTTCACCATATCGGGTATTCTAAGATAACCAGAACCAAAGACCACTGCATTAGGAGGTGTAGCTACTGGAAGCATAAATGCACAAGAAGCAGCGAGAGTAGCGCCTACCAGAAGATATAATGGGGCAACATTCATCGATGCAGCGACAGGCACTAATACCGGAAGGAGCATTGCTGTAGTAGCAAGATTGGAGGTGAGTTCGGTCAATAGATTGACACCGGCTATTAATATCAGCAAAAAGACAAAAAGCGACATCCCCTCCAGCATGGTAATCTGACTCCCGATCCACAATGCCAGACCTGTAAATTTAAATGCTTCTGCCAAAGCCATACCTCCTCCAAACAGCAAAATTATACCCCAGGGAATTCTTACGGAATCCTCCCATTGAATGATTGGAGTCCCTCCTTTTGAAGAAGGAATAATGAATAATGTTATTCCTGCGATCATTGCTATAACTGTATCATCCAGGCTTGGGATTAACTTTTCTATCAATGATCTGAAAATCCATAAAGTCGCCGTACATAAGAATACAATTAAAACTATACGCTCTTCTTTGCCAATATTGCCCAAGCTTCTCTTTAAATCAAGAACTTCCTGTTGATCACCCTCCCACTCTAAAGCTTTTATATTAAATGCCAGGTGTGTTAAATAGTACCAACAGACGACCAGGAGTATGACAGAAACGGGCAATCCCAGCATCATCCATTGGGCAAAGCTGATCTCAATTCCATAGTACTCTTTTACAACGCCAGCGAATACCAAATTGGGTGGAGTGCCAATTAAAGTCGCTATACCCCCTATAGATGCGCTGTAAGCAATGGATAACATTAACGCTTTTCCAAAAGGCCCGTTTAAGGGTTCATCCGGCTTTCTCTGAAATTGGGAAACTACAGCCATCCCAATGGGTAACATCATTACTGAAGTAGCTGTATTAGAAATCCACATGGAAAGAAAAGCGGTAGCTACCATAAACCCCATAATGATCATAGAAGGGCGCACACCCATAAACGCGATGATATTTAATGCAATTCTTTTATGCAGGTTCCATTTTTCAATAGCTATCGCTAAAATAAATCCACCTAAATAAAGGAAAACATATTTGTGGCCAAAAGCAGCTGTTGTCATGCTTATATCCATAGTCCCCGTGAGGGGAAATAGAAATATGGGAAGTAAGGCTGTTGCAGCAATGGGTATCGCTTCAGTAACCCACCAAATGGCCATCCATAACGTCACAGCCAAAGCTCCAATTCCGGCTGTGGACAATCCTTCCGGTCTGACTCCAACGTACATGATCAAAAATATCAAAGGCCCGGTAAACAACCCCAATATTTTTATTTTAGAACTCATTATCCTTTATAATTTTATTAATATACCCAATTCCATTGAACAACTCATGTACCGCTGTATAAGACACTACATACTTTCCAATCAAAAGGATTAATATCGATATATAGAAATGACACAAATTGCATATTTATTATAATACCACGAATATGGAGATTCAACTAAAGTAATTATATCTTTAATCATGTTTTTCTCAATCGATATTTTAACAATGGCACTTTAAATCATTGTATTACATGTTAACTCCCTTAATATTCTTATATATATTTTTATATGTGTGGAACAAAAGCATTGTTGATATAAATGATCATTACATATATCCAATCATATCTGCAAATTATATAATAAATAATTCTTCACTTATTTCAATAGAATGAACAACGCATGGAAAAAAGAACCTTTCTCAAATCACTTCCTTTTTTAGGATCCTTTGCCAGGAGTATGGTCGATCCCAAAAACTATAAGCCCATCATTTCTCCTGACATCCCGGCTGAAAAACTAGCCAAAGATGAAAAATTCTGGCATTCAATACGAAGAGAATTTCGAATTAAACCTGATTATATTAATCTGGAAAATGGTTATTATTGCTTTGTTCCAGAGTTCACCCTTGAAAAATTTATCCAACATATACGCCACATAAATTATGAAGCATCCTATTACATGAGAACTGTCCAGGGAGACAATAAAAGGAAAATTGTTAAACTACTAAGTAAAGAGGCAGGGTGTGATGAAGAAGAACTGATCATAACCAGGAATACCACTGAATCGTTGGACACGGTAATCAGCGGTTTTCCCTGGAAAGAGGGAGACGAAGCTATAATGGCAGAACAGGATTACGGTTCTATGCTCAATCAGTTTGAATTATTAGCCCAAAGGAAAGGGATTGTCAATAAGAGAATTTCTGTTCCTAACCATCCATCTTCTGATGAAGAAATTGTATGGTTATATGAAAAATCCATTACTCCCCGTACTAAATTGATCATGGTTTCCCATATGATTAATATTACCGGTCAAATACTTCCGGTCAACAAAATCTGTAATATGGCACATAGTTATGGGGTTGAGGTACTTGTGGATGGGGCACATGCCTTTGGACACTTTCAGTTTTCTTTGAGTGAATTAGATTGTGATTATTACGGCACTAGTCTACACAAATGGCTAAGTGCACCATTAGGTTCAGGATTTCTTTTTGTTAAAAAAAAGCATATAGGAAAGATACAACCATTATTTGCAGATTGGGATTTAAATGAAAAAAGCTTGAATTTTTTAAATCACACAGGCACGCATCCTGTTTTTACTGATTTAGCTATTTTGAATGCCCTTGAATTTCAAAACTATATAGGTCTGGATAAAAAAGAAGCCCGGTTGAGGCATCTTCAAAACTATTGGAAGGAAAAATTGAAAGAAAATCCCGATGTTATTATAAATACACCCATGGAACCACACAGATCTTGTGCTATTGGAAATATTGGTTTGAAAAATACCCCACCTGGAAAATTGGCGCACCGCCTTTTTCAAGAATTCAGAATCTGGACCACTGCAATTGACAGAGAAAAAGCAGGGGTTCATGGGTGCCGGATAACTCCAAATCTTTACACTACAATTAATGAATTGGATGAATTTGTAAATGCAATGCAATATTTATCAAAGGTCTGATTAGCCAATGATTTAAAAAGTTACCGGTGTTATTCGTTTAATCCATTCCTGTAGCAAAACCTATATCATGAGTATATTCAAAGGAACATTAAAAGTTAACCCATAACTTTAAACGAAAGCGCATGGTAAGTAGTCTAATTTTAATGGTATCTGTTAAATATAAAAATATTGTGCCCACCGCTTTATTAAATGATTTGTTAACAAGCCATAAAAAGGGATGAATTGATCAACCTTATGAGGAATTTTATGTCTTTTATAGATTTATTAATTACAATGAAATTTAAAGTAACTGAATGAAACCCCTACTTACTATATTTTTTGCTGTCCTTGTTTTGATACTTTTCAAAGTATTATATCTGGATAAGAAAGAATCAAAAGATGATAAACAGGTCGTTTTGAGAGAAGTTCCTGCCAATACCGGACCTGCCAACGCTATTTTGGTCGATATACATGTGGCGCGAAAAGCTGAAACCGCCAATATTATCTATGCTTCCGGAACAATGGTAGCAAATGAAGAGGTTGAAATTCGAAGTGAAATCAATGGTCGTGTCATTGAGTTAAGGATTGATGAGGGATCAAAAGTTGCTAAAGATCAACTTATTGCTCGCCTGGATGATAGAGATTTACAAGCACAACTTAAAAGACTTGAATTTGAAGAAGAGTTAGCCAACCAAACAGAAGCCAGACAAAGAAGATTATTGGAAATCGACGCTATCAGTAAAGAGGAATATGATTTGGCCATGAATACAGTAAAAACCTTGTCCGCTGACAAAGAACTATTACTCGTAAATCTTGACAAAACCAGAATATCAGCTCCTTTTCATGGAAGAATAGGTCTCAAAAATATATCTCTGGGAGCATACATTACTCCTCAGGAACTCATTGCAAATCTGGTGCAAACCGATCCCATTCGCATCGATTTTACCATTCCTGAAAGATATTCATCTAAAGTAAAAATCAATCAAACCTTTACATTTAATGTAGACGGCAGAGATGAAAATTTTGAGGCACGGGTGGTGGCCATTGATCCCAAAATCGATGAAGAATTGAGAACATTGAGAATAAGGGCAATCACATCCAATAAAAATGATTTGTTTTTGCCAGGTATGTTTGTACGTCTCACCTTCCCTTTAGATGCAGAAAAATCCATCATGGTACCTACAGAGTCTATAATACCGATTTTAAAAGGGAAAAAAGTATTCGTGATGAATCAAGGAAGAGCGGAAGAAAGAATTGTAACAACCGGTTTGAGAACCGACCGGAATATTCAGATTTTAGATGGTGTATCCGAAGGTGATTCAATTATCACCAGTGCATTAATCAATATCATTCAAGGCAGCCCCGTTGCAATAAAGCAAATTATAAATCCATAATTTTAACCTATGTCACTATCCACACTATCCATAAAAAGACCCATTCTTGCTATTGTCATGAATCTTCTCATTTTATTATTTGGATTCATCTCAATAGGGTTTCTGGGAGTGCGTGAATTTCCATCTATTGATCCTCCTATTGTATCGGTATCTACATCATATCCGGGAGCAAATTCAGAAATCATTGAAAGAGAAATCACAGAACCCCTTGAAAAAGCCATCAATAGTGTAGAAGGAATAAGAACAATCAGTTCCAGATCCAGTCTGGGGTCGAGCAACATCACAGTAGAATTTAACCTGAACACCGATATGGAACAGGCTGCCAATGATGTAAGGGATAAAGTATCACAGACTATTGGACAATTGCCTAGAGACATGGATGGTATGCCAAGAGTTGCCAAGGCTGATGCGGATTCTGAAGTTATCATGGCTATCAGTATGTGGAGCAATGACCGGAATTTACTGGAACTGACAGATTACGCTGACAATGTGGTAGCACCCAGATTTGAAACCATTCCCATGGTAAGTGGGGTAAGAATTTGGGGATCAAAAAAATATGCTATGCGTATATGGATGGATCCTGCAAAAATGGCAGCGCAGGCCATCACCACCCAAGACATCAAAAATGCTCTGGACAGAGAGAATATTGAGCTTCCCAGTGGCAAATTACAAGGAGATGTTACAGAATTGGCAGTAAAAACGTCTGGTGTTTTCAGAACTGAAGAGGACTTTAACAATCTGATTGTCCGCTCTGATCAATTTAAAACCATCCGACTGAAAGATGTTGGTTATGCAGTATTAGGTCCTGAAAATGAAGAGGGCATTCTGCGTATCAATCAAAGACCCAGGGTAGCTGTAGCCATCAGTCCACAACCCGGAGCCAACTATCTTGAGATAGCGACTGAAGTGAGGAATCGCTTTGATCAGGTAAAAAGCGACTTACCTGAAGATTTGACCATGGAAATGTTTTTGGATTATACCGTTTTCATTGAAAACTCAGTGAAAGAAGTTCAGGAGACCATATATATAGCAGTAGGTCTGGTAATATTTATCATCTTCCTGTTTTTCAGGGACTGGATCATGGCTATTCGGCCATTGATTGATATTCCTGTGTCTTTGATTGGGACATTTTTCATAATGTATCTGTTTGGGTTCTCTATCAATGTATTGACATTATTGGCTATAGTATTAGCAACCGGTTTGGTGGTTGATGATGGTATTGTAGTAACAGAAAACATTTTTAAGAAAATTGAAGCCGGAATGAACCCGATTGAAGCTGCTGTCAAAGGTTCCAATGAAATTATATTTGCCGTCATTTCGACTTCGGTCACTCTTGCCGTCGTATTCCTCCCAGTAGTTTTCATGGAAGGCTTTGTGGGACGACTCTTCAGAGAGTTTGGAATTGTACTCGCATCTGCAGTATTGATTTCTTCCTTTGTATCTCTTACACTCACCCCAATGCTGAATGCCTATCTGATCAGAAAAAAAGATAAAAGAAACAAGTTCTTCATGATGACCGAACCTTTTTTCAAAAGTATGGAATCCGGGTATAAATCAGGGCTTTCCAAATTTCTGAAAAGAAAGCAATGGGTATTTGGTATTTTTCTCATAGTAGTCGGCATGATATTTTTCTATGGCAAACAATTAAAATCAGAATTAGCGCCATTGGATGACCGGAGTGTGTTGGTAATCAATATGGTAACACCGGAAGGCTCCAGTTATGAGTTTATGGATAATTACGTTCAGAAAGCAGCAATGATTTTAAATCAACTTCCGGGTGTAATTGGAGTGATGACCTATACTTCACCAGGTTTCTCAGGTCCAGGGGGAGCCAATACTGCATTTTCACGCATTACTCTGGAAGATCCTAAAGACCGCGAATACAGTCAAAGTCAGTTGAATAATTTTGTAAATGCACAGCTCCGTAAAATGCCTGATGCTAAAGCCTTTTCCAGTGAAAGACAAACCATCGGCGGGAATCGGCGAGGAGGATTGCCAGTTCAATACGTTCTGCAAGCTCCGGATTTAGAGACGTTAAGAGAGTACATTCCTAAATTTATGGACGAGGTAGAAAACCATCCTGATTTAGCAATATCCGATATTGATCTTAAATTCAACAAACCGGAACTCGCCATATCCATCGATAGAGATAAAGCCCAAAGCATGGGAGTCTCTGTTGCCGATGTTTCCACTACCATGCAGCTGGCCTTTGCCGGTCAACGGTTCAGCTACTTCAATAAAGATGGCAGACAATATCAGGTGATTGGTCAATTCGACCGTGGTAACCGGGACGAACCTCTGGATCTGAAATCACTTTATGTGAAAAATGCACAAGGTGCTATGATACAGCTTGACAATATAGTAAGAGTGGAAGAAGAAAGCTCTCCCCCTACCCTTTACCGGTATAACCGCTGGTTGAGTGCGACGGTTTCGGCAGGTCTTGCTCCTGGGAGAACCATTGCTGATGGAATTAATGCTATGAACAGCATTCGCGATAAATTGGATGACCCCAACATTCGAACCACATTAACAGGATCATCCAGGGATTATGTTGAAAGTTCTGACAGCACTTTATTCTCTTTTTTCTTAGCACTTATATTGGTTTACCTGATCCTTGCAGCTCAGTTTGAAAGCTTTATTGACCCATTTATTATCATGCTGACCGTGCCACTTGCTTTGGCTGGGGCTGTATTTTCACTTTGGCTGACAGGCCAAACATTAAATATTTTCAGCCAGATTGGTATCATTATGTTGATAGGCTTGGTAACAAAAAATGGTATCCTGATTGTCGAATTCGCTAACCAACTCAGGGCCAAAGGTATGTCCATACATGAAGCAGCACTAGAAGCTGCTACGTTGCGAATGAGACCCATCATTATGACCACTTTGGCAACTGCTCTGGGCGCATTGCCTATAGCTTTGGCTTTAGGTTCTGCGGGAAAAAGCAGAATGTCAATGGGAACAGTAGTTATCGGGGGATTGCTTTTCTCTCTGGCGCTAACTCTGTATGTTATTCCTGCCATGTATATATACCTTACCCGTGAAAAGGATTTTGCAAGGATGGAAAAGATTGAACAATATGCTAAAGCAGGTTGATTAAGATTCCAATTTATACTTCATAAGATTAGGCAGGATCATTGCATGCTACATCTTATAATTTTTATTTAAGTAAAACACGTATTCTTTATATAAAAATTTGAAATTAATACCATGGGTAGATTAATGTTGATTGTATGTATAATATTCATGTACCTGCAAACAATGAAGAGTCAGGATGTATTCACTTTAGATGAAGCCATCATCATTGCATTAAGGCAAAATTTTGGGATACAAATTGCTAAAATGGAAACAGATGTTGCGGAAATGCAAATTTATCCTGCTAATGCAGGCCTTGGACCCATTATTGATATTGTTGGTAACATGGGCCTCACAGGAAACAATGTGGATTTGACTTTCCTTGACGGAAACAGTCTGAACAGGTATGGGTATGTAATTGCTCCCAATTTGGGAATAAATGTAGCCATACCTTTATATGATGGACAACGTGGAAAAACCATTTTAGAAAGACTTAAAAAAGAGAAAGAATTTGCAGACCTGGAGAGTCAGCTAGCCATTCAAAATGTATTGATAGATGTTATTTCAGCCTATTATGATGTCATTTTACAACAAGAAATCGAACAATATCTATTGACCATCATTGCCTATTATGAAGACAGGCTTAGAATTACTGAAGAAAGATGGAAATTAGGAAGAGGCTCCAAGCTGGATTATCTCCAATCACGCACTGATTTGAACACTCAACTTTCCGAACTGGCTTTGGCACAAAACAATATGAAAAACAACAAAATCCGATTGAATTACCTGCTCAATCGAGATCTTTATACAGAATTTAAAACTGAAAATATAATCTCACTCCGAAAAGACTATAACCTGGCAGAGTTGCTGGATGATGCCCGGTATAATAACCGTGATTTACGCATAGTTGATAAAATGAGAACAATAAACGAAATCAGAGATAAAGAAATTAATGCAGGTAGTCGTCCACAGATCTTTTTTAACGGGAGTGGAGGTTTTAATTTTACTCAGTCGAATACTGGCTTCTTATTAAGAAACCGAAACACTGCATTGACGGGAAGCATTTCTGCTGTTTGGAATGTCTTCGATGGACAAAACCGGAAAAAACAAATTGCCATCAACCAATTGAATACCAGGATTATAGAAAATCAGAAAGAAAACCTGATGGCTCAGGTTATCAGTGAATTGGTAGCAGCATACAATCGTTTTAATTCTGATAAAGAGATCCTTCGCCTGGAGCAGGAAAATAAAGAATTGGCAGAAGAAAATCTCAATATTTCTCTTGAAAAATTCAAGTTGGGTGGCTCCACCATTCTTGAACTCAATGAAGACCAGCAGAGATATGATAATGCATTAAACAGGTTGGTGACTGCTCAGTACAACATAAAAATTACTGAATTGGAAATGCTCAGATTGAGTGGAGGAATCTATTAATGATCAGCAAGGGAAAACCTGAGATCGTATTTCCCTGGTGACAATAATCTCCTGCTGTATCAAATCCCGGTCAATGCCTGAAGGATAACAATCAATACTTTCTTCAAGTACTTCTAAATAGTGATCAAGCGCATCAAGTGCTTTCAGACAATTGGTAGCAGATTCTGTGAGGCGCCATACTTCCACCCTGATCCTTGCTTCTACATTAGCTTCAGTAGTAATATTTCTCAACTCTATCGAGTCATCACAATTAATAAGACTCTTCTTGCAAGCAGAAAAACTTACAAAGAGGAATAACACAATCATCAAATAACATATCTGAAAAATTGTTTTACCATTCATAAAGTGCATTTTATTTTTACTATCAATCATTAACCTATTGAATAAAACGATGAGCTAACTCCTTTTATGAAAATCAGAGATAAAAAAAAGATTTTTTCATCAAAAATCTTTCTCTAACAAGTTAGAGAATTCCTGTTTTGGGTGGCTTCGCTAATATCCTGATCCAATTGGGCTTGTTGCGCCGGGTCAAAACACTCCCTGATATCACGTAAAACATCAATATAAGAATCAAATGCATTTCTTAAATCCCTGCATAAACTGGAACTGGTCGGATCAGCATTGAATGCAGTGATTGCCTGATTCAGGGATTGAACCTCAGAACTTAATAAGTCATTGACAGACATTGGATCATCACAATCCACCTTATTCTTACTACATGAAATCAAAAGCATGCTAAAAATGAAAATCATAACGGGCCACCCAATATATTTTTTTACTATCATAATGATTTATATTTTATGAATAACAGTAAAATTTAGAACCAGACAATGAACACTAATGTTGCAATAAATGACTCAAAAATATATAAAACAGTAATTAATACCCTGAATTAATCACTTCAATCGTAGTAATTTTTTTTTTGAAGTGAATATAACACGATGAATATTATGACCATTTCAATGGTATTGTTCGAAACATCCCTCAAAATGTATAAATAAAGGTAAAATCTCGATGTACAATATTATTTCCACTCCATGGTGATTTTAATTGCCAATAGTTATGGATGTACTGAATGATATTCAACATATCAAAATATATTAAAACAATGATAATCAAATTTTTAGGACACGCAGGTTTTTATATGAAAACATTAGGGAAGCACTTGATTATTGATCCGTTTATTACCGGCAATTCTCTTGCCGAGGGAATAATTGACATCAAAAAACTGAAAGCTGACTATATTTTACTGACGCATGGACATGGAGATCATATTGCTGACGCAGAAACCATTGCTTCAAATAACAATGCAACCATCATTTCCAATTATGAAATTGTCACCTGGTATGGTCAAAAAAACATTAAAGGTCATGGAATGAATATAGGAGGGAAATATTCATTTGACTTTGGCACAGTACGTTATACTACTGCAATCCATTCTTCGGTTCTGCCCGATGGCACCTATGCAGGCAATCCTGGCGGTTTTATCATACAAAATGAAGAAGAAGTATTTTATCATGCCGGAGATACCGCTTTAACTTTAGATATGAAACTGATTCCACAATTGGGATATAAGCTTGATTTTGCTATCTTACCCATTGGGGACAACTTTACTATGGGATATGAAGACGCTCTGATTGCAGCTACTTATTTGGAATGTGATATTATTATTGGATGCCATTTCAATACTTTTCCTCCTATTACCATTGATACACAAAAAGCCAGCGAAGTTTTTACAAAAGCAGGAAAAAAATTATTGATCCCTGAGGTAGGTAAAATTGTCGATGTATCTTTGTGATTCATTTTATAAAAAAGATCATCACATGGGTAAAATTATAGCCATTGCAAATCAAAAGGGAGGGGTTGGAAAAACCACTACTGCCATCAATTTGGCAGCGGCATTGGCCATACTCAATAAAAAAATTCTTCTTGTGGATGCTGACCCTCAGGCAAATTCCAGTTCAGGCGTTGGTATTTATATCAAAGAGGAAAATTACAGTTTATTTGACGTGCTTATTGATGGATTGGCACCTGCTGAAGCGATTGTAACAACACGGACACCCAACCTCGATTTACTTCCTGCTTCCATTGATCTGGTTGGAGCAGAAATTGAACTGATAAATGCCAATAACAAATCTACGGCCTTAAAGGAAGTGCTGGAACCTTTGAGAAATACATATGACTACATATTCATTGATTGCCTTCCATCATTGGGATTGATCACATTGAATGCGCTTACCGCTGCTGACAGTGTATTAATTCCTCTACAATGTGAATTCTTTGCTTTGGAGGGATATGGCAAATTGAAAGACACTATTAATATGATCAAAGAAACCACGAATCCTGCCCTTGAAATTGAGGGAGTAGTAATGTCAATGTATGACAAAAGACTTAATATGGCCAATATTGTTATCAAAGAAGTATCCGAGATTATAAGCGATAAAGTGTTCGAAACCATCATCCATAGAAACTCCAAAGTGGGAGAATCTCCCAGTTTGGGTATGCCTGTTATCCTATACGATGTGGCCAGCAAAGGTGCCAATAATTATCTCAATTTAGCTAAGGAGTTCTTAGCCCAGAATGAAGACGGTGTTTTTAAAAAAATGAATGACCAAAAAGTGAGAGCATTTCTCTCCAATGCGGCCTCGAAGCAAACTATATGAGCAGAAAAAAAGAAGTTGGCAAGGGAATCAGAGCGCTGCTATCCAATATAGAACAGAGCAATCATCCTGAGATCACCCGTAATACCATTAAAGAACTTGCAGGCAATGCTGCCTATGTACCTATTGCCCAGATAGAAACGAACCCCTACCAGCCCAGACAGGATTTTGACAATGAAGAACTGATGGAATTGGCCCGGTCCATTAAAACATTTGGATTAATTCAGCCGGTCACCCTCAGGTCTATGGGCGACAGCAAATTTCAATTGATTTCAGGTGAAAGGCGATTGAGAGCATCAAAAATGACCGGCTTAACAGAAGTGCCCGCTTTTATCCGGCTCGCCAATGACCAGGAAATGCTGGAAATGGCATTGGTAGAAAATATCCAAAGAACTAATCTGAATGCAATTGAAGTAGCTATATCTTATCAGCGACTCATGGACGAATGCAGTCTTACGCATGAAGAGTTAAGCAACCGGGTTGGTAAAAACAGAAGCACAGTCACCAATTACGTAAGATTACTAAAACTGCCTCCAGACATTCAGGCAGGAATTAAAGAAGACAAAATCAGTATGGGCCATGCCCGGTCCATCGCCGGACTCGAAGACCCTGTCCAACAATTAGACATTTACAAAGATATCATACTAAAACAATTATCGGTAAGAGCAACTGAGTCATTGGTCAAACAATATGGTGAAGACCCTCAACCGGTGAAGCTTGCTCCCAAGATATCCATACCACCTGAATTGCTCCGACTTCAGGATAAACTCAGTACTTTGTATGGATGTAAAGTGGAAATTCAAAGGAGTCACAAAGGTGAAGGCCGAATCGTTTTAAAATTTAATACTGATAATGAATTGAATAATCTGCTTGATTTGCTCGATCAAAGCTATGGATAAATGAATAATTCTTTTCTTCCAATCCTTTTTATAGCCGCTTTATTTATCATTGATAATAATATTGTGGAAGCCCAGTTCAGGGCTCAACCCCCTCCATATTCAGGCATTGACGACAGGCAGGCAACTCCTGATGACACCATACCGACTGAAAGAAGTTCAATTTTTGATATTTTCACAGGAAAGCCAGGAAAAGCTGCTTTGTATTCTTTGATTATACCGGGAGGGGGTCAGGTATATAATAAAAAATATTGGAAAGTGCCTTTGGTATGGGCAGGTGAAGGTGCTGCCATTTCATGGATGCTCTGGAATAATACCCGCTATAAGGAATGGCGAGATGCTCACCTTGACCTGATCAATAACAGAATAGACAATTACCGCGGAGTAAGCAACCCTACCACAGCAAAGGCAATTAGAGATGCCTATTTAAAGCAAAGGGAATACGGGTACCTCATAGTGGCATTAGCTCATTTTCTCAATGTATTTGAAGCCTTCATAGACAGACATTTGACAGATTTTGACATTGATGATGACCTTTCTTTCAAGCCCAATTTTATCCAACTGCCCGGAATGCTACCAGCGCCTGCATTTACAATCACCATTCCCTTTCAGCGTTCACCAAAAAAAAATCAGGTTCAGTATCACTCATTTCCTTGAGACAATACACTTTGGTCAAAATTTTCAGATTTCTCATTTTCTTGATTTTCGATTAATCTTCTGATCATCCTTAAAGGATGCGTATAATTTTTACGATCGCGGTTATAAATCCCAAAATGATCCAACTCGTCAATTCTTACACATTCATCCACATGAATAATTTTTCCTTCACTCAGAACAATACCGGCATGATCAATCCTACCATCCTGATTTTCAAAAAATGCAAGATCACCAGGACGGGCTTCATGGACAAAGTGAATCCATTCCCCTTCCTTTGCCTGATATACCGGATAACGACTAAGCCGAATCCCTATCATCTTAAATACCATTTGAACCAAAGCACCTGCATCAATTCCAAATGGTGTTCTCCCTCCGGGAAGATAGGGAGCATGCAGGTACTTCATGGCAATCTTCCTTATCCAATCCAGTTTAATTTCTTGTTTATCCGGTGCATAAACCAATCCATTGTAAATGTATTTCGCATCAGGCATCACATAAGACAACCCATCATATTGAGGAAGAGACGATCCTAATACCAAAGGTATCAGTTGATTCCCTGATAATGAAGATTGTACCAGTTCCAAAGCATATCCCACCCGCTTACCCAATTTCACGTATTGCTTTTCAGTTATTGGCGTGATCTGTCTGTACCGGATCCATCCTTCCAGCCCATCCCAATCCAATTGCACGCGCGCCCAGTCATTGTGTTTTTTAGTGATGATTTGACAAGTTTCTCCATAAAGGATCTGACCCGTAAGGATGGAATGATCGGTTGGATTACTTCTTACCGGTATTACACTCAAATGGCATATACCATGAATCTTCCTGGGTGTATATTTTTTCTTGATGCTTACCATAATTCAACGGTAATTTAGCATATTTCACACGCCAAATATACCAAATGCAATCAAACATATTTTTTTCACCCATAACCTTTTCAATTTCAAGACAACAAATGGAACATCGTACGTTTAATACTATCATGAAAAGAAGGAATTTATATCGAAGCACTCTATTAATACTACTCCTTTTAACTACCGGTTCCACTTTGTATGTCATTGGCCAGGATGCTCATTTTTCTCAATTTTACGCCAACCCCCTTTTATTAAATCCCGCTCTCACAGGTACTTCCGACGGAAGATTCAGAGTAAGCAGTGCATACCGCGACCAATGGCGATCGGCTTTGGATGATCCATTCAGAACTTATACCCTCTCAGGAGATGTTAGTTATCCGATTAATGAAAAATCTTCAAAATATCCTGACCGGTTCGCTGTAGGTATTAATTTTTTTGGAGATCGGGTGAGTACCATAGATTTCAACACTACCCAACTATCGTTTTACGGTGCATATCATAAGTCCCTGGATCAGAGAACCCAGCAGTTTATAAGTGCCGGCTTTTATATTGGGGTCGGACAAAAAAATATCAATTTCGAAAATCTCACTTTTGAAGATCAGTTTAATGCCGTAGATGGGTACACATTGCCAAGCGGGGAATTCCTACCCAACAATAATTTTGGCTATGCAGATCTGGGTATGGGCATTAATTACTCCATCAGTCCCGGTCGCAACACACATTTCTATGTTGGTGCAGGGGTTTTTCATGTCAATACTCCCAACATTTCTTTCTATAAAGATGAACGAACAACCGACCCCAATCTGATCACCCGAAATTTACTCGATCCCCGTTTTACCCTGTATACCGGTGCATCTTTCAAATTGCCTGATCGTTGGAGTATACAACCCAGAGTACTGATTATGGTTCAGGACGTGCACAAACAATATAATTTTGGTAATAATTTTCGCTACCAACTCGACAATGAAGCTTCCCGTTTTTTCCACATTGGCCCCTGGATACGTATCACAGACCATGTGGATGGTGCTGCACCTGAAGCTTTCGTTCTTGCTTTCGGCTTTGAGACAGGTAGTTTTTTACTGGGATTGAGCTATGACCATAATGTGAAGGATCTAAGCAATCGAAGAGCCGGTCTTCATTCTTTTGAACTTTCATTTACCTTCACCGGCGAATTCTATAACCAGGTGGATTTTTGTCCCAGATTTTGACCGGAGTTTTTAATGGCCAATTGCGTATCTATTCTTTTTACATATTTTATTTCCGGAATTGAATAAAAAAGAGAATATCTCTTTCTTATAAGAATCTTGATTTTATTGACTCCAGATTATAAGGTATGACCACCAAATGGTTTAAAAGCCTTAATACGAATTGCAATCGCTCCACCAATCGCCAGCAATAGACTTAATATAAATAGTGCCCAGGTACCCATAGTGGGTATGGGTGTAGAAATCGGGCAGTCTTCAGCGCCTAAACACATTTCAAATGGATCTTCATCATCAGTTTCGAATACAACTTCATCATCAGAATTTCTGATAACCCTCCAATCAATGGTAAAAGTTGAAGAAGGTAACCTCCAAATATCTAATTGGTATAGCCCGTTAATATTTTCTGTAATCACGATATCCAGCTCATCCTGCAGATCAATACCCATAGGATTTTCCGTCAGATATACCGGATCACCAAACCCATCAAATCCAAAAATCACTACAGTATAACCTGAAGCAATCCCTTCAAATGTAAGTAAGTCATGAAATAATGTTACAGGCTCTCCGGGATTCTGAACATTAAGCGGGTCATCACATGAACATGGATCATTAACTCCAAAATCTAAGTTAGCGTCAATCACTGCTATCTGGAACTGGCAACAATCATAATTACTTCCCATCGAACAATCTGATGTGCCACGTGAATGTATATTACGTTGGTTATGATAGATAGTAGAGTGATCAATACATAAACAAATATTATGGATTCCTACACCTGCTATCACCGGATCAAAGCAATATCCTTCAACCCCATCTCCTGAAAAATCTATTTTCTCATCAGTAATTCTTGCAGGAGAATTACCTATCTGGTTTTCCGATTCATTCTCATCCGGCAGTGTAACTAAAGTACAAACCAAATTGAGCAAATTGATTGTTCCTTCATCACATGCCTGTAAAAGTTCTTTATCAGGTGATGGAAGATCAGGACGTACAAATGGATCAAATATTATCCCATTGAGATTGGTGAATATAGTATCGGTTGGACAGTTACAAAACTGTGCATTTCCGGAATTAACAATCATCAATAAAAAAAGTGAGAAAATAGCAGTACTAAGCAATTTCATAATTCAATTGAGTTAAGTGGGTTTCCTTTATATTAATTAATCTTCATGGTAAAGATAAAGGATTTTTTATAAACACAAAAATAGTATTTCACTATTGTCTATCAATCCAGTATTTTCTGTTAATTATCAAAAAATTGACTATGTTCTATTAGTGTTCAAAGCAAACATAGATAAATTAAAACTAAATTCTGCAATTTTTGAGTTGAATGTAATATTATTTTGAACGGCGATTTTGAACACCACAATATAACTGCAATAATTCGTTGTCGATGATAAATAATTGAGGTCAATGAGGGCGGATTACAGGTAGTATTACTATAATTGTTGATATACATTTATAAAGGATCTATGGATATGAATACAAAATGAATATAAAAACTTTATACATTATCGTTCTAAATGGGTGATGTCATAATAACACGATTGTTGTGTAATTTAAATATCCAGACCGTCCTATGAATAAAAAAAAGATGTTGAAAAAAATCCTTCGGATCGGCGCATATATGATGGGAGGGTTACTCATCGCATTGATTCTCCTTCCCTTCGTTTTTGAAAAGGAAATCAAAGAAGGATTGAAAAAAGCCTTGAATGATTCTTTGTATGCAAATGTCGATTTCAATGATATTTCACTTTCTCTGATTCGCAATTTCCCAAAAGCCAGATTGACCATCCACGAATTGAAAGTGGATGGAATCGATACATTCTCAAACATTCCATTACTTCATGCCGAAAAAACCATCGTGGAATTTGGTCTGTTATCTTTATTCAAAAAAAATACACCCTATACCATACACAAGGTAACCATTGACCGTCCTTATCTCAATCTTATAATACTTGACGACGCAAGTACTGCCAATTATCTGATTGCCCAGGAAGAGGAAAGTGAAGTTGAGTATACCATCCAGCTTGACCAATATAGAATAAGAAATGGTTCATTGCATTTTAAAAGTTATGCCAATGGACTTGCTCTTCATGCTGAAAACATCAGCCACCAGGGTAAAGGGGCATTTACCCAGGACATTTTTGATCTGGTCACCAAAACCCATAGTTCTGAATTGTCTGTAACCTATGGAGGTCTTCCTATTTTACACCGTATTGACGCACATTGGGATGCTGTATTACACATTGACCTGCCAGCCTCTACCTATACTTTCAAAGAAAGTACTCTTTTACTGAATGAATTGCCCGTCCAATTGGATGGTTTTGTAACTGTACTGGAGCAAAGTATGGTAATGGATTTGAAAATCGAATCCAGGGAAGCTCAGTTTTCCAAAATATTTTCAATCGTACCCTATGTTTATACTGATGATTTTAAAGATGCATCCATTTCCGGGGAAGGGAATATTTCCGCTTTCATTAATGGAGTTTACAATGATGAAAATGGACAATATCCCCATTTCAACTTTAAAGTGAATGTGAATGACGGTGAAGTGAGGTATAAAAGTTTGCCCAGGCAAATCAAGGATATTTTTATAAATGCCGAAATAGGAAATCTTCCTGCCAATCCCCTCAAAATGAAAGCAGATATACCATTTTTCCGTTTCAGAATGGATCAGGATTATTTTGATGGTAGATTTTTATTTATCGGGTCTGCTGAGGATGGACAAGTGGATATGGGCATTCGTGCCAATGTGGAATTAAAAAACTGGCAGGAAGCATTTCCAATGGAACCGGGTACAGAAATCAAAGGGAAATTGCATTCCGATCTTATTTTAAAATCTACTTTGGCGGATATTGAAAAGCAAAATTTTAAGAATATTGTTTTTAAAGGAAATGTCAATATCCAGGACTTTCTATGGCGAGTCAAACATCAATCGGACATCCGGCTTCAAAATTTTCAATTGACCGCTGCACCGGATAAAGCTGAAATAAGCATTCAAGGATTGGCACATCCGGCGTTTGACCTCAATGCGAAGGCAGAATGGTACCATCCTTTACAATGGATGGCAGAAAATGGTATTATACATCTTAAGGGTCAATTGGAAAGTCAGAAAATCAACCTCAATACGCTTGCAACAACTGAAAGTCAGGAGACAGCCTCTTCCACATCTTCTTTTGAAAAAGGAATGATTTTTCCAGACCTGGATATCGCATTGGACGCTAAAATCAATGAACTGAATAGCGGTTCCTATACACTCAACTATGTAACATTTTCAGGAAATCTGAAAAATGATGTATTTACCCTCAATGAAGCATCCATGATGCATGCTGACAGTGACATAAAAATCAAAGGAAGCATAAATGGCTGGCAATCCTGGCTGACCAATGATGGGGTCCTCCATGGACAGCTTGATATTTCTTCATCCAAATTAGATCTAAACCCATTTCTGATTGATAATACAGCTCCATCCGGAGAAGAAGTTCATTTTGAAATACCTGGAAACCTCGATCTAAAATTGACTGCCGGTATAGATGAATTAAAATACAGTAATTTTGCTATCAAAGGACTTCATGGCCGGCTGGATATAGAAGAAAGTACCGCTTACCTATCCAATCTTGAAGGGAATGTATTAGGCGGAAAGTTTCAATTCGAAGGAATGTATTCCACTCAAAATACCACACAGCCTGCTTTTAATGTCAAAATGGATCTTTCAACTATTGGATTTAAAGAATCATTCAATGCTTTCAACACCATGCAGGCTTTGGCGCCAGTATCTCAATATATTGACGGGCTTTTCAATACCACTTTGGTATTGGAAGGTCAGCTTAATGAAAAAATGATGCCGGTGTTACCCACATTGAATGCATCGGGATATCTGGAAACTCTCAATGGACGAATATCCGGCATACCCCCTATGGAACGACTTGCGCAATCGTTGGGAGTCAACAAAGTGGCTAACTGGACTATTCAGAATACCCGCAATTGGTTTGAAGTGGTCAACGGTATGGTTGAACTGAAAGAAAAAACTTTTGATTTAGGTGAAAATGTCACTTTGGGTATAAGAGGAAAACATGGATTAGGGCGAGAATTGGACTACTACTTCCAGGTCGCGTTACCACGTGATTATTTACGAAAAAATCCAGTGACAGGAGCCCTTGAAGCCGGTTTGTCACAATTGGAAAAAGAGGCAGTAAGGTACGGTATACAGATTGATCAGGGTGAGTATCTGATAGTAGATATTAAAATGACAGGAAGCATGAGTAATCCACAATTTAAAATTACACCTTCTGGAAAATCCAAAGTAAAAATTGATGATGCCATCAAATCTGAACTTGCCAATAAAGAAGCTGAACTTCGTGATATTGCAGAAGCAACTCAAAAAAAAGTAATTGACACCCTTGAAAAGGCCAGAGATAAAATGCTGGATAGTTTACAGGCAATGGGAAACCAAAAAGTGAAAGAAGTCCGGGACAGCCTTGAGCGGTTGATAGAAAAAGAAAGACAAGCTATTCTCGATTCGTTGAAGAAAAAAACAGGATTTGACCAGATTGGAGTGCCCTCCCTGGATAGCCTTCAGTTGAAAAAACCTAAAGAAGTAGAAGACATAAAGGATAAGATTCAGCAATGGAATCCATTACGGAAAAAATCAGGCGGAGGTTAATGATTGAAAAACAGGTATTCTTAGTTTAATCTTTACATTAGTTCGAAGCTTTACAAAAATAATTACCTCGCATTCCACTTTCAAATAAAAAGGATGATCATGTCAAAGCCTTTGAGAAAAAGAATTACATACTACACCGATTTGGAAGAACAACTCAATGTCATTACTCACGGTCTGGGCATGATGATCAGTCCATTGGCATGTGTACTTTTAATCCTCAAGGCATTAGAATACAATTACATTTGGGCGATCATCAGCTTCCCGGTATTTGGGATCAGTATGGCCACATTATATACTGCCTCTACATTATATCATAATGCCAGCAATATAAAAACCCGGTTCCGGTTGAATATATTTGACCATGCTGCCATTTACGTATTGATCGCAGGTACCTATACCCCTTTTGCATTGGTTACCTTACATGGCCCATTAGGCTGGACAATTTTCGGTATCATCTGGGCGCTTGCTGTTACGGGTATCATTCTCAAAGTATTTTATATCGGAAGATATGATGTCTTGTCGACTCTCATGTATGTAGGTATGGGTTGGCTGGTGGTTTTTTCTTATAACAGTCTGGCCGAAAACCTATCTTCCGGTGGCTTAACCTGGGTGATTGCCGGCGGAATTTCCTATACTGTGGGGGCCGTCATTTATTTACTCCGGAGAATGCCTTTTAACCATACGGTTTTTCATGTCTTTGTTCTTAGTGGAAGCTTCTGCCATTTTATGGCTGTATATTTTCATGTGATACCACCCATCAAGTAATGATGACCTCTCTGACCATATCAGTGCCTAATTTGGCATTCATAAGTTCGGCAATTTTTTGCTTTGACATACTTAATTCCTGACGAAGGGTAGAAGACGTAAGATAAATTCGTAAAGTTCCTTTTGAAAATTGTACCCTTTTAGTATAAGAGAATATAGTAGGACCCATCTGCTCTTTCCATATATTCTTCACCACATTGGAGGTATACCGGGTAGATAATTTTTGTTGGGATTTGAAAAATGATTGTATAGCATCTGCCATAGACTGGTCATTTTTCTTTACTATATTTAAGTGTACCTTCATGAATGACAAAGATACGATATTGTGATGAGATCCTGTCAAGCAGATCAGGAATTGTTAGCACATCTTTATCTGAAATGAAAATTTGTCCAAAATCTTTGTTCTGTAGAATTTCAAGTAAAAACGATACCCTTTCAGCGTCCAATTTATCAAAAATATCATCTAAAATCAACACCGGACTCCTGCCAAGATACTCTTTCATTTTCATAAATTGAGCAAGTTTCAATGCCATAACAAACGACTTGAGCTGTCCCTGTGAGCCAAATGGCTTAACCGGCTCACCATTCATGATCAGATCGAGATCATCTTTATGGACTCCTGCATGAGTTCTTCCCATAATCCTGTCCTTCTCCAGGTTTTCAGCGAATAATTCGGAAAAGGACTTTTTGTCCAACTGCGATCGATATTCAACTTTACATTCTTCACGACCCCCTGAGATTTTTTGGTACATTATCGTGAATACAACAGACAATTCACCCGCCAGCTGCTTCCTTTTTTGATATATGTAATGCGCCGGATTAATCATTTGTACCGACAGTGCCTCCAACAAATCTTTATCAAAATATCTTCCTTCCTGAAAACTTTTTAATAATGCATTCCTCTGACGAAGCAACCTATTGTAGGATACCATAGCTTCAGTGTATTTCTTATCCACCTGAATCAAAGTCTGATTCATCAGATTGCGTCTTTCTTCGCTTCCTTCCAACAGATTGTGTATATCCATTGGCGCTATCATCACACAGGGAAACCTTCCAACATGCTCCGACAGACTCCCCGATTTTTTCCCTCCTACACTGATTTCTTTCACCTGACCAGGTATCACTTTACAGACCACTTTCTCTGCAGCACCATCATTGATAACTTCAGATTCAATCCTGAAAAACTCCAATCCATGACTGACCACATTCCGGTCTCCGGCTGCAAAATAACTTTTACCCAAACAAGTATAATACAACGCATCCAGCAGATTGGTTTTCCCCATCCCATTCATCCCTAATACAGCATTCCATTTTTTATGAAATTTCAGTTGAATGGAATGCAAATTTTTAAAATTCACCAATTTGATAGAATCGATAAAGTAATCTGTCCTCATAACCGCCAAAATAAACCAATTAATTGTTATGTAATCCACTTTGTAACCAATGGGCAGATCATTTTCTTTTGGGCATACCCCTTCCCGCATGGCGGTCGGGTCGCTATGATCAAGGCCTGGCCCTCATTACACTATGTTCCATTCGGGCTGGCTCCATTCTGTCGCCACCTTTCACAGCGCTTATGCAAAGGAATATCAGAAAATCAACATACCAAAACGCATAGATTCATTCATACATATTAATATACAGCAAATCCCTAAAAGTGATGCGAACAATTTATTTTAAAAAGAGTTAAATCTATACCGGTTTTCCGGTTATGGCTTTGTAAATTTGCATCCACCTAACAGGTAATTAATAGCTTATAAAAACAGGTTGAGCATGTCGGAAACCATCATACAAGAAAAAACTCCTACAAGGAAGAAAAAGATTCAGTACAATAAAGAGACCTATCTGACCTGGTATGAAACTATGTTGAGGATCCGGCGTTTTGAAGAACGGACCTTGATGGCATATTCTCAACAAAAAATAAGAGGCTTTTGCCATGTTTACATAGGTCAGGAAGCCATTGCTGCAGGGTTGGTGACTGCATTACGACCTGAAGACAAGGTAGTTACCGCATACCGCCAACATGGCATCGCCCTGGCCAGAGGATTATCTTCCAGAAGCTGTATGGCTGAACTATTCGGAAAAGTAACAGGCTGTGTAAAAGGAAAGGGAGGCAGTATGCATTTCTTTTCTGCTGCGCACAATTACTTTGGAGGCAATGGCATTGTAGGCGCTCAAATACCTATCGGAACAGGTATTGGACTAGCAGAGCAATATAGAGGTACTGACCTTATTTCAGTAACGATGTTTGGAGACGGTGCTGCGCGGCAGGGTGCACTTCATGAGTCATTTAATATGGCTATGACCTGGAAACTACCGGTACTCTACATTTGTGAAAATAATGGATACGCCATGGGCACTTCTGTTGCTAGAACCAGCAATGTCATCGACCTTTCCAAGCTGGGTATGGCATATGATATGCCTTCAGAATCTGTAGATGGTATGAGTCCGGAAGCCTGCCATGAAGCCATAACCCGTGCGGCCAACCACATCCGTGCAGGCAAAGGCCCTTATTATCTCGACATTAAAACTTATCGTTACAGGGGTCATTCCGTTTCTGATCCTGCTAAATACAGAACTAAAGAAGAGCTTGAAAACTATAAACAAAAAGATCCCCTCCTCGTCACTGAGGAAAAAATTCTGAATGAAAAAATTGCCAATGATGAAGAATTAAATAAAATCCAGGATGCAATAAAAAATGAAATCCAGGATGCTATAGATTTCGCCGAAAACAGCGATTGGCCATTACCCTCTGATCTTTATGAGTACAATTATGTTCAGGAAGATTATCCTTTTATCATGGACTAACCCATAATCATGATCCTATTCATTTACCACCCCTTTGAATAAATACTGACATGTCGTTAAAATGTGGAATTGTCGGTCTTCCCAATGTGGGAAAATCTACACTTTTCAATGCACTTACAGCTGCTAAAGCGCTTGCAGCCAATTACCCCTTTGCTACCAAAGAACCCAATATAGGTGTCATTACGGTCCCTGACCCGCGGTTGGAAAAACTGGCATCTTTGGTAAAACCTCAGCGAGTGGTACCTACAACCGTAGAGATTCTGGATATTGCCGGATTAATCAAAGGTGCTAGCAAAGGAGAAGGGCTGGGCAATCAATTCCTGGCCAATATCAGGGAAGTTGATGCCATCATTCATGTAATTCGATGTTTTGACAATGACAATGTGGTGCATGTAGATGGAAATGTAGACCCCGTAAGAGATAAAGAAATCATCGATATGGAGCTCATTCTGAAGGATATTGATACGGTGGATAAGCGGGTAGAAAAATTGCGAAAACAGGCCAAAAGCGGACATAAAGAGGATGTGAAAAAATTGGATGCTGCTGTAGCCATCCGCCACCATCTGGAAAAAGGTTTTCCGGCACGCACCTATAAAGTCCCGGTTGATATTCAGGAAATTTTTCAGGAATTATACCTTTTGACGGCCAAACCTGTAATGTACGTATGCAATGTTGACGAAACGTCAGTGAACAAAGGCAATGATCATACCGTCGCATTGCAAAAAGCCCTTGAAAATGAAAATGCGCAAATGTTATTTATCTGTGCCGGAATTGAAGCAGAGATCGCTGAGCTCGATGACCCTGATGAAAGAATGGAATTTGTAAAGGAAATGGGATTGGAAGAGCCAGGGGTAAACCGGGTAATCCGCTCAGCATACCGACTATTAAATCTGATTACCTACTTCACTGCCGGTGAAAAAGAGGTGCGTGCCTGGACTGTAAGAGAGGGTACCAAAGCTCCGGGAGCAGCGGGAGTCATTCATACCGATTTTGAAAAAGGGTTTATTCGGGCCGAAGTAATTCATTATGAAGACTTTGTTCGTTTCGGCTCAGAAGCTGCAGTAAAGGAATCCGGAAAGATGAATGTTGAAGGAAGAGAATACGTAGTCCGTGACGGAGATGTCATGCATTTCCGGTTTAATGTGTGAGAATCTTAATCATACATCCTGTTTTTCTCTATATATAGAGAAAATGAATACATAATATTTTACTTTAGCCATAAGAATATAATCAATTTATATTGAATTGATTAATGAATATAATTGATTCTCAGTGTTTATACAGATTCATTTTTTTTATATAATTTTTCTTTATAATATTTGGAAAATTAAAAAATACATATAAATTTGTATTATATATACTATTTATTAGTATTCTCAGTTTTCGTCTAATTCATTAAGGTTATGATTGGCAACTCTTCTCAGGGGTTGCCACTCTTTTTTATTATTATCCTCTTTTGAGCTTTTATATGTCAGGTTTTAAGTCCAGTATGCGATTGTGAATCAGCAGTGGAAAGAGTACTTAAACTCTGATTATGCAATAGAACTTCTCGATGAGGATTCAAGTGGTAATTTAGCCCGTTGTTTATCATCCTCCAGATTAAATCAGTGATTTTGTGAATGAGCAGTAGTAAACACTTTGATGATTAAACAAAATCAAGCCAAACGACTTATTTTGACACCATTTGAAGCCGTAATAGATTTTTATTGAATAATCCGGGTTATATCCAGAACCATGAAGATATAGTGGTGTTAAGCCACATTTTGGAGAGTGGGTAGTGGATTGTAGGCAATAAGACAACATCAGGGAAGTAAACATTTCCAGGCCTATTCATCACATTCAATGCGATCAGTGTTGCTGTCAAGAAGTTGTAAGGTTACAATCCTTTCAGGGTTATTGTCAGTGCTTTCATTCGGAGTTATTATCATGTCACTTCTGCGAGATTAGGTCAGTGGTGGGAGAAAAAGTCAGAGAATCTATTAATCTATTTCTCAATGGATTAATCCTGATATTTAAATCGTGTAGATTCCAACCTTTAGGGTGATTTTTAACCTGCAGAATGGGTTTGAGGGTACTATGAAAAACTGGAAGTCTTAATTCAAAAGAAAAAGATATGTAATTCCCTTTCGCAGATTTTCGGTACCAGACTTTTTTACTTATTTTATTGTAGATTATAGAATGCAATGAATCTGATTGAAATTATACAAAAACTATTAGATTCAACAAAGCGAAATAGTTACATTTGATTAATATAGTTACTGTGTATAGAAACTGTATAGTTCTCATTTCAATGGATGGGTTTCAAATTAATTAGTATCGATGAAATATGTACTCCGGTTATTCCCAAAATCAATTTATCCAGCAATTCTTTTGTGGATGTGCCTGGTTTACTCCTGCTCTCAACCACATAATGCAAAAACAAGTACCGGACTCCCCATTAGTACGCCAGAAGCCGAGGGGGTGTCTTCTGAAGGAATCCTGAGTTTTTTGGATGCAGTAGAAAAAGGAAACAATGAATTACACAGTGTCATCCTGTTGCGACATGGAAATGTCATAGTAGAAGGATATTGGAGCCCTTACAGAAAGGATTTAAAGCATGTAATGTTTTCAGCCAGTAAGAGTTTTACCTCTATAGGTGTGGGGCTTGCCATTGCAGAGAATAAACTCAATCTGACCGACAAAGTGATCTCATTTTTTCCAAACGCCATTCCGAACACACTGAGTATGTATATGAAGGATTTAACGGTGCAGGATCTCCTAAAAATGTCAACCGGCATGAATTCTGATCCACTATTTGAAGCAAGAGGATCTACCGATTGGCCTTTATCTTTTTTTTCAACATCCATAGAAAAAAAACCAGGAACAGTATTTAAATACAATAACATGGCAACAGTCATGTTGTCTGCCATTGTCCAAAAAGCTACCGGAGAAAAACTGTTAGATTTTTTAAAGCCCCGATTGTTCGATCCACTGGACATCAAGAATTTTTCATGGGATGAAACACCAGAAGGGTATACTTTTGGAACCATCGGATTAAAAATACAGTCCGATGACATGGCAAAATTTGGCCAAATGTTAATACAAAAAGGGCAATGGAAAGGACAACAGATTATTCCTCAAATCTGGGTGGAAGAAGCCACTACTTTGCAAATTGAAACTTATGAACCAGACAACCATTTACCCAAAGAGTTAAATGACTGGGCACAAGGTTATGGCTACCAATTTTGGAGAGGCAGGAATAATTCTTACCGTGCAGATGGACTGGGAGGACAGTTCATCATTGTATTGCCTGATTATGAAGCCGTCGTGGTGTTGACCTCTGCAGCATCCAATACGCAAGAAGTTTTGGACATGGTGTGGGATCATCTGTTACCTGCTATGCATAATCAACCTTTAGCTCAAAACAAGGAAGCTACTGTGGAATTGGCTAATAGAATTGCTTATCTCACTACAGGTCCATTTTTTTCCACTGATACAGTATCACCTATATCGGATAGCATTTCAGATAAAAGAATTGAAATGGCACCTAATGAAGCTGGCATCCTCTCGATCAAAATTAAATTTGAAAATTCAGATGCCCATATACAAATTGAACGCAAGGAAGGAAATTATAAATTCATTGCTGGTAAAGACGATTGGAAATACAGTCAATCCCAATTACATACATTAGTCGACTCGCCAAGACCTCTGGACAGTGAAAATATCCAGGTTGCTTCAAAATATTCATGGACAGATGAATCTACCATGAAACTCACCTCAAGGTTTGTTGAAGAAAGCATCAGGAGTGAATCCTGGATTTTACGATTTGAGGAAATGGATGGGCAGATCAAAGTTTTTGTTGAGATCATAAGGTTTGTGGAGTTTACAGGAACAACTTCAAAAATGCTGGAGGGGAATGTTGTATATTAGACAAAACAAATCTTACATTTGTTTAATTGCGTTTTGGCTGAAGCATATTAAAATTTATGTTGGAACTATTTGAAATATTTAAAAAGACCCAGCTTATTCAGGTTCTTTTTTTTATTTTGCCTTAGTTATTTGCTACAATAAAAAAAATCTATGGACGATCAACACAGGGAATATGATGAATACGCAGGTTTTTGGCTTCGATTTGTCGCTTACCTGATCGATGGAATCATACTCAATATCATCGTTTACTTTATGATGTTTATTATGGGTATTTTTACTTTAGGTCCAATCATGTTGATGGATGAAGAACCTTCTTTTGGTAATTTGGTATCATTAGGTTCTGCATTTTTTTCAATGATCACGCTTGCCATAGTAGCCTCATGGCTTTACTATGCATTGCAGGAGGCTTCTGTTCATCAGGCTACATTGGGTAAGCGAGTTCTCCGGCTTTATGTAATCATGGAAAATGGTGACAAAGTCAATTTCACACAAGCCTCAATACGATATTTTGGCAAAATTTTGTCTGGACTGATCCTAATGGTGGGCTATTTGATGGCAGGATTTACCGAGAAAAAACAAGCCTTGCACGACATGATTGCCAGAACATTGGTCATGAAGCAATCCTGAAGACACTAGAATAGCAGATTATAGCTATTATTATATATCAGAACATCTGATTATACTGATTTTAGATTGGGATACCCAATGCAAATTCTCGAACCGTTGGGAAACATTCATGCATGCTTACCTGTTTTTGTACCATTACTTAAATAAATCTTTTGAATATGACACTCAATCCACAGGTTTTGGATGTTCTCAACAAACAATTGGAATACGAAGCTTATGCATCTTCATTTTACCTGGCGCTGGCATATTGGTGTGATGACCAGGCATTAGAAGGTTGTAAAGCCTTTTTTCTCAGGCAATCGGATGAAGAAAGGATGCACATGCTCAAAATATACGAATATATTTCTGAATGCAATGCCACTCCCATTACCCCCGCTGTACCTCAACCCCCTCTGGAACATTCCGGTATTCGGCAGGTTTTCAATGATGTGTTGAGTCAGGAAAAAACCGTCACTGATGCCATTTACAAAATTGTAGACGTATGTTATAAGGTGTCGGATTATGCTACTTTAAAGTTTATGGAGTGGTACATAGAAGAGCAGCGTGAAGAAGAAACCACCATCATTTCGATTATTGACCGAATCAAACTCATAGGTGAAGGAGGTCAGAGCCTCTATTATATTGACAAAGAAGTGGATCGGTTCAATCAATTGGCATTGCAAGGCAATAACGGAAGTAATACGGAAGGTTGAGTATTTTGAATGTAGGCACACGATATAAGAATTATGACAATATTGAATCTTCAATATGAAGATTGTTCAATTCTTAGCCACTCACAATTATTGGTGATGGAATATAAAAGATCTTATATTCAGTCGGTTACACTTTAAATAAATTTTCATTATGTATTTTCATCTATTTCATAGGAGAAAGTTTGGAAACCTTCTCTTTAATCCTAAATTTTTAACCTGGAGCAAAGATTTTCAATGGAATTCATAGGGGAAAAAGAATGCAACATAAAAGTTCTTAAAATTCTGAACCTAAAGTACTCTTCCATTTTTCTAAGGATTTTTTTGCTTTTCTTTGTACCATCGATGGATGAGCAGTCCGGTAATGATGCTCAATACACAGTAGGTAGTAAAAAATAAAGCCCCTGGAGACAGTTTACTATAATTGAGTGTCTCCACAGCATAGCCGGTCTGATTCCGGGATATTTCAGTAAGTTGGGATGTAATCACACCATGGAATCCAATATAGGACATGAACATAGCCACAACAAAAACATCAGCCATACTCCATTTGCCAAGGTAAAAAACAATCCATTGTACCAACAGGCTGTTTTCTATCCGTCGGGAAAACATAAACAGACTCGATAATATCAGTTTGAAGAAAGGAATAACAATACTGAAAAGCAATACCAGAATTCCAACAATTTTCAAATCAATTCCTCTCCCTTCCAGCAATGTCCAAGTGACATCCAGGATTGATTTGCTCTGATAATACATAAATTGCTCGTCGAATTCGATCTGGTCATCCAGAATATCCATCCTGAATCCATTTAATCTTGCATCGATATCAATCATAGGAAGAGTGACTCCCAATATCAGAAATACTATAGAAATGGTTGTAATCAGTGAAATCGAAGTGATTATTCCTGTCCATTTACCCAGGAACAGTAGTGCAACCACACTACCCAAAAGCAACAAATACACCCAACGAATCATTTTATTCATTTGAACATACAATTCTTTAATCCGGAACAATGTAGATTCATTGTAATCATCAATACTCTGATAGCCCAATTTGTAAAAAAATCCCTGTCGGGGATCAATATACCTCCTGTCCGGACCCTCAAAGAGCATGGATTCCAGGCCTTCAGCGATATACAGTCTCAATCTGGGTTCATTGGCTTTCAGCTCCATAGCCAGTGATCGGGCTATATCGGGTAAACGGGCGCGTATGTTCATATTTTTGATTTGGTCCCCAACATTTTCACGAATGATGTTGGCAAAGAGTGGGTTGAGTTTACCCGATCTTTCGGACTCCTGTATCAATTGATTGATGAGCTGGCCGGATTCAATGTAATCAGTATAAATGCCATCGAGGTAGACTACCAGTTGGCTTTCCACATCTTTATATACCTGTGGAGAAATAGTAAATGACGACGCCCGCTGGCGAAACAGTTGGAAGGCTTTATTTTTCCAAAGCTGGATATTGAATAATCCATAATTGATTCGATTGACTTCGGCATATTGTTCTTTCAGCTCAGTTAACTCATTTGAGACCTTGATGATATCACGTGAAAATTTGATTGAAACGGCAATAATAATAAATACCAGGGCAGGGAGGATTACATTTTTATAGCTCATACAGGGTAATACGAAAATTGACTAAATTTTGTATCTGAAAAAGGGATAAAATTAAGATTTTATATAAATTTTGAGAAATGTGAGTTTTTGGATTAGTGCTGTAAAGGTGACAATTGGAAGGAGACAGACCGAATGGAGCAAAGCCCAATGTGGGCCATGCCTTGAATATAACGACACTCACTTCTACCAATGGCTATGGAAGGGTCATACCCATGTACTGAAATAAAAATCAGGGTTATTACTGATAATCCACCTAAGATAATATCGCTATCTTTACATAAGCAGTTCGACAAGGCGGTTCATTTTTTACTCAATTAAAATGTTTGCCAAATGGGTGGATATTCTACTTTATTAATAGTAATTTTTGCAGTTTCAGGCGTGTTTGGGCAACCCACCGACTACATTGGAGCGGGTCGGAGTCAGGGAATAAATGTGACGGCAAGTAGTCAGTTT
>DAOLDB010000020.1:0-62379 GCA_035327565.1 Saprospiraceae bacterium
TGATGGGGTAACCCGGTAATTTTTCCAATGTCTCCTCTATCCATATTGCTGGGTTAATTGATCAAGAAACTTCTTTAAATAATAGCCAAGTGTTAATAATCCAATACATTCCTGCTCAGCAAAAAAGCCTTGCGGGTCAACCCGGATGATTCATATCTTTTTACTCATTCTTCGTACTTTGCCATGAGGTTTCATTTTTTCAGGCTAAGCTATCTGCTTTTCAGGTAAAAGATGCAGGTGGTTGGTGGCTTACGATGATTTTTTTACCCATAGTTCAAATACATATGTTACCAGGCTCAAAGAAAAAATGACTAAATGGGAACCCATCTCCACCGGCAAAAAAAGTCCAGATTTTGAATTCAGTACAATTTAAGAGGAAGTAGTGAAGTTGAGCGATTTAAGAGGCAATCTGGTTTACATTGATGTTTAGGCTACCTGGTGCGGTCTTTGTATTGCAGAGCATCCAAGTTGGAACAAAATGATGAAAGAATATAAAGATAATAACATTGCTTTTGTTTCCATTGCAATTGATAATACCAAAGAATCCTGGGTTAAAATGGTGACAGAAAAGAAAATGGGTGGACACCAATGGTTTGCTGAAAATGCGAGGCAGTCCGATCATGCACAACACTTTAATATCAAGGCTATTCCTCGCCTTATTCTGTTAGATAAAATAGGAAAAATTATTGACCCTTGAGCACCATGGCCTTCTGGCTCAATCAGTATCGTAGTAAATAAATATTTGCAATAGGATATAAATGACTATTATTCTGTGAATTCTTCAATAGTCCATAGAAATTTTAGAAAACAGAAGATGGCATTACTATGCGTCCACCTGCGAACGAAAATGTCCGAAATTGAACGCATCCCACTTTCTTTCCATGCTTCTGATGGCTTAACAGGGCATGTTTTGCAAATGGCATCTTAATTGTGTAAACAGAAAATATTCCTTATCTAAAATAATTTTTTACATGCTTAAGAACTATCTTCTCATCACTTATAGAAACATACTAAAATACAAGTCATTCTCAGCCATCAATATTTTTGGCATGGGTATAAGTTTAGCCTCCTTCATTCTCATTTCCATTTATGTTTATGATGAATTTAAGTTTGATAGACACCATCCTGAAGGTGAACTGGTGTATAGGTTGAATACTATTATGAGTTCTCCTGTATCAGGGGAACGTTATACATCCATGGTTCAACCTGTATTGGCCACCAAGCTGAAGAATGAATTTCCCGAAGTGGAGCAAACATCCAGGATATTGGGCACATTCACAGAAAAACAGGTAGGGCGGGACGATGTGATTTACAGTGAGTCCAGAGGAGCATTTGGAGAAGGAGAGTTGTTTGATATCATGGCTATTCCCATCACAAATGGTAATCCTAACCAGGTGTTGGACAAAGCCAATACGGTTGCACTCTCCGAAAAAATTGCCTTCAAATACTTTGGTAAAGAAAATCCCATAGGACTTAGCCTAAAAATAGATGGTATTGATTATGAAGTATCCCATGTTTATCAGGACTTACCTTTACATTCTCACCTACAACTCGATTTTTTAATTTCGCTAAGTAGCCTACCATGGATGGAAGAGCGGATAAATTCCTGGACCTGGCATCAAATGTATACCTATTTTAAGGTCGCTGAAGGAACGGATGCGGAAGCATTGGAAGCCAAATTTCAAAGCTATGTCAAGGAGGAAACCGAAAAACTTCCTGGTAATACGGGATCAGGTTCCAAGCCACTATTTCAAAACCTGTACGACATTCATTTAGAATCTTCCCATATTGAATTTGACCATGCTGTAATAGGCAACAAAGACACAGTTTTTATTTTGATCGGAGCGGGGATTATGATTCTGCTGATTTCATGCTTCAATTTTGTCAATCTTTCCACTGCCAGGTCTGTCAAAAGGATGAAGGAAGTGGGTGTCAGGAAGGTGATCGGGGCTGGAACGGGCCAACTTAAAACCCAATTTTTATTGGAATCCTGCACCTTTGCATTTTTTGGTTTGGCAGTGGCAATTATATTAAGCTGGCTGGCTTTGCCCTATTTGTCAACGCTTACCGGAAAGTCCATGGCTTTACCATTAAATGCAGAGACGCTTCTTATAACAGTTGGGTTTTGCTTAGTATTGGGTTTTGTTTCAGGAGCCTATCCAGCTTTTTTATTAAGTTCATTCAAGCCTGCATCTGTATTTTCAGGTGCAAAAGATACGAAGGGTGGCCATGCACTTTTCCGCAAATCATTGGTGGTGTTTCAGTTTGTGCTGTCATTTATACTGATTATAGGAGCCTGGATCGTCATTGACCAAAACCAACTTTTGATGAACAAGGATTTGGGTTTTGATAAGGAATCTTTACTTGTGGTATATGGAAGGGGAGTCAAAAGCAGTCAGTTGGAAGGATTAAAATCTGAGGTCTTGAATAAGACAGGTTTGCAATATGCCACCTGGGGATATGGATTGCCCGGGGATATGTTTGCTACGGATGGCGTAATCAAACCCGAAACCGGGGAGCGGATGTCTACTAAGTTATTTATGGTGGATTATGATTACATCCCTACCATGGGAATGGAAATCATCGCTGGCAGGGATTTTTCCCAAGACTATGGAACAGACCAAAGCAATGCCTTTATTTTGAATGAAACAGCGGTTAAAAATTTTGGGCTGGGCTCACCCGAGGAGGCCATAGGTAAACCTCTCCATTGGAACAGATGGGTTGCTGATACTTTAAAAAGGGGTGAAGTAGTCGGTGTGGTAAAGGATTTTCACGTAGGCAGTTTAAAGGAAAAAATCACCCCTTTGGTCATGCAGATAGAGCCTAATTTCTTTTATACACTTACTGTAAGATTAAACCCGGGTGATGCACAGGCCCAACTTCAAACGATAGAGGGGATATTTACCGAACAGGTACCTGGAAGGCTATTTTCCTATACTTTCCTGGACGAAAATTTTGGTAAAATGTATGTGTCCGAACGAAAGCTTTCCTCGCTACTGAATATCTTTGCCGGGCTAACTATTTTAGTGGCTTGCATGGGTCTGTTTGGGCTTGTCGAATATCATGTACATCAGAGGGCCAAGGAAATCTGTATCCGAAAAGTTTTCGGAGCACAGCTTGATTCGATTGTCTATACTCTAACCCGGCAGTATTTTGTACTTATTCTAATATCTTTCCTTTTGGCCAGTCCTTTAATATGGATTGGAGGAAAACATTGGTTGCAGAACTTTGCTTATCATATAGATTTAATGCCGCTTCTTTTCATTAAAGCAGCGCTGATAATTTCACTTATTACAGCATTTACGGTGGGTTTTCAATCGGTCAAAGCAGCCCTGAGAAATCCAGCAGAAGTGTTGAAGAGCGAGTAAATCTATATATAAATTGTTGTGCCACGGGGTAGCTATTTGGTCAATACAGTCAATTCCTTCCAAATGAAAATTATTTTTTTTATCCTTTTAATTGTTTCAATAAATTATCCTGATTCTTGGTCACAAGAAAGGGAGATTGATGAGTTGATTCAGCCTTACCTTGAAACAAACAATTTCAGTGGAAGTGTATTGATATCCCAATACGGAAAAGTTGTTTTTTCAAAAGCCTACGGACTCATGAACAGGTCTTACCATTTAGATAATACAACAGAGACAAAGTTTTATCTGGCATCTGTTTCAATGATTTTTACAGCTGCAGCAATAATGAGGCTGGTAGAAGACAATAAGGTTTCTTTAGATGACCCGTTATCAAAATATTTATCCGGCTATAAGTTTGGAGACAGTATTACAATCCATCATCTTTTGAGTCAGCGTTCAGGTATTCCAGCTATTGGACAAAATAATAAAGTAGATTATGATAGCATTACTAAATTTGGGCACACTCCTGAACAATTAATAGATTATTTTAAGGGTGACAGCTTACTTTTTCAACCGGATACAAAATACAATCACGGGAGGTCTGATTATATACTTTTAGCCTATATTATTGAGAAAGTGACCGGCAAAACCTTTGGGACTTATTTGAATGAGAGTCTATTTGATCCAATCCAAATGAATAATACCGGGCATTCTGCCGGAGAAAAAAGTATTGTTGAGAACCTTGCAGCCGGCTATGCTCCGACAGGTCATTATGATGTTGAAAATGCCTACCACATTGACTGGACTTCTAAAACAGGCCATGGATCCATTTATGCAACTTCAGAAGATCTTAACAGGTTTGCCAATGCCATTTTAAACAATCAATTCTTATCAGAGCAGTCATGGAAAAAAATATTCACAGATTATGGCAATCAGGTAGGGTATGGCTGGTTTATTAGAGATCATTTGGACAAAAAAAGATTTCAAATGAACGGACGCTCACCTGGATTCTCTTCCTATTTTGGCATTTACCCTGACGACAAGCTTGTCGTCATTGTTCTTTCCAACAATTACATCTCACTACCACCTGATCTTGGACAACAGATGGCTGCTTTGGTTTATAAAATGCCTTACACAAAAACCAACCTTTCTGCTGCCAAACTTGATCCAAAACAAGCTGATCGATTATCTGGAAAATACAAGTTTGATGAAAAATTCTATGTTCCCAATGCTGAACTGGAAGTTACATTTGAAGACGGTCTCTTATCGAGCACCTGGGGAGCTTTGATTCCTGTTGATGATGGAAATCCACATTTAAATAAATATATCTTAAGGAGCTATTGGTCGGATGTTGAATTTGTTGAAAATAATAAAGGCCAGGTAGAAGCAATGATGTATGACGGCTTTAAAGGCATCAAGATAAATTAAGATAACTTTTGCATTACAAATGTTAGAGTCTCTTATGTCACATTTTGATTACAAGATAGTGCTTTTTGGGGTATTTTAATTGTAGGCATTCCATCACATTTGGCAGTCCAATCCCACTTTTTGTCTTTTTGGGGATCATTTTCAGGCCGGGGGTACCTGTGAAAAGCTTTTAATAAAAAGATAATAGCACTGATCATTTCGCTTATTACAACAGGAGTAGAACAACTTTAAAAAAATGCAGTCATTATATTTTCTTTAATTTTATTCTGTTGTATTTTCCTTCAATAGTCCATAGAAATTTCGGAAAATAGAAGAGAGCATTACTATGCGTCCACCAGCGAACGAAAATGTCCGAAATTGAACGCTTCCCACTTTCTTATCAACCATCAGATGGCTTAACAGGGCATGTTTTGCGAATGGCACTTTAATTGTTAGCTGCAGGTAATGCTTCTTTATTGAGTTCAGTGAATAGTTGTAGTAGTGCACAATTAATAATAAATAAATAGCCAAAGTAAAATGAATTGTTCGGATAAGCTCATTGAATATGTATGACAAAAACCATTTTAAAATTTTAATAATATGAAAACAATAGCCATTTTTTTCCCTGTTAACGATGATCTCCTGTAACACTACGGCATAGAATAATAAAGGTGCTTTGACAGAAAAAGATAAGCAAGAAGTGATTAGATCCATAAACAGCTTGCTAAATGAGAGATATATTTTTCCCGAAGTGGCCAGGGAAATGACGGATATGATCCATTCAAATTATACTGAAGGCACCTATTCAAAAATGACAAAGGGAGAGGAATTTGCCAAAGTACTAACTAAAGATTTACTATCTGTGTCAAAAGCCAAACATCTAAGGGTGACTTTTGATCCGAAGAAGATTTTGGAAATTAAAGAGGCAGAAAACAGTAATGACCAAAAAGCTATACGTTATCTGCAGATGGAAAATATGCGTAAAAGCAATTTTGATTTTAGAGAGGTGACGATATTAGAAGGTAATACCGGACATATCCATTTGACTATTTTTTTTCATACTGAGCTTGCCGGAGGAACAACCATTTCAGCTATGGACAAGGTTAAAAATACGGATGAACTCATTATTGATCTTAGAAAAAATGGTGGAGGCTCTCCTTCTATGATCCAGTTACTGAGCAGTTACTTTTTTCAAAAGCCGGTGCATCTGAATAGCTTTTACTTCAGACCCACAAATTCTTATCAGGAAACCTGGACATTAGATCAAGTGAAGGGTAAAAAAAGGCCTGATGTTCCTATTTATATTCTCACTTCAAATTATACTTTTTCTGCAGCAGAAGAATTTACGTACAATCTTAAAAATCTCAAGAGAGCTACTATTATAGGTGAGGTAACAGGTGGAGGTGCGCATCCCGGTGGTTCAATGATTGTAAACGATCGATTTATGGTTTGGATACCCACAGGCAGGGCGATCAATCCCATTACCAATACGAACTGGGAAGGGGCCGGTGTGATTCCCGATATAGAGGTATCTGCTGATATGGCCTTAGAAATTGCATTGAAAATGGCCATTCAGAAATCTTAGACTATATTTTCTGACAAAATGCATCAATGCACCGCTGCAGCGAAAGTTTTCTTCATTTCATTGCCAGGATCAGAAAGTTGATTTGGCTGCGTTATCAATAGTTGTAAAATAATGTTAACGGGTTAATAATTAAGTGTATACATCAATTTATTCCTCATTAAAAAAATACCATTATGCTGAAAAATTTCTTTAGAACTGCCGTCAGAGCTTTTTTAAAAAGCCGTACTTCCGCCACCATTAATATTCTTGGACTTGCTATAGGTATTGCCACTTGCACATTGATATTTATCTACGTTAAAAAGGAAACCGGCTATGATAAGTTTCATGCTGAATATGAGAATATATTCCGGTTTTACACAGTAGATAAGGCCTTAGGCATTAATAATAACAGTGTGGGTATCACTATGCCTCGATTACCAGCTGCCGCGAAGGAGGAAATACCGGAAGTGATGGAAACTACCAGAATGATCAATGAGGGTAGGGTGAGAATTGATATGGACGATAGGTATGTGTATGCAGAAAACTCCAAAGTGGTAGAAGCCCCTTTCTTTAAAATATTTAATTTTAAACTCCTGAACCCGGAAGCATTGGAAGCCTTTGAGCAACCAAATAAAGCCTTTCTTACCCAGTCTATGGCCAAAAAAATGTTTGGAGATGAGAACCCAATAGGGCAGACGTTTAAAGCTGATGAAAATGATTGGGAGGTAATCGGACTGGTCGAAGATGTTAATAAAGATAGTCATTTAAAGATAGATGTACTGATGTCCATGTATCCAACTGAACTTGATTCGAGTGGTGCTCAATACTTAAATTCATTTAATAGTTTAGGTATGATCGGGTATGCCTTACTGGATAAACCGGCATCAAAAAATACGGTGGAAGAGAAAATGTTAGAACTTGTACAAAGAAATGAAGCTCCTGAATATTGGATCCCGCAATTGCAATCCTTAAAAGATGTCCATTTAGGTTCATCAGGGATTATTTTTGACGCTCATAATGTAGGTAAAGGCGATATTACCTATGTTTATGCCCTTTCTTCTGTTGCCCTGTTTATCATTCTTATCGCGGGCTTTAACTTTATGAATCTTTCTACTGCCCAATCATCTGCCAGATCGAAAGAAGTAGGTGTGAGAAAGGTAATGGGTGCTTTCCGTTACAATTTGATTTTGCAACACTTAAGTGAATCTGTGTTAATATGCCTGATCGCAGCGCTCTTTTCTTTCATTCTTGTTGAATTTGCTTCCTATTTTATTGATCTGGGAATTGAAGGCGGTTTATTAACATATATCTTTTCACATCCGGATATTTATCTTTCGATTTTTGCAGGTACTTTTTTCATCGGTATACTTTCAGGACTGTATCCCGCTTTGGTAATTTCTAAATTTGATCCTATCAAAATACTAAGAGGGCAATTTCAAGCCAGTAAAGATGGAATTCTGCTGCGCAAAGTATTGGTTGTACTTCAATTTGCCATCTCTATAGCAATGATCATTGGTACTGTGCTCATATTCAAACAACTGGATTATATCAAGAATAAGGATTTGGGATTTAGTAAAGATCAGGTTGTATCCATACAAATAAATGAGCCGGGAATAGGGACTCGTATGGCTACTTTTAGGGATAAACTTACAGAATATGATAATATAGAAATGGTGGCCATGTCAACCAATATGCCGGGAAGAACATTTGGGCGAACAGGAGTTAGACCCGAAGGAACTTCTCAGGAAGGAGATCCTTCCTGGATCGCAAGTGTGTTTTCCATTGACCACAACTACCTGGACTTAATGAAAATGGAATTGGCATCTGGAAGAAATTTCATGCTTGAATCAGGTACCGATCAGCAGGAATCCATATTGGTGAATGAAGCTTTTGTAAATCAAATCGGTTGGGAAGATCCTATCGGAAAAACATTAAACTTTGGCACACAATCAAGGAGAATTATAGGTGTTGTTAAAAACTTTCACTATTCATCTATGCGACAATCTATCGAACCACTATTGTTATTCTATAATCCCAATATAACATCAAACCTTTCGTTTTTGGTGAAAGGGGATATTAAAACTACCATGGCCAGTGTGGAACAGGAATGGAATGAAGTTTTTGCCGAATATCCATTTAATTACCAATTCTTTGATGAAGAGTTTGGGCAGATGTTTCAAGCCGATGAAGCGTTTTCTAAGTTGATTTCAAGCTTTACATGGCTGGCCATCTTCATTGCTTGTCTTGGCTTGTTTGGTCTTTCAGCATACATAGCAGAGCAAAGAAAGAAGGAGATAGGAGTCAGGAGGGTCTTAGGTTCTACCATGTCACAGATCGTACTTTTGCTGTCAAAAGAATTTATGATTTTGATCATTATAGCTACTGCACTTGCCTGGCCTATTGCTTATTATGCCATGACTCAGTGGTTGTCTGATTTTCAATACAGGATCAATATCCTCGATTTTGGCAATCTTTTCGTTTTCGCTATATCAGGAATTGTTGCCTTAAGTATTGGCTTATTAACTGTTTTATACCAGTCTTTCGTAGCAGCTATGGCAAATCCTGTGAATAGCCTGAGGAGTGAGTAAGGAAATGGAAAAGTCCCATTTATTGGAACTATGCATTGTCAGGTAATGGTCGGAAGGTCGGAATTACTGAAGGTCGGAAGGAATAAGTTGAGGTTGACGAAGTGAGGGAGTGAGGTAGGTATAAGAAGAAAGTTGAAAGTTGAAAATTATGGTCAACCTATTTCAGGCACGGACATAAAATCTGAAATTTTTAATCGGTGTTCCTTGTTCTTAAATCAGAACCAGACGAATTATGCAAGAAGATAACAAAAGATATAAAGCCATACTCCCTATCGGTCGTACAGGCTCTTATCAAAAACGTTATGCAAAATGCCATAGCATCCCATCCTATCACAAACAGATTCCGAAATTATTTACTATATTTGAATAAAAAACACCAATGGACATACAAGCCGAAAAATAGAAATTACTTGAGTGGTTACCATTGATAAAGGATCAGGGAATAATTATCAAGTTTAGCAGAAACGATTGCCATGATATCTATTTCATATAATGTTCTGGTATTTTTAGCCGGACAAGCTTTGAAGGCTTTATTTAGAAAAAAATATGCATCCTCATAATTCCTTATTTCATATTCTATCAAACCTTTATATACATGAGAATAATATTCCAATGAGTAGTCACAGTTTTTTTCACATCCTGTAATAAGGCATATGATCATTAAAAGTACTATACAATTGTATTTTTCTTTCATTCTTGTCGATCATTAAAAGTTAGATAATCCGCTATCATTTTGTGGAAATGATAATTGAAAAGTAATTCTATCATTGCTCTTTCTCTAGTTATAAACCTTATGGCTAAAGAAAAGGGGAATTCAAAAGTCAAATATTTATTTTCAATAAAAGTAGAAAAAATAGGCATTAAAATTCTTTCTACCCTTTGACGAAAATGGATTAATCTTCGCAAGAGCTTTGTTGACTTAAAAATTGAGGAAATCCAAAATCTAAATCACACAATAATTTTATTTCATTATAAGCTCCGCAAAAATCTATAAAAGGAAGCTTCATTTCTTTCATGGTTAATAACTGTTGTTAATCCAAACACTATTTATCTAATGAAATGCAATTAAGACTTAATACATCTCCATCAGAAAACATATATATCTGCTTCAGTATACCATAGTCTTATGAGACATAGAAAATGCTTTGATATGTATTAAGATCATGTGAAAATGAAGCATTAACCACATATGTTTCGTAATACTTATTATTGATTAATAACTTTTCTTTATCTGTTACAATGTAAGTTGACCTGGTATCTAAGACTCCTTCCCAGGTTATATGTTTTATATTGGATAGAATACTATTAAACTTCCATCCATATTCCCATGTTTTTCCTATTTGAAAAGGGAGTTGAAAATATGGCCATACCCCGATATAACATTTTTGGAACAAATAATATCGTGGATTGTGTATCCAAATGTTTTTACAATTTTCTACGACACCTGTTATTTCGCTAAATAATCTCTCTTTACTTTCAGATAAATATCGATATTCTATTTCCGTTTGGCATGAATTGATGCTATTTCCTGTTACAACAAGCTCTAAGTATCTAATTACAGGGCTTTCTTCGTCACTAAACTCCCATGACATATACAGATGATTCGTCTTTTTTGGATTAAAGTCAACATAACTGAATTCATTTGTTCTATAACTGATCTCATAAAGCACTTTTAAACTTTTTACATAGATTTTATTGTCTTGATTTTGAAGGTTGTCTTTACAATTCTCATTTTTCTCTTGATAAAACCCTGATTTAGTAATTTCTAATTCTAAACAATCGTTAGATTCAGTTTTACATGATAAAATAATGGAAATAACGCAAATAATAAAAAATGTAAAATATTTCATTCGTTTAATGGATTATAGTTGCAATAATTTACTTTGTTCCTTCCTAAAACAGGGCATGCAAATTATGTCGTTCTAATAATACGTATTACGGTTTTCGCAGAAGATACAGAAGATATAGGAGTGCCCATCTCTTTCATTATATTTTATATGGAATATTCCGACCCCTTTCTTAAGTAAAAAGCTACATGGGCTAAAGTAATTAATTACTGAAATTATGCGCTATTCTTTATAAATTTTAACATTTCGCGTAAAGTTATCTGCAGCTTCTGTGTTTGTATAAACTCATACCTATGGCGGATAACCCTTTTTATAATATTGTCTTGTAACTCTATATGAGCATTTTGTTACAGTATGGCCGGCTTAGTATACTCCCGGATCACTTTGAATAGCTTTAATATTGTTAAACTTCCCGAGCCGGCATTCATAACGCATTGTCATTTCTCACAACAATTTTCTTAAGAGTGTAGTCTTCCTGCTATCAGATCGTTTTTTACCACTTTAAAACAATCAGAGTGTAATTACTGATTTTTTATATTTTTAAATCAGAAATACATGACCATATGATTCAGTTCATAAGTTTTTTATTTTTTACGTCCCTGGTGGCATTTTGGGGTTTTTGGAAATTAAGAAATGAAAAACTCAATACGAGCGATGGCTATTTTCTGGGCGGGCGAAGTCTAACCGGTATAGTCATTGCCGGATCCATGCTCCTTACCAATATATCTACTGAACATTTACTTGGAATGAATGGCTCGGCTTATAAAAATGGAGCCATTATAATTGCATGGGAGGTTACCTCGGCATTGGCCTTGATTGTAGCTGCATTTTATTTTCTTCCCCGATATCTTTCAATGGGACTTACTACAATCCCGGAATTTATAGAAAAACGATTTGATGGTGTAACAAGAGCTATGATGGCATGTATTCTTATCCTTTCTTTTGTTTTTACCATCTTACCCATCGTTTTATATACCGGTGCTTTGTCGCTGGAAAATATTTTTGGATTATCCGAGGCTCTTTCTATTTCAAAATCAGAAGCCATCGTTTTAAGCGTCTGGGGGGTTGGAGGACTTGGAGGAATGTATGCCATTTATGGTGGATTAAAAATGGTAGCACATACCGATATGATAAATGGTATGGGTCTTATGATTGCAGGATTGGCCATTCCTGTTATCGCATTGTACGATATTGGCCAGGGAAATATTTTGTCAGGGATGGGCGAAATTTACCGGTTTAACCCTGAAAAATTCAGTACAGTAAGTTTGGAAAAATCTGTGGGACCAGGGAGCAGGGAGGCTATTTTACCCTTTTCAGTCCTGTTTACAGGCCTGATCATCAACCAGGTTTATTTTTGGGCCATGCATCAGTCCATTATTCAGCGAGCCTTGGGAGCTGTAAGCCTGAAAGAAGCTCAAAAAGGACTATTACTCACAGGTTTATTAAAAATCCTGATTCCTTTTGTGATCGTTTTGCCTGGCATCATTGGATTTTATTACTTTGGCACACAATACTATGATGACCCTGATCAGGTATATCCTCAGTTGGTCAAAAAACTCCTTCCGTCATGGGCCAGTGGATTTTTCCTTGCCGTCATCATTGGTGCCATTTTCAGCACTTTTAATAGCGCATTGAACAGCGCTGCTACAATCTTTAGTCTGGATATTTATAAAAGGTTTTTAAGTTCAAATGCCACTGAAAGAAAAGTAGTAAGTACAGGAAAATTTCTATCCTTATTTCTTGCATTGGGAGCGATAATCATAGCCCCAGCCATTGCCAAAGCGCCGGATGGTCTCTATCAGTTATTGCAACAACTGAATGGAATTTTCTTTGTACCCATGGCCACTATCATCATTGCAGGATTTTTTATGCCATGGATTACCGCCAAGGCAGCCCGGGCAGGATTGGTTTTTGGATTGGTATTCTACATTTTATTTTATTATATTTTCAAAGTAAATATTCATTTTGTTCATTTATGGGGATTGGAATTCATATCCAACATTGGTTTCATGACGCTCATTTCTTTACCTGCTTCTCACCCATCCTCATTTACAGTAAAAAACATTGAAGTAGTTCCCACCAGTCCCTGGAGATGGGCATGGCCATTCAGTTGGTTTTTGATAATAATTGTACTGTCCATTTATATCTTCACTACCATCATTTCATAAATAAAACGACAAAGCCATCGGTACAAGGAAAATTAAACCCGCATGACCATGATGTTTGACAGTTCATTCATATCCAATAAAAAGACAATCAATGTACTTCTTATAGGCCATTGTTGTCACGATATCATGAGGAATGGACATATTAAGTTAGGAGGCAGTATTGCTTATATGTCTTCCATATGCAATTCACTTGGAATACTGCCCAGAGTAATTACCAGTTATGGACCTGATTTTTTATTTTTCGATCCATTCTATACCACTTGTGGAGAAATAATATGTATTCCCTCTCACTTCACAACAACCTTCGAAAATATTTATACTGAACAGGGAAGAGTGCAAAAAATATATAACAAGGCGTCAAACATTACTATCCGGGAACTGAAAGAAAATGACAAACCTCCAGATGTGGTAGTTTTGGCTCCAATTGCTGATGAACTGGATACAGCGCTGTGCCGGGCGTTTCCGGATTCCATAACAATAGCTACCGTCCAGGGTTGGTTAAGGACATGGGACGAATCGGGCTGGGTTCGTCAAAAGGATTTTGATTTGGAGGTATTGAAAGGAATAGATATTCTGATCTTAAGTACTGAGGATTATCCCGGTATTGAAAATCAAATTTCAAGGCTGGTGGAAATTTTTCCTCTTATAGTAATTACTGACAACTTTAATGGGGCATGCATGTATACGGATGAATATGCTATGCATTTTCCTTCATATAAAGTCAGTGAAGTCGATCCTACAGGTGCTGGAGATGCGTTTGCAGCAGGATTTTTTATCAATTATATTCACACGGGTGATTATATTGAATCGATGATATCCGGCCATACCTTTGCTTCTTTAAATATTGAAAAACCAGGGATCGAACATATTAACCCCCAAACAATTCAAAGTAGATTTAAAGAATACCCAAGAGATTTGATTAAAAAACTCTAGGATTTTCTCTTTGCACAAATAAATTCACCTCTTCCGCATTCATCATTTTCATGGCTTCCGCATTCCAAAGTAACTTTTTCCTCCCGGGATATTCAAAAGCTCCTTTTCGTTCAATCCGGAAATTGTATGCTCTCAATGCCAGATTACCCAATAACACAGATTCAGTCAATGGGCCCGATTTGGAAAAATGACTACTGGGTTGATAGTTGTTTTTTATGCCATTGATCCAATCCAAAATATGACTGGTTTTTACTCTCGGCAGACTTTCAGACACATTCAAATCTTTCATTCGTGATGAAGGCAATATTCGGGGATTGACACCATACACATTGGCCATGATGATTCCATCACTTCCCATCATCATAAATCCTCCATCCTGACTGCCCATTGGTTCATCATCCAGCAATTCAGAAGGCCTGGCTGGCATGATACCACCATCCATCCATACCAATTCAACCGGTGGACTACTACCTCTTTGAGGAAAATACATGTGAATCTTACTGCTTGGCGGACAGGACTCCGGAATATAATCTGGCCTCCAGAATTGAGAAAAAACCTGCGTTGCACTGGCTTCAACGGCTTCAGGATAACCCAAATTCAGCACATAAAATGGTGAATCAATAATATGACACCCCATGTCACCTAATGCTCCTGTACCATAATCCCAGAATCCTCTCCACGAAAAAGGATGAAATATACTGTGGTAGGGTCTGTATGGTGCAGGTCCCAGCCATAAATTCCAATCCAGTTGTTCAGGTACTTCCATCCCCTCTTTTGGAGCAGCATGTCCCTGTGGCCAGACCGGGCGGTTTGTCCAGGCATATACTTTCCTTACTTCTCCAATCAAGCCGCTATTATACCATTCTTGTGTTTTTCTGATTCCTTCACCACTGGAACCCTGATTGCCCATTTGAGTAATCAGATGCGGTTTTCTGACCGCCATTGCAGTCAACTCCCTTACTTCTGCAATATTATGTGCCAAAGGTTTCTCAATGAATACATGTTTATCCAACTCCATAGAAGCCAGACCTGTAACGGCATGGGTATGATCAGGGGTCGAGATGATCACAGCATCAATATCGGCATGAAGCCTGTCGAACATTACCCTGTAATCCTTGTATTTTTCAGCTTTACTCCATTTATTAAATGCACGTGAAGCCAAATTCCAATCCACATCAGCAATGGCTACAATGTTTTCACTCATTACTCCCTCCAAATTACTATAACCTCTTCCTCCTCCGCCTATAGCTGCTATGTTTACCTTGTCACTCGGAGCCGTATACCCTTTACCTCCCAGTACATATCTGGGCAATATCGTAAAAGTTGTTCCTCCAATTGCCGCCTTCTTAATAAAATTTCTTCTCTTCATGTAAGACTTCTTTTTTTATAATCTAAAATGGAAAGATATTGGTTTTTATCAGGAATACTTTCAATCTTGAAATTAATTCAAATAAAATAATGGAAGTAAAGAGGAGGCAGAGTATGTTTAGGCGTTTAGTGTTTATATCCTCTTTGTGATCTTTGTGCTAAAATCTTCGTGGTCTTTTCGGTAAAAAAATTAACCCTAAAAAGTACAGACGTGTATGTCTTCTTTAGTCAGAATCACAGATTTTCACAGAATATGTTGATAGATGTGAATATTTAGTGAGAATCGGCAAATCATACTATCACACCTTCTTGCCATTCTAACATCAGCACATCCGCCTTCCAAAATTACTTTCTATATTTAAGCTTATAAAACTAAACCCTGCTTCCATCATGATCAGTGCAAAACATAATTCTTTATTGAATCGACGTCTGTTATCCCTTCTTTCATTAATTCTCATAATGTTTTTTATTGGAAAATGTACATTACCTGATCCACCTTTGGACACATGGATGATGGGGCCATTTGTCAGAACTGACATTCACCAACCAGTTATTGCTCCGGATACAAATTCAATATTTTTTGACCCTATGTCAGATCAAAATGTAAAATGGGAATCGATGGCTGCATTCAATCCAGCCGCCATAGTCAGAAATGATACCATTTTTGTTTTTTATCGTGCCGAAGAGCGATTGGGAGAACGTGAAATAGGAGGCCATACATCTCGAATAGGTTTGGCTTATTCTACAGACGGAGTTGAATTCTTTAAGCAAGAAAATCCTGTTTTGTTTCCTGATGATGATGACCAGAAAGAATGGGAATGGACAGGAGGAGTGGAAGATCCCCGGATTGTGGAAACCGAAGAAGGACTCTATGTCATGACATATACCCAATGGAACCGGGAAGTTCCTCGTTTAGCTCTGGCTACTTCGAGAGATTTAATTCACTGGGTAAAACATGGGCCTCTTTTTCTTCATTGGAAAAATGGTAAATATCATCAGCGTGAAACCAAATCCGGAGCAATTATCACTCAATTAAAAGAAGACAGACCGGTTGCTGTAAAAATACAAGATAAATATTGGATGTATATCGGAGTACCGCAAATCCGCCTGGCATTCTCTACTGATATGGTACAATGGCAACCTCTTGAGGATCACGATGGAGAATGGATATCTGTTTTGAATCCCAGACCAGGTTACTTTGATTCCTGGTTAGTGGAAGCGGGTCCGCCACCTCTCTTAACTGATAAAGGCATAGTAGTAATTTATAACGCTGGCAATTCTATGGAAATCGGTGATCCTGCGGTGCCGCATAGAACGTATACTGCCGGTCAGGCTTTATTTGATGGAGAGAAACCATGGAAATTAATGGACAGAACGTCAAATCCCTTTCTGAAGCCGGAATTGGCTTTTGAAAAATCAGGTCAATACCCTGAAGGAACAACTTTTGCTGAAGGGATGGTTTGGTATAAAGGCACTTGGTTTCTCTACTACGGCACTGCTGACAGTAAGACGGGTGTAGTAAAATGGAAACCTGAAAATATAAAATTGCCGTACTGACTTAATCCATTGTTTTCAACTCTTTCCTAAGAATTTTGCCCACATTGGTTTTAGGCATTTCTTTAATGAATCTCACCATTTTAGGTACTTTATATCCGGTCAGATTTTCCTTTGCATATTCTATGACCTCTTTTTCTGTCAGTGATTTATCTTTCTTTACTATATAAACTTTTACAACTTCTCCCGATTTTTCATCCGGAGCACCTATAGCCCCAACCTCCATAATTTTTGGATGCATAGCCAATACATCTTCAACTTCATTGGGGTACACATTAAAGCCGGATACCAGAATCATATCCTTCTTTCGGTCTACAATATTGAAAAAACCATCATTATCCATGGTGGCCATATCACCGGTACAAAGCCATCCATCCAAAATTGTTTTTGCTGTTTCCTCCGGCTTATTGTAATAACCTTTCATCACTTGTGGACCTTTCACCTGCAACTCTCCGATTTCACCTATACCCAGTATATTTCCATGATCATCAACCAGCCTGACATCAGTGGATGGAACCGGTAAGCCAATACTTCCCAGCCTTGCAGTTTCATCAAAAGGATTAATGGTCACTACAGGTGAAGATTCCGTCATCCCATATCCTTCACTCAGTCTGCATCCGGTTACCTGTAGCCAATTTTCAGCAACTGCTTTCTGTACAGCCATACCTCCCCCTACTGTAACTTTCAGAGAAGAGGTATCGGATTTTTTAAATCCTTCATTATGTACCAGGGCATTGAAGAGTGTATTCACCCCTGTCATCAGGCTGATTTTGTGATTTTTAAATTCCTTTGAAATGGAAGAAAGATCCCTGGGATTGACTACCAATACAGTCTTGGCTCCCAGCTTCATCATTGCCAGACAATTTACTGAAAACGCAAATATATGATACATAGGCAGGGGTGACAAAGCCGTTTCATTTCCATATTCAAGATATCTCGACATCCAGGCTTCCATCTGCAACATATTGGATACCATATTCCTGTGAGTCAGCATCGCTCCTTTGGAAACACCCGTGGTACCTCCTGTATACTGATGGAGTATCACATCCTCAGGTCCGGAGTCAAACGGGTTGATACTGAATTTTGATCCCGCTTTCAAAGCATCATTCATTTTTACTGTATTGGTAAGCTGGAATTTAGGAACCATTTTTTTTACTCTCCGTATTACAAAATCTACTATTGCTCCTTTGACCATTCCCAACATTTCGCCAATTGTAGTGGTAATTACTATTTCAATTGAAGTCTCTCCAATAATCTTTTCGAGATTTGAGCAAAAATTTTCTGCAATAATTACCGCTTTCACGCCGGAATCATTGAATTGATGCTTCATCTCCCTGGGTGTATATAGGGGGTTGGTATTGACAGCGATCATTCCCGCTCGCAATACACCGAATATGGCTATAGGATACTGTATCAGGTTGGGCATCATTATGGCAACACGATCTCCTTTTTTCAATCCTCGCGATTGGAGATACGCACCGAAATCAGCTGAATATTTATCCAATTCTTTGAAAGACAAAGTTCTACCCATGCAGTGAAATGCCGGCTTGGGACCCCATTTTGTAAAACATTCTTCCAAAAACTCAACTAAAGTATTATATTTTGAAGGATCAATATTGGCAGGTATCCCCGAGGGATAGCTTTTCATCCACGGTCTGTTATCCATAAAATTGTAATTCTTTTTAATTAACAAATAGTAATCATTTTAATGAAACAGGGTTAAAAATAATGAATTCAGAGAAAATCATTACAGATACAAACCAAATAGTGACGATTAATAATTGCACATTTCATTAAATATCTTAAATGTTTTTTCAATTACCTTGGAGCTTTAGCCTGTGATATATCATCATCAGCATTTTTCCCATTGCCGAAATTTTTGGTTAATTTGAAAAAATTGTGACAGTAGTAATTTTTGCAATTGGTAATACTCACAACCAAAATCAATCAATTTGAACAAACTAAACCTGAGGATTCAAAAAAAAATTGTCTCAGTTAATTGTATTCTTCAAAATTCATTTATTTCCTTTTGGCGTCAATTAATTTCCTGCCATTTTGTCATTTCATTCATGAAAAAGTCTTAATTTTGCACACTTTCTAAAAATTATCATATTTCAAGGGATCGCTATGTATGATCAAAACGCAACATTGGAGGGGCTGGTAAAAAAAATAGATGAGAGCAGACAAGGTGAGATCTTCTATAAGGAAAAGTATCCTGTAATTGATGGCCGCCATTTTTATATTGAAAGTTACGGCTGCCAAATGAATTTTTCAGATTCAGAAATTGTAGCTTCCATTTTATCTGAGGTGGGTTACTCACCCACGCGTGATATGGAACAGGCTCATCTCATCCTTATCAACACCTGTTCAATCCGTGAAAAAGCGGAAGAAACAGTCAGAAAAAGACTACAACTATTCAATGCGCTGAAGAAAAGAAACCCTGACATGATGATAGGTGTGTTGGGATGTATGGCTGAGCGTCTGAAAAGTAAATTTTTAGAGGAAGAAAAATTAGTGGATATGGTGGTGGGCCCGGATGCCTACCGCGATCTACCCAATCTTCTGTCGGTCGTTGAAGATGGAAACAAGGGGATCAATGTGTTCCTATCGAAAGAAGAAACCTATGCTGACATTGCTCCGGTGCGTCTCAATAGCAATGGTGTGACAGCATTTATTTCTATTATGAGAGGTTGCGACAATATGTGCTCTTTTTGTGTTGTGCCATTTACCAGGGGTCGTGAGCGAAGCCGGGATCCCTATTCCATAGTTGCGGAAGCCCGGGATTTATATGATAACGGATACAGAGAAGTGACTCTCCTGGGCCAAAATGTTGACAGTTATAAATGGGAAGACCCTGAATCGGGTAGAAAAGTCAATTTCGCTCAATTGCTGGAGCAAGTGGCTTGTATCGATCCTGATTTGCGGGTGCGGTTTTCCACATCCCATCCAAAAGATATCACCGATGAAGTGTTGCACACGATCGCTAATTTTGAAAACATCTGTAATTACATCCATTTACCGGTACAGTCAGGCAGTAGTCGCATTTTGAAAATGATGAACAGAACCTATGACCGTGAATGGTATATGGAAAGAGTGGAAGCCATTCGCACTATCATTCCTGACTGTGCTGTTTCTTCTGATATTATTACCGGTTTTTGTACGGAAACCGAAGAAGATCATCAGGAAACATTATCGCTGATAGCCTGGGTGGATTACAGCATGTCATACATGTTTTATTACAGTGAAAGACCAGGTACCCTGGCTGCCAGAAAGTATAAAGATGATGTTTCAGAGGAAATTAAAAAAAGGCGATTGAATGAAGTCATTCGCTTACAAAACTATATTTCTCTTGAACACAATAAAAGAGACATTGGTAAAACCTGTAAAGTCCTGATTGAAGGAAATTCTAAAAAATCAGAAGAGGAATGGAAGGGAAGAAACTCACAAAACAAAATGATCGTTTTTCCAAAAACAGGAAATCACAAGCCGGGTGACTATGTCCAAGTGAAAATAACGGAAGCCAGCAGCGCCACTCTCCTTGGATATCAGGTTTGCAAGTAAAAAATATGATACAATTAAATAGCATAAAGCAACGATTTGGAATTATAGGCAGATCAGAAGGTCTTGATCGGGCATTATCCACAGCTGTGCGTGTTGCTTCCACTGACCTGAGTGTGATGATACAAGGGGAAAGTGGTGTGGGAAAGGAGATTTTTTCAAGAATCATTCATGAACTTAGTAAAAGGAAGCACAACAAATTTATTGCCATTAATTGTGGGGCTATTCCGGAAGGCACCATCAACTCAGAATTATTTGGCCATGAAAAGGGATCATTTACCGGAGCAACCGGAGAGAGAAAAGGATATTTTGAAACTGTAGACGGTGGCACCATATTCCTGGATGAAATTGGTGAGATGCCTTTAGACACGCAGGCTTATCTGTTAAGAATTCTGGAATCGGGAGAATTCATCAAAGTGGGTTCATCAAAAGTATTAAAAACTGATGTACGTATCGTGGCAGCAACCAATATTAGTCTTGAAAAACAGATTAAAAAAGGAAAATTCAGAGAAGATTTGTACTACCGACTGAATACTGTTCCCATTTTTGTTCCACCACTACGTGAGCGTCGTGAGGATATTTATATGCTTTTCAGAAAGTTTGCAATAGACTTTGCAGAAAAATACCGGACTGAGCCCATTCAACTGGATGAAAATGCCCGGCGGGTGATCGAAAACTATCACTGGCCGGGTAATATCAGAGAGCTGAGAAATGCGGTAGAACAATTGTCGGTATTGGCAGAAGAGAAATTAGTTAATGCTGAGGTACTATCCAATTGGGTTCCCCATATATTTAAAAGGAATTTGCCCTCCATTGCTTACCCATCGAAAGAGGAGCCAAATGGATTTCATGAAAGGGAGATACTATACAAATTTCTGGTCGACATGCGAACAGACCTTCAAGATTTGAAGTCATTAATTTATGACCTGGTAAGAAAAAATGATCTCGAGCTCCCTGAAATGCATCAATTGAAGACTTTGGCTCCACTAGCTCCGGTTTTTGAAAGTGAAAGAGTTTCATCAAGGGACTTTAAAGATGAAGTATATACACCTCAAAAAGGGGCAGAAAAACTTGAATACAATAAGCCCATCATTATAGATCCGGCATATAAAGAAGAATTTGACAATACTGAAGAAGTGGATGAAACCCTCTCCATTGAAGATATGGAAAAAGATCTCATCCAGAAAGCATTGAAAAAATACAATAGCAAAAGAAAAGATGCGGCTAAAGAATTAGGGATATCAGAGCGAACTTTATACAGAAAGATTAAACAATACGATATCAATGATTAAATGCGTTTTCTTATGACCAGAAAGTATATTTTCTATTCATTACAAATATGACTTTAAGGAAAAAAAATATTGGATTTATTGCTGTGTTCATACTTTTTCTTCAGCTCGTTATTGGATGTTATAGTTTTAAAGGCATTTCTATACCCCCAAATCTTAATACTTTTTATATTGAAGATTTTATCAACAGAGCGCCTAATGCACCGGGAGCCATAGACCAAACTTTTTCTGAAGCATTGAGAACTAAAATAAGAAATGAATCCCGGTTGAGACTGGTGGATATTGATCCAGATATAGTTTTTAAAGGTGCTGTTTCTCGATTTCAAATTACCTCAGAAGCTCCACAGGCTGGAAACACCATTTCATTTAACAAATTGACTATTGGTGTAGATGTTGAATATGTCAACTCAAGAAATGAAGATGACAATTGGAAGCAATCATTTTCATTCTTCAGAGATTTTGAAAGCAATGCTGATTTTCAATCTTTACAGGATGGATTTATTGCCGAAATCTTCCGACAGATCACAGAAGATGTATTCAACAGAGCTTTTACCAATTGGTAGTAAGAAATTAACATACCCGCTTCAATAGAAACCATGAATCACTCAGAAAATAACTATATTTACCAGTCTAAGCATACCTTTTAAAATCAAAAAATGAAGGATTGGATCCATTTAACTGTAGAAGATCTGGAATTGATTGTGTCCAATGCTCCTTATTCCCAGTTTCACCAAATGCTACTGGCAATAAGGAAAAATGATTTGCACAAAGCCTCGTTGTATGAAGTGGTTCCTGGTTTAGTATCAGATATAATAGAAAAAATTAGCCAGACTGATATAGTAAATAATGGTTCTGCCACAATACCAGAAGAACCCCGAAATAATTGGGATATTCAAGTCATTGACCTGGCTAAATCGGAGATTTCATCCGAAGAAGGTGATCTCAGGGTAGTCATGATTTCACAAAGTGATCCCGCAGGAAAGAAAGTGTCAGAAGATGCCGGAATTGAAATACCTGCTGAAAGTGACCTGGATGAGAACCCGGCATCATCAGAGGAATTTTATAAAGATACAGGTGAAGATCTGGAAATGGATGATGAACCTGAGGAGAGTCCAATTGAAACTGCAGAGGATGACATTTTATCACAAGATGAAGAAGAAAATGATTATAATCTGGATGAAGATATTCTTCTGGAAGCTCCAATTATTGGAAAGACTGAAGACGACATTTCAGAAATCATGGAAACCGATTATTCAGAGATGATTGAAGAGGAAAAGGATGAAATTTTTTCCGATGAGAACGAGGAAGTTCAAAAATCAAGAGAGTCAGAAGAAATGGAAGAGTCAGAAGAGTCATTGAATTACGAAAATTCTGTCATATTTGATGCAAATGATTTTGATGCTCATCCTCTTGAAGAGATTACATCAGCAGTTGACCATGAAGAGGCTTTAGAACTCATTGAGGGTAAAAATGACTGGGAAAGTGATACAGAAAAAGATTCACTGATTATACCAGCTCAGGGCGATAAAAAAGAAGAACAAAAGAAAGAGAAAAAGAAAAAGAAAAGAAAGAAAAAAAGTGAATCGTCTCAATCAGCTAACAAATCTGAAGATTATCTTTCAGATTTCAGCAAATGGTTGTTATCCAGGACTGTGAATGAACTTGAAGACTCAACTGACGAATTACCTGTTACGAAAAAAGCAAAGAAAAAAACGAAGAAAGCCAGGAAGAAAAAAGGAAAGAAGACTAAAACTGCTAAAAATATATCATTGGCAAAGGATGCCGGAATCATATCCGAACCTTTGGCAGATTTACTGGCACAGCAAGGGCATATTGAAGAAGCTGTCCGGATGTACAAACAATTGGGTTTGATATTTCCGGAAAAAAGTATTTACTTTGCAGCGAAAATTGAAAAAATTAAAATTTAAAGAATAGATGACAACTGCATTAACCATTTTAACTGCCATCAACTGCATATTGCTTATGCTGGTAGTTTTGATCCAAAACCCTAAAGGTGGAGGTATTGATTCAACATTTGGGGGTCAAGGTGCAAACCAAATGTTTGGCGCTGCCAAATCCACTGACTTTATTGAGAAATTAACCTGGGGACTTGCCGCTTCTTTGTTTATCCTTTGCATTATTACTGCCATCATTGTCAGTAATTCTTCTGCAGGAGGAAGCATACTCCAAAGTGCACAATAATTATAAAAAATAATTACAATATAAGCCCGGGCTTAATATATGAGCCGGGCTTTTTTTATTGGATTTTGTCCAATTCAAAGTGCCAAATTGACAAAATATTGCAGAAGCCGGAAGATTTGACGAGGGTATGTCAGACTTGCCTGCCACATGACAGAAAAAATGACATAAATAAATGGTTGGCACAATCAATGATAGATAATGTGTGATAATTTTTCTTACTATTTTTTAAATCTAAATAATCAAAAACAGATATGATGAAGCCAATCAACGATAGAGTGGTTGTTAAACCCGCTCCGGCCGATGAAAAGACCAGAGGAGGGATAATCATACCGGATACTGCCAAAGAAAAACCTCAGAGAGGTGAGGTAATTGCAGTAGGTCCGGGAAAAGACGGAAACCTGATGACTGTATCCGCAGGGGATATAGTGTTGTATGGAAAATATGCAGGACAGGAAATTCAATACGAAGGAGTAGATTATCTGATCATGAGAGAAGATGACATCCTCGTAATTCTTGAAAAATAATTTTCCCTTTTCAACAATTAACATTTTCATTAACTAAAAAAAAATAAAACGTTATGGCTAAAGAAATTAGCTTTAATTCAGATGCAAGAGCATCTTTAAAAAAGGGTATTGACGCGCTGGCCGATGCTGTGAAAGTCACATTAGGGCCAAAAGGAAGAAATGTCGTTATCCAAAAAAGTTTTGGCGCACCTACCATCACAAAGGATGGAGTAACAGTAGCCAAAGAAATAGAATTGGAGAATCCTATTGAAAACATGGGTGCTCAAATGGTAAAGGAAGTAGCATCTAAAACCGCAGATTTGGCAGGGGATGGAACTACAACAGCAACTGTTTTAGCTCAGGCAATGGTAACTGCAGGAATGAAATATGTAGCGGCAGGTGCCAATCCTATGGATCTCAAAAGAGGAATTGATAAAGCCGTCCAGTCGGTAATCCTTGAATTGAAAAACCAAAGCGAAGTGATTGGTGATGACTTTAAGAAAATTCAACAGGTTGGATCTATTTCTGCCAACAATGATGAAGAAATCGGGTCATTAATTGCTGACGCGATGAAAAGGGTTACAAAAGATGGTGTGATTACTGTTGAAGAAGCTAAAGGAACCGATACATATGTTGACGAAGTGATCGGTATGCAGTTTGACAGAGGTTACCTTTCTCCTTACTTCATTACAGACTCAGAAAAAATGATTACTGAGTATGAAAATCCTTTGATTCTAATTCATGATAAAAAAATATCCAACGTACAGGAAATCGTTCCATTACTGGAAAAAGCTGCTCAGGCGGGCAGGCCTTTACTGATCATTGCTGAAGATGTAGAAAGCCAGGCTCTCGGACTTTTAGTAGTCAATCGATTGAGAGGTGGATTGAAAGTGGTAGCAGTAAAAGCCCCCGGATTTGGAGACCGAAGAAAAGCGATGTTGGAAGATGTTGCTGTATTAACTGGCGGAACAGTTATATCTGAAGAGAAAGGATATAAACTTGAAAATGCAGACCTTTCTCACCTGGGTCAGGCTGAAAAAATTACAGTGGACAAAGACAACACCACCATCGTAAATGGCAGAGGCAAAAGAACAGATATTACTGCAAGAATCAATCAAATCAAACAGCAGATTGAAACGACAACATCGGACTATGACCGTGAAAAGTTGCAGGAAAGATTGGCTAAATTGGCTGGTGGTGTAGCTGTATTGTATGTAGGTGCGGCAACAGAAACAGAAATGAAAGAAAAGAAAGCCAGAGTGGATGACGCATTGCATGCTACCCGCGCTGCTGTGGAAGAAGGAATAGTGGCCGGTGGAGGAGTTGCTCTTATTCGAACTATCGAAGTACTCGATGCTCTTAATGGTGAAAATGAGGATGAGAACATGGGTATTCAAATTGTAAAAAAAGCATTGGAGTCACCTATCAGAATCATTGCAGAAAATGCGGGAGTTGAAGGATCTGTCGTGTTGACTGAAGTGATTAAAAAGAAAGGAGCCATTGGCTACAATGCCCGTACAGACAAGTATGAAGACCTGAAAAAATCAGGAGTAATTGATCCTACGAAAGTTACACGGATTGCGGTAGAAAATGCAGGATCTATTGCTGGTATGATTTTGACAACAGAATGCGTCATCAATGATAAGCCGGAGGAAAAATCTGCTATGCCACCCATGGGTGGAGGCGGAGGAATGCCCGGTATGATGTAATTCAGAAATATTATTAGAACCTTTGAAAGCCTTTTCTCTGCAGAGAAGAGGCTTTTTTTTATTTGTTCATATCCACTTTGCCTCATCAATGGATTTAAATCCATCATGCCATCACTTTTGGTTAAACCTGGTTTACATTTTAAAGTCTAAGTTCATGTACATCTTCAAATTATGTTCATATTTTGCGCTCGATCAAACTCATCAGGATATTACGACCGTTTTGGTTTTTTCCAAAATCTGTTTAATATCAAATTTTTATACAAATGAACAAAATGAAAGAAGATGTCAACTTTTTTATACAGGGTCTGAAAAAGTTCAGGGAAGTAGGTACCATTACGAGGAGTTCCGCTTCCATATGCAAGAATCTGGTATCTGAGATTCCATCCGGTAGTAAAATTGTAGTGGAATTAGGAGCAGGAGATGGTGTGGTGACCCGGTATATTCTGGATTCTTTACCTAATGATGGACTCCTCTTTGCATTTGAGATCAATAACGCTTTATTTGACCAATTAATGGTTATTGATGACCCCAGACTGATACCAGTTCATGAAAGTGCTGAAAATTTAGGAAGTGTACTTCAAAGTCACAATATCCAAAAAGCAGATGCCATTATATCGGTGCTTCCGTTTATAGTAATGGGCAAAAAATTAACCCATAGCATACTTGAAAATTGTAAAAAACATCTCCGTAATGGTGGCACTTTTGTACAGGTACACTATGCCAAAAATTTAGTGGAAAAGTATATAGAGGTTTTCGGAAATATTAAAATTCATAAAATATATAAAAATTTTCCTCCTGCCTATGTGTTTACCTGCATAAACCATGAAAAAAATTAAATGGAAGGGCATGAAATTTGAATTAAAATTTTTTATAATGTATAGTCCTTTATAATTCCGCATGAATCAAGTAATTCATAATCTTTTATTTCATGTATTTCTAAGAGACAATCTAGCCTTTTTGATGTTGCCCGCAAAAACCAGAAATCAAATGTTTAAGAAAAAAATCATTTACTTTTTTATTTCTTTCATGATCAGTCATGGACTTGCAGGAGGTGATGGTATAAAGACCATCATGGCAACAAAAATTAATGAATCAATAAAAATCGATGGTCAACTGGATGATGTAAGTTGGAGCTTCAGCCAGGTGGCTTCACGCTTTGTTCAACTTTCTCCATCGCCCGGTTCCCCTGCTACATTTGATACAGAAGTACGCTTTTTGTATGACGATGAAGCCATCTATATTGGTGCTAAAATGTATGATAATGAACCCTACCTGATTCAAAAGGAATTGTATGCACGCGATGGAGGAGGTAACGCAGACTGGTTTAGTGTAACCATAGACACTTATCAGGATGGATCAAATGGATTTCAATTCATCGTATCAGCAGCCGGGGTACAGAGCGATGTAAAATATTCAGTAAATGGAAGAGACAGGAATTGGGATGCCATATGGGATAGTCAAGTTAAGATTGTTCAAGATGGGTGGATAGTGGAAATGAAAATCCCCCTTGCCATGCTTCGATTTCCAAATAAGGATCAACAGATGTGGAGTATTCAATTTGGCAGGGAAATTAAGAGACTACGTGAAGAGAGCTACTGGAACGAGATCAACCCACGTTTGAACGGTTTTTTGAATCAGGCAGGAAAAGTGGTTGGAATTAAGGAAATTAAAACTCCGGTGCGGTTTTCCCTGACTCCTTTTGTTACTGGATATCTTAATACCACGCTGAATCCAGGCTCCGACAATAATGTATTCAATGCAGGGACAGCGTACACTGCCGGAATGGATCTCAAATACGGGATTAACGATGCATTTACATTGGATATGACTTTGGTTCCTGATTTTGGTCAAACCATATCAGACAATCAGGTATTAAACCTTACGCCTTTTGAAATACAATTTCAGGAAAACAGACAATTTTTTACAGAGGGAACAGAGCTGTTTAATAAAGGAGATTTGTTTTATTCCAGAAGAATTGGTGGTCAGCCGATCAATTATTCCTCTGCCTATCGTGGTCTCCATGAAGGGGAAAGAGTCATCTCCAATCCGGATATTGCCGGATTGTACAATGCAACCAAAATATCGGGACGAAATTCCAATGGTCTGGGTATGGGATTTCTTAATGCAGTAGCTAAACGAGAATTTGCCATCATTGAAGCTGAAGATGGAAGCCGAAGAGAAATTGAGACCAACCCTTTGACAAATTACAACATCATGGTGTTGGATCAAAATTTACCAAACAATTCATTTGTGTCAGTTATCAATACCAATGTGACCCGGTTTAACGATGATTATAATGCCAATGTTTCCGGGGCTTCATTCCAAATTAAAAATAAAAATCAATCCTATAGTACTTCAGGAAAAATCAATATTTCACAATTGTATCATTCCGATTTTGACGATATAGGTCATGAAGTAAATATGTCGCTGAACAAGATCAGTGGTCAATGGCAAGGTTCATTGTCCTATTTGGAGCAAAGTGATAATTACAACATTAATGATTTTGGATTTCTCAGAAGAGCCAATGAGCGTACCATTCGCTCATCCTTTTCATTCAACCAATTTCAACCTAAAGGCAAGCTTCTTTCATACCGGGTATATTCCAATATTCAATACAGCAGGCTTTATGACCCTGATGTTTTCAACAGATTCTCTGTTTATTTTGGAAGCTATTTCCAAACAGAAGATCGATTTTCTTTTGGATTGAGTAGTTATATAGTTCCCATTTCGACACATGATTATTTTGAGCCCAGGACTTCTGATTATTCTGCTTTTTATGCTTTGCCAGCTTCCGTTTTATTCAATCCATGGATCAGTACCGACTACAGAAAGAAACTGGCTTTAGACTTCAGGATGTATTACAGGGTCTATGATGAACAAGAGATGAGCGATCTGACTATTCGTTTTTCTCCCAGAATGAGGGTAAATGATAAGTTTTCTATTTCTCCTTCCTCCTCTTTGACATTCAATCACAGTCAACCGGGATTTATATCAAAAAACCTGCTCACCGAATGGCCTGAAGATTTACACTCGAATGACATCATGTTTGGACAAAGAGATAGAACCATAGTGGAAAATAGTCTATCAGGCAAATATATATTTACCAATAAAATGTCGCTAGTATTTCGTATGAGGCATTACTGGGATCATGTAGTGTATAATAACTATGCAAAACTTGAAATGGATGGAAGCTTAAATTCTCTCAACATATCCGGATTAAATGGCAAAAGTGAACCCATTTTTGATAGAAATCTCAACTTATTCAATGTTGACATGGACTACATCTGGCGCTTTGCCCCCGGAAGTGATATTATATTTAACTGGAAAAATCAAATTGTTTCTCACCATAATGACATGAACGGGAATTACTTTGACAATCTCCAGCAGACTTTAAGTACTATTCAGGGTAACAATGTATCCGTTAAGGTGGTATATTGGCTTGACTACAATCAAATGACAAATAAAGTGTAATGTGAGGAGATCATGTCTTGATGAAAGATTGTTTAGGCAATTATGCGTTATGGTGTTTAGTCGTTAATTCCAGGTTCTTTATGTACTTAGTGCTGATAACTTTGTGCCCTTAGCGGTAAAAAATCCAGAATGTAGAAATTAATGAGATGATTAGTGGGAGAGAGAGCGAGGAGGAGAGTGAGCAGGTAAGAGGCAGTTGCCATGGGGCAGCAGGTACAAAATCCGGAGCATTACAATGGCATTAAACTTCAAAGAAGTGGAGAGTTTTCATTGCGATGTGCTTTATACCTCCCCTTCCCAAATCGCGTTCCATTAAATACTTGGTTTTTTCTAAGTATTCGCTTCTGTTCTTCAGGAAGATCATTAAAATCCCTGCACATATGGCTACAACTTTTCTTGTATTTAACTGCGCATTGGTCACACTGGATAAATAATAGATGGCATGCATCGTTTGCGCAGTTGACATGCACATCGCATAAGATACCACATTGATGACAATGAGCAATCACCTCTTCAGATATTCGCTCACCCAAGCGTTCGTCAAAAACAAAATTCTTACCAACGAACTTATTTTCTATTCCAAGCTCGGAAACTTTTCTGGCATATTCGATGATCCCTCCTTCCAGTTGATATACTTTTTTAAATCCTTTATGCTTCAGATATGCACTTGCTTTTTCACAACGAATTCCACCGGTGCAATACATGATCAAATTTTTATCCTTATGAGGCTGGAGTAATTCTTCGACCACAGGCAATGACTCTCTGAACGTTTCAACATCCGGTGTTATAGCATTGATAAAGTGTCCCACTTCGCTTTCATAGTGATTTCGCATATCTACCACTATTGTATTAGGATCATCGGTCAAATGATTAAAATCAATCGCGTTAAGATGGATACCTTTTTGAGTGACATCAAATGTTTCGTCATTGAGCCCATCCGCCACTATTTTATTCCTGACTTTTACGGATAACTTAAAAAATGACCTTCCATCATCCTCAATGGCATAATTCAATCGCACATTTTTTAAAAACACTATAGATTCTAGAGCATTTTTAAAAGCTTCAATATGCTTTTCAGGAACGCTCATTTGTGCATTTATACCTTCTGAAGCCACATAAATGCGACCTTTAACATCCAGTTGATCCATCAGGATAAAAAAATGATCTCTGAAAACTAACGGATTGCCGATCCTGGCATATTGATAAAATGAAAGTGTGGTTCGGGGCTCTTTATCAAACTGCAGTTGCTCCTTCAGGAGCCTCCCATTGACCTTATTGAATAATCTTTTCATTTGGTTTATTCTTTACGCTTTTGCAGGAAACGAAGAATGAGCACAAAAATATTAAATCTAATGGAATACCGTCTCGCTTTCCCTGATTTCCTTGAAATCAATCTTTTACCAAAACAGGGGTTGCCTAACTTATCGGATCAAATCAATCATATTTTACAATGGAAAGGCTAATTATTGCCATCCAATGCTTTTCTTTGCGGCCGAATATCAATCATTATGAAAATGAAAGATAGGAGATCATATAAGAAATAATGAAAGTAATATAATTATGGCAGATAATAAAATCATTTTTTCAATGGAAGGGGTTAGTAAGACCTACCCACCCAATAAACAGGTTTTAAAAAATATTTGGTTATCATTTTTTTATGGAGCCAAGATTGGAGTCTTGGGTTTGAATGGTTCAGGTAAATCCAGTTTGTTGAGAATCATCGCTGGGATAGATACCAATTTTGAAGGAAAAGTACATTTTGACAGAGAATATAAAATTGGCTATCTTTCTCAGGAACCACAATTGGATGAAAGCAAAACTGTGAAAGAAATAGTGCAGGAGGGTGTCAAAGAAATCGTTGAAATAGTGAATGCCTATGAAGAGGTATCAGCATGCCTGGGAGAAGTTATGGATGATGATGAGATGATGAAACTTATTGAAAAGCAGGGAGAGCTTTTGGAGAAAATGGATCATTATAATGCATGGGAATTGGATCACACACTGGAAGTGGCCATGGAAGCCCTGCGATGCCCACCCGATGAAGAAAAAGTAGCCGTATTATCAGGAGGAGAAAGGCGTCGGGTTGCATTATGCCGGTTATTGTTGAGCAAGCCTGATATTTTACTCCTTGATGAGCCTACCAACCATCTTGATGCTGAAAGTGTGCATTGGCTGGAGCAATTTTTAAAAAATTTTCCCGGAACTGTGATTGCGGTGACACACGACAGATATTTCCTGGATAATGTCGCCGGTTGGATTCTCGAATTAGACCGTGGAGAAGGTATTCCCTGGGAAGGCAATTACTCTTCATGGTTAGATCAAAAAGCTAAGCGATTAGCCGCGGAAGAGAAGGCAGAATCCAAACGCCAAAAGGCATTAAAAAGAGAATTGGAGTGGGTCAGAATGAACCAAAAAGCCCGTCAGGCAAAAGGAAAAGCCCGATTGAATGCCTATGAAAGCATGAGCAATGCCGAAGTAAAAGAAAAAGAAGCAAAACTTGAACTATACATTCCACCCGGCCCTCGATTAGGGGATCATGTAATAGAGATTAAAAATCTTGCCAAAGGATTTAATAACAGAGTGCTTATTGAAAACTTGTCTTTGAGTATTCCGAAAAATGCAATTGTAGGTATTATTGGCCCCAATGGAGTAGGTAAATCCACTTTATTCAGAATGATTATGGGAGAAGAAAAACCGGATAGTGGAAACATTGTAATTGGTGATACAGTAAAACTTTCTTATGTTGACCAATCACATAAGGATTTATTACCAGAAAAAACTGTCTATGAAGTGGTAGGTAAGGGAGATGAAGTGATCAAAGTTGGAAATTCAGAAGTTAATGTGAGGGCTTATATAAGCCGTTTCAATTTTACCGGGGCAGACCAGCAAAAAAAGGTGGGTGTATTATCAGGCGGAGAACGAAACAGACTTCACCTTGCCATCACACTGAAGGAAGGCGGAAATGTAATTTTGCTGGATGAACCAACCAATGACATCGATGTAAACACTTTAAGAGCGCTTGAGGAAGGATTGGAGAATTTTCCGGGCTGTATTTTAGTGATTTCACATGACAGGTGGTTTATCGATCGGTTGGCCACTCATATCCTTTCATTTGAAGATGAAGGAGAGGTTTTATTTTTTGAAGGAAATTTCAACGCTTACGAAACGGCAAAAAAAGAAAGAACCGGCGACAAAGCACCCCGAAGACCTCGCTTCAAAAGTTTGATATAATGTCATCGAAATACAGCGATCTGTACACCCTGTGAAGAAGGAATCAATGGAATAGATATCTTACGGTCATTGTATCTGACTAAGACATGTGTTGTATTTTCAGGATCCAAAAACACGTCCATTCCTTTCATAAATGGAACCACTCTGAATTGTGGGTGTACATCACCTGAACTTTTTTTATCACCATCGTCATATAAAAAGATCGCTATGGTGGTTAATTTTTCATCTGCAATACCTAAGGTGGAAATGAGTTTTCCATTTATCGTCAGAGTATCTCTGCCTGCATGAAAGGCTTTGTTGGCAGAAAATATAGAAAGCACCGATTGATGATCATCGCGTGGAAGTCTGGAAAACAGCATACCGGGTAAAGTATTCGGAGCAGGCAATGTACGTAAATAAACCAGTGGATCATCAGAAGTAAATGTATCAAAAAAGTACACCATGTCTCTGTCTGAATCCGCTTCCCGTACGCAAAAAATGTATGGAGAAAATTTTCTTAATGATACCGGTCCCCATCGACCTAAAGAATCTGATACCAGTGATTGTACAATGGGCATATTTCTGAGCAGCTTTCCCTCATAATTTTCAAAAATCTCTAATTGTGCATCAGAAACCGGTGTATTTTCTCCCATTTTTACAATTCTTCCACTTAAATGGCAAATCAACTCTTCCTTCGTCCTTTCTAATTCCATCTTAATTGCAGGTATAGTTTCAGAATGAAGGAATGCAATGATATGACGAAAACTTTCATAGGATGTGGCTACTTCATAGTGATCTAAATGATGAAGTTCCTTATTGATGGCACCAGGGATATCCCCTCCCCGAACGATATAATCATGTTTGGAATATAAATTCAATGTGGGAATTTTTGCATAGTTGCCTGGAAGCGTAGTGTTTGGTGAAGATCCTATATGTACATACCTGTAAATTTTTTCATGATTTTCAGGGAGATTCATAAATTGATAAGCAATTCCTCCCCCGGCAGAATGTCCCACCATAACTACCTGTTTGAATCCAGAATCATAAAGAATTTGGTCGATAAATTTTTGAAGTTCAAGTAAAGCCTGACTCCGGTTGAGTGTATTCCAATCAAAAAAATGTAATTGGTCAGCAGAATATCCATATTCTTGAAAATATTGGGAAAATCGGGAATATGTGTCACTTGAGGCAAGCATTCCGTGAATGAATACAATGGGATGTTTACCCTCTCCATGTAAATTATCCAACCTGAAAGTCACAAAACATAAGCATAAAAATGGTAAGAGGAAATGCGTACGCATACATCAATGAATTTTCACCCAAAAAATATTAAGCAAGGAAATACAAAAATTCGTTATGCCCAACATATACACAGGACATAAAGTCAGTTCAAGACTTTGCTCACAATTTAGGACCTGCTGCCAGTATTTCCGGATTGACTTTGTCTTCAAACTTTTTAAAATTATTCATGAATAAGGTTACGAGTTTTTCTTTGAGTTCATTAAAACCTTCTGAATTGGGCCAGGTATTTTCTGGGATTAAAATTTCATCTGGCACTCCAGGGCAAGAGGTTGGAACTTCAAACCCAAAATGTTTATCCTTCACATAACGTACATGATTGAGGTCTCCTTCATGAATGGCATCAATAATCGCTCTGGTATTTTTGAGACTCATCCTGGAGCCAATTCCATATGATCCGCCCGTCCAACCGGTATTGATCAACCATGCTTTGCAATCGTGTTGGATCATTTTTTTGGCTAATAGTTCAGCATACTTATTGGGATGCCACATCATAAATGCTGCACCAAAACAAGCCGAAAAAGTAGCCTGAGGCTCCGTTATTCCCATTTCAGTACCGGCCACTTTAGCAGTATACCCTGAAATAAAATGATAACTGGCCTGATCAGGTGTCAATCGGCTTACTGGAGGTAAAACTCCAAATGCATCGCAGGTAAGAAAAATAATATTACGGGTATGCCCTGCCAGACAAGGCATTTGAATATTATCCATAAATTCAATGGGGTATGAAGCGCGGGTATTCTCTGTAATGGATGTATCCGTATAATCTACTTTTCTTGTTTCAGGATCATAAACTACGTTTTCCAGTACGGTACCAAAACGGATGGCTTTAAAAATATCCGGTTCTTTTGCTTCTGATAAATCAATCACTTTTGCATAACAGCCCCCTTCTATGTTGAATATACCCTCATCTGTCCAGCAATGCTCATCGTCTCCGATCAGATGTCTTTTAGGATCAGCGCTCAAAGTGGTCTTTCCCGTTCCCGACAATCCGAATAATACTGATACATCACCCTGTTCACCTACAGTGGCAGAACAATGCATTGGCATGACATTTTTTAAAGGCATCAGATAGTTCATGATTGAAAATACTCCCTTCTTCATCTCCCCAGCATATTCCGTTCCCAGAATGACCACCTCCTGCCTTTCCAGATTAATGCCTATACTGGTTTTGGAAGTCATTTTGGAGGTGTAGCGATTAGCTGGGAATACCCCTGCATTAAAGATCACATAATCCGGCACTCCAAAGCTTTGAAGTTGTTGCTCAGTAGGTCTGATCAACATATTTTGCATAAACAATGCATGATATGCACGCGTACATATAATTCTGATTTTGATTTGATGTTTGGGATCCCAGCCCGCAAATGCATCAACAACAAATATCTTATCGCGGGTATTTAAATAGTCTATTGCTCTTTCCCTGTTGATATTAAAGACATGGGCATCGAGTTCAATATTCACAGCGCCCCAATCAATATTGTTTTCAGATTCCGGACTTCGGACTATTCGTTTGTCCTTAGGACTTCGACCTGTTTTCTCACCCGAATAGGCAATCAATGCACCAACATCCGATACAGAAGTTCCTTTCTCTGACCTTAGCGCAATTTCATATAAAATAGGTACACTGCTGTTCCTGAAAATGGTTTCTACTTCAATACCGTATTGCTTGAGATTAAAAGACATAGGTTTAGATTTATAGGAATAATTTAAATAGTTGATATAGTAAAAGTACAACTTTTATTGTTCATCTATTCCGGAGAATTTCATTTTTTAAAAGTATTTATTAGAATTTTTGACATTATAACTCACCGGATGATGGTGAATGCAATGGATAAATTGTATCCTCATTTTTAGACGCCAAAACAGAGAAGTTCATTAATTTTGTCCATTCATAAAACAAAATCGCGGAAATACAGAAATTATGGGAAGGGCATTTGAATACAGAAGAGCTGCAAAGGAAAAAAGATGGGCAACAATGTCCAGAGTTTTTCCAAAAATTGCAAAAGCCATTACAATCGCCGCAAAGGAAGGTGGACCGGAGCCTGAAATGAATGCCAAATTGCGATTGGCCATTCAAAATGCCAAAGCTGCCAATATGCCAAAAGATAACATTGAAAAAGCTATTGAAAGAGCAACCGGAAAAGACGCAGATCAATATTTTGAAGTAAACTATGAAGGAAAGGGCCCGCATGGTGTGTTGGTTTTTGTGGAATGCGCTACCGACAATCCAACACGAACCGTTGCCAATGTGAAATCGTATTTTAACAAAGCAGGGGGAACAATGGTTCCTACAGGCAGTCTGGAATTTCTTTTCGACAGAAAAGCAGTGATTGAATTTGAAAAACCTATCGATCTCAATCTTGAAAATTTGGAATTTGAAATGATTGATTACGGACTGGAGTATTTTGAAGAGGACGGAAACACAGTGTACGCTTATGGTGATTATAAAGATTTTGGAAACCTGACTCAGGCTTTTGAAAACAAAGGTATAGTCATGACAAAATCCAATTTGCAGAGAATCCCTAATTTACCGGTAGAGTATTCAGATGATCAAATGGTTGATATTGAAAAACTTATAGATAAATTGGAAGACGATGAAGATGTTCAGGCAGTATACACCAATATGGCATAATCTTCCGGGAATTTCATTCAGTTTTAGTCAACCATGAATAACGCATTGGCAAAAATTTGATGGCCGCTTTCCCAAAAGCCACGGAACATAGGGTTATCTACCATGTAGATTACCGATCCCCTTCCTTTATTTTCTACAGCAAACGTAACCGTATTGGCAAGTTTTTTCTTTAATTCTGAGCCAATAAATCCATAATGTTTCCACTCCTCCGGTATATATACAGGATTGGCGGCATTTTTAAGGAGGCTGTATTTTCTTGAAGACGTTTTTAGTGAAAAGTAAACCGGAATTTCCAGCCCGAATGCCAATGGATGGGAAATATCCGCTACATTGCGTATGACTGCCCCGGGAATCATATTTGAAATATACCTGCGCTCACTCCCTTCATGGATAGCAAATCTCTCGCTGAGTGCTTTTTCCTCTGCCTCTTTTTCAGCCGCCTTTTTTTCTTCCTCAGTAGCAAACTCTTTTAAAAGATATCCTTCTTTGTCGGCAAAAATCCTTAAAGCACCACTTACAGCAATAACTTTCCCTCCTTTAAGCAACCAATTGTCTAATTTATCCTGAAAAGCCTTGTTCAAAGAGTAATATCCATCCGGAAGAATGAGTATATCATAATCTGTAAGATCAATCCGATCCGCATTCCTTATATCGACAATGCTAAGGGGGTAAACCAGATGGTTTTCAAAAAAATGCCATATCTGCCCAAAGCCGTTAGCGCTGACTCCATCTCCGGAAAAAGTCATCACCTTTGGCGCTTTCAGTAATGAAAAATTTCTACCTCCTAAATCCAATCCCTTATTGGTAAATCCAGTCCCTACACATCCTCTGTCCATTTGATATTGGTCAAATACTGCCGAAACCTTTTGATGAAGATCAGCAATGTGCTTGTTGTCTCCCTGCAAAATAAAAATATAATTTCCGTCGAAGGACTTTCCTTCCAATTCTAACCCCTTTCTGCCTTTTCGAACGACCATCCCGGTTCTGAGTAGCTTGGAAATTGCCCGATGACTGTCTCTTCCTCCCCATTTAAAATAATATGCATATGGATCATCCCGGCAAATCCAGTTGCCTTCAATTACATCTTTTACTGTCCTGACCTGAAGTCTTCCGGAAACACCATAAGCATCGACTCCATACACCATGGGCAAACTCCAGGCAGTGATGTCGTAAGTGAGAGAATCTTCAAGTTGATGCTGTGGCTCCATCAATACCTGCAGAAAAACAGATTTAGGCTGATAAGCAGAAATAATCATGTCTCCTGGTTCCGTATCGAAAGAAACCGCCTGACCCGTTGGATAATGATATCCATTGGATTTGATTTTCTCTGAACTGTAAGCATAGTCAATCCGGTTTTTATCAAAAAGGTCAGCCAGTCTTTTTTGATTCTCCGATGCTTTAATTACATAGGTTTTAAACTGCCCTTTAGGGGCTTCTGCTGCATCCTTAAAGTATTTTTTAAACTGAGTTATCAGGTCTTCTGCCCGATATGAAGATATTTCAATAGTCGAAAGAGATGCGGTCTTCTGTTGTTCAATTCTGTCTGCTAAAGTTAATGTATCCAGATTATTCATCAGGATAGCCCTTCCGGCACCGATACCTCCCTTTTCGTAAGTCATTCCTATAGCTCCATGATAAGTGGGATAAGTATCTCCATAACTGGGATAAAATAAATCAAAAGATTCTCTGGTAAAATAAATCCAACCTTTTTTGTCAAAATAACGGGTATGGTTTCTTCCTATATCCACCTGAAATTCTCGTTGAAAATCAGTTATATATGAGTGATAAGGCGCCGCGGCAGGGGCAAAATAGTAATGGCTGTTGTAGCCCATTTCATGAACATCCGCGTGCACATGAGGAAACCAGTCGTTGTATTTAGCCATTCTCTGCTCAGATTCAACCTGTGTTTGCCATGCCCAATCTCTGTTCAGATCAAAAAGATAATGATTGACCCTACCTCCTGGCCAGGGTTCCATGTGTTCCCTGTCATAAGGGTCGGGATGAATAAGCTTTCCTCCTTCCCTCGCTATCCAATGGGTGTATCTGTCATAACCGTCCGGGTTGACAGAGGGATCAATAATCACTATGGTATTTTCCAGCCATTTTTTCTTCTCTCCATCGGGAGCAGCCAATTCATACATCACTGACATGCTAGCCTCAGACCCCGAAGGTTCATTGCCGTGGACGGAATAGCTAAACCACACAATTGCTTTTTCATCAACTTCCGATACTTCCTTTTCCAATCCCGCATGATGCAATTGCGTCTTCCTTATATTTTCAATGTTGGAAATGTTTTCAGGTGTTGAAAAATATGCTAGCAATAATGGTCTTTTTTCATAAGTGTATCCATAGGTTTCCAACTTCATATATGGAGAATTTTCAGCCAAATACTGTGTATATGCTACCAAATGGTGATGAGGTGTGAACTCCTTTCCATAGGAAGTTACAAGAAACTCTTTAGGAGAGAGAATTTGCGATTGTAAAGGCAATAGGAGTCCACCAATGATGCAAAGAATAAGAATGAAATTAATTCGGAAATAATGCATGATCTTTTTGGGAAGCAAAATACTGAACCTGAATGAATGTGTAAGATTTCAGTGACAAATAATTTTTGTAGATAGAGGGTTAGATGGTGAGATTGTATGATGGTAAGATTTTCAATTGTCAATAAGTTACTCTTTAAATGGGCTTGATTCCTATATACTGATCCTTCGGCATCGGGATAAATTTTGATGGTAACCTGATGGTAAAATGATTTGAAAATTTTCTGTATGAAAAAGATCTGCATACATCTGTGTAAGCAGCAATCGTTAACTCCAAAGGAGTTCTATATATGTAACCGAAAGTGAGGCCGGTGTAACCTGGCAAACCTCTTGACAACAACTCTGATAAATTTGAATCATCCTGCTCCATCATCTCTAACTGCCAAATGCTTTCTGCCCTTCAAAATAACAGACATTTTTTGGGCTATAGATAATTTACACACCTGATTACGAAAAGGTAGACCAAAGCCCATTCCTATAGAAAGTCCTGGCTAAATTTTTTTTGTCAATGGTTTTCTCCAACCTACCCTAAACACCACTTTTAGATCCACTAATAAGTTTTTATTCGCGCCTTTGCGAAATATAAAAATCATTGATTAATAATATCACTCCTTTAAAAATAAATGACTCATCTTTCTCTACCCATTTCAAGCTTCATAATATCCACCAATATTGAATTGCATAGGTAAAAATAATTACAATAGATAAATTCTATAAACTAGATGCTAATTACATATATATCTGATATTCTGTTAATTATACTAAAACAACAGGCTAAATCCTCTCCGTTTTGTCAGAAAAATGTCAGAAGAAAAATTTTATTTATAATCTGTCTAAATAAAGTTTGCAAGTATTGAGCGACCTACTATATTTGCGTTATTTATAATTAATCTAAATTAAAATTGAGATGAGGCATATAATTACTCACTACATTATTAATATAGGATGGTTTATATCCGGTTTTTTCCTTTTGGCCCCAATCATTGGACAAAGTTTTCCCCAACATACAGAAATGACTACTAAAGGTCCTTCCCATTATATTGACCAGACCCCTTTGTTTTTTGAAGGGAGAGTATTGGATTCTGCCAATGAACCGGTAGTAGGCGCAGTAGTAAGTGTATCAGGGACTGTAAAAGAAGCGGTTTCCGACAGAAATGGACGGTTCAGGATCAGTGGATTGCCCCCCGGATCGTATATTTTGGAAATTCAGGCCTTTGGGTTTCCTAAAATGGTCTATCCAATGGATTTAAGAGAAAGTATTTCCGTTCTGGAATTAAAATTCGACAAGCTCTCTTTTCAGATTCCAGAAATATTGCTATTAGGACAATCTGACCGCCAGTTGAGCAAAATTCCTGGATCGGGGGGTTTTATCAATCAAAAAGAAATTAAAAAACTGGCCCCTCTTAGTGGTAATGAAATTTTCAGGAGAATGCCTGGCATGCATGTTGTAGATGAAGAGGGTATTGGTATGCGAATAAATGTTGGAATCAGGGGGCTTGATCCGGACAGAAGCCGATCGGTACTTATTATGGAGGATGGCATTCCTGTTGCATTGGCTCCATATGGCGAACCTGAAATGTACTATACTCCAACCATGGACAGAATGGCAGGTGTAGAAGTGTTAAAGGGCTCGGGACAAATATTGTATGGCCCACAGACCATTGGAGGAGTGATAAATTATTTAAGTTTAAACCCTCCTTCCGAAGCTTTAGGTACTGCCAGAATCACCATAGGACCAGGCGGCTTTTTTAATACTTTGTTAGGATATGGAAATACCGTAAACAATATAGGATACCAGGTCAATTTCTTAAAAAAACGGGCGGACCAAATTGGTCTTACAGGATTTGACATCAATGATTTAACTAGCAAGTTTGTTCTCAATATGAGTGAAAAATCATCACTGTCACTTAAGGTGGGTCTCTACGATGAATCCTCCAACTCTACCTATATTGGTCTTACTCAAACCATGTTTGATGCCGGAGGGCAGGATTTTACACACATGGCACCCGATGATGAATTATTGGTCAAAAGAATATCCGGTAATGTCAGTCATGATTATACATTTAATAAAAATATAAGTTTAAAAACCACAGCATTTGCTTTTGCAACTACCAGAGACTGGCAAAGACAGGATTTTGCTCTCAATGGTATACAAAACAATCCTCCTTCCAATTGGACTGGTCTTACGTGGGGTGATGAATCCGTTCCCAACGGAGCAATATATATGCGCAATTCGACCGGCAACAGAAATCGCAGTTTTTTTGTCTCTGGTCTGGATTCAAGACTACAGGTTTCTCATAATTTGTTTGGAAAGGACAATCAACTTAGTACCGGCATAAGGTATCTGCATGAAGTGGCTTTTGAAAAAAGAATCAATGGAACCAAAGCCAATGCAAAATCTGGCGCTCTGGTTTCAGATGAAATCAGAACAGGTAATGCCTGGAGCGCTTTCGTTCAGAATGCCACTGACATTTCTAACACTTTCTCTTTGCATTATGGAATACGGATTGAAAAGTTTGACTACTCCCGTGAAATATTAAGAGAGCAATATAGGGTGAATAATATTAATCAATTGGTTGATACCAGTATTGTTCGAAATCAATCATTGACCCAATTAATTCCAGGAGGAGGATTTACCTGGCAGGCAGCTGAACGGTTTCATTTTTTTGGTGGCATTCACCGTGGATTTGCTCCACCCAGAACAAAAGACGCCATTTCCAATACAGGAGATGTGTATGAACTGGATGCAGAACTCAGTACCAATTATGAGGTGGGATTTCGATCCTCCCCGAGCGATCACTTCAAAATGGAAATCACAGGGTTTTACATGAATTTTTCCAATCAAATTATTCCGGTTTCTGAATCTTCAGGGGGTACCGGTGCCGGTCTGGTCAATGGTGGCAACACAATACACAAAGGGGTTGAGGCTGCGTTCCTATTGGATATATCTTCCATGCTGGGTATGACAAAAACGCTAATTCATTACGATGCCAATATCACTCTGGTGAATGCTTATTTTGGGGAGGGAAGGAGGATAGGAGAAGTTGATTTAATTGGAAATAAAACTCCTTATGCTCCATCTTTACTATTAAACACTGCATTGTTTGTTGAGACTGCATCTGGAATCAGTTTGAATTTTGTAGGTAATTATGCCAGCCGGCAATTTAGTGATCCACTCAATACAGTTATACCCAATCCCGAAGGCAGAATGGGAGAAATTCCGGCATGGTTTACCATTGACGGAATGCTTGGATACCGGGTCAATAAATGGAATACAATATTCCGATTGTCGGTGAAAAACATAACCAATGAAAGGTTTATTGCCAGCAGAAGACCACAGGGCATTCGTTTGGGTATTCCAAGGTATATCTCTGGTGGCGTAGAAATAGCTTTTTAATTCAAATTTTATTCATTGGCTGATGGTAAGATGATTTGAAAGTATTCTAGAAAAAAATCTGCAAACATCTGCGTGAAAAAGTTTAATTTAAGAACTGGCTTATTTAATAATATAAAGGTTTGTTGGTTGGATCAAAGATACGGACATGCAATAAGGCTTCATAATATTCAATTACCCATAGGTTGTTACTTGTGTCAGATTCGTAACCCCGAAATTCTTTCCGGGCTACTCATCATTTTTAATCCGTTTGGGGTTGTCACCTCAGCAATCCATAGGAAGCCAGCCAGCATAATCCACTGCCATGGTGTTATTCCTTATGTAAGAATAAGCACTCCAGGTAGACAAAGGCAGCAATCGGTAACTCCGAAGGAGATGAATGTGAAGGAATAGACAAGCTTTCCAAAATCTGTTCATGCCCAATCTGTTCTGTATACGGCAAACTTTACAAATTGCGCCAAAACGCCTCTACGTAAAAACAATTGTCAATGATCAACATCAAAGCTGGCTACTATACTCAATGAAACTTAACAATTTGAATCATCCAGGACTCAATATTTATAAATTGCAAACTGCTTACTTTGAGCTCACCAATCTGGCTTCATTTTCTTTCAGTTAAAAATTATTTTTGGATACAAATGTACCTGATGTATGATCTTTTGCTAACTTAGGCCAATATTAACCAAAATAATGGGTCGATTAAATAGATAAGACTGTGGAAAAGAATAAAAGAGACCGTTATGAGAGCGTTTATTCAAGAAAGATAAAAGCTGGTAAACGCAGAACCTACTTTATTGATGTAAAGCAAACCAGAAATCAGGAATATTATATAACCATGACAGAAAGTACCCAACGAGGGCCTGAGGGAAATTACGAGCGTCATAAAATATTCCTGTATAGAGAAGACTTTAACAGCTTTTTATCGGGACTTGAGGATGTAATCAATCATATCAAACAGAATCTTATGCCTGATTACGAATATAAAGATAAGCCGTTAAATCAGTTTGAAGACGATGAAAGTGAAAATGAAGAAGAACAGGAAAACGATATTTCCTGGTAGGGATTTATTATTTTTTTTGATTTTGAATGACTGAAATATTCAAAGGGTGTGCTGGCTTTCTAAGCACCTTTGATTTTGAAAATGATTTGTCCGCACTGCTCCATTAAATCTGACTTATCAAACCAGAATTCTGTAGCTTTTCTCAAAGCCAGGGATACAAGGCTTTTTCTGTTAAGGGAGGAGGCTTCCTGATTGAAGGAATGAGATATCACTCTGCCTCCCCTGCTAATACAAACATCGATCACCACTTCTCCATCGGATTCAGATAACATTAAAATATTGGGTTGCTTGATAATAGGTCGGCTGCCCAAACCCTGACCGGTAATCACAAGAGTAAGATCTTCATCGACTACGATCTGATGGATAGAATTATCCAATAATCTGGGATCTATTTTTTCTTCTTCAATGAAAAAATCATCTTCCGGCAAGTAATCGGCAGGAAAGGTACCGTTGGTTTCTTCCAAATGGGTATTTCTAGTGGCTGAGGTATCTGACCCTGTTTTTTCTTCACTTTGTCCCGGATCTCCGGTATTTGTTACCTCTCCCATTTGAGTTTGTTCTGATATTGCTGATGTAACAGGATTATTGTCCACATTTGTTACCGGAGGAAATTGAACAGGCGGCTGCGTTCTTTCTGATGTTGAAGTCATAAATCGACAATTTTGCCGCAAGGATTGTTCTGCCCTCCCGGAGCCGAGCATGGCTGCAGATCTCCAGTCTTCGCATGCCTGTAAAGTCATATCTCTATCCATATGAATGGCTGCCCGGAATTCAAATAATTCAGTATCCGTTTTTGTAATCATCAAAGCAGTGTTCAGTGAATTGAAAGCAGCATCCATTTCATTTAAATGATACTCTGCTTTTGCTAAAAGTCCGATGGCTTCAGGGGTAACACCTTTCAATTCAATGAATTTTAGGATGTCTTTCTTAGTGCCCAAATATGCATTGAGCCTGTATTTTGCCAATGCGCGCATGGCTAAAGCATCTTCATGGGAAGGATTTTCATTGATCACTCTATTGAATTCACGAACGGCATCATCATATCTTTCTGTGTCAAGTAGATATTTGGCTTTTACAAATGTGAAACCAATTTCTTCCTGGTAATTTTGAGTAAAAGCAGAAATAGATATCAGGCTAAAAAAGAGAATGTAGTTTATGATATTTATTTTGAAACGCATTGGCCATACAGATCTTAAATATTACAAAAATAACAATAATAAAATGTAAAAACAGCAAATTTGATTCCTTTTCAATCCCACTTTAAGAATATTATAGCATTTGGTCTTTTTTTTCGATGAATTTAAGGTATTTTTAAAGGTAGTTGAACATAAATTATCTTTACCTTATTATCATTTTAAATTTGAATAAATATTATTCGTTTATTTCAAGGATTATTACTTACTCATCAAACCTGAAAGAAGTACTGGAAAACTAAAAATTAAAATCAATGAAAAAAGTATTCATAGTAGATGCGGTTAGAACACCTATAGGGAGTTTTGGTGGTGTTCTCAGTAGTCTGAGCGCTGTGGATCTCGGTGCAATGGTAATCCGGGCGATTATAGAAAGGCAACCAGTCACTCCCGATAGCATTGATGAAATTTTTATGGGAAATGTTTGCCAGGCTAATTTGGGTCAAGCGCCGGCCAGACAGGCAGCTTTGAATTCAGGATTACCTCCTAAGGTGCCTTGTACAACGGTTAACAAAGTATGTTCATCGGGACTAAAATCTGTCATGTTTGGTGCACAGTCAATTATGCTTTCACAAGCGGATATAATTATTGCTGGTGGTATGGAGAGTATGTCTAATATCCCATATTATGTTACCCAAGCCCGTTGGGGTTATAAATACGGAGGAGGCGAATTAGTAGACGGATTGGAAAGAGATGGATTGATGGATGCTTATGACCGCCAGGCGATGGGTGTATTTGCTGATCGTACAGCAACACATTATCACATATCCAGGGAGGAACAGGACGAATATGCCATACAGTCATATCGTCGTAGTGCAGCCAGCTCACAGGAAGGTAAATTTAGCTCTGAAATCATTCCAGTCCGAATTCCTCAACGTAAGGGAGATGTTCTTTTGGTTGAGGAAGATGAAGAATATAAAAAAGTATTTTTTGATAAAATTCCTTCATTGCGTCCTGCGTTCTCTTTGGATGGTACAGTGACTGCTGCCAATGCCTCAACAATTAATGATGGGGCTTCTGCTCTTTTATTGGCAAGTGAAAAAGCGATAAAGGAATATGGTCTGCACCCTCTTGCAGAAATCATTGGATTTTCTGACGCGGCCCGGGAGCCTCAATGGTTTACCACGGCACCGGTTTTAGCAGCACCCAGAGCAATTGAACGAGCGGGTTTAAAAATCAATGACATCGATATATTTGAAGTGAATGAAGCATTTGCTGTTGTTCCACTTGCTTTTGGCAGAGAATTGAACGTGTCTACAGACAGAATGAATATTCATGGAGGAGCAGTATCTTTGGGTCATCCATTAGGCGCTTCCGGAGCGAGAATTCTAACTACCCTGGTACATGCATTACATTTTCAGGGAAGAGAAACAGGATGTGCCACTTTATGCAATGGAGGAGGAGGTGCAAGTGCCCTGGTTATAAAGAAAGTTTAATGGGATAAATGCTTAGTTCAAGCGATAGAAAAGACCAAGGTCATCAAGGGAATTCAATAATTTACTACTTACATTGACCTGTGTATTTTTAGATACAAAGTCCAACTCTATATCTTCAGCTCGGTCAATCACTCTAAGTTTAAAAAGATGTTGACCTTGATGCGCATCGCAAAGAGCATGAATTTCATTTAACAAGTTTTGATTAAGTTGCTGAATTTCAATTTTCAAAGTAATGCTTTTCGTCAATAGCTTGCCCACAGTGTCAAGCATTTTAATATCTTTTACTCTGAAAAAGGTTTTAGTATTGTTGTACACTTTGGAATTCATGCCCTCAATATATAATACATTTCCTTTGAACAGAAGACTTTTCCACTGTTCATATTGTTCATTGAATATAGATATTTTCAATGCCCCATTGTAATCCTGGATGGTAAACCTGCAGTACCCTGTACCTTTTTGTGATATTCCATGAAATACTTCTGTAACAATTCCAGCTACTTTTAATAGCACATCATAAACATCTACCGCTTTGACCAGTGAACAGTTGGTATAATTTTTCATTTCCATTTCATAATCGTCAAGCGGATGACCCGAAACGTACATGCCTGTTACTTCTTTTTCTTTTTCTAATCTTTCTATTGCATTCCACTCTTCACAAGAAGGAGGTTGGGGTTCATCTATATACAATTCCTCCATATCTCCGAAGAGTGAAATCTGGCTTTGTGCCTTTTGCTGTTGAAAGGTATTCCCAAACCAAAGAGCCTGCTCTATCATACTGTCATGGTTTCCGGCAGGTGCAAAATATTGCGCTCTGTGTATCCCTTCAAAAGAATCAAAAGCACCTCCGAGGGCAAGACTTTCCATACACTTTTTGTTGACAGCCCGTAAGTTTACTCTCTTTGCCAGATCGTAAATACTGATAAAGGGACCACCTAATTCTCTGGCTTTTTGGATAGCTTCAACAGGACCTTTACCTACACCTTTTAGTGCTGAAAGACCAAACCGGATTAGTCCTTTTTTATTGACGGTAAATTTCAATTTGCTTTCATTAATATCGGGGCCGGAGACTCTGATGCCCATCCTTTTGCATTCGCGCAGGTAAAAATTGAGTTTTGTAATATCATTCTTATTATAGTTGAGTACCGAAGCCATAAATTGGGCTGGATAATGGGCTTTGAGATAAGCCGTTTGGAAGCCAATCAGGGCGTAACAAGTAGAATGGGATTTGTTGAATGCGTAGGAAGCAAATGCTTCCCAATCCTTCCATATTTTCTCACATATTTCGCTGGAATGTCCGTTCTTTTCACATCCCTCCATAAATTTGGGAAATAATTCATCAATCAGGTCCTTCTTCTTTTTACCCATGGCTTTACGTAACTTGTCAGCCTGACCTTTGGAAAATCCGGCAAGTTTTTGCGAAAGCAGCATCACCTGTTCCTGATATACTGTAATTCCATAAGTTTCTTTGAGATATTCCTCCATTTCAGGCAGGTCATAGGTTAATTCATCCCTGCCGTGTTTCCTTGCAATAAAGTTGGGTATATATTGCATTGGGCCTGGTCTGTACAGTGCGTTCATCGCAATGAGGTCATCAAAACGGGTAGGCTTTAATTCTTTCAGGTTTTTTTGCATTCCAATGGATTCATATTGGAAAATCCCATTGGTTTCCCCTTTTTGAAAAAGCTCATACGTTTTTTCATCTTCCAGGTTAAACTGTTCAGGATCCAGTTCAATTCCAGAAGTTTCTTTAACCATTTCAATCGTTTCCTTAATGATAGAGAGGGTTTTCAATCCCAAAAAATCCATCTTTAGTAATCCTGCCAGTTCTGCCACGCTATTGTCATACTGGCTCACAAGGAGATCGGATTCTTTGGCGGTGGCAACCGGAACGTAATTGGTAATATCGCCAGGAGTTATTATGACACCACAGGCGTGGATGCCTGTATTTCTCACCGAACCCTCCAGCTTTTTGGCAGTCCTGATCATTTTGCCTATATCGTTTTCTTCTTCTGCGAGCTTCCTAAAAGCAATGGCTTTGTCCACGTCTTCAGAATTCATCTGATCTTTCAACTTTTCATCGATTCCACCCTCCTTTAAAATAGCATCCAAAGTTGCACCCAAATGAGAAGGAAAGGATTTGGCTACTTTATCCACTTCATATAGAGGTATTTGCATTACTCTTCCTACATCCCGAATACTGCTTTTTGCCGCCATAGTGCCATAAGTAATGATTTGTGCCACTTGATTTCGACCATATTTTTCTATGACATAGTCGATCACTTTTGACCTTCCTTCATCATCAAAATCAATGTCGATGTCCGGCATGGATACGCGTTCTGGATTGAGAAATCGCTCGAAAAGCAAATTGTACTTGATAGGATCCACATGAGTAATTCCCAGACAGTACGCCACAGCTGAACCAGCAGCGGAGCCCCTCCCAGGCCCAACCGATACACCCATTTTGAGCGCTGTATTTGTAAAATCCTGAACAATAAGAAAATAACCGGCATAGCCTGATTTATTTATGACCTCGAGTTCAAAATTCAACCTTTCTTCTATGGTGGGAGTTATGTTAGGATACCTTCTTCTGGCTCCATCAAATGTTAAAATGCGTAAATATTCTTCCTGAGATTTTATTCCATTAGGCAAGGGAAATGCCGGTAAAAGTACATCTCTGGTAAGATCCAGGGTGCTGATTTTATCCGCTATTTCAAGGGTGTTGTCAAGGCTCTGGGGCAAATCGTGAAATAACTGCTCCATTTCCTTTTTAGTTTTAAAGTAAAAATCTGAACTGGGAAAGCGCATCCTTTCTTTATCTTCAAGGAAAGAAGCTGTATTCACACACAGTAATATATCGTGAGATTGCCAATCTTCCTCTTCTACATAATGAGTATCATTGGTGGCTATCGTTTTGATTTGGTATTTAGCAGCAAAATTGAGTAAAACCTGATTGACTTCTTCCTGGCTCATTCCTTTTTGATCGACAACTTCCAAACCTCGATGTCTTTGCAATTCGATATAAAAGTCATCACCGAAGAGTTCGAGCCACCATCTAAGCTTTTCCTCTGCTAATTGTAAGTTCCCTGAAAGAATGGTTTGAGGGATTTCTGCCCCCAAACAACAAGAAGTGGCGATGAGACCTTCCCTGTATTGAACTATCAGCGCCTTGTCGATACGTGGATATTTAGAATAATACCCTTGGATGTAGCCCAGAGAACATAGCTTTGATAAGTTAGTATACCCTTTTGCATTTTTGGCCAACAAGAGCTGATGATATCGAATATCTTTTTTTCCTTTTGATTTTTCAAACGACTTTTCATGGCGATTATTAACCATATAAAATTCACACCCAACGATGGGTTTAATATTCCTGCTTTTTGCTTCACTGACAAATTTAAATGCTCCAAACATATTGCCATGATCGGTCAGAGCTACAGCTGATTGCCCATCTTTGACAGCTTTGTCTAACATAGCCCCAATATCGGAGGCACCGTCAAGCAATGAATATTGAGTGTGGCAGTGTAGATGGACAAAATCGGGCATACGCTGTATTTTTAGTGACTCAACAATAGGTAAGAAGGGTTGGTAAAGGTACTGATATATTGTGATATTTTGAATATGATCAGTTACAAAACTTTAGGATTTTATATTAAAAGATGAAAATGGGCATGACGTCCGCTGATTTCATTTGACAAATCCAAGCACAAATCTGTCTCTCTGGCTTTTGGCTTAAGCGAAGACAGGAGGATTGATTCCTTTGAGAACCTTCCCATTACAATGGAAATAGCTTGGAAAGTTTTTTTTAATTTCAATTGTATTTGATCCGGTATTCAGGAAAACTATAAACCGGCTTTTGCACTGATTTCCAGCATCCTGTCAATGCAGGCTCTTGCTTTTTCTATCACCCAATTCTCCAATTGAATTTCAGGCAATTCATATTCCATGCACAGGTATAATTTTTCCAGTGTATTTCTCTTCATGTGGGGACAATCATTACATGCACATGTATTATTCGGTGGAGCCGGGAGAAAATCTTTTTCAGGGCTGGCCAACTGCATCTGATGGAGTATACCTGACTCAGTGGCTACAATATATACTTGTGCATCAGAGGTTTTTGTAAAATTTAATAATTGGCTGGTCGAACCTATAAAGTCTGCCTTTTCCAAAATATGAGATTCACACTCCGGATGAGCAATAAATTTTGCATTGGGATGCTGGAATAGCATTTGGGCAATCTTTTCCTGTGAAAATATTTCATGGACCATACAGGTGCCATTCCACAAGACTAGCTCTCTCCCTGTGATTTTCTGCAAGTACGCACCTAGATTTTTATCAGGAGCAAAAATAATTCCCCGGTCTTCTGGTATACTCCTGATGACATGCTCAGCATTGGAAGAAGTACAACAAATATCTGTGAGAGTTTTTAATTCAGCCGTACAATTGATATAGCTGACCACTACATGATTGGGGTATTTTTCCTTGAATTTTCTGAATAGATCCGGAGGGCAAGAATCTGCCAATGAACAACCTGCTTTCAAGTCTGGTAGCAGTACTTTTTTCTGAGGGCTAAGTATTTTAGCAGTTTCAGCCATAAAATGAACTCCTGCAAACACAATAATTTCGGCATCTGTCTTTGCTGCCTGTTGGGCTAGCCCAAGGCTATCACCAATGTAATCGGCCAGATCCTGAATTTCAGATTCCTGATAATAATGAGCTAAAATGATGGCATTTTTTTCTTTTTTCATCTGTTCAATTTCCCGAAAAAGATCCAGGGTGGGATCTACTTCGAGATTCAGGAATCCATTCTTTACCAATCGATTTTTAGCTAAGCTTAATTCAGCAATCATTTCAGTATTTTGTCTGAATCATTTAACAAATATTCAATGTGGGTTGTTTTATAGCAAGCTGCTTTTGAAAATTTCTTCAGTGGATTAATCTGTTAACAAGGCTCCACAATGCATCTTCATGAGGCAATGGAGCCATAATTTTCACTTGATCCCTGATCTGAATGGAATAACAATGCAGATGTATATGTCTACTCTGATTGCGGCGCCGGGCACCATATTTTACATCCCCTTTTACGGGATGTCCGGCCAATGACAATTGTAGCCGGATTTGGTGAAACCGTCCTGTAATCAATATCACTTCCAGTATTGTATAGTGGTCCAGCTCTTTTAAAACCTTATATTGGATAAGGGCATTTTTTCCAAAATCAGACAGAATGGCTTTGTTATTTCTGCCTTTTATTATTTTGTTATCTAATAATCCTTGTGTATTTTTCCATTTTCCTTCAGTGACTGCGATATATTTCTTTTGAACATTATTCGCCCACTCATTCATGAAATTGTGATATGCCCGTACTTTTTTTGCAAAAAGGACAACTCCAGAGACTGGTCTATCCAACCTGTTTATGAGGTGGAGAGAAGTCTGGCAATATTCTTCTACCCATTGCAGGAGAGAGAAATCTTCATTAGGATCATTTTGCACAGCCATTCCTGCAGGTTTGTTCACAGCAATCCAATCTTCATTTTCCTGAATTACTTGAATGTTCATAGTATGTAATTTTTCCACCAATCAAATGGTATTTTAAATTTTATTCAAGATGTCAAAATTCACGCTTTTCAACATTTTTATATCTTTGAATTTTTTTTGTCAAAATGGGTAATCTTTTTGATTCACGGACAAGATAATCAAGCTTTGAATAAAAAATACATTGTAATCATTACCATTCTGATCATTGTTATATTGGACCAATGGTTAAAAATTTATGTAAAAACCAATATACCTTACGGAGATGGATTTGATATGCTAGGTCTTTCCTGGGCAAAAATTCATTTTGTTGAAAACGAAGGAATGGCATTTGGGCTCTCTTTCGGGGGAAAGACCGGCAAACTTGTATTGAGTATTTTTAGAATTATCATGGTGGGAGTGTTGATATGGTTATTGAGAAGTATGATGAAAACCGGCGAATCCCTGGGACTGATTATCAGTTTCAGTCTCATTATTGCAGGGGCAATTGGCAATATTTTGGATAGTGCTTTTTATGGCCTGATTTTTTCTGAATCCACAATGTATTCTGGTCTGGCAACACTTTTTCCCGATGGGGGAGGTTATGCGGGATTTTTGGAAGGTAAAGTAGTCGATATGTTTTATTTTCCAATGATTGATACGTTTTGGCCGGATTGGGTGCCTTTGATAGGAGGTAATCACTTCCAGTTTTTCAGACCGGTATTTAATATTGCAGATGCAGCTATTTCAGTAGGTGTGATATCCATTCTCCTTTTTCACAGACAATTCTTTTTGAAGCCTAGGATAAAAGAACAGAAAGCAAGTGCGGTGTCTCCGGCCATGGCTTCAGAAGAAGAATAATCGTCCTATGGTATTACTCTATCAATTCATTCTTTAAGACATTTGGTCGTTTCTAGTAATTCAATAGTCTAATTGAAGTTCAGGTCTTTTGCAATTCATAATGGGTTATTGTAATTTTGAAGAAAATAAAATTATTAGAAATGATGAAGCCCATTTCTTTATCTCTCAAAACAGTTATCATATTATTTCTATTCAGTTATTGTTGTGTTTGCACGCTCAAAGGCAATGATTTTGAAATAATAAATTTTCATGTTGACATAGAGATATTACAAAATGGATCATTCAGGGTAAAAGAAGAAATTGATGTATTTTTCTTTGAAAACAGAAGGGGAATTTTCAGAACCATACCATTTAGATATAGAATAAATGGGGAAAATTATACTATAGGACTCAATTATATAAAGGTTACAGACCATCCCTTTAAAGTATCCAGAAAAAAAGGCGTCCTTGAGATTCGGATTGGCGATCCCAATAAATGGATTACAGGAAGCCAAAAATATAACATTGAATACACAGCAGTAGGAGCTTTTCTTTTTCTTGATGAGCATATTGAATTTAATTGGAATATTACCGGTAACGAATGGCCTGTTCCTATTGAATTTGTTTCTTACAGAATTCAATTACCGGACCATACCATTATTCCTGATGAGGACATTGTATTCTCTTCAGGAAAAAAGGGAGAAACACGGCAGGATGCATCTATGCTCAAAACCGGTCGCTATATTCAAGGGAGAATGCAAGTTTCATTAGCTACTGGTGAAGGGTTGACTGTCGCAGTTAAACTTCCGAAGGGGTATGTGGATCAACCTGCTTTAGTTGATAAAAAAAGCCATGGGAATGATAAATTGCTTCATCCATTTAAAGATATTTTTTCAATTATTCCAGCTTCACTTTTGGCTCTTCTCTTCCTTGCTTATTATCGGTTTGGTGTAAATATCAAAGACAAAGACAACTATGAAATTCAGTATTATCCTCCAAAAGGAATGACAGCCGCTGAAGTGGGTACTTTTTATGACTATATTGCCAATAACCGTGATGTGATCAGCCTGATACCCCAGTGGGGTTATCAGGGCCTTGTTGAAGTCAGCTCCATTCCTGACTCCCGAGGGCAACAGGATATTTATTTTATCAAAAAAGGGGAGTTGCCCGTTCATACACCGGAGTATGAAAAGATTCTGTGGAATGGTCTATTTGAAAGCAGATCACAGGTATTTCTATCCGATCTGCAACATAAATTTTATTCTGTGCTTTCGGCTACCAAAAGAGCATTGCACCGTGAAGTTACTGAACCCAGACTTTACAATAGGGAAGCCATGGCATACTTCAAAAGCAATTGGAATCTGGTATTATTTATTGGATTCTTTATAGGCGGCACCTTGTTAATGATATTGAAAGGCTGGATTTTGAGCGGTATATTAACGATTTTGATTGGTTTTGCCATTCTTGTTTTTCGATTCCTTCCGCCCAGGTTTTCAGAAGAAGGGAGAGAATTACACCAGAAAATGGTCGGACTGAAAAAATTTTTAGAGAATCCACCTGCAGAAGATATTGCCCGGCTGACGGAAAAGGACCCCGGTTATCTGGATTTTATTTACCCTTATGTTGTAGCGTTTGGTATAGACAAATCCTGGTCAATTGTAATGGCAAAGCAAGGGGTCACAAATTACGCTCCGGCCTGGTTTATTCTTGCTGATTCATCCGGGCGACGGTCGACAGGTAATTATACAACATTTACTGATGCATTTAATGTGGCTGTAATCAATTCTGTATTTTCTTCTGTTCCCTCTTCCCAGGGTGGCAGTGGTGGTTTTGGTAGTAGTTCTGGGGGTGGTTTTGGCGGAGGTGGCGGGGGAAGCTGGTAATTTGAAATTCCTCATATTATTTCATTGGATTTTCATAAAATTTTATGTATATTACCTCAATGAGCGAATTGGGTATATATAGATTTTTCTTTATATCAATATTTTTCTATGGAGTATTTCTACAAACTAAAGCGGAGAGATCTCCATTAGGCCCATCTGATCCCGGTTTCACAGATTCCCTGCTTTATCAGGATTATTCCTCAAAGTTACTCCAACACTATCCTGCCTATATCGATTCTTCTATTTACTATGTTACCAAGAGGTTGGAATTGGCTATAGCCAATGGGAAAAGAATGGAGGAAGGTATAAATCTGGGATCATTGGCTTTTATTTATATGAATTCTGGTCAATATCGCCTATCATTAGAAAATTATCTGGCAGCAAATGAAGTTCTGACAGATCCTGGCAATGAATTACATTTTTGGAATTTATCCCATGGAAAAAATCCAAGAGATCAAAGGTTGAGAATTCTGGCAAATCTATATTTTAATTTTGGCCACTTGATGGGGGTAACCGGCAATCATGATCTGCAAATGGAATATTATCATGAAGTGATCAACATTGCCAGAGAAAATAATGATACAGAGCACCTTTCCTATGCATATGATGGCCTTGCCATTTACTATTTATACAAAGAACAACTTGACTCGGTTTTTATTTATTCTGATCGATCGATAGCTTTGTCTGATCACATAGAAAACCAAAAAAATATACCCTTTTCAAAGTATATTCATGGGTTAATATTGTTGAAATTAGGCAAAGCCGGAGATGCAGAAACACATTTCACCGAAGGCCTGAAATTAGCAGAAACCGTAGAGAATTTTCCAGGAATCGTAATCAATCAGTACGGATTGTCAAGAAGCGCTTATGAAAATGGGATGATTGGAAATAGTCTGCATCACGGCTATCAAGCGCTCAATGGATTTAGAATTATTAACAGTTTTGATGCACTTAACATTCATATAGGCCATGCTTATGAAAATCTTTACACTATCTATAAAACTATACAACAACAGGACAGCGCAACACACTATCTCTTACTTGCAAAAGAGGCTAATGACAGCATTCATATAGTAAAGCTTAAAAACCTTGCAGATTTTCAACATTTTCAATTGAGTGAACAATTCAGACTCAACCAGCTTGAGAAAGAACAAGTATTATATCGTAATAAAATCAGGAATTATTTTTTACTTACATTTTTAGGGATAGCTTTTGCCATTTTAGGTTTTCTTTTCTATTTTTTTAAACAAAAAAGCTATGCCAACTTAAAATTAACGAAAGCGTTACTACACTTAAAAAACACACAGGATCAGCTTATCCAACAAGAAAAACTCGCTTCCCTCGGCCAGCTCACTGCCGGCATCGCGCACGAAATTCAAAACCCACTAAACTTTGTCAATAACTTCAGCGAGGTCAGTAAAGAACTCATTGATGAATTGAACGAAGAGTTGGAAGCAGGTAGTTGGCATTCAGCTGTAGAAATAGCCAATGATATCAAACAAAATATGGAGAAAATAAATCACCATGGACAGCGTGCTTCCTCCATTGTAAAAGGGATGCTCGAGCATAGTCGTAAATCCGATGGTAAAAAAGAACTCACCGATATCAATGATTTATGTGATGAATACCTCCGATTAGCCTACCACGGCTATCGTGCAAAAAACAAAACCTTCAATGCTAAATTAGAAACCCATTTCGATCCTGCATTGCCAAAATTATTATCAGTCCCTCAAGATATTGGTAGAGTAGTACTGAATATTTTTAATAATGCATTTTATGCCATAAATGAAAGAAGTAAAAATGTAAAGTTGGCAGACACCTCTTTAGGGGGCGGGGAAATGGACAACCAAAAACTAAAACCTGAATACACTCCTACCGTCACCGTAAGCACAAAAAACCTGGATGACAGAATTGAAATATCAATAAAAGACAATGCTAACGGGATCCCAGACCACATAAAAGACAAAATCTTTCAGCCATTCTTCACTACAAAGCCTGCCGGGCAGGGCACGGGACTGGGATTATCTTTGGCATATGATTTTGTTAGCGCACATGGGGGAGAACTAAAGGTAATAAGTAAGGAAGGAGAAGGGACAGAATTTATCATTCAGCTACCCATTGTCTAAATCGCTCATGATTGATAATTATGAGTTTAATAAGGTATTTTAGGATCAAAATATTTTTAATTCGAATGAAATAAAAGCTTATTTTTGTTTTTACAAAAATCAGACATTATCTACTTTATATTTTATAATTAAATTGATTTGAAAAAAATATTTAGATTTACAATAAGTATTTAGCAAACTTTTAATTGGGCGACATTTTTCTTTTTAACATTAAAATTTGTGACTTATGCCAAAGTTTATCATTGAAAGAGAGATTCCTAAAGCGGGCACCTTTTCTCCTGAAACGCTAAAATCCATAGCCCAAAAATCAAATGATGTGCTATGTAAATTAGGCACAGATATTCAATGGATTCATAGTTATGTGGCGGGAGATAAAATATATTGTATTTATTTAGCTCCCAGCGAGGAATTGATTTTAGAGCATGCAAGGCTTGGTGGATTTCCGGCCAATAGTGTAACCAGAGTAGCTAACATTATTGAGCCCTCAACTGCTGAATAGCATTGGAAAGAAAATTTTCCTCATGAATATCCCTGTGTTTGTTCAGGTGCGCTATTGTTTTTAATAACTTTCACTCCTCTGTTTTATAACATAATCTTTATGTTACTAAAACAATCTTTTCCTCTTATTTAAAAGTATAAAATGAATTAAAAATGCATGTAATTAGATGAACGAAGCATAATTTGCAATGAATAATTTTTGAGCAAAACAGAATATGAAAAAAGAAGAAGAAAATGTATTAAAATCAAAATGCTACCACCTTGAAAAGAGTATAGAAGAATTGAACTTTCAACTCCAAAGTAAAAACAGGGACTTGAAAATTTTGCATGCATTAGAATTTGTTCGGGAAAGGACACTCAAAATGCGCAATAGCAAAGAACTCGCAGAAACCTCTACATTACTTCTTCAACAATTAAAGGAATTAGGAATTAATGCGATCCGAACCGGTGTTGGCCTATTGGATGAGAATAACGCAATGGAACATTGGTTGACCACAGTATCCGACAGTGATGAAATTGTTGAGATCCTAGATTATTTCAGTCTTTATATTCATCCTGTATACGAAAAAATCATATATGCAAGAAAAGAAAATAAACCATTTATATGTACAAGATTGAAAGGTAGTGAGGTCTTTGAGTATTATCAAATGATGTCTACCTATCTGGCCCTTATGCAAAATATTTCCTATAATGATGAAGAATTTTATTATTCTTTTTTCTTTTCTCATGGTGCATTGAATGTAGTAACCCGTCAGGAACTCAATCAGGAAGAATGTAATATTCTCATTCAGTTTGCTCAGGCATTTGGTCAGATTTATTTGCGGTTTCTCGATTTAAAAGATGCAGAAAAACAAACCCTGGAAGTTTTGCAGAAGTCTTCCATGGAAAGATTAAGGGCAGAAATTGCCTCCATGCGCAATTCGAGTGACTTAAATAATATCACTCCTCTCATCTGGAAAGAATTAGTAACTTTTGAACTGGATTTTATACGTTGCGGAGTTTTTATTGTCCATGAACAAGAAAAACTTATCCATGCTTACCTCTCTACTCCTGAGGGAAAATCTTTAGCGGTGCTCCATTTAGATATAGAACAGTCAGAGATAACAAGTAGTGTCTATGAAAATTGGAAGCAGAATCAGATCTATCTGGAAAAATGGGATGAAAGCCAGTTTAGATCATGGATACAGTCGTTGCTTATTCATGGACAAATCGATGAAACGGAACAATATTATTCTTCTGATCGGCCATTTCAATATCTTAACCTTCATTTCATTCCATTTAAGCAAGGCATGCTATATGTGGGCAGTCAAAGTCAGTTAGTGGAAGATCAAATCCATTTGATTCAGTCTTTGGCAGATACATTTTCAGTAGCGTATGCTCGCTATGAAGATTTTATAAAATTGGAAAAAGGTAAAAATGAATTAGAAAATACAATATCAGAATTAAAAGCCACTCAATCCCAACTCATCCAATCTGAAAAAATGGCATCATTGGGAGAACTCACAGCAGGAATCGCCCACGAAATCCAAAACCCACTCAACTTCGTCAACAACTTTAGTGAAGTCAGTATTGAACTCATAGAAGAGATGAACGAAGAGTTGGCAGTTGGTAATTGGCAATCGGCTATAGAGATTGCCACTGATATCCAACTCAACATGGAGAAAATCAATCACCATGGACAGCGAGCCGCTGCTATCGTCAAAGGCATGCTGGGCCACAGTCGCAAATCCGACGGCAAAAGAGAACTCACTGATATCAATGCTTTATGCGATGAGTACCTGCGACTTGCTTATCATGGCTATCGCGCAAAAGACAAGAGTTTTAATGCAATCTTCAAAACCCGATTCGATCCAGACCTTCCTGAGGCAAATATCGTTTCACAGGATATTGGAAGAGTGGTTCTAAATATCATCAATAATGCCTTTTATGCTGTATATCAAAAATCAAATACCCCCGAAGAGAATCATTTCAATACGTCTCTTAATCGAAATGAATCTCAAATTCAGGATGCATCTAATAATAACAAATATATTCCTACCGTCACTGTAAGCACAAAGAGTCATGGTGACAAGATTGAAATATTCATTTGTGATAATGGAAACGGAATTCCTGACCATATCAAGGACAAAATCTTCCAGCCCTTTTTCACTACAAAGCCAACGGGTCAGGGTACGGGATTGGGATTGTCTCTGGCGTATGATATTGTAACTAAAGGGCATGGAGGCGAATTGAAAGTGGAGAGCAGCGTTGGTGAAAGCATAAATACCGGAAAGACCGGAACAACATTTATTATTTCAATTCCCATTGTATAATCATCAGATGGAAAATGCGAAGAAAAAATCCATGATCAGCACATACCGGCAGTTTATGGAAATAGGCTTAAATAGCAATGATCCAGGCACAATCCACACCTTGGTTGATAAAAAAATTTTTGGATTTGGAACGGCTATGGATGAAAAGTGTCAAGGTATAAAAAGCGTATTGAAACTGATTGAGATCCAGAGGGAACAAAGCCAGGGCATGAATATCTCATGGAGAATAGAGCCGGTTTCTCATTACACCACAGAAGACGGAAATACAGCAGTATTTGCAGATGATGTTTACATGTATTTAAATACAAATGAGGAGTTATTTGAAATGTATATCCGGTTTTCAGTGATCTTAAACTATAGTGAAAATCAATGGAAAGTGATTCACTGGCATGGTTCCAAGCCTGAACAGGTGGAGAGTCAAAAGGATACCTGGGGAATAGAAAGCTGGAGAGATAAAGCAAAAGAACTTGAACTTTTGATTGCTGAAAAAACTGCCGAACTTGTTGAAAAAAACCGGGAGTTGGAAATCGAGGCGGCATTGGAAAAAGTCCGAAGTCGTTCACTTGCCATGCATAAAAGTGAAGAACTGGGTGAGTTAATAAAAGTAATATTACAAAAGTTAGATGAATTAGGGATTGGTATGAATATTGCCAATATATGCATCCCATCAAAAGACCGCAAGTCAGTAGTTTCATGGAATGCCAGTAATTCATTTGACTATACCCAAAGTTTTGTAGTTCCATGGCTCATGGAGGATCAGGTATCAAAAGAGCTTTCACAGGCATATGAGTCAGGTATGGATTATTTTTCAAAATCTTATTCATTGGAAGAAAAAAATAAATACCTGAATAATCTATTCACAAAATCGGATTTTAAAAACCTTCCGGAAGAAAGAAAGGCTTATGTTTTGGGTCAAAAGAATTTCACCATATCTGCAGCCGGGACGAAAAACTCATGGATACAAATTTTCAGTTTTAGTGGAAAAACGCTTTCCGATGATGAATCAGTTATATTAAAGAGATTTGCATACGTTTTTGATCAGTGCTACACTCGCTTCCTCGACCTGGAAAAAGCCGAAGCACAGGCCAGGGAAGCCCAGATAGAAGCTGCTCTCGAACGGGTGAGAACACGAGCAATGGCCATGCACTCCAGCTTAGAATTAAAGGAAGTGATCACCACAGTAATGAAACAACTCATTGATCTGGGATTTGATATCGATATGGCCAATTTCAATTACCTGGGGTCTACAAAAGAGTGGGTAATGTGGCTTGCAACACCTGAATTTACATACCCAGAAATTCTTCGCGTTCCTGCAATCAGGAATCCACTTTTTGACCGGCCTGTTGAAACCCTCAGGCAAGGTAAAAGTTTTTTGAATGACATAATAAGCAACCAAGATTTCTTAGAGGCTCTGGAGCACTTTTATAGTTTATCAGCACTTAATAAGCATGGTATAGGATATAAAAATAAATATGAATCAGAAGGAAAGGGACTTGCCCGCTCAATAGTCTTTACTAAACACATATCATTGACGATAAGCAATATCAAGGCTATTCCTTATACTGATATACAGAATAGAATACTTAAACGATTTGCCAATGTTTTCGAACAATCATATACCCGCTTCCTTGACCTGGAAAAAGCCGAAGCACAAGCCAGGGAAGCACAGATAGAAATTGCTCTCGAGCGTGTAAGAGCCCGAGCTATGGCTATGCACACATCACAAGAGCTAAAAGAAGTGGTTCATGAATTGAGAAGGCAAATGGGTATTCTTGGGCAGAAAGATCTTGAAACCTGTGTGATCCATTTGTATGATGAATCACCAGATATGATATATGCATGGGCTGCAATTAAACCACCTGACGCGGAGGGAGATATACTTGAAACTTCAGCCAATATACCCAAAAAAGGATATTTAATCATCGAAGAAGCGCTGGAAGCTTATTACTCTAGCCGCCAGGATTATACCATTATAAATGAAGGAGAAAAGTTAGAGCAATGGTTATCATTTCTGAAATTTCAATACCCTGAAGTTTTAAACAAACTGATCGGACAGGTGCAGAAAATAAATTTGGAAGATCTGAAATCATTCTGGTCTTTTGCAGATTTTGCAGGAGGAGCTTTATTGATGGTCACCAGAGATGCCCCTGATGAAAACTCATGCAAATTACTTCGCAGGTTTGCCAATGTGTTTGGCCTCGCATACCGTAGATTTGCCGACCTTAAAAAAGCTGAATTCAATGCCCTTGAAGCAATACGCCGAGCTTCCATTGAAAGGGTGCGAGGAGAAATTGCAAGTATGCGAACCACGGAAGACCTGCAACGTATCACACCACTGATTTGGAATGAATTAACTACCCTGGGCGTGCCCTTTTTCCGCTGCGGAATCTTCATAGTGCATGAAAACAATTCTATTGTGGATGTATATCTTTCTACACCTGAAGGTAAGTCTATTGCCAGGTTGCATTTGCCCTTTGGTAGTTCGGAACTTACGGATGACGCAGTGACAAGTTGGCGTGCACAGCAGGTATATAAAATACATTGGGTGCGTGAGGATTTCCAAGCTTGGGTGCAAACCCTGATTCAGCAAGGACAACTTCAGCAAGAAAAACAATATATGGCAGGTGAGGAGGCACCACTCCATTTGTGGCTGCATTTCATTCCCTTTGCCCAAGGTATGTTGTATGTAGGCAACAATAATGAATTGAATGAAGATCATTTGATATTGGTTGAATTACTTGCTGATGCTTTTGCAACAGCTTATGCCCGATATGAAGATTTCACCAGACTGGAATCAGCCAACCAACAGATTGAAAAAACGCTGGAAGACCTGAAGTCTACTCAGCGGCAATTGATTCAATCAGAAAAGATGGCCTCCCTGGGTGAACTCACCGCCGGCATCGCCCACGAAATCCAAAACCCGCTCAACTTCGTTAACAA
>DAOLDB010000021.1:0-60253 GCA_035327565.1 Saprospiraceae bacterium
ACAATTTCATTAAAGATATCCGGTACGATTCGGAAACGGTATATCTCAGGGGTAAATTGGTCAGCCTGCAAAAAATAAAAGGAAAGAGAGGGTACAGGCTTTCGGGTATGTTTCAGGATGGGACGGGATTTTTAGAGTTGAATTGGTTTCAGAAAGTAAAGATGATCAGTGAAATGCTGGTGCCTGGCCGTGAATACACACTCTATGGGAAGGTTAGTGTATTCAAAGGGAGGAAAAGTATGGTCCATCCGGAAATCGAGGTGGCAGACCCAAAGGCATTGCAAGACAACCTGAAATTTGATCCCGTATACCGATCTACTGAAAGGTTGGATCAAATGGGTCTCGGAGGGAAGGCCCGTAAACGGATTACTGCTCATTTATTCTCACGCCTGAGTGCTTCCGATGTGGATGACTATCTTCCCCGCTATCTAAGAAATGAATTGAATTTATATTCAATATGGGAGGCATTAAGGGGAATTCATTTTCCTGCCAATGATCAGGAGCTGACCCGGGCGAGAACACGGTTGAAATATGAGGAGCTGTTTTTCAATCAGTTGGCATTACTTCGGATAAAAACCATCCGGAAAAAGAACATTAAAGGCCATGTTTTTGAAAAAGTAGGGCATTTTTTTCATGCTTTCTTCCACAACTACCTTCCTTTTGAATTAACCCATGCTCAGAAAAGAGTGATCCGTGAAATCAGGCAGGATTTGGGTTCAGGGATTCAGATGAATCGCCTCCTGCAGGGGGATGTAGGAAGCGGTAAAACCATGGTCGCTTTGATGTCAATGATTCTGGCTATTGACAACAACTTTCAGGCTTGCCTGATGGCACCTACAGAAATTCTTGCCAGACAGCATTACGAATCCATACTTGCCTATGTAAAGGGTATGGGTTTGCGGGTAGCGTTTTTGGCGGGAAGTGTAAAAGGAAATACTCGAAAAGAATTATTGAATTTGTTGAGGCATGGGGATATACACATCCTGATTGGGACGCATGCCCTCATTGAAGACCCGGTGGTATTCAAAAATCTGGGACTTGCCATTACCGATGAGCAGCACCGGTTTGGTGTGAACCAGCGAGCTAAGTTGTGGGAGAAGAATACTGAATTAGCTCCGCATATTCTGGTGATGACGGCCACTCCTATTCCCCGCACGCTGGCCATGACACGATATGGTGATCTCGATTTATCGATCATTGATGAATTGCCTCCGGGACGTAAAGATATTAAGACGATACATAAAAGTGATGCTGCCAGACCCAAAGTATATGAATTTCTCAGGCACCAGATGGGACTGGGTCGCCAGATTTATGTGGTCTTCCCATTGATTGAAGAGTCTGAAGTTCTCGATTTGCGAAATCTCCAGGATGGGTATGAGCGACTTTTGCAGGTATTTCCCAGGCCGGACTACCATATCAGTATTGTACATGGCAAGATGAAAGCGGAAGCAAAAGAATTGGAGATGAAGCGATTTGTTGAAGGGAAGACCCATATGATGGTTGCTACTACAGTGATTGAGGTTGGCGTGAATGTGCCCAATGCCAGTGTAATGGTCATTGAAAATGCCGAACGCTTTGGTTTGTCTCAGTTGCACCAATTGAGGGGCAGAGTAGGCAGAGGTGGAGATCAGTCGTATTGCATCCTGATGACCGGCTACAAACTGTCGGACGATGCTAAAGAAAGGATTTCCACTATGGTAAAAACCAATGACGGGTTTGTAATTGCTGAGGTGGATATGATGCTCAGAGGTCCTGGAGACATTGGTGGAACCCGGCAGAGTGGCGCTGTGGAATTCCGGTTGGCCAATCTGTCTGAAGACCAGGAACTGCTCAGGTTGGCTCGACTGAGCGCGAAGAAAGTTTTAGAAAAGGATCCCTTTTTGTCACACATTGAACATGTCGGTATTCACCGTTATTTTTCAAAACATAGGGAGCAGTATAAAGATTGGGGTCTGATTTCATGAAGGAGGTAGTCAATGAAGAGAGAAAAGGGAGCTTCAAAAAGCAGAAAGAGGAGCAGATAAATACTTTACATTACAGAAAGAGATTAGCTTTACGGAAATGGAATCATGTATAAAAATCATATCCTATGACGCGTAAACTCAAATTTTGGAGCATTACCGTTGCTCTGGCCGGCTTTCTGTTTGGTTTTGACACCGTGGTGATATCAGGGGCCAATCTGCCCATTAAAGCTTTATGGAATACCACTCCGTTTTTTCATGGATTTTTCATTATGTCTATGGCCTTGTGGGGAACGGTATTGGGGGCTGTTTTCGGGGGTATTCCCTGTGACCGGTTAGGGAGAAAGAAAACTCTGTTTTGGATTGGGATTCTGTTTGCTGCTTCAGCGGTTGGTTCCGCTTTGGCTCAGGATCCCTATTTGTTTTCATTTTTCCGATTCGTTGGGGGGATAGGAGTTGGTGCATCATCGGTAGCTGCTCCGACATATATCTCAGAGATTGCCCCGGCACGGGAAAGGGGGAAACTGGTAGCACTTTACCAGTTTATGATTGTGTTTGGAATCCTCTGTGCATTTGTATCAAATTTTTTACTTTCAGGATTGGGTGGAAGCCACGACTGGCGGTGGATGTTAGGCGTTGAAGCCATTCCGGCGCTGGCTTATACTTTGATGGTGATGACTGTACCTGAAAGCCCTCGATGGCTGGTTATATACAAAGGAGATAAAAATAATGCCAGAGCGATTATATCTGAATTAGGGGTGAGCGACGTGGAAAAAACGTTGGAAGATATCGGTCTTTCTGTAGTAAAGGAAAAAGGTAGGTTTTTTTCAAAAACATATAGCAAACCGATCACTCTTGCTTTTTTCATAGCTTTCTTCAATCAATGGTCCGGCATTAACTTCATCTTATACTATGCTCCGGAGATTCTTGAATTAAGTGGTCTGGGTTCCAAAGAATCACTCAGCAATGCCATTTCGATTGGCGGGGTCAACCTTCTTTTCACCCTGATCGGGATGATACTCATTGACCGCAGCGGAAGAAAATATTTGATGAAAATTGGTTCTGTGGGATATATTGTGAGTTTGGCTATGGTGGCCTTTTCTTTTTATACGGATTCCGATCCATTGTTTCTTATGTTTTTTTTACTCATGTTTATTGCTTCCCATGCGGTGGGTCAGGGCGCTGTGATTTGGGTATTCATTTCAGAGATATTTCCCAATAAGGTTAGAGCCAGCGGACAATCTTTTGGTACAAGCATTCATTGGATTTTTGCCGGATTGATAACACTGCTAGGTCCGGTAGTGATCGACGCCTTCCGTGATAATCCCTGGCCGGTCTTTGCCGGGTTTGCCGTTTTTATGGTTTTCCAACTTTTATGGGTATTGATTTTTATGCCGGAAACCAGAGGAAAAAGTTTGGAAGATTTGTCGGAGACTATTGTGCCATTATCTCAGTCAATGAAAGATCATTGATTCACTTGCAATGGGAAGTAAAATCGGCTTAGATGTTTGATACTTTTAAAAATGATTTATTTTGGATTGATTCAAAATCACACAATCCTTTAGGCCGGATTTTTGTTATAAAACCATTGGACAAGGAAGATTTTGTTTTTAGCATAAAAGTATAGAATGGCTTGACATGAATAATCATCAATGGATACAAGAATTAGCAATTAAGCACAGCCAGAAAACGCCCTGTGCCGGAAGGCAAGAAGTCATCGCATTTCTCAATGACCTCATTCATCTGCTTTTTCCCGATTATGGTAATAAAAGTTTGAAAACTACCGAAGCCATAGAAGAGGAATTGAATAAATTAAAAGGCACATTATACACAATGATATGCCAGAATGGAGAGGAAGATTCCAAAGTAGCTCAGGATGTGGTGACCTGGTTTTTTGAAAGGCTCCCTGAAGTGTATGGAATGCTTCAGGATGATGTGGTAGCATTATATACCGGTGATCCGGCAGCTAAGAACAGTATTGAGGTTATTAAAACCTATCCCGGATTTCTTGCCATTTGTGCTTACAGATTTGCTCATCTACTGGAACAGAAAAACATCTGTTTCCTTCCCAGAATGATGACTGAATACGCCCACAGCCAAACCGGTATTGATATTCATCCCGGTGCTTCGATCGGAAGGCACTTTTGCATAGACCATGGTACAGGGGTAGTTATTGGTGAAACCACGCAAATCGGTAATCATGTGAAAATATATCAGGGAGTTACTTTAGGCGCATTAAGTGTAGACAAAAATATGGCTAAAGTCAAACGTCATCCAACCATTGAAGACCATGTGGTGATCTATGCAGGAGCTACCATCCTGGGTGGAGAAACGCTGATTGGTCATCATAGTGTAATAGGAGGCAACGTTTGGCTGACCCGAAGTGTCGAACCCCATTCAAAAATATACTACAAAGCTTCCATGCATGATGAAACCAATGATCATACTGAAACCATCGTTTTTAAATCCATGGCGCTATGAATGTGCTGCAATTGATAGGAAATACACCGATGGTCAGGCTTCAGCATTTATGGAATAACCCGGAAGTCGAAATTTGGGCAAAACTGGAAGGCCAAAATCCGGGAGGAAGTGTTAAAGACCGTACCGCTAATGGATTGATCACTGATGCCATCGAACGAGGAGCATTAAAGAAAGGGGACAGAATTGTAGAAGCCACCAGTGGCAATACAGGAATCGCTATCGCTATGATTGCTTCACAATATGGAATTGGTGTCACCCTGATTATGCCGGATAATTCCACCCCCGAGCGGGTCACAACGATGCGGGCCTATGGTGCGGACATTATCCTGACACCTGCGGACAGAACCATTGAATATTCACGAGAACTGGCTTTGGAAATGGCAGAGCAAAAAGGATATTTCCTGTTAAACCAGTTTGATAACCCTGCCAATCCTAATGTACATATTCGAACTACCGGTCCGGAAATATGGAGGGATACAGGGGGGAAAGTCACACATTTTGTATCATCCATGGGTACCACAGGCACCATCATGGGGGTGTCTGCTTATTTAAAGAATTTAAAGCCTTCTGTTCAGATCATAGGTGCTCAACCTACAGAGGGATCATCAATACCGGGCATACGGCGGTGGACTCCTGAATTTCTTCCGGGAATATTTGAAGAGGAGCGGGTGGATCGTATTCTGGAAGTATCGGAAAAGGAAGCGGTGGTTACAGCACGAAGATTGGCAAAAGAGGAAGGCATCATGGGGGGAATGAGCAGTGGTGGGGCTTGTCATGTTGCTTTACAAATGGCAAAGGATTTAGTTGAAGGATTGATTGTATTTATCGTTTGTGACCGGGGAGACCGGTATCTCAGTTCAGATTTGTATGAATGAGTTTTGGTGTTCATGGCATTTGTGCAATTTGTAATTCACAATTTTTTATCCGGCAGAGGTTGTCTACATGATGAAAGTGATTTATTCTTTTAGCTTCAAGCTATGTTTTGATGAATATCCTTTAGTTTTGGGTCAATGATGAAATTTCTGGTAAAGCCATTCTGCACCTTTACAAAAAATGAAATGATGAGATACTTTTATTTATGTTCGCTATTCTTTTGGTTGGTTTTCTACTTTGGTTGCAATTTTAATCAACAGGACAAAGAAAAATGGGCTTCGTATCAGGAAAAGTTTCGACCCCAGTATCATTTTAGTCCACCGGCAAACTGGATGAACGATCCTAATGGAATGGTATATTACAATGGTCAATACCATTTGTTTTATCAATATTATCCTGATTCGACCGTATGGGGGCCAATGCATTGGGGACATGCCGTTAGCAGGAATCTCGTTCAGTGGGAACATATGCCTGTGGCCTTATACCCGGATAGTCTGGGTTGGATTTTTTCAGGGAGCGCTGTAATGGATTTCCATAATACCAGTGGCTTAGGAAGGGATGGAAAGATTCCGTTGCTTGCTTTTTTTACCCACCATCACGATGGAAAAGAAAAAGAAGGAAGAAACGACTATCAATATCAATCGTTAGCATGGTCATTGGATGGGGGGCAAACTTTTATAAAATACAATGCAAATCCCATAGTTAAAAATCCGGGAATCAGGGATTTCAGGGACCCTAAAGTCATTTGGCATGACCCATCAGGACATTGGATCATGGTATTGGCAGTGTATGACAGGGTGATGTTTTATCGCTCAAGGGATCTTCTTGGATGGGAGTATACCGGTGAATTTGGAATCGAAGGTGATACACGGTTATGGGAATGCCCTGATCTGTTTCCTTTAATTGTGGAAGAAACCGGCGAGCAAAAGTGGATACTCATCGTAAGCATTCAACAGGGAGCACCCAATATTGGAACAGGTACAGGTTATTTTATTGGAGATTTTGATGGACTTACTTTTCATGGAAATATTGATCAACAGCTTTGGCTGGATTATGGAACGGATAATTATGCCCTGGTCACCTGGTCAGGGACAACTGATGGACGCACAATCGGTATAGGATGGATGAGTAATTGGGATTATGCACAGGTTGTACCTACTCATCCATGGCGAAGTGCGATGACACTTCCAAGATCATTTTCTTTACACTTTGAAAATGGTAAATATCGGCTGCGGTCGTTGCCTGTGAGTGAATTAGCCGAATTGGAAATCGATGAAAATGAAATTAATCCTTCCGACCTGAGTAAAGGATATAAGCAACCTAATCAAAATTCATTGTTCAAAATTCATTTGAAGTTGAAAAAACCTCAAAGTGGAAGCATTACTATCAAGTTTTCAAATCAAGAAGAAGAATTCGTAATGGTCGGTTTTGATTCTACCCGAAATGCTTACTTTATTGACAGGAGGTATTCGGGTGAAGTGGGCTTCCATCCATCCTTCGCAGGTATTCATTATGCTCCGGTAGAACATCAACACGATACACTGGATTGGCTAATATATGTAGATCATTCTTCGATTGAATGGTTTGCTGAGAAGGGAAGAACTGTAATGACAGATATATTGTTTCCCAATAAGCCATACCACAGTATTGAAGTGCTTTCTGAGGAGAATGACCTGCAATGGATAAGTGCAAAAATAAGCGATCTGAAACCCATATGGTAACTAGTGGTTCTTCAGCTATATTTATTATATAGGATATCTATTCCTATGGGTTATAATTATTTTTTTCAGGAATAAGCATATATCAATTTTATGGCATTTCAACTTACTTCAAAATACGAACCTACCGGAGATCAACCACAGGCCATCAGGGAATTGTCGGCCGGTTTAAATGAGGGTATAAGGGATCAGGTATTATTAGGGGTGACGGGTTCCGGTAAAACATTTACCATAGCCAATGTCATACAGCAGGTGCAAAGACCTACGCTTGTATTGACCCATAATAAGACGTTGACAGCTCAGCTTTATTCTGAGTTTAAGGAATTTTTCCCGGAGAATGCAGTAGAGTATTTTGTTTCCTATTATGATTATTATCAACCGGAGGCTTATATCTCGTATTCGGATACTTATATTGAAAAGGATTTGTCTATCAATGAAGAAGTAGATAAGCTGCGGTTACGGGCTACCTCCTCATTGCTGTCGGGTCGACGCGATATCATTATTGTTTCTTCGGTATCCTGTATATATGGAATGGGTAATCCGGAAGATTATGCCACCGGAATCATTCGGGTGGAACAAGGGCAAAAAATCAACCGTAATGCTTTTCTGTACAGATTAGTTGAAAGTTTGTATTCCAGAACAGAGACTGATTTTAAAAGAGGTACCTTCCGGGTGAGGGGAGATACGGTCGATGTTCACTTACCCTATGTGGAATATGGATACAGGATTACTTTTTTTGGTGATGAAATTGAAAATATTGATCAAATTGAAATTGCAAGCGGAAAGAGAATTCAATCAATGACGCATGCTGCAATTTATCCTGCTAACTTATACATTGCTCCGAAAGACCGTTTAAAACTGATCATCCATGATATAGAAGATGAACTGTTTGCCCATGAAAAGTTTTTTGAAGCGGAAAAGCGTTATATCGAAGCAAAGAGAATAAAAGAACGTGTTCAGTTTGACCTGGAAATGATCAGGGAATTGGGTTATTGCAATGGGATTGAAAATTACTCCCGGTTTTTTGATGGTCGAAAACAGGGCACCAGACCATTTTGTCTTTTGGATTATTTTCCGGATGACTACCTTATGGTCATCGATGAAAGTCATGTAACCCTTCCACAGGTACGTGGTATGTGGGGAGGCGATCGCGCAAGAAAGATCAATTTGGTCAATCACGGGTTCAGGCTTCCATCGGCATTGGATAACAGACCTTTGAGTTTTGAAGAATTTGAAGGAATGATCCATCAGGTTATATATGTAAGCGCCTCTCCCGGTGACTATGAACTTGAGAAAACCGGTGGATGGGTGGTGGAGCAACTCATCAGACCTACCGGATTATTAGATCCTCCTATAGAAGTCAGGCCCAGTATCAACCAAATTGATGATTTGATTGAAGAAATCCATATTCGTGTAGAAAGGGAAGAAAGAGTGTTGATCACCACACTGACAAAGAGAATGGCTGAAGAGCTTAGCCAATATCTGAATAAGCTGGGTATAAGGGTGTCTTACATACATTCTGAGGTGGATACGCTGGACAGGGTTGAGATTCTCAGAGATCTTAGGTTGGGAGGGTTTGATGTATTGGTAGGTGTCAATTTATTGAGAGAGGGACTGGATTTGCCGGAAGTGTCGCTGGTAGCGATCATCGATGCAGATAAAGAGGGGTTTTTACGCAATGCACGATCACTGACACAAACGGCAGGCAGGGCAGCACGAAATGCCGGGGGTCTGGTTATATTTTATGCAGATAAGGTAACCGATTCCATGCAAATCACCATGGATGAAACCCATCGTAGAAGGTCAAAGCAAATGGAATACAATGATAAGCATGGCATTATTCCGGCCACCATATTTAAGTCAAAAGAAGAAATATTAAACCAGCAATCTGTTTTGGATGTTCGCGGTCATAAGACAAAATATTATGTAGACCCGGATAAAGCAACTGTAGCTGCTAATCCGTTGGTGAAATATATGAATAAGGATCAAATTGCAGATCTGATCAAGGCGACAGAAGAGAAAATGAAAAAGGCCGCAAAAGAGCTCGACTTTATATCAGCAGCCCAATTCAGGGATGAACTTTTGGAATTAAAAAAGAAAATCTCTTTGCAATAAGTTTAGCATTGGGGATATTCAGCCACTTTTAGTTGGACCCATAACGAAGTAATATTCTTTGTTTGATTCATACATTTGTAGGAAATCCGCTCTGGAAAGTGGTAAATTGTTATCCAGAAATGCTTTTAGTGTATACAGGTGCATTTGTAGATGTTGAGTACAATAATCGAAGAAATCGGAGGGATCCACATGGTAATAGTCGCTTGCTCCCATTCCAAACTCAAATAGAATAATGGGCCTTGAATTCAGTATCAAATTTTCACTCCCTTTTATGACATCAAACTCTCCTCCTTCCACATCGATTTTAATAAAGTGGATGGTTGAGTCCGTTGGAATTACATCATCCAGTTTTCTCATTTCAACCCATAGAATATGGATGTCAGGATGCATGATGTCGTATTTTCTTTTTCTCAACCCACTATAGTCCGGGGCATTTCTGATATAGTGAAAGTCAGAGAAACCATTTTCATTTGAGAGAGCATAAGGATAAATCGCAGCTTTTTGGCCATATCTTTTATAAAGTAATTCATACAGTTCGGGTAATGGCTCAAAAGCATAATGTCTGCCTTCGGGAGCATATTTCAATAGCGAGGACAATACCTCACCATGATGAGAACCTATGTCTATGCCCTGAGAATTGAGTTGAACGGTTTTTCTGATGATTTGTTCGGTCAATTTATCGTAGTACCATCCTTTATTAAGATAAGGGAAGAGTTTTTTCATCCATCTTTTTATTTGTAGTAGTAAACTCATATATGTTGAATATTTAAACTAACCTAAAATTATGTTTTCATAAGTTACAATTATAGAATGCCATTGAATGTGAAATTTCTGCTTTATTGAGACTTTCTCAGATTCTCTTTCAATACCAAAGCTTTAGTTGAAAAAAAACAGACCGAAGGAATGGATGTTTTTGCAAGAATTTCAATATTATCATTGGTAAGGAATTCCAGCATGTTCAATGGGATTTTTTATAGAAACGCAGAGATCACTGAAGCATGCAAAAAGGTCATAAAGTATTATTATAGTATAAATGTGACACTACTATCTCAGGATTTTAGTTTATGATTTTTATGTAATTTTTACTGCCCCGCTTGGTTGAGTATATTGAATTAATGATCACAATTAAAAATTTCTTCTCAGCTTTTGCAATTTATTAACGGATATTATTTTCATAATTTGTTGCTAATGAATACTACGATTAGAGTAACTATAAAATGAAATCAACGATTCGTTCAAATATTACCATTTATGACTTCTCAATCTTTAGTTTTTGTAATGCCTTAGACAAGTTGATTCACAGAATTTCATTCTCCTGCCAATCAACGCTGATCTTTTATTTTATTATCATGTCAAACATTTATTTTTGTTAGCACATTGGTATCATAGTGACAGATCAATTGTTACAAAAAGCATGGATCATTTATAAAAAGGAAAAGGACGCTTATAGCGGAATAAAATGAAAACAAATGGAATTGTGAAGTTCGTATGTATTTTGAGCTTTTTGTGTATGGGTGCTATTGGAATTCGCGCGCAGAACCAACCCCGGCAACAGCCTTTAGGGAATTGGATAATGTATTTTGGGGACAACAAAATCAATAAGAAATGGGGGTTGCATACAGAATATCAGGCGCGGAATTACTTTATCCCCAATACGCTGACCCAAACTTTAATCCGGTTAGGAGCCAATCGTTATCTGAGTTCTTCTGCTATGATAACAGGGGGTTATGGTTTTATCCATACTATTCCTTCTTCATCAGATGAACAAGGCTTTACCACGGTTGAACATCGCATTTGGGAACAATTGATTCTGCGTCACAGATCCTACAATGTTTTCATTGAGCACAGATACCGTATTGAACAAAGATTTGTTAAAAATTTGACGGATGGCCGGTCTATCAATGATCACCGGATCCGTTACAGGGTGCAGGCATTGATGCCACTGTATAATTTTTCTCCGTATCTGAGGCATTGGTTTCTGGCCGGTTATAATGAACTTTTTATGAATCTCGGCAGGGAGTTGTCAGGACAATTGTTTGACAGAAACCGACTTTATTTTGCTTTAGGTTATCAGGTAGATCCCCGGTTTAATGTTCAAATCGGATATCTCAATCAGGTGATTGCTTTGCCTGATGCATTAAGACCGGATATCAATCACAATTTTCAAATGAGTGTAGTATATAATATGGATGATTTTACTTCATTATTTACTACCAATAAATAAGTAGCATAAACTATGGATGGAGAATGTAAAGTTTTATTGTTCTTTTATTTTGGTGGCAAGAATAATTTATTAGTCAATATGTCTGCGGAAGCTGCAATAATAGTTTGCGGATGAGTCCAATGGAATAGTCAAATAATAAGAAAACCATAAGAGATTGGAAAACCATGCAGCGTGTATATGTTAATCTTTACTTTTGAATAATGCATTATACAATTCCCAAATATTTATACATTGTTCATACCATAGGGTGTGGTATTGTAATTCTTTTCAGTGGTTACTACTCTGTTTCAGGTCAGATTAATTTCTATTCAGGATCAGCGATTTGGTCGAAAATTCCAAATGCGAAAGAAGAATTTCAATATATGGAAGGAGACAGTCTCATGATCCCTGTAGGGAATTATATCATGAAATCCATACAGAAAGGAGAAGCAGAGGGGATATTTGATCTATTATGGGTTGAAGTGGAATTGGAAGACAGCGTTCCACATGGACGATGTCAGATCTATCATTACATCATGCAATTTTTAATTCATGATTTTGACCACACAGGGGTAGACGCAAATACTATTGGAGAAAGAACGTACATTGAGGGGACTTTCGATAGAGGCAATCCCTCAGGACTCTGGACTTTTGAATTTGGCCCTTTGGAAGACACATCCGGATGGCATCAATTATATTTTGATACGCAAAATCAGGTCTGGTCTTTTGAGTGGGATTCCCTGCATTTTTTCTCCGGTACCACTGATGGGAATGGCTACTTCTCAGGAACATGGAAATGGAGAGCCGGCGATTCTTTGTTGTCATACCAATATGCTCATGGCCTGATGACAGAGATAAAAAATCAAAGCACAGTGATTTACAATGATTTTTTTGATCAGGAAAACCAGATTTTATCAAATATAGACAGTTTAATACAGGTTGATAGCAAATCACCATTTATATGGCAACCCGGATTGGAAGATGATCATCCTGTTATGCAAAACCAAAATGTTTTCTCTGAACTGTTAGTGAAGGCATTTCAACCATTATTCGCTGTTGAAAAAGATCTTGGAATTCATCCTTTCATTAAAATTCCTCACTTCATCGGGACTTCATTGGTCTTTCATCCGTTGGACACGATATTGAGTGATCAACTTATGTCTGCCATTAGGACTTCCTATCTTCTCGACACCATCGTAGATGATCTTCTTCATCAACCTATTTTCCAACTCAGACTTGGCTCCTTTCCATCGCTGGATAGTATGGCTGTCAAAGCAGATTCATTTCATATTGGGGTACAAACCTGGAGAGAAATTTCCTATTTGTTCCTCAATTTCTCCAGCAGAACTGTAACTCCTCAATTTCTACTTTCATCATACCTGGACACATCCTATTTAAGCCATGAAGAAATAGGGGAGCATTTAATTAATCAGACAGAAGAATTTAGAGCATTCACAGAATATTTTGAATCCGAAATGGAATCAATCAGGAGGGTGTTACAATTGACAGGAGCATTGGAAGAACTGGAAAAGCAATGGTATTTTCTTTTTGATCAGATTTCAGAAGAAATCAGGCATCATCAGGCACAGGACTATGTTCAGAAAATTTTCACTTTCTGGGTTGAAGATGAATTCGAAGTAAGAAATCAAAAATATTTAAATGAAAAATCACTGGAAGTAAGGCGGGATTATCTTATTGAAACATTGGATTACTACACATTTTATAATGATATGTTCAGGACCAGAATGTTGGATTCTTTGGTGTTTTCAGAAGGATATTTTAAAGATTGTTTTACTCAATTTTGGTACAATCCCTATATGGGTGAACATAACGTGGAGGTTTTGGTAAAGAAGAAGTTTTATCAGAATTTGACTGAAAATTACTGGCCTTATTTGCTGGATGAACTGCTACAGAGTTCCTCCGGTGATGATTTTATTCTCCGGTTTGAAAATGTGGTTGAAGAACGCCGGTTTTTGTGCTTGTTTGCAGATGACAAGAGTACTGAAGCCAGGAGATTGGAGAAAAGGGGAAGGAAAGAAAAGGATATGGGGAAAATGCGTGATCACATCCATAGATACATTTCACATGTACTTAACTAGAGGTTTATTTCACACTATAGCTTTGTATCATGGAAACTTATAATTGTAATTGAAATAGTTTGCAATTGGAATTTACATGACTGATAATAAGCATAATTTGCTTGTTTTTATTGGAAATCAAAGTATTTCTTAATAAAAAAATCAATTTTTTGTTGCGAAATTGTTATAAATATTCTCTTAATTCGTTATCTGATTATTAGAAATTATAGCCTATCCGAAATTTGCCTGGGACAAATGTAGAAATGTTAGTACCATTTCAACAAGGGTAATCATGTGGGTTGAAATCAAAATTGAAAATGACATAGTTAAACATAACATTTTTTTCACTGATTCTAAATTTAATTATATGAAACTATTGTACAATTTGATTGTAAGCACTGTCTTGTTGGTGCTTACCCAATCATTGTCAGGTCAGGCGCGTACAGTGACCGGAACTGTTTTTGATTCTTCTTCGGGTGATCCGTTAATTGGTGCCAATATTTTGGTTCAAGGCACTTCAATTGGTGCCATCACCGATATTGATGGAAATTTTTCCATCAATGTATCAGGTGAAGCCACATTGGTGATATCTTATATTGGATATGATACCAAAGAGATCAGGGTCACAGTGGATCAAACCCGGTTGGATATTGAAATGGCTGTAGGAGTGCAGCTGGGTGAGGTGGTTGTAGTAGCATTGGGTATAAAAAAAGAAGAGCGATCTTTGGGTTATGCTGTTCAAAACTTATCCAATGATGATATTACAAATACAGGTACTAACAATGTAATCAATGCGCTCCAGGGGCAGGTAGCGGGAGTGCAGATCAATCGTGGAGGAGGAGGAGCCGGACAAGGTTCCCAGATTTTCATCAGAGGATTTACCTCTTTGGATCCGACTTCAGACAATCAACCTTTATTTGTAGTGGATGGAATTCCCATTGACAACAGCACCCAGGAATCTTTTGGAAGAGCAAGGGGAATGTCCAACCGGGCCATCGATATCAATCCTGCAGATATTGAAAGTATATCCATACTGCGGAGCGCCCCTGCCACCGCATTATATGGAGTGAGAGCTGCCAATGGGGCCGTCATCATTACGACTAAGCAAGGTAAAGCAGGGGACGTTCGCGTTGATTTTTCCAGTAGTGTAGGGACTCAGCAAATCATCAACTGGCCTGATTATCAAGATGTATATGGGCCAGGATTTGGGTTTGAACCTGACCCAAATGGATTTTGGCCGGCATGGGGAGCTCCCTATTCTCAAACTCCGGATTTACCATATTATAATAACTGGAGAAATGCAATGAGAAATGGTTTTACTGCCGATAATACATTAAGCGTATCCGGTGGTACCGAAACCGCAAGATTTTATACTTCCATATCTAATTCATCCAACCGTGGAGTTATTCCCAACAATGATTGGGGACGAACTTCTGTGAGGGCTTCCGGAGAGGTGACCAAAGGTAAATTTTCGTTATCCGCCAGTACCAATTTTATTAATTCCGGGGGCAGCAGGGTGCCATTCATCAATTTTATGGAAAGACTTTCATACTGGAACAATAGTGCCGATGTAACCGATTGGAGGCATGATGATGGGACAATGAAAGCGGATGATCTGATCGGAAGGGGCACAGGAAGAAACCCCATTTATGATGCATATACCAATACCTATAAAGATGATGTCAACCGGTTTATTGGCAATATTCGTACGTCCTTTGAATTGACAGACGGGTTGCGGGTGGAATACTTACTGGGTATTGACACCTATTCTGATGAGAGAACAGAGATAGAGCCAGGACCGAGAGGTTTAGCCCAGGAATTTGTTTGGAGTGCAGTAGGGGGATTCAGAGATGAAACCCGGATTAATAGCAGGGATTTAACTTCCAACGTATCGCTATTCTTCAACAAGCAACTTTCGGATGACTTTAATTTATCTGTCAGAGTAGGTAATGATGTTTTTGAAAGAACTTCCAATCTCGTACGTGCACTTGGTTCAAATTTTGTTGTGGCTGATTTCAGTCATTTCAGTAATGCGAGGGATATTAATATTAGTCAGCGATTTACTCAACGAAGGTTAATAGGGCTTTATGGAGACCTCAATCTGGACTATAAAGATATTGTATATCTTAACATTACCGGGCGAAACGATTGGACTTCTACTTTGATTGAAGAAAATCGATCTTTCTTTTATCCTTCTGTCAACCTGGCTGTAGTTTTTACCGAATTATTTGATGCTCCTTCCTGGTTGACATATGGTAAATTGCGTACCTCATTTGCAGAAGTGGGCAAAGATGCCCCCCCATATTCTACACAAAATGTATTTTTTTCACCTGCCATATATCCATTAGGAGATCAGGTGGGCTTTTCAAGAGGTTCGACCATCGCTTCAGCTGACTTGCGACCGGAAAGAACAGTTTCTACTGAACTCGGATTGGATTTACGATTCTTAAGAAACAGATTGGGACTGGATATAACAGTATATAAAGCGAATAGCCGGGACATGATTATACCGGTACCCGTGTCCAATGCCACAAGTTTTGCACGCTTTATTACCAATGCCGGAGAAATTGAAAACAAGGGAATAGAAATTACTCTTCGTGCAAAGCCCGTCGAAACCAGAGATTTTCAATGGAATATTGCTTCCAATTTTACCACCAACAGGAACCGTGTTGTGGGTATCAGGGATGGGGTAGATGCCATTTTCCTGGGGGATATTGCCGCTTATATTAATCGACCATTCATGCAATTGGTTCCTGGTGAATCTTATGGCGCCATTTGGGGTACCAGTTATGCACGTTTTGGTGATGATCCTTCCAGCAATGTACTCCAAAGGGATTTGCCTCTATTAATTGGAGCTAACGGTTTTCCAGTGATCAATACCCGGCCTACTATTGTTGGAGATGCATTACCCCGATGGACGGCCAATATTGCTAACCGTTTCAATTATAAGAGCTGGGACTTTTCTTTCAATATAGACATGGTTATAGGGGTTGATAAGTACAATAAATTAGACCAATGGGATTCAGCTTTTGGTCACACTACTAAAACACTTAACAGAAACGATTATGTAGTATTTGAAGGACTGAATGCTGAAGGTGTGCCCAATACCAGAGAAGTATGGCTAGGACAAGGCAGAGACCCACGAGATAATATTGATTATGGGGCCGGTTATCACAGGAATATTTACAGAGTAGCCGTAGAGCAATCGGTTGAAGATGCTTCATTTATTAAACTCAGAAGTTTGACTTTAGGTTATTCTCTACCTCAATCTGTGATACGAAATACCGCCTTCCGTGCTTTAAGAGCCAGCGTTATGGTCGATAATATTCTTTTGTGGACACCTTGGACACAATATGATCCGGAAGCATTTGTAAGTTCTGGAAGCAATCTGATTGGATTGGTAGATCTTGCTTATCCCGGTACCAGGAATATTATGTTTTCAATTAATTGTTCTTTTTAAATGAAAAAGTTGACAAACCTCAAGACACACAGATCATTTAGAAAAATTTATTAAATATCAATATTATGAAAATTAGATTTAAATATATAATGTCTTTGTTGATTCTCTCTTTGCTAGGATTGGGATGTAGTGAATTTCTTGACATTAATGATGATCCCAATAATCCCACCACTGCGCCTATAAGCGGCTTGATGATTAATACCACTTTTGAAACCGCCAGAAATGTTCAGCGCGTGGGTGCAATTACATCATTTTTTGTTCAGCATTTCGCTTCACCTAATGAAGCTACCGGAACAGATATCCATGACCGGGTTTCTTATGCTACTCAGTGGTCATCGCTCTACTTTAATCTTGGAGATCTCAATGTGTTGATTGATCAGGCGGAAGCCATTGGCGCCCATTATTATTCAGGTCCTGCAAAAATTATGAAAGCATTTAATCTGAGTTTGTTGGTGGGGATGTTTGGTGATGTTCCTTATTCTCAGGCGTTTTCAACAGATGTTTTGCAACCGGCTTATGACAACTCTGAATCCATTTATCAGGCGATGCTTCAGCTCCTCAATGAGGGAATATCCGATTTAAATGCAGAACAATCTGTAGCAACTCCGGGTAATGATGATTTTATTTTTAAAGGTAATCGAGACTTGTGGAGAAAAACCGCTTTTGCTCTGCAGGCGCGATTTTTAAATCATTTCAGCAAAACCCCCAATTATAATCCTTCAGACGTTTTGTCGGCCGTGGATAATGCTTTTACCGGTAATGCAGATGATTTTCAATTGACATTTTTTGCCAGCCCCATTGCCGCGCAGAATCAATGGTACAGAACAGCTGTACTCAATGCAGGACTCAATCTGGGAGGCTGGTTGTCCACACAGATTGTCAACCAATTGAATGGGACTACCTATGGAATTGTCGATCCCAGGATTACGTTCATTACGGCTCCGGCTACCAATCCCAATTTTCCAGACCTGATCGGACAATACATAGGTACCAGAAATGGAGCTGGAAGAGGAGCCGCTCCTGAGCAGGGAGTACGGGCGGTATTGGCGGTAGGTTCATATTACGCATTGAATGCTACCCAACCTTTGGAAATGGCAACTTATGCTGAATTGAAATTCATTGAAGCAGAAGCCGCATTAGCTGCGGGTAATCGACAAAGAGCTTATCAGGCATATGAAACCGGGATCAGAGCACATATGACCAAATTAGGAGTACCCTCTGCTAACATTCAGGCATATTGGAACCATTCATCAGTTTCAGTGGGTATGAACAATCTGAGTGTAAATCATATCATGAAAGAAAAATATGTTGCCACATTTCTGAATCCTGAAACATGGAATGATGCCCGTCGATTTAATTATCAGTATGTTGGATTTCAACCTCCGGCTAATTCGGCCTTGGGAGGTGAATTGATTCGACTCGCGGATTATCCAGATTCTGAATACCAAAGAAATATTGCCAATGTACCCAACCGATCTATGACTGACCGGATTTTTTGGGATCTTAATTGATGAACTTTTGTTTGGACTGAATTATAACCCGGATTTATTTATAAGTCCGGGTTTTTTTAATACCCAAATAATGTGATCATCCCTTGAAAAGTTTGTATATTAGCTATATGTCCATCGTATGAACAAACCTGACATTTTGCACATGATCCAATTTATTTTGAATGAAAAACAGATTTCAACAACTTCAGGCGCAAGTACAACATTGCTTGACTTCATCCGGTATCAGGAAGGACTGAAAGGAACAAAAATTGGTTGCAGGGAAGGCGATTGTGGTGCCTGTACAGTTTTGTCAGGCCGGATCAATTCAAATGGTGTTTATTACGCATCATTAACTTCCTGTCTTACCCCTTTGGCAAATGTTCAAGAAAGTCATGTAGTTACAGTAGAAGGTCTTTCCGGCAAGAGTCTGAGTCGGATTCAGGAAGCCTTTGTTGCATCATCAGCTACTCAATGCGGATTCTGCACTCCTGGGTTTGTTGTATCATTGAGTGGATTTGTATTAAACAGCATAAACCCGGATCATACTAAAGCCATAGAAGCCATGGATGGTAATATTTGCCGTTGTACTGGTTACAAATCGATAGAAAAGGCGGCTTTACATCTTATTTCTCGTCTGAAAGATATACCCAAAACCAACAAGCTGGAATGGTTAATCAATCAGGGATTCTTTCCTGAGTATTTTCTTCATATTAAAAAGAGATTGCGATCATTAGAAAAACTTCAGAGTGATCAAACTGTGCAAAATCAATGGATGGGTGGGGGTACCGACTTATATGTACAAAAACACGATGAGCTCCACGATGCCAAACTCTCTTATATTGCTCAATTAGATGATTTCCAGGGCATCAATACCGATGACAATGATCAATGCATCATTAAAGGGGGAACCAACGCTACTCAGTTAAAGGAGCATCCGGTCTTACAACAAAGAATTCCTCAATGGATCAATTATATGAAGTTGATCTCTTCGACACCCATTCGCAATATGGGAACAGTTGCCGGTAATTTTGTCAATGCATCACCCATAGGAGATTTAACTATTATTTTTCTGGCGCTCAATGCAAAGCTTGCACTAAAGCATAATAATGGTAGTCAACGCATCATTCCATTAAAGAATTTTTATCTTGGTTACAAGCAATTGGTGATGTCATTTGAAGAGAGAATGGAAGAAATCATTTTTACCTTACCCGGGAAGAATGAGCGTTTTCATTTTGAGAAGGTCAGTAAACGGAGGCATCTGGACATTGCCAGTGTAAATTCGGCCATCAGACTTCAAATCGGGGACAATACGATTAGAAGTGTCCATTGCTCTGTGGGAGGGGTAGCGCCCATCCCTTTGTATCTTGAAAAGACCAACTCATTTTTAATGGAAAAACCATTGACCAATGATGTAATTGCAGAAGCAGCTGCGGTAATGCAAAGCGAAATTTCTCCCATCAGCGATGCAAGAGGGACTGCCGAATATAAAAGATTATTGGCCCGCCAGCTTTTTTATTGTCATTTTGAAGTTTTATTTCCAGAATTCATTCAATTGGAAAAGATATTATGATCAATATAGATGCAGTCCAACATGTCACAGGTCGTTCCATCTATCTGGACGACATTCCTGAATTGCAAGGTACTCTGCATGCTCTTCCTTTTGATGCGCCGACTGCACATGCAAAGATTCTCAGGCTCGATGTATCAAAAGCACAAAAAGCACAAGGTGTTGTAACCATCCTGACGGCAAAAGATATACCGGGAGAAAATCAAATCGGTGGCATTATTCCGGATGAACCTCTTTTTGCCGAAGGGGAAATACATTATTGGGGACAACCCATTGGAATAATTGTAGCCGAATCCGAATATTATGCGCGGATGGCCAGGAAGTTAATCCAAATTGAGTGTGAGGAGCTAGAGGTGATTACAGATCCAAGAAAGGCTGCAGCATCAGGATTACTGATTACAAAACCCCGAACTTTTGCTATGGGGAATTTGGAAGATGGATGGAATCAAAGTCGTTATATTTTTGAGGGGAGAGCAGATACCAATGGTCAGGAACATCTCTACATTGAAGGTCAGGGGGCTTATGCCCGTATGAAGGAAAATGGAAGTATACTCATTTCTTCATCCACTCAAGGTCCCACGCAAGTCCAGCGGGCCACCAGCAGGGTGTTAGGACTGCCAATGCATAAAATTGAAATTGATGTGGTCCGTTTGGGGGGTGGGTTTGGAGGTAAAGAGGATCAAGCTACTCCCTGGGCGGTGATGACTGCACTGGCCACCTATTGGTTACAAAAACCAGTTAAGATGGTTTTGCATCGTCTGGATGATATACGGATGACCGGAAAAAGACATCCTTATTCATCGGATTATAAAATTGGCCTGGACGGGGAGCTGAAAATAAAAGCATATGAAGTTACTTTTTATCAAAATGCAGGGGCAGCAGCCGATCTGTCACCGGCAGTATTGGAGCGTTCACTTTTTCATGCTACCAATGCTTATTTTGTCCCAAATGTAAAAGCGACAGGGATGAGCTGTAAAACCAATCTACCACCCAATACGGCTTTCAGGGGTTTTGGCGGCCCACAAGGTATGTTTGTAATTGAATCGGCAATCGCTCATGCTGCTCAAAAAATCGGGGTGGAAGCATGGGAAATTCAGCAACGTAATTTGCTAAGGGATGGGGATCATTTTTCCTATGGACAAATGGTTGATCAGGGTAAGGCAGTTGAAACCTGGAATCAATGTGTAAAAACATATAATCTGACAGAGAAATTAAAGAAGAGGGATGATTTTAATAATTCTAACACATGGAATAAGAAGGGGTTAGCCGTGCAACCGGTTTGTTTTGGTATTTCATTTACTAATACAATGATGAATCATGCCCGGGCTTTGGTACATATTTATCAGGATGGAAGTATTGCAGTGAGCACCGGCGCTGTTGAAATGGGTCAAGGTGTCAATACAAAAATGGTTCAGGTGGTTCAGCAAATTTTTGGAATCCCTGCTGATAAAATCAGAATTGAGACCACCAATACTCTTCGGATTGCCAATACTTCTCCCACTGCTGCCAGTGCAGGGGCTGATCTTAATGGGAAAGCTTTAGAAATGGCATGCCGAACAATTTGGAAGAGAATGCAACCGGTTGCCTCAATACTTTTGAGCAATACTTCCGATTCTGTATCGATTAAAGAGGGGAGGTTGTGGTTAAATAACGAATCTTCTGAGCATGCCTGGGAAGATCTGGTGACACATTGTCTGCAGAGAAGGATTAGTCTGAGTGAGCAAGCCCACTATGCTACTCCGGATATTCATTTTAATAAAAATACTGAAAAAGGCCACCCTTTTGCCTATCATGTTTATGGCACTGCCATCATTGATGTGACGGTTGACTGTCTCAGGGGAATTTATACTATTGATGGAGTACATATAGTTCACGACTTTGGTAAATCCATGAATTTGGAAGTAGATATTGGTCAGGTGGAAGGAGGTGTCGTACAAGGTATAGGCTGGATGACCCTGGAGGAAGTTATGTACAGCCCAAATGGCCGGTTGATGACCAATACATTGTCGACTTACAAAATTCCCGATATCTATGCTGTGCCTCATTCTATTCAAATCAAAGCCTATGAATCAGAAGGCCATCCATTGGCCATATTGAAGTCAAAAGCAGTGGGAGAGCCTCCTTTGATGTATGGATTGGGCGCTTATTTTGCACTACGTAATGCTGTGACGGCATTTACAGGTATGGTTGACTTGCCATTTGATGCTCCCTATACCCCCGAAAAAGTCCTTTTGGACCTTTTCAATCTAAGAAATACTCTAAAAGACAAAAGGAGTGAAAAAGATTTTTTGGAGCAGAGGGTATAGCGCATTAACAGGAGGTATCATATACATGTCAGGGGACACGGTAGCTGCCTGGATCAGTAATGAAGTGAGTATAGTGAGGCTATTGGGCATATTTTTGGTAGGAAGTTCAATTTATGCCTGGGAAATCCAATCTTATTTTCAATGGATAGAAGGAAAGACTTCCGATCAAAATATCAGATTCAGAGCTTTAAAAAAAGCATTGATGGCGATGATTTACTTTAATCCCATTTGGATTTCACGGCATTTGCTATTTGTGTTTTTATTTTCTGGAAAGGCTTATCATATCTCCTGGTATTTGTTGCAATCAGGACTTATTGCTTTTATAGTAAACATACCGATATCTGTTGTCGCCAATTACTTAATTCAAAATGTTATTATTTTGAGATATAGATTTTGGGTGAGTGCTGTATTCTCCGGCATCATGGCCATTTATTATTCAATGAGCAGTATATGGTTTTAGTATTTTATACTCAGGTGACAGAATTATTGAGATTATACCGAAAAGGTGTTCTCATGGTAGTGGTTCATAGCGATGGAAGCAGCCCGGGTAGAGCCGGTTTCAAAATGTTTGTAACACAGGAAGAAATGTTTGGCTCGATAGGTGGGGGAATTATGGAGCATAAATGGGTAGAATTCTGTCATGAAATACTTGATTCAGAGGAATTTACACCTATTCTTAAGAGACAAATCCACCAGGCTGATATTGGTTCGGACCGATCGGGTATGATTTGCTCCGGAGAACAATCCATAGCATTCTACCTTTTGAATGAAAAAGATCTGAAACGGTTGAGTGATGTATTCAATGAGGGAGCCGGATTTTTGATATATAATAGCCAGGGTATTTACTTTTCTGTAAAAGATGAAATGCTTAATTTCTTAAAAAGTGAGGACATACACTTATGGAGATATATTGAACCGGTAAAATTCAGTCATCATATTTATATTGTAGGAGGTGGCCATGTAGCACTGGCGTTGAGTGAAGTAATGAGTAAACTTAATTTTTGCATTCATGTCTTTGATGACCGCCCCGGTTTGAATACAATGGCTGTAAATTCATTTGCCCATTTTAAAACGGTTTTAAGTTATGATGAAATTGAACAATGGATCCCGGAAGGACTAAATCATTATGTAGTGATAGTAACTTTTGGGTACCGTTCTGACAAACAAATTGCATTAAAATTAGCCGGTCGCGAATACAGGTACATCGGAATGATGGGTAGTAAGGCTAAAATGGAAACATTGCGTAAGGAACTTCTCAATGAGGGAGTACTACAGGAATGGCTGGAAAGATTGATGGCACCAGCAGGCATTTCAATCAAAAGCAAAACTCCTTTTGAAATAGCCATCAGCATAGCCGCTGAATTGATAGCCTTTAAGAATGCATAAACTTAAAGGCGATTTTCACCTACCTGATTTCTGCAATAAGATTCAATACTTTTCTTTCTCAAAGCCTTCTGGTTTTATCCATCGGATAGGAGGAACCGGCTCAGGTTTTAATTCCAGTCGGAGATAATCCATAAGGCGAAGGGCTTCTTCTACAGCTTTTTCCAATTGAGGGTCTTGTCCAAGTATAACAAGTTTGGGTTCTTGAATGACTTCAATATCCGGTGCTACTCCTACACCTTCAACTGCCCATTGCCCATGCACATCAAAAAATCCACCTCGTGGGGCTACAAAACGTCCCCCATCTATAAAAGGTGGAGTATCCCATGTACCTACCAATCCTCCCCAGGTTCGTGTTCCTATCAATGGGCCAATACCGGCTTCTTTAAACATATAGGGTAGAAGATCACCTCCTGAACCTGCTCTTTCATTGATAATCATCACTTTAGGCCCCCAAATGCCAGCCATAGGTGTAGTCCACGGCCTTCGATCATTGGCACGGCTGTTGAAGTAACCGAAAAGCTGGCGGTTCATGACATCAATCATATAATCGGCGGCAGAGCCACCTCCATTATTTCTTTCGTCAATGATGACTCCTTTTTTATCCTGTTGTGAGAAATAGTAACGGTTGAAAGCCGTAAACCCCCCTGCGCCTGTATTGGGAAGATATACATATGCGAGCGTGCCATGGGATAATTTATCCACTCGTTGCCGGTTTCCTTCAATCCAATCCACTGTGCGAAGTCCATATTCATTGGCTACCGGCTTGATTACCCATTCTTTGGAATCATTGTAATTGATGGTTTTGCCTGTACGTATGCGTATAGTTTTCCCTGCGCTTTGCTCAAATAGACTGTAAATATTGACACTTGCATCCAGGCGCTTACCATTTACCTCCAGCAAGTAATCACCTTCCTGGATTTCAAGTCCGGGAACGGCAAGGGGAGCATCCAGACTTGGATTCCATTGTTCTCCATGGTATATTTTAATTATCCTGTAATGATTATTGTGTATTTCATAATCACAACCCATCAATCCAACGGGTACCCTGACAACATCAGGCATTTCCCCACCTGATACATAAGAGTGGCCTACGGATACTTCTCCACTCATGATATCCAGAAGGTAGTTTAGGTCTGTTCTGTGATGCACGTGTTCCAGCCATGGAGAATACCACTCATAAACATCATTCCAGGGGGCTCCATGTACATTATCCACATAAAGAAAATCCCTCATGTACCTCCATCCTTCCTTAAAGATTTGCCTGTATTCTTGTCTGGGTTCAATTCTTATTTTGAAATCAGTATTGAGTTTACCGTCTCCTGGCTTGGGAGTGCTTTTGGCAGATTGAATATACCATCCGGATCCCGTTCTGAAAAGTATATGTTCTCCATTCCATGAACTGACAATATTGAACACCCCTTTTGTAAATTCTTCGGCCTTCAGTTTTTTAATGTCGTATTTATGTACAGTGGCTCCTGTGGTATTGGGTACATTCTCAAGAATGAAAAAGGTATTTTCAGGGCCAGGAATCAATCCTGTATAATTTCTTGCCGGGAGTGGAAGGTGGACAATTCTGCGATGTAATCCTTCAGCATCTACCTTTACCTGGATTTTATCCTTCCCGGAATTCTCTTTTTTATCATTATTTTTTGAGGTTTCTTCTTTTTTTTCTTCTTCTTCATCGCTCTTGGGCAGGGTAGGAGAAGGAGTGTCTTTTGATAAAATAACCGCATAAAGATCTCTTACAATCTGGGGGTCGTAAGAACTCATGTCCAACCATCCTGAATTTAAGCCATAATTAGTGCTGGCCAGAAAGTAAATCATAGTGCCACTTTGATCCCATACCGGAGTTATGGCATCAGCCAGGCCATCGGTCATCTGAATCCTTTGGTTACTTTCCACCTGGTAGATGAAAATGGCTTTAAAATGATTGTCTAACTGGCGGGCATAAGCAACCCATTTGCTGTCAGGAGACCACACTGGATTCATGGTTCGGTTGGGATGGGCATACCTGTCGGTATCAATAATCCTGCTGGCACCACTCCCCGTATCGACTACCCATAGGTTATAATCCGTATCGGTGAACGCAATGTATTGGCCATCGGGGGACCAATCGGGGGCATAAAAGAATGTTGTGTTTTGGATGTCAATGATTTTACGATTATTGCCAAATTGATCCGCTATCACCAATTGATATTCGCCCGATTCATCACTAAACCAGGCCAATTGGTCACCTAAAGGGGACCAAATGGGGGTTCGATCTGCAAAGCCCGGAGTTTGAGAAATATTTCTCACCGATCCTTCTTCACGGGGAATGCTTACTATTTCTCCCCTGACCTCAAAAAGAGCTCTTTTGCCGTTGGGTGACAAGAAAGGCTTTGTCAGTTCATTGTCCTTCACTGATTTCCATCGGGGTCTTGAAAAATTCATATCCCCTTCTACCTGGATTTCCAGTCTCGTGCTTTCACGGGTATCCGGATTGAGTAAGAATAAATATCCTGCACATTCATATACAATGGCATCCTTTCCTGCATCGAGATTTTTGATATCGTATTTTTTATGAAAAGTGATTTGTTCTTCTTCACCGGTGGCCGGATCAAATGACCAAATATTGCTGGCAAAATCCCTTTCGGAAATATAATATACTTTTCCTTTATACCATACCGGCTCTAAATGCCTTTCCTGTGTAGGCTGTGGAATAGTCATCAATTCTTTGGTTGTCATGTCCACAATCCATACAGGCATTGCCTGGCCACCCCTGTAATTTCTCCATTCGGGATCCCAGGAAGTTATTGGTATGTATGCAATATACTTTCCATCGGGGGATATCTTACCATAAGCTGCCCTTGGAATATCAAGTTCAGCAGGAAAAGTATCATCAGGTCCAATAGTAAAGAATTTATTCATTTGCTCAGGTCTGGCTTTTCGTCCCGATCGGAAAAGAATGTTGCCATCGGGAGTCCATCCCTGTACATAGTCACCCCCTGGATGCCAGGTGAGTCTTTTGGGTTCCCCACCATGGGAGGGCATTAAGTATACATCAATATTACCATCATATTCGGCAGTAAAAGCTATCCATTTTCCATCGGGAGAAAAATGAGGTAAAGATTCTTGTCCTTCATGGGAAGTGAGTCTTATAGCCTGTCCACCCTTTCGCTCTACTTTCCAGAGATCGTTGGCATACACGAAAACAATGTGTGTGTCTGAAATGGTGGGTTCGCGAAGCAGTTGAGTGCCTTGTGCTTCTAATAAAATGTAGCTAATGGTGAAAAACAAGCTGTGAATTATTACTTTTTTGGAGTACATAAAGAAGGTTTATATTGTAGGAAACAAATGAATTTATTTTAGCGCTGATTGTCTTTATAACATTATTTATGAAATTTAACCAACTGCAATGACACGACTTTCGGTCAAGTCCGAATTAATTAAGGACCATTTAAAAAAAAGATGTTGACTCACTATACATTTCGTGATTTGGAAATAAGCGTTTCAGTTTCCTTCTCGACTATTTACACTTAATCATAAATTATTGTGGTTCGCAATTTCGAAGATTCAGTCATATTTTGTTTTGTAAAAGAATCTTGATTCCTCTGAATTTGGCGGATAGATGATGCAGAACCTGCTATTGTGACGTTCTTCATTGAAGCATTCGAAAGATCAGGATCAGAAACTTTATCTACAAAGTGTTCATGTATTACTTCATCTTCTCCTTTGATTATTATGCGATATTTTTTCACTATTTGATGTTTATTAATGAATTTAAATGCGACTCAACAACAAACATAATCTCAAATTCAGAAATGATTTTAACCTAAAGTACTTTAAAATCTATGATTAAATATTTCTTGGTTGGACTAGAAAAAGATAATCTAATTTTTACTTCTGCTGAACTTGAGATCGGATAACAATATATACTTTTAATATTACTATGGCTTTGAAAATAATTTGAAGTTGAACTATCAATATTTGGAACTAATATGCTTTTCCTTTAGTTCAATGTCATTCTTACTTCAGGTTTATTATTTTATGATCTTCAACTGTAGCTTTAGGTTCATGATCAGAAAGGTAAACGAAGTTTTGCAATTGATTATTTTCACATATAATAACTGCAATCCTTACGATATCTGTTTCACAAACATATCTAAACAAAGCTATTAAATTTTTAGAAAGAACCTGCATTTGTTGAATGGGGTTTTGTTATTGTTTTGAAAATTCAACCAGGTGAAAAGCAAGGATCCGCTTTTTTCGGTTTGAGCAGGACATCTCTTTTAAATGTCCTTTTTCGCAATCTCCATGAAATTTCAAGATTTGATTTAGCAGAGCAATTAAATGCATTGATTTTGATTTGTTGGATTAAATATGTTAAAAATAATGATAAATATATTCAATACAAATAAATAAATTGTATTGTATCAAATATTAAAAATATAAAAGTATAAAATAAAGTTAGATTTTATGAAACACCATCTTTTAACATCAACAAAAATGAATAATAAGAATGAAATTTGATTAACATCGCTTTTTAATTTACTTATATCAATCCTGCTTTACATTTTTTCAATTTACTTTGATATAGAAACAAAAGATTCAATACTAAAGAATGGATCAAATCACTACCTCAGTTTTTATTACCATCATCGTCATCTATTTTTCTTTACTCATTTTAATATCACATTTTACTTCCAGGAAAAGTGATAATCAGACTTTTTTTCTCAATAACAGAAGTTCTCCATGGATTTTGGTGGCAATAGGAATGATTGGAGCTTCGCTTTCAGGGGTCACCTTTATATCCATACCCGGAGTCGTTGGCGCAGATGGTCCCAACACCCAATTTTCATATATGCAAATGGTTATGGGTTATTTATTGGGTTATTTAGTGATTGCCACCGTTCTTATGCCCATTTATTACAGGATGAATCTCACTTCCATTTATGGATACTTTGGGGAAAGGTTTGGGATGAATTCTTATAAGACTGCAGCCGGATATTTTATACTATCCAGACTTTTAGGAGCTTCTTTCAGACTATACCTGGTTGCAATGGTGTTACAATTATTTGTAATGGATCAGTTCAATATTCATTTTATCTGGACGGTCTTGATTACCATAGTATTGATATGGGTGTATACTTTCAGGGGAGGGATCAAAACGATTGTAGTTACTGATACTTTACAAACTGTCAGCATGCTGACAGCTGTGGTACTTACTATTTGGTATATCGGAAAAGCAATGGATCTCAATAGTGTCAGTGAAATAGTGCATACCATTCGTCAAAGTGATTATTCCAGGTGGTGGTTTTTTGACAGAGGTTGGAACGATCCCAATAATTTTTTCAAACAATTTATCAGTGGTGCCCTGATCGCCTTAGTCATGACCGGAATGGATCAGGATATGATGCAAAAAAATCTGTCATGCAGGAATATCACCTCCGCTCAAAAAAATATGTTCACTTTTTCCATCATTTTGTTTTTTGCCAATATTTTATTTCTATCCCTTGGTGCTTTGCTTTATATATTTGCAGTTACTAAAGGAATAGATATACCTTCTAATACCGATCAATTGTATCCGATCATAGCCCTTTCGCATTTGCCATCCGTGGTTGGAATATTATTTGTTTTGGGATTAATAGCGGCCGCATACAGCAGTGCTGATTCAGCATTAACTTCATTAACCACATCATTTTGTATCGATTTTTTGGGCTTCGAACGTCGCGATAAGCCTGAAAAGTGGAAGAAAAGTACAAGACTCAAAGTGCATATAGGTTTCTCTTTTCTTACATTGATAATCATCGTTGCATTCAAATATTTGGTTAACAGTGCAGTAATCAATGGTTTATTTATTGCCGCCGGATACACGTATGGCCCCATTTTAGGTCTCTTTACCTACGGAATATTAACCAGGATGAAAATCAAAGATAAATGGGTGGTATGGGTATGTATTCTTGCACCTATCATCACCTATGTTATTGATCGCAATTCACTAACATGGTTCAATGGTTTTCAATTTGGATTCACGGTATTGGCATTGAATGGTATTCTTACCATCATAGGTTTATTGTTTATTTCAAAAAAATCAGGCACCAATGGCTAAAATTACGGAACTATCATCATTGTACCGGCACTTGGAGAAAATGTCCATACAAGAGTTGGTGACTCACATCAATACAGAGGATCAAAAAGTAGCGCTGGCAGTGAAGGAAAGCCTTCCCTACATTATTCACCTGATTGAAGCGGTTTTTGATAAGATGAAGGAAGGAGGAAGACTTTTTTATTTAGGAGCAGGCACTTCAGGTAGATTGGGTATTCTGGATGCTTCTGAATGTCCACCTACATTTGGTGTCCCACATGATTGGGTAATTGGATTAATTGCCGGTGGGGATCAGGCCATTCGCAAAGCGGTCGAACATGCTGAGGATGATATTCATTTGGCTTGGGAAGACTTAATGAACTTCCATATTACCAGGGAGGATGTTGTGGTTGGGATTGCTGCTTCCGGGAGTACTCCTTATGTAGTACACGGACTAAAGAAATGCAGTTCAATGGGTATAATGACCGGATGTATCACTTGCAATCCTGATGCTGAACTGATTCAATATTCCCAATATCCTGTGGTTGTAGTGGTAGGACCGGAATTTCTTACCGGATCCACAAGGATGAAAGCAGGGACAGCCCAAAAAATGGTACTCAACATGATCACCACCAGTGTAATGATTAAGTTGGGTCGCGTAAAGGACAATAAAATGGTGGACATGCAACTGACCAATAACAAACTCTGGGATAGAGGTGTCAGGATGATTGTGGAAAAGTCTCAGATTTCTCCTGAAGAAGCTAAATCTTTGCTTCAGCAACATGGTAGTGTACGAGAAGTAATCAAATACCTGGGAGTGGAATAGTTCTCTGGCTAATATTTTATGATCTTATATAAATATTGATCACCTCCGGAAATTATTTTCAAGATATACATCCCGGGAGAAAGATTATGAACAGGATATTGCTTGTCGGTTTGGTATTGATGAATGGAAAACTGATCCTCAAGCACCAAACGACCATTCATATCGAACAATAATAACCGGATACCAGAGCCAGACAATGTATGAATGGTAATATTCAAAAAATCCCTTAAAGGGTTGGGGTATGGCAAAGCCACAACTATGTTTTTGTCGATGACTACATCTTTGTCTGGGTACAATTGGCTTGTCGGGACAATGGATTTAGGGATCAGATCTGAACTCCAAAGCAAACGCATAACCGCATGACCCCCTCTCTCAAAATACTCAATTCTTATACTATATTCTTTTTGCCTTTCCAATAGTATGGTAGCAGAATGCTCAGTTTCTGGCTGCAATACCCATTGATCTATGATCAATTGATCATCAATCCATAGGCGTACTCCATCATCACTGACTGTGAAGAATGTATAGAATCCGGAGTGAATGCTTTCTATTTTGCCGGTCCACCTTATGGCAAAATCATCATTCCCAAGGAGATCGCTGTTCGGGCTACCCGTATTCCAGTCGAAATTAATGATTGGGTCTATTCTGCGAAATACAGGTTGACCTGAAAATACACTTTCTTCAAAATGACCATTGAAATAATGGCCTAAGAGTCCGCTTCCTCTCCCTGCAAGTCCTTCTGAGTAGAGAACAGTGAGAACCTTCATTTCAGCAGTGGCAGCAAAATTGAATTCAAAAGGTAAATCCTGATTTTCCCAGCCTTCGAACAGCAATAATTGATTTCCATCAAGTATAAGTCGTTCTACAGATACACTATGAACAATACCATAGACACTGGTCAAAACAAAGGGAGTAGTTACACTCTGACTGTTTACTCTAACTATAGCCCCGGAAGGTTGACTGTTAATCGTGATTTGAATAATTTCTGGATATATCTCAGTGTAGGTAGTGTAGGAAAGTCCCTCCGAATCAGTCACTCTCAAATAAACTCTATACCAAACGTCAAAATCGGTTTCTCCTATGGATGGTATCACATAAATGCCTTGTTGTATATTCTGAACAGGTGAAAGAGCGGGGTGTGTATGCGTATTATGGTGAAAGTCAATCCACCAGGTAAATGCTTCCGGACCTAAGTGGCCATCTTCCGGATCTATACCAGTTCCGGAGAAAAAAATCGTATCCCCTGCCTTGTATAAGGATTGATCATGTGATGTAAATATTTCTGAAAAGGGTCTTTGATTGGCAGTCACATGTAAAAAAACAATCCGGCTTGTATCGCTTCCGGAAGGATTGGAAACGATAACATAAATGGAGGTGCCTGCCATGTCAATAGTTACATTGGAAAGCTCCAGAAAGGGAAAATTATTATCGATTGGAGACTCATTGACAAACCATTGATAATGTAAGGGAGACGCACCACCGGCGCTGACTTCAAAGATTGCATGTTCTCCTGCCGATACAAGCAGATCTGAAGGGTGGCTTGAAATAAATGGCTCCCCACTACCGGTGTACTCTATACGCATGATTCGGCCATTCTGAGAACTTGTATTGTCGGTAACAGATCCTCCTCCCAGTCCTCTTCTTTCAATATAATAAAATGCCCCATCATCCGTCACCAAAAAGTCTACGGGCCGGTCAATCCCTGTGGCAAAAACCCCTTCTACCGTTCCTGAAACAGCATCCATATAGTATATGATTCCACGACAGTAATCTCCAAAAAAGTATTTGTTTTGGTAAAGTTCCGGAAATCGCATAAGTCCCGGTTGGTAAAAAGCAGCACCAATTACCGCACAACCCTGACTGTGGTCGTATGCATATACTGGATCAATATAATGATCTGGAACATTTTGACCCATCGCTGCATAACCCTCGATCAAATTCCAGCCATAATTCCCTCCAGGAACTAACCGGTTGATTTCTTCAAAAGCGGAAGCTCCAACATCATTAATCATCACCATATCCAAACCGGGATGATAGGCCATAGTAAAAGGATTCCGGAATCCCAATGCATAAATCGCTTTATAATTTCCATCTAAAATGCTGTAATAAGGATTGTCTTGAGGTATGCTTCCATCGTCCCGGATGCGAAGGATCTTCCCATGCAAACTTTGAAATCTCTGGGCCGTAGAAGCATCCGCACCATCTCCGGTGGCTATGAGCAATGTGCCGTCATTTAAAAATAACATCGGTCCTGCATTGTGGATATTTCCGGGTAGTATATCCAGATCCATGACGACCACTTCACTCCCTAAAAGTGCTGTATTCCCATTGGCAGTTAAACGGCTGATTCTGTTTCGGTTTTCACCTGCAACAGTATAGTAAACGTAAATCCAATGGTTCAGATCAAATTCAGGATGAAAGGCAATTCCGGATAGCCCTCTCTCATTGGTAAAATCAACATTGAGATGGATAAAAGGATCTGGTAGCAATAAGCCATTTTCAATAATAAATATCCTTCCATCTTTATTGGCAATAAAAATTCGTCCGTCAGGAGCCACAGCCAACCTGGTAGGATCCAAGCCATCCGCCACCACTTGCTCACGGAAGCCCGGGGGGAGGTCTGCACTTAATGAATCCAATATACAGCTAATACACAGGGTAAGAATAAAAAGAATTCGCATGAGGATAAATATAAGCGCATGCTATTAAAAAGTCAACCTTATTTGCTGATTTGTTTAAAAATCAAAGGATGCATCGATTCCGGATAAGGTCTATCCAAATGGAAATCCTTAGGGTTTAATTATAGAGTGGAGTCGCTTTTCCAAATATTTTTCTGTATTTGCTCTTCCATTCTTCTTTGCCATTTTGTTTTTTCAAATACATCCCTTGGTAAAAAATATTTCTCCTCTTCCTCATCCCAAACATTGACGGAGACGGTTTCTTCTTCACCAATGTTCTTGAATAAATAGGCAGCAAAAATTCCAGCAAATCCACCAAATAAGTGACTTTCCCACGATACTCCTTCTTTGGTGGGTACTATACCATAAAAATACCCGCTATATAAAATAACAATGATCAATGCAAGCACAATGGAGCGTATATTCCTTCTGAATATACCGGACCAGAAAACAAAAGCAACCAAACCATACACTATTCCGCTTGCTCCAATGTGATAAGACGGCCGGGCGAATAACCAAACTGAAAAGCCAGTAACCACTTGAATCACTATAAAGGAAGGAATAGCAGCCTTTCGGTAAAAGATTACCATGATGGATGTCAAAGTGAAAAGGGGGATGGAATTGGATATCAAATGCTCAAAACCGGAATGGATGAAGGGTCCCGAAATAATGCCAAACAAACCATCCCATTCCCTGGGGTAAATTCCCCACCGGTTTAATGACCGGTTAAAGATCCATTCGTAGATTTCAAATGCCCATATTAATAGGGTAATTGAAATAGGAAATCTTAATGTTTCCAGGTATTTGCTTAAATTTTGATTCAACTGCTGATTAAGGTTCAGATGTATTTTCTACGGATAAGTTTTACAAATTCTGTAGCTTGTTCTGATTTCATTTCTGAATTCCATTCATAGCGTGTGACCACTTCACTCAATAAAAACTCCTTCGCTTCTTCAAAGTTATTAAGGACATTCAGTCGATTGATTACTTCCTGAAAATGTGAAAAATTACTTTTGAAAAGTTCATGAACTGTAATTATTCTCTCATTGAGTCCCATGGCTAAATGCAAATCTTTAATAGGCAGGCGGCTCAATTTCTGACTTAAGTCACCGCTTTTTTCCTCACTGAATATTTTTTTACTCCATTCATCCCATTCATACTCTGTTGAGTCTTCAAGACTAAGATCTGCAGGTTGTGGAGTGACCACTGGCGAATGCCCATTACTGCTTTTTGCATTACTTGCTTCAAGTATTGGCTCTGTAACAGGGTCTTCCAATAACGTTTCGAAAATACTTTCTTCAACCATTTTTGATTTCTTCTTATTCCTGGGTTTTCCTTTGATGTCAAAAGACTCTACACTGATCGTTTCCTCGGTTTTTTCTTCTTCTTCTAAAACCTTTTCATACAGATCGCGAATATAACTTTTCAGCAAATCGTATTCAATAGTGCTGTATCGTCCTTCTTCTGATATGGCTTCTAACAGATGATTGATTTTTCTGAGTTGTTTTTTTACTTTTTGAATTTTCATATCTAATTTATTTTAAATAGAGTAGACTGATTACAGGAAAACCTGATGGATTAACCTAATAGTTAAATGCATAAACTCCCGATTTTATAAAAATATTTTTTAGAGATTTACTTAATCAGCTAAAAACTTACGTTTTTTATCCTGCAACATTCATATTATAAAAAATAATAATATGATTAATGACAAAAATCGTACCTGTTTTGAAGAGTGTACAAGAATTATTCATTTAAAGTTCATGGTTTGTAGTAATATTGCCATTCACTAAGCAATCTACAATATGTTTTTGGAGCCCGGATTCAAAGGTCAGCGGAGCGGATGGATTGAGGTAATCTGCGGCTCTATGTTTTCCGGAAAAACTGAAGAATTGCTAAGAAGAATAAAACGGGCAAAAATAGCCAATCAGAAGGTAGAATTATTCAAACCCCGAAAGGATGTGCGCTATGATGAAGAAAGTATAGTTTCTCATGATGCGAATAGTGAAATATCCATTCCGTTAGAAAAGGGGGATGACATTTTTCAATACATAAAAGATGTCAATGTAGTAGCCATAGATGAGGCACAATTTTTTGATGATGATTTACCTGCTGTATGTGAAAAGCTGGCATTGAATGGAATCCGGGTCATAGTGGCCGGACTGGATATGGATTTTAAAGGAAATCCTTTTGGGCCGGTGCCTGCTTTATTAGCGAAAGCTGAATATATTACTAAAGTCCATGCAATTTGTCCTCACTGCGGTAATCTGGCAACCCATTCATACAGATTGAGCCACGAGCAACAGACAGTTTTATTGGGAGAAAAAGATAAGTACGAACCCCGATGCCGCTTATGTTTTCATATGGGAAATATACTCGATCTCAGGAAAACTCTTTAGAGAATATGAAAATCTTACCTCGCTGGAAGGAGGATAACATTTATTTCTTATTCATCCATTTAAATTCAACGCCTCAATGAGCTGCTTCCCGTGCTCTTTCGTGTTGACTTTGTCTATAATGTGGCTAATCATTCCACTTTCATCCACAGCGATGGTTGTACGATATACCCCCATTATTTCCTTTCCCATAAAGATTTTCTTTCCAAACAGTCCAAAATCATTGATCATTTTTTTGTCGGGATCAGAAAGAAGTGAATATTGGAATTCGTATTTTTCAATAAATTTCTGGTGTTTTTTTTCTGTGTCAGGACTTACTCCGTACACTTTAAAACCTTTATTTTCAAACACTTTGTAATGATCCCTGATGCTGCAGGCTTCTTTAGTGCAACCAGGTGAATCATCTTTTGGGTAAAAAAACAAAATATACTTACTTCCCAGCAACCCATCCCGGGTAACTGTTTCACCTTTTTCATTTGTTAAAGAAAAGTCAGGAACTTTGTTTCCAGGGTTTAATATAGCCATACTTTTTTATGTGATTTGTTGGCATATAAACAAAGCAATGTGATGATGGTTTATTTGATGGCCGTTAAATTTTTATAGTATATGTGTATTGGTTTCGATTATTGCGATCATCGGTAACAACAATTCTTAAACTATGACTTCCCGGAGTTATTTTATCAGGAAGGGTTACAGTTAATATTCCGGACATGGCTTTCAGGGGACTGATCAATGGTTTTTCATCAAAAAAAACCTGATAATCAACATCTTCAGCCATGCCGGAAACAGTATAATTATCATTTATTGAAAAATGCAACATATCTCCGGGCCGATACCTCTCTTTAATTCCTCTGGGCCGTATAGTCGGCGCTTTATTGTCTATGTCCACATAAAATGTACCTAAATGATTGTGGTATGTTACTATATGTTTGCCTTCAATTCTACCTCCCAGACTGACTTCTCTATTACCATCATGATAAACTACTATAGCTTTAGACCGGTTATCTTCTTCTATTTCATCCAGCGGAAGTGATATTTTTGCCTTTTTAAACAGAATGTGGTATGGTTTGCCTATTTCAAATGCTTTTTTCCCATTATTCAAAGTTTTCCTGCTCAGGCTCACATAATGGTCTCTGTCGAAACCGTTTTCTGGTATGTCGATTGCAGCACCATCCAAACGAAGATGGTAACTGCCTGAATGCGGGATGATATGATCATGAGTATGGAATTCAGCGGGACCCATTTTCGCATCCCTTAGGATCGAAAATTGAATGACAGTGGTATTGCCGGCTATATCGCTCAACTCTATTTTTACTTTTCTTGGGATATCTTTATAAAGGGCTATGCTGCCATCTCCGTTGAGGGTTTGGTATATTCCCAATGGATTTCCCGGGACTTTATACAAGCGCGAAACATTTCTCTTCCGGTGATATTTTTCCGGATAATAGACAAATGAATTGATGTATTTTGTTTCATCAAAAGATATGCGGTTCATCACTGAGTGAAAGTATAAAGTGTCATCCACGTACATTTTTTTATCATATACTCCATTTCTATTTGGGGCACCGTCAAGCTGGTCAAAAGCTTGTACCAATATTCCCGCTCTCCAGGCGGGGAAAGTGATGGTTCCATTTCCAATAGTATATAAGTTAGTCCCTTTCCTCAGGGGCTGATAGGATTGATGTCCTTCTGTTCTAAATTCAGGGCTTAATCTTTGAATATCAATGGCCTGGACAGTAGGGGGTCGGGTATCTTTAGCATTGATACCAAACAGCGCTGGATTTACAGGTACTTCGCTTTCTGTTTCTCTGATTTCAAAATGTAAATGTTTAGCGTAGGAATGACCGGTATTTCCCATCATGCCAATGAACTCTCCTCTTTTTACTTTAAATCTTTCAGGTTCGGGATAAAGGTCAACGCTATAGGTGTTCAGGTTTTCCTGCCATTCGAGGACAAACTTTTTCACATCGTTTCTGAATTCATTCAGATGTGCATAAACACTGGTATAGCCATTGGGGTGATCGATGTAGATGGATTGCCCATAACCACCTGGTTGAATTTTGATCCTGGATACAAAACCCTTCCCAATGGAACGAATGCTATCTTTCCCATTAGGCGCCTGGGGTTTAATATCTATGCCCATATGGAAATGGGAACTTCGAAGCTCTGCAAAATTTCCCGCCAAAATAATGGGTCGGTCAACCGGTGAACGAAAATCTTCTTCCAATGTGGAGATGGATTTTTCAAAATCTTCTGTTTGGGAAGGTTGACTGCTTCCAGAAACAGAAAATATGAGAATATACAATAATTGTAAGACATACCACCGGTTCATTGCATGCGTTTTTTAACCCAATTGTTTAATTGAATCTATCAACTGTGATAAAGCTTCGTATATGGGGATTTTCTTATTAATAACGTCAGAACGCAGATTTTCTATATAGCTAAAAGCAGAATGTTTTTGGAGAAAGTGATGCAAAATCATTTGCCTGTGCATCCGGTCAAACCATAGAAGTTCCTGTTCCTGACGGTGAGCCAAATACCATCCGTTTTCCCACATGATTTCAAAAGTCTGCCTGATCTCTTTCCATATTTTATCCAGTCCTGAACCTGTCAATGCCGAACAGGTTAGTACTTTGGTTTGTATGCCGGAAGGCCGACCATGCAAGAGTTTTAATCCCATTGTAAAGTATTTTGCCGTTTCTTTGGCAAGCATTATTCGGTCTCCATCAGATTTATTAATTAGTACTAAATCGGCCATTTCTGTAATTCCACGTTTTATCCCCTGTATATCATCACCGGCTCCCGGCAAAATTAATAAGCAAAACAGATCTGTTAAATGTGCAATATCAGTTTCAGATTGTCCAACCCCAACGGTTTCAACAAAAATAATTTCATAACCTGCAGCCTCACATAAATCTATGACTTCTTTTGTACCGGATGCGATTCCGCCTAATATTTGACCCGCAGCAGTAGGCCGGATGAAAGCCAGAGGATCCCTGGAAAGTTTTTCCATTCTGGTTTTATCCCCCAGAATGCTTCCTCTGGAAAGCTGGCTGCTCGGATCAATGGCCAAAACAGCTACTTTATGGCCCAATCCGGTAAGCATGGTTCCGAAGGTATCAAGAAATGTACTTTTTCCTGCTCCCGGAGATCCTGTGATGGCTATTCTCATGGACCTGGGCTCCAGGCCCCGGATAGCCTTTAAAATTTTTATAGCCCGGGTTCTCTTATCTTGCTGAGTACTTTCAACCAAAGTGATAGCCTCACTTAATATATATCGATTGCCTGCCAAAATCCCATTGATGAAGTATTCATCCGTTTTTTCCGGAAAGGAATCATCAGGGAGATATGAAGTATTTATTTTCAAATGAAACGTATTTTCCTTTATATTGAATATAGTTAAATTTCTATCTGCTTTGAATAAAGTAAGTTATTCATTATAGCCAAAGATCAAGAATTTGTTCTGTCAGGTTTTCTAACACATAACTTCCAGCTACCGGATCACTTATACGATTCAATTGGGTTTCAAAATCCAGAATATTTTGGATGTGAATTTTTTCACGGCTAAAATCCTTTTCTTCATCCATTACGGGTTCAAATGAAATGTAATGTGCTCCTCCCAAACGAGCTGAGATGGATTGTAGAGTTTCACTAATTAGTCGCTCCTCAGCATATTGGGCAGTGTGGCGGCAAATAGCCAGGATTTTAACATCATTGATCATGTTTTTCTTTTGGGTATACAGTCGGATCGCTCTGAGTAAAGCAATTTGAAATAAAATATGATTACTCAGTTCTATGATTATCATCCCACATGGAATCACGTTATTCAATATGGAAAGTACATTTTTAGAATAATCATCAATTTCATAAAACTTACCTGTTTGGATGATGTGTTTCTCATTCGGGTATTCATATATCTCAATTTTGTTAATACGATCCTTCCCTTTTATTTTTTCATTCAATAATTCTGGAAGTGCATGACCTTTATAACCGATCCAGCTGATAAAACCCGGTTCAATTCCTTTCAATAATTGTTCTTTAATGATCTTGACATCTTCCTGAAAGTAAATAGCACCGGCCCCTAGAGATAACAGTTTTAATATTTGCTCATTGGTTGTATACCTCTTCACAGGTATAGCAGATCGTACTTCTGAAGGCCAGGAATGAACGGAAGAATGAGATTTCCGTGAGCTTTCGTCCAAAAACGGAAACAGGGTGATGTGCTCACCTATCTTTATCCGGGTGTCTTCCAATTTTCGTTGACTTCCAAGTTCTTTTTCTATTTGCGCCAACCATTCCCCGGTACTTATTTTTTTAAATTGGTCAAACATATAGCTTAACTTAAGACATTTTTATTGATTTTTATAAGATTGGAATTCAATTGTATTGTCAAATGTAACGATAATTCAATTTTATGATTTAATGCATATTATTTTTTTGGCTTTGGGCGCATATTTGAACTAAATTGAAAAGTTCTTTATTCAACATTTATGAAAATGGACAAGGTAGAAAAGTCTGGAAAAATGCCGGTTTATCTGGATTACAATGCCACGACTCCGGTCGATGATGAAGTATTAACTGCCATGTTACCTTATTTTAGTCATCGATTTGGAAATGCATCAAGTCGTACACATCGATGGGGGTGGGAAGCATCTTCAGCAGTGGACCATGCTCGCTCACAATTGGCATCACTCATTCAATGTAAGAGTGAGGAGTTGGTATTCACATCCGGAGCCACAGAGGCGGTGAATCTCGCAATAAAAGGGGTATTTCATGCCTACCATAGAAAAGGAAAGCATGTGGTAACCTGTACTACAGAGCACAAAGCTGTCCTGGATGTATGTGAACGACTGGAGGAAATAGGTGCGGAAATCACTTATGTGGGTGTGGACCGGCAGGGTACCATCGACTTATTTGCTCTTGAAAAAGCTATAAGGACAGATACGGTTCTGGTAAGTGTGATGTGGGCAAATAATGAGACTGGAGTGGTGCAGCCCATGGAAGAGATTGGTCGCATATGCAGTGAAAAAAATACATTGCTTTTTAGTGATGCTACCCAGGCTCTGGGCAAGATGTCATTGCTTCCACGTCGGACAGGAGTACACTTGTTAGCTGGCTCAGCTCATAAAATGTATGGACCTAAAGGAGTGGGCATTTTGTATGTGAGTCGACTTAATCCGAGAATTAGTTTTAAGCCTATTGTAGATGGAGGTGGGCATGAAAATGGCTTTCGCTCAGGAACGTTGAATGTTACCGGCATAGTGGGGTTTGGGAAAGCTGCGGAATTAGCCGGTAGGGTTATGGAATCAGACGCAGAAAGATATTTATATTTGAGAGATAAATTTGAAACCGGAATACAAAACCATTTAACGGATATCTTAATAAACGGACATCCGGAAAGAAGACTACCACATGTTTCTAATGTATCCTTTAAAGGAGTTTCTGCATCATCTTTAATTAAATCATTGGGGCATTTATTGGCCGTATCCACAGGTTCGGCCTGTACCTCTGCCAGTCTGGAACCTTCTCATGTATTGACGGGGATGGGAGTAAGCAAAGAATTGGCTGAATCGTCTATACGTTTTTCAATGGGTCGGTATACTACAGAGAAAGAAATTGATACTGTCATTTCATGGGTTGTTGAAAAAGTCCAAAGCGCTCGTAGTGATAATCCGGTTTGGACTTTGAATTTGGGCACTTGATGGTTTATACATATATTCCTATTTAGGTATTTAACGGCAATAATAGATAGAATTATAGAGAATATTCAAAATAATTCCTTTGAAAATGTGCCCATTCTATGGGTTCGCTTTTGGAGAAAGTGAACAACCATTCAAATGAACCTATTCACTTTCAATAAAAAACGGCATTCTATTCATGAAAGCAATAGCATTATTCACGTTCTTAATAATTGTTATAACTTAAAATCCTTCCCGCAATAGATTTTCATTTAATTATCGCATTTTCACCATCAATTCATTCCGGCTGTTTACATCCATTTTTTGAAATATGTTTTTTAAGTGTGTTTTTACTGTATTCAATGAAATAAACAATTCCTCACAAATACTTTTATTCGTTTTTCCTTGCCATATGAGCTCGATGATGCGAAACTCCATTGTAGTTAACGGTTTTGCCGACAATAAGTCTACTTTTTCTTTAAGCAGTGTTTTTTTGTTGTTATCCATAGAATAACGGTACATTCCTATTTCAATGGCAGTAATGATGTCTTTGTCTTTAAACGGTTTAACAATATAGCCATAAGGCATGGTTGGATTTACCCTTTCCAAAGTGATCTTGTCACTAAAGGATGTCAGGTAAATGAATGGAATTTGGTAGTTGTTACGTATGATATGGGCAATGTCTACTCCATCTTTATCGCCTTTTAATGCAATATCCAGCAATACCAGGTCTGGGTAGCGCGTTCCAAGCATATCTATAGCCCGTGTACTGGAATAAGCCTTTCCAATCACATCATAGTCATGACTCACAAGTATGTGTTCAATATCTTCGGCTATGATGGGTTCGTCTTCAACTATGAGCACTCGTATGGACATATATTATGCGGCTTTAGTATAATCATTGATAATCAAAGACACTTCAGTTCCTCCCACATTTTGAATGTTCCACTCTGCCTCGAGTTTTTCTGCCAGTGATTGGATGAGTTTGTGACCAAAGCTTTTTTGTATTCCCGGTTGTTCCGGATGATATCCTATTCCATTATCTTTAACTGTAAAAATAAGCTTCTCTTCATTTTCGACAAGGGAAATAAATAACTCCGCATGATTGCGATCATTGAAAGCATGTTTTAAAGCATTGCTGATCAACTCATTGGCTATCAGACCTAAGGGTATTACCGTATCTATATCCAAATGAAGGGGTTCTATGTGAGTTGTCAGTAGGATTTGGTCATCATGAATATTGTAAGTTTCAAAGAGCCCTTCTACCAGGTTTGTAAAATATTCCTTCATATCCACTCCGGTAAGATTATCTTCTTTATACAGGTTTTGATGAAGTAAAGCCATGGAATTGACTCGATTTCTGCCTTCCGCTATTGCTTTAATAGCATTCTCGTCCTGGATGTAATGAGACTGCAATTTGAGCAAGCTGGAGATAACCTGCAAATTGTTTTTTACCCGGTGATGAATCTCCCGGAGTAAAATATTTTTTTCATCCAAAGCTTTTGAAATTTGGCTGTTTTTCTCCTGAAGTATTGCATGAGCTTTGCTTTTATTCCTTTGATTTCTATATGCTAAAACCAGGATAGAAACTAAGGATATAGTGAGAAGAATCAATCCAATGAGCATCATATTGGATTGTTTGATTTTTAAATCTTTCAATGCATTATTGGCCGTCAAAAGCTCAATTTCCTTTTCTTTTTTTTCTGTTTCAAACCGCGTGAGCGCTTCAATGAGATTCTTGTCTTTTTCCTCATCCAAAATGCTGTCTTTAAGCACCAGAAATTCTGAAAGTACTGTGTAAGCTTCCTTATGCTGGTCAGTTAATCGATAAGCAGTTGACAAATCAAACAGGATGTCTCTTTGTTCTTTTCTAAAGCCTTGAAGGGCAGCAATTTGCAATGCATTTTGAAGGGATTGTACGGCTAAAACAGGTTTGTTGAGTTTTAGCCGGATGTTGCCCAAACCTTTTTCAGCCATGCATCTCGTATATTGATCCAGCTGATCTTTTTCTTCAAGAATTTCCACATAGAGTTCTTCAGCAACGTTGGGTGGGTCGGTCATCCTTAGGGTGTTAGCCAAATTGGCCTTCGACATATTGTAAAAGTCAGGCATAAATGCTTCTTTGGGATACTCCATCACCTTAAGTAGCAGGGATTTGCTCTCTTCATATCTTCCTTTCTGGAAGTGGATATTACTCATGTTATTCAAAGCATAGATTTGTCGGGCTAAATCATTTCCTTTTTCAGCCATTTCAAATGATTGATTAAAGTATAGTATAGCAAGTGAGTCTCTTCCTGTATTTTCATAAACAGCTCCTAATGCATTGTAAATAGAGGTAATAACTCTGGTTTCGCCGGTCTGGTTAAAATATTTTTCAGCTTCTAAAAATTTTTCCAAAGCATCTTCATATTGACCCAGACCAAAAAATGCATTTCCTTCGTAAACGAGTGAAATGTGATACATTCTTTCATTACCTGAAAGTAGTGCATGATGACCGGAGAGCCGGGTATATTCCAACGCTTTTTGTGGATCATCATAAATTTTTATTCTTCTTAACTGATCAAATAATACCATTTTTAAGGAGTCATGGCCGGCTACAGTGACCAGGTGTAAGAGGCTGTCTTCTTTGCTATTAAAAGCGGGGGTATCAATTTGTAAATTTGAGTTTTGAGAACTTACTGCAGTGGACATCCAAATGAAAAAACATATAAAAATCATGCTTTGTAAGGATCGGATAGTAGTTTGTGCTAAAACCATAATTTCATTGTTTTTTCAAAACTATAAGTTAATCTTCGGAATCCATATTTTTTGAGAGTAATTCATCAATATCCATCAGGTCTTTATGTACAGTTTCGATCAGATTATTGATTTCACTTTTTTTCACAACATCTTTATTCTTAGGTAAATGAATAACTTTTAGTTTACCTGAATTCTTTTTTTGAGGTTTTTTACTCATATGAGAGAGAATTTGAAGAACAAAATTATTCATCTTTTCACAGGAGTATTTCACACCAATGGGTGATAAAAAAGGCTGAAATGAAACACAGCTTTGCATTTATAAAATTGATAGAACCCATGAGAAAGATTTTCCAATTTCATTCTTTGCAGCTTTCGTTTATTCTCATATTTATTACCATTCATATTTCATTTCTCCATGCACAGGAAGATTGGTATGATTTAATCAAAGATACAGAAATGAGTATACCTTCTTCTCCGGCATTTGCAATCATGGGGGTGAATCCTGAAATGGTACTGAGGCCATCGGATATCCGTTCATTTAAGGTAGATTGGAGAATTAAAAATTACAATCTGGCTCCGGACCTGGCAATCGAAGGACAACCTTTATGGCATCTGCTGTATAAAAAAAGATCATGGCAAGAGCTGGGCAACCTCAGTGATTGGGAGAAGAGATTGTCATCTCTCAGTATTTCATTAGGAAATGCTAAAGTCGATGGTATCAACCATGCAGCATGGTCGGTAAAGCTCAATTTGTATAAGTCAGAAGATCATCTTTTTAATAAAGAGCTGCTCAGTGAAATGCAATCAGAGCACAATCAACTGTTTTTGGAAATGAATATGGAGTTGGATACTTTAAGAATTCAGCGAAACAGAGCTGATAACGATCAGGAAAAAACTGTTTTGGATCACCAGATTGAAAGGAAACAATATGAAATCAAGAGCTTGAATCATGTGCTCAAAGAACGATATAGAATGCGAATGGAAGAATACGAATTGCGTCATTGGAACCGCACCATGGTGGATGGCGCTTTTGGTATGGTATATACATATGATAATGCGGCCATTGATAGTCTCAAGGTGCGAAATGCTGGGTATGCCATGTGGATCAATGGAGCATTTCAAACGGGACAGCATAGTATGGTCACCACAATGTTAAGGTATACCGGTATAAATGACCGTTCCAATATTGCTTTTGGAGGAAGTTTTCGATATGGAGGGCCTAAATTCAATTTTTACCTGGAAGCAGTATATGAGAGATTAGGAAATTATTTTGACTCATCACTTGACAATCCATTCACTGAAAAGGAAGTATTTGCCGGTAAATTTGAGCAGGATATAGGCAATGGGTGGTTGCATTATAATAGTACAGGTTCCATTACGCAGTATACGATTGCTTATGGAGGGGATTTCAGACTTACCAGGAACATTCTATTAAATTTTGCTCTCCGTTCACAATTTTCAAATGATTTTAGCCTGACGAGGTTTATTCCTGTTGCCAACATTATTTGTTTGATGAAATAGAAAGTGAAGTGAGTAAAATTGTTGGGTTCGGAATATAAATTATCCTTATCCTTGTACAGTAAATTTAAGTGTACATGATATGGTTTCTCTTTGTTTGCCTCATTCTGATCCTATTAGCTTTTGATCTGGGTGTTATAAATAAAAAGGCTAAAGTCCTCAGGGCCAGAGAAGCAGGATTGTTTACAATGTTATGGGTCTCTTTGGCAATGATGTTTGGGGTAGTCGTGTATCATTTATATTCATCAGATCTCGTCGAAAACCCCCTGGATCTGGAGCCATTGGAGGCTGCACTGCTTTATTTGACAGGGTATTTGGTAGAGTTGTCGCTGAGCATGGATAATATCTTTGTCATTTCCATGATATTCTCCTATTTCGCTATACCTCGCAAATACCAGCATCGCGTATTGTTTTGGGGTATATTAGGTGCGATATTTTTCCGGGCATTGATGATTTTCCTTGGTGTGGCTTTAATTGAGAAGTTTGACTGGATGATTTATGTATTTGGTGTTATTCTCTTATACTCAGCCTATAAAATGGCTATGGGAGGAGATGATGAAGTAGACTTTAATAATAAGCCTATAGTCAAATTGGTGCGAAGGGTCCTGCCGGTGACAAAGGAGTTTGAAGGAGAAAAGTTTATTGTAAAAAAGAAGTGGTTGTGGGCAGTGACGCCTTTGTTTATAGTACTTATTGTGATTGAATTGACGGATGTTATTTTTGCCATTGATAGCATCCCAGCCATCTTAGGGATCACTACCGACCCCTTTATCGTTTTCAGTTCGAATATTTTTGCCATTCTTGGGCTGAGATCTATGTATTTTCTGTTGGATTCTTTGTTAGCAAGATTTGTTTATTTGAAGTTTAGCCTGATTTTTATTCTGAGTTTTGTCGCAGTAAAAATGCTATTAATAGAGGTGATTCACCTACCTGTTTGGATTTCACTGTCTGTTATTTTGATTGCTTTAGTTGCCGGAACATTAGGTAGTTTGATGAAAACCCAATCGCATTAACTTCGTTCAAGTTATTTACCCCCTTAGGTTCTGAATGATTGGTGTCACTTTTTGTCACTCAACTCATTCAATGATATATATTTCTTTTGATGACTTGGGCAATGGGGATATTTTCAATTTTACTCTCCAGCCAGGCTATGATATCAAGATATAAAAAAGGACGTCTTTCGTAGGGATCCTTCATTAGCAGCGTTAGTTTGGATTTCAATTTTACAAATTCAGGAATGACATCCTCCCGGCTCATCATAGGGGTTTTCCTCAAAAAGCGGAATATTTCTCTTTGAACTTCCTGCAAATCTTCCATTTTTAATAGAAATCGATACACGGATTTTACTTTATAAGAAACCAACACTTCATTCCCTAAATCAAAATGAGCTATCAGATTGAGAATTCTTGCAAAACACTGTATATCCTGCCGAAAGTTTGGAAAAACATGATTGGTGATTTTATTCAGGTATAAAATGGCTCGATTCAAATCTCCGGCACCAAAGTATACACAAGCTATTTTATAGTAAAATACCAATAAACGGTTGAGATCCCAATGATAAATATTTCGTGTTATAATTTGCTCCAGGGGTTTGATCTCTTCAATGCCTTTACTGTAACCTGCGGTTAAAAAAATGCGATTAATACCATGGATATGATTGAACAGAGTCCATAAAGAATGTGTATTCTGGTCACTCAGAAATTTAGTATCCTTTCCCAAATCGATCAGATGTTCGTAAGCCGGTAAAAATTTGTCATAACGTTGTGCCATAAACAAAGCATTTAATACATTGTGTATTCCTTTAAGATACAGGGATGTGTCGGTATATTTTTTACCTGGATCTTCTTTAAAAAGGTCAACCCACTTTTGTGCATATTGGTAATAATGAGCAAAATCCTGAGTCATATTATGAAACCAAACATAGGATTGGTACAGAGATAGTTTCTCATAGAAGTCGAGATCCTCTAATTTAACTGCAGGTTTATTGTTCTGGAAATACTCTTTTATAAACCGATAGTCATTTTTATTTTTAACATAACCGAACTGAAGGTAGTATCCGTATAGTAGTAAAGAAAAGTTAGCCAGGTCATTGCGAATCACCTGTTTTTGAACAAGCTGTTGAGAGAGATTCCTGATTTCCTCTGCTTTGCCAAACATCGATCCTGTGATATGCTGTGACTCTATGTGCCTTTCAAAGTCAAGTACATGTAGTGCCAGATTATAATTTCTATTGATAAGAGCGGCTTTTTTGGCTTTCTCCAACAAGTCCAGACTTTGTTTGTATAATCCTTTTTGATATAATATCTGAGCATAATCTATATTTTCTCTAATTGAAATTTCCTGCACAGGATTTTTATGGACATTGCGTAGACATAAAAGAATTTGCCGATAAAGATTGGCTTTTACATTTGAGAGTTGGGACTTTTTCAGCTTCGGAATTCTCTTCAAAATAGTCACTTCGTTGTATTCTCCATTTTTGTCAAGCAGATCAAAAAGTTGCATAAATAATTTGTCTTCCGAAGATTGATTACGGTTGACAAATAGCCTGAAGCTCCGTTTTTCTCCTTTGGAGAGACTAAGTATCAATTGAATAAGATGGTCTGTTTGCTGCCTGGGCATTGTAATTAGAAAGTGTTTATTATACAGGTTGTCAATGTGTTAAATAATTAAGTAGTAGTTTTTGAATTGGAGTAATAAAAATATTTGATTCAATATTTGATGACTTCAAAATATATATTTGTTCAACAAAAATAGTTTGGAAGTAAACAACTTTAGTATGTCGGCAGAAAGAATCTATATTTTTGATACTACTTTGAGGGATGGAGAGCAGGTTCCAGGATGTAAATTAAGGACAGAAGAAAAATTACTATTGGCTGAAGCACTTGATGTTTTGGGTGTGGATGTGATAGAGGCAGGTTTCCCTATTTCCAGTCCAGGAGATTTTAAAAGTGTTGATCAAATCAGTAAAATTGTTAGATATGCTACAGTATGTGGATTATCCAGAGCCGTAGAAAAAGACATTGAAGTGGCTGCACAGGCATTGAGCCATGCTAAAAACCCCAGAATACATACCGGATTAGGAACCTCAGATAGTCATGTATATCACAAACTGAAAACTACTCGTGAAGATATATTGGAACGTGCAGTGGAAGCTGTAAAATTGGCAAAAAGTTTTGTAGAAGATGTGGAATTCTACGCTGAAGATGCCGGTCGTACTGATAATATTTTTTTGGCACAGGTTATTGAAGCTGTGGTTAAAGCCGGCGCTACGGTACTGAATATTCCTGACACAACAGGGTATTGCCTTCCACACGAATATGGGAACAAAATAAAATTTTTGAAAGAAAATGTAAAGGGTATTCATAAAGCCATTCTTTCTACCCATTGTCATAATGATCTGGGAATGGCTACCGCGAATTCAATTGCCGGGATAGAAAATGGAGCCCGTCAAATTGAATGTACCATTAATGGTATTGGAGAAAGAGCAGGTAATACTTCTTTAGAGGAGGTTGTAATGATCATAAAACAAAGGTTCGGGGGACGTTTCCTCACAGGTGTACATACCCCTTCACTGAAAAGGATGAGTGAAATGGTTGCCGATAAAATGGGTATGGTTGTTCAGGCCAATAAAGCTATAGTAGGAGCCAATGCATTTGCCCATTCATCGGGTATTCATCAGGATGGAGTGATCAAAAGAAGAGATACTTATGAAATTATCAACCCTGCTGATGTCGGTGTTGATAAGTCTTCAATAGTTTTGACAGCGCGTTCCGGCAGAGCCGCATTGGCATATAGAGCAAAAGAAATAGGGTATAATCTGACGAAAGAGGAGTTGGATTTGGTATATGTATCTTTCCTCGATTTAGCTGATCAGAAAAAGGAAATCGATGACAGGGATCTCGAAGTACTTTTGAAAGAAAAAGTTTACGTAAGTATATAGAATTGGAAATGGGACGCACTTTGTTTGATAAGATTTGGGATACTCACGTGGTTACATCCATTGACGGAGGAAGAGATGTCCTGTATATAGACCGCCATTTCATCCATGAAGTAACAAGCCCACAGGCTTTCGATGGATTGAGAAAAAGAGGAATTACGATCTTTAGAAAGGATCGAATCACTGCAACTGCTGATCATAATGTTCCCACCTTAAATCAGCATTTGCCAATTAGTGATCCTTTGAGCAGGAAACAGGTGACTGCATTAGAAACCAACTGCAGAGAATTTGGTATCGAGCTTTATGGATTGGGTCATCCTTTTCAGGGTATTGTTCATGTAATTGGACCTGAACTCGGCATCACCAAGCCCGGGATGACCATAGTTTGCGGGGACAGTCATACCAGTACACATGGTGCATTTGGATGTATTGCCTTTGGTATTGGAACCAGCCAGGTAGAACAGGTAATGGCATCACAGTGCCTTATACTTACACGGCCTGAAACCATGAGAATCACGGTTGATGGTACTTTAGGGAAAGGTGTGTCCGCAAAGGATGTCATTTTGTTTATCATTTCCAAGCTGGGTGCAGCCGGTGGAACAGGATATTTTGTAGAGTATGCCGGTGAAGTGTTTCGGTCAATGAGTATGGAGCAACGCATGACCGTGTGTAACATGAGCATTGAAATGGGTGCCAGAGGAGGAATGATTGCCCCCGACGAAGTCACTTATGAATATCTTCGAGGAAGAAAGTTTGCTCCATTAGAGAATGATTTTGAAAAAGCGGTGAAATACTGGAGTACCCTTCCGTCGGATGCTAATGCCAATTTTGACAAGGAGTATTACTTTGAAGCAAAAGAAATTGCTCCAATGGTCACCTATGGTACAAATCCTGGAATGGGAATCCGAATAGATGATCGTATTCCTGTAAAAAACGGAAGTGCTTCCTATGATAAGAGCTTATCGTACATGGATTTGGAGGCCGGTCAATCTTTGAAAGGACATAGAATTCAACATGTGTTCATTGGTTCATGCACCAACAGCAGAATTGAAGATTTACGACAGGTAGCCCAATTTGTAGAGGGCAGACAGAAAGCGCCTCACATACAGGCTTATATTGTACCCGGTTCTCAATTGGTCAGGAGGCAGGCTGTAGAAGAAGGATTGGATGAAGTGTTCCGGAAGGCGGGTTTTGAATTACGCGAACCCGGTTGCAGCGCATGTCTTGGAATGAATGAGGATAAGATCCCTGCCGGGGAATATTGTATTTCGACGTCCAACAGAAATTTTGAAGGAAGGCAGGGACCCGGAGCACGCACTATACTGGCCAGTCCATTGATGGCAGCAGCTGCAGCCATCGAAGGCCATATTGTTGATATACGGGAATTCTTAAAGAATTAATATGGAAAAGCTTATAATATTGAATTCAACGGCTGTCCCGCTACCTGCTGAAGATATTGATACGGATCAGATCATTCCTGCCAGGTTCTTAAAAGCAGTAACACGGGAAGGTTTTGGTGATAATTTATTCAGGGATTGGAGATATGACGGGACAGAAATGCCGGTAAGGGATTTTGTTTTGAATAATCCAATGTATAAAGGAAGAATCCTTATAGCCGGCAGAAATTTTGGATGTGGATCCAGCAGGGAGCATGCCGCCTGGGCTTTATATGATTATGGATTCAGAGCAGTGATTTCCAGTTTTTTTGCCGATATATTCAAAGGGAATGCATTAAATAATGGCCTTCTGCCTGTTGAGATTTCTGATGTCGAACTTCAATTTATTTTTACAGCCATTGAAACCAATCCAACCATTGAGATCGAAATCAATTTGCCCGAGCAAAAGTTGTCCGTTCCGACAATGGATTGGATAGCACAATTCGAAATTGATGGTTACAAAAAATTGTGCCTGATCAATGGGTATGATGACATCGATTATCTTTTGAGCATAAAAAACAAAATACTTGAATACGAAGAAAGGGCAGGGATCAATTAAAAGAATGGAAAATATAAGTGGTAATTGAAAAATAATTTTTCTTTATGACATTGAACAAAATTGCAGTTTTACCGGGGGATGGAATAGGCCCGGAGGTAGTCGCTCAGGCGGTCAAAGTACTGGAAGGGTTAGGTGAAAAATACAATCTCCCGTTTCAATTTGAATACGGGCTGGTGGGTGCATCGGCTATAGACAAAACAGGAAATCCATTACCTGACGAAACGCTTGATTTGTGCAAATCCAGCGATGCTATTCTTCTTGGAGCCATCGGTGATCCCAAATACGACAAAGATCCGTCAGCACCGGTACGGCCAGAACAGGGATTACTCAGACTTAGAAAAGAACTGGGACTCTTTGTCAATATTCGCCCCATTCGCTTATACGATAAACTGGCCGGCTTATCAGTCATAAAGCCTGAAGTTCTGAAAGGTGTAGATTTTCTCATATACAGAGAGTTAACGGGGGGTATATATTTTGGGAAAAAAGTTCGAGAAGAAGATTTTGCCTCCGATGAGTGTCTCTATCATCGATACGAGATTGAAAGGGTGTCAAAATTGGCTTTTAAAGAAGCGTCAGGAAGAAGAAAAAAGCTAACCTTGGTTGATAAAGCTAATGTATTGGAATCTTCACGATTATGGAGAGATGTGGTCATGAAAATGTCCCATGAATACCCTGATGTATCAGTTGAATATCTGTATGTTGATAATGCTGCCATGCAGATCATTCTTCAACCTTCCCGCTTTGATGTCATATTGTGCAGTAATATGTTTGGAGATATACTTTCCGATGAGGCGAGTGTATTGGTAGGATCTTTGGGATTGCTGCCTTCGTCGTCAAGAGGTAATCAATACAGTTTGTACGAACCAGTGCATGGATCTTATCCGGAAGCTGCCGGAAAAAACATTGCAAATCCAATGGCTACCATCCTGTCAGTGGAGATGATGCTACGGGATGCCGGATTGATTGGTGAAGCAGATGCTATAAAAGACGCAATAGAATTTTGTATGGAGAAAAGTATTCTAACTGAAGATTTGAATCCAGACATCAATTATTCGTGCTCTCAAATGGGGGATATCATTACCACTCTTGTATTGGATGGGCCTGATGCATTGAAAACCAAATCTTTACGTGAAGCCAATTCAACTATTGTTTAAAAAAGATTGGAACATATTTTGTACTATGATAAATTCATTTCATCTTTACTTTTATGCGAATAGAATTTACATCGATATTCATCATCTCTATTATAATTAGCGTGGTCATTACCTGCTAAAGGGAGGTGTATTATCTTAATTTATAAATTGACAGAAAAATACCCTCCCTCCCGGAGGGTATTTTTTTTTAACAAGATATGAAAGAAAAAAATAAATACAGTAAGCATGTAACTCAGGATGCAACACAACCAGCTGCACAGGCTATGTTGCATGCTGCAGGCCTGACAGTTGAGGATTTGAAGAAACCACAAGTCGGTATTGTCAGTACTGGTTGGGAGGGAAATCCTTGTAATATGCATTTGAACGACCTCGCAAGAGAGATCAGAAAATCAATTTGGGACAAAGACCTTGTCGGCTTAATTTTTCATACAATTGGTGTTAGTGACGGCATTTCAATGGGTACGTCAGGAATGCGGTATTCACTACCTTCCAGAGATATCATAGCAGATTCCATTGAAACAGTCATGTCAGCACAATGGTACGATGCATTGGTAACAGTGGTTGGATGCGATAAGAACATGCCGGGAGCGCTGATGGCATTAGGGAGAGTAAACCGCCCTGGTCTTCTGGTTTACGGAGGTACAATTGCACCAGGCTGTCATGCCGGTCAGAATCTTGATATCGTTTCAGCATTTGAAGCTTTGGGTCAGAAGGTAGCTGGTAATATTGATGAAGAAACTTATACTCAGATTATTAGAAAAGCTTGTCCTGGACCAGGGGCATGCGGAGGTATGTATACAGCCAATACCATGGCTTCAGCCATAGAAGCTATGGGTATGGCATTGCCTTATAATAGCTCTATACCTGCAGTAAGCAAAGATAAAATAAAGGAAAGTCAAAGGGTGGGCGAAATAATCAACAACCTCCTGGAAAATGATATCAAACCTTCAGATATTGTTACAAAGAAAAGTTTTGAAAATGCAGTCAGATTGGTCACGGTACTTGGAGGATCAACCAATGCTGTCCTTCATCTTATAGCCATTGCCCATGCTTTCCATATTTCCTTAACATTGGATGATTTTCAGAAGTGGTGCCAATCTACCCCATTTCTTGCCGATTTGAAGCCAAGCGGTAAGTATGTCATGCAGGATCTCCACGAAGTAGGGGGAATTCCTGGAGTTATGAAAATGATGCTCCAGGAAGGACTTTTACATGGGGATCAACTTACTGTAACAGGAAGTACGATAGCTGAGAATCTGGCAAAAGTTGACCCCTTAAATCAAGGTCAAAAGGTCATATATCCAATTGAGAAGCCCATAAAACCCAATGGACATATCCAGATACTGTATGGCAATCTGGCTGAGGGAGGAAGTGTGGCAAAAATTACAGGGAAAGAGGGGTTGTATTTCAAAGGAACAGCGAAAGTATTTGATTCGGAAGAAATAGCCAACTCAGCTATTCAGGCCGGGAAAATAGAGACTGGCAATGTTATAGTCATTCGTTATTGTGGTCCAAAAGGAGCTCCCGGTATGCCTGAAATGCTGAAACCTACCTCTTCCATCATGGGTGCCGGTCTCGGGGGTTCCGTTGCTTTGATAACTGATGGAAGATTTTCCGGAGGAACACATGGTTTTGTAGTCGGCCATATTACTCCGGAAGCCTATAATGGTGGGAATATAGCTTTAATTCAAGATGGAGATGTAATAACCATAGATGCTGAACATAATCGTTTGGATGTCATGCTTTCTGAAGATGAATTAAAATATAGAAAGCTGAATTGGAAAATGCCTGTCGATAATATAAATGGAATATTGAAAAAGTATAGAAAAAGTGTTAGTTCAGCTTCCGAGGGCTGTGTAACCTGTTAATAATCAGAATTATAATTTATGACAACACAAGCAATAGCGAAACCAAGGAAAAATGCTCAAACCAATGCCTATGTGTCCGGAGCTGAGGCGGTATTGAAATGTTTGGTAGAGGAAGGAGTTACTACGATATTTGGATATCCGGGTGGGGCTATTATGCCTGTTTATGATGCATTATACCACTACAAGGACCAACTGAACCATATTCTCACTCGCCATGAGCAAGGCGCCATTCACGCTGCACAGGGATATGCCCGGGTAACCCGAAAATCCGGAGTATGTATTGCTACATCAGGACCAGGTGCAACCAATCTTTTTACAGGTTTGGGGGATGCTTTAATGGACTCAACCCCTTTGGTATGTATTACAGGACAAGTATTCAGCCATTTGCTCGGATCAGATGCTTTTCAGGAAGTGGATGTCATAGGCTGTTCTACTCCTATAACCAAATGGAATTATCAAATTACTAAAGCGGAAGAGATACCTTATATAATGGCAAAAGCTTTTTATATATCTAACACAGGAAGACCCGGCCCTGTACTGGTAGATATTACTAAAGATGCCCAAATTGGTATGTTGCATTACCAATATGAAAAAAAGCCTCTGGTACGGAGCTATCTTCCCAAACCCATAGTAGAAAAAGAGGCTATCGTCCGGGCAGCTCAATTAATTAATCATGCCAAAAGACCGTTAATTTTAGCCGGTCATGGTATTCACATTTCAGGTGCAAGGGAAGTATTTTTACAAATGGTGGAAAAAACGGGGATACCGGTTGGCTGTACCATACATGGGTTGTCAACTATTCCTAAAGATCACCCTTTTTATGTGGGTATGCTCGGAATGCACGGTAATGTGGGTCCAAACGTGCTCACTAATGCTTGTGATGTTCTAATAGCTATTGGAATGCGATTTGATGACAGAGTAACGGGCAACTTAGCCAGGTATGCACGGCAGGCTCAAGTGATTCATATTGAAATCGACCCATCAGAAATTGATAAAAATGTAAAGGCACATGTTGGAATCAATGCGGATGCGCGCGATGCCATTGAAGCGCTCATTCCACTCTTAGAGCCAAAACGATATCATGAATGGTATCGACAATTTGAGGATTATGAAATGCAGGAATACAACAAAGTGATCCGTCGTGATCTGGATAAGACCAATGACAGATATCTCACTATGGGAAGGGTGGTGAAAGCAGTATCGGATCAAACAGGGGGTAAAGCAATCGTTGTTACCGATGTGGGTCAGCATCAGATGGCTGCAGCCAGATATTATGATTATTTAGGCCGTGATCAATGGGTTTCTTCAGGAGGAGCTGGTACTATGGGTTTTGGACTGCCTGCAGCGGTAGGTGCTCAACTGGGAGATCCTGAACGTAAGGTAGTAGCTTTTATAGGAGATGGGGGATTTCAAATGACGCTCCAGGAACTTGGTGTTCTGGCACAGTGGCATATACCGGTAAAAATTGTTTTGCTGGACAACGAATATTTGGGTATGGTACGTCAATGGCAGGAATTGTTCTTTGAAAAACGATACAGTGCCGTCGAATTAATAAACCCGGATTTTGTAAAGATTGCAGAGGGTTTTGGTGTTTCAGGAAGAAAAATAACTGAGCCCACTATCATAGATGACGCTATCCATGAAATGTTAGAACACAATGGTCCTTTTTTGCTACATGTCATGGTACAGAAAGAAGAAAATATATTTCCCATGATTGCCTCTGGGAAAGCTGTTGATGAAATTGTTATGGAATAAAAGCCTAATTCAAAAGCAATGCAGGAATATACTTTAACTGTATTTTGTGAAAACAAAACGGGTTTGATGGCCCGTATCGTGAATATTATCACCAGAAGGCACTATAATATTGAAAGCTTCAGTGCTTCTCAATCCTCTATTGAGGGTATATACCGCTTTACCATTATGGTCTTAGTTGAAGAAGAACAAGTACGTAAACTTGTCTCTCAAATTGAAAAACAAGTGGATGTGCTGAAAGCATTTTACTACAAAAACTCAGAAATCATTTATCAGGAAATTGCGCTCTACAAGGTACCCTCAGAAGTGTTTTTTGGAAGTGATAAAGTAGAAAGAATTGTAAGAAAACACAACGCACGCATTTTAAATATAGAGCCGGAATTTATAGTCATTGAAAAAACCGGGCATCAATCTGAAACGGAGTTGCTTTTGGATGAACTAAGAGAAATCGGTATATACGAATTTGTTCGATCAGGGAGAGTTGCCATCACTAAACCGATGGAAAATTTGAATAAATACTTAAAAAGTGTAGGAAAATACAAAGCCCATTTATAGGGATGAATAATACAATTGGAAACAAATATTTTAATAAAACTTAATAATTATGGCACAATTAAATTTTGGTGGAGTAGAAGAGAATGTAGTAACTAGGGATGAGTTTCCGCTCGAAAAAGCAAGATCAATATTAAAAGATGACACGATTGCTATCATTGGTTATGGTGTACAAGGACCCGGGCAGGCTCTTAATTTAAAGGATAATGGATTTAATGTGATCGTAGGTCAGCGAAAGAATTCAAAATCCTGGGATAAAGCTATAGCGGATGGCTTTGTTCAGGGGCAAACTCTATTTGAAATTGAGGAGGCTGCAAGCAAGGGAACCATAATTCAATATTTGTTGTCGGATGCAGCGCAGATTGAAGTCTGGCCGTTACTCAAACCACATCTGAGCAAAGGAAAAGCTTTATACTTTTCTCATGGTTTCGGCATCACTTATAAAGAAAGATCCGGCATAATTCCACCGGATGACATTGATGTGATCCTTGTAGCTCCCAAAGGTTCAGGAACTTCCTTAAGACGATTGTTTTTAGCCGGCAAAGGATTAAATTCTTCCTTTGCTATTTTTCAGAATGCTACAGGCAAAGCAAGGGACAGAGTAATCGCATTGGGTATTGGTATCGGATCCGGATATTTATTCGAAACGGATTTCAGAAAAGAAGTTTATTCTGACCTGACAGGTGAGAGAGGTACGTTGATGGGAGCAATACAGGGATTATTTGCAGCGCAATATGACTTGTTAAGAAGCAGAGGCCATTCCCCTTCAGAGGCTTTTAATGAAACGGTTGAAGAGGCAACTGAGTCTTTATATCCGTTGATTGCAGAGAATGGTATGGATTGGATGTATGCCAATTGCAGCACAACAGCCCAAAGAGGAGCTTTGGACTGGTGGAAAAAATTCAGAGATGCGGTAAAACCGGTTTTTGAAGAATTGTATGACAAGGTTGAAAAAGGGATTGAAGCTCAGAAATCCATTGATTCAAATTCTCAACCGGATTACAGAATTAAACTGGAAGAGGAGCTGAAAGAGCTTAGGGAATCGGAAATGTGGCAAGCGGGTAAAACGGTAAGGAATTTACGACCCAAAAGTGAAGAATAAATGAACCCAATAAACGGAAAGGTCAATACCCTAACCGCAACAAAACGGACCCAATGGATTCCGGTTACAGCCATTCATGAAGCGGCAGAAAGGTTGAAATCTGTGGTTGTACGTACTCCATTAGTAAAAAATGAAAATCTTTCTCACAGGTATGCTTGTAACGTTTATCTGAAAAGGGAGGATATGCAAACGGTGAGGTCTTTTAAGATCAGAGGCGCTTATAATAAAATAGCCTCTTTGTCACCGAAAGCCTTACAAAATGGGGTTATCTGTGCCAGTGCGGGCAATCATGCGCAGGGAGTAGCTTTTGCCTGTATGCAAAAAAAAGTTGCCGGAGTGATCTATATGCCCACAACAACTCCTAAACAAAAGATCAGTAAAGTGAAGCATTTTGGCGGAGAATATGTAAGTATTGTAATGCAAGGGGACACTTATGACGATGCACAACAAGCAGCATTGGAGGCGGCAACCCTAAGCGGCGCAGCTTTTATTCATCCTTTTAATGATGAGACGGTCATCGCCGGCCAGGGTACCCTGGGTCTGGAACTCGACCAGGAGATGGACGAACACATAGATTATGTGCTGCTTGCGGTTGGGGGTGGGGGATTAATCGCTGGTGTAGGTTCTTACTTCAAAGCGCTAAGTCCGGGTACAAAAATTATTGGTGTGGAATCGGAAGGAGCACCGGCCATGACTCGCTCTCTGGAAGAAGGAGCCCTGGTAACTCTTAAGAAAATCGACTCTTTTGTAGATGGCATTGCAGTAAGAAAAGTCGGTGAATTGACATTCAATATAGCTAGAGAAGTTGTTGATAGGATGATTACGGTGCCTGAAGGTAAAATTTGCTCTACTATTCTAAATCTGTATAATGATGAGGCTATAGTGGCAGAACCTGCTGGAGCCATAGGAGTTGCAGCACTGGATGCACTCAGTGAAGAGATTAAAGGAAAAAATGTGGTTATTATCCTTTGTGGAGGAAATAATGACATTTCCCGCACGGCAGAGATTCGTGAAAGATCACTTCTTTGGGAAGGTAAAAAGCACTACTTTATTATCCGTTTTCCTCAGCGGGCTGGCGCTTTGCGTGAATTTCTCAATGTGCTGGGTCCGGAAGATGATATCGCACATTTTGAGTATACCAAAAAGAGAAATAGCGACACCGGCCCAGCGCTTGTGGGCATTGAATTAAAGAGAAAAGAAGATTATGGTGGACTGATCAGACGAATGGAAGAAAAGAATATTCAATTCCTTCCCATCAATAATGATCCTATGCTGTTTGAAATGTTGATTTGAGGGTTGGGGATATTCATATCCTTAAATCGGAAAGATAAATCAACAGTCTTTTGTGCTTACAATTTCTTTTTAATCATCCGATCCATATCCATCCGTATGCCTATATGATTGGAATTGCCTGCAATGTGGGTATACCCTACACCGTAATCTAAATGAAACCCTGCAGCTTTTACACCAAAACCAAAACCAAAACCACTCATATTATTTGAAAACCGCGTTGACAAATCTCTCCTCCTCAGGTGGTTATATCCCACTCTTAATACAAAATTTTCATTTTTGCCCAAAAGCACTTCACAGTTTGCAATAAAATGCCTGAAAAAATTCTCTACACCAATACTCAGTTGACTACGTTCAACAGGATTTCCGCTTAAATCTATCTTTTGAGTGAGTTCCTTGTCATAGCGTAGATCCCAGGTCAATAATTGATGAGCAATAATAGAAAATCTGAAAGGTGCATTACTTAACCGGCGTGTCAGTCCTATCTGTAAATCAAAAGGTGTAGTTGAAAGCTCCTCTCTCCAATTGTAAATTTCGGTTCCGGCATTTTTTAAAGAAACACCCAAAGTAGTATTCTTTTCATCCAGGAGATAATACATTCCCATGTCTACAGCCACACCGCCTGCATTAAAACCAGCCAGTTGAGCTACAACGTATTTTATATTCATTCCAACAGACAATCGTTCATTGAGCTGTTGTGAAGCTCCAAAGAAAAATGCAAATTCCTGAGCTGAGAACTCTCCTTCAACATTGCCAAAAATGTCTGTAAGGTCAAATATTCCATAATCGAGATATCGTATGCCACCATGTACCGTTACATTCCATCTTTCAAGGTGCCTGGCATAAGACACTTGTCCCGTTTGTATGCCTGCAAAAAGAAAATTGTGGGCAAAAAAAATACGGTTGTGTGATTCGCTATTCAAAAGAGAGGGATTAGCAAAAGCCAATGAAATGTCACTACCGGCAATAGTAATCAGACTGCCTCCCAATGAAGTCTCTCTTGGGGATGAAGGCATGCTTAGAAAATTAAATGTTGACTGGGCTCCTGGCTGACTCCAAACCCAAA
>DAOLDB010000022.1:0-59512 GCA_035327565.1 Saprospiraceae bacterium
CGGTTACAGCATTCAATAAATGATGAATTCCATAACACCGGTAGATGTATGCCACTCCACCCTGAGCAAACATAGTTTCTGTCCTTTCGGTTCGACGGTTACCCCGGGCATGGCATGCCAGGTCTTCCGGTGCCATATATGCTTCCGTTTCAACTATCATAGCCACGCACCTTTTTCCATTAAAATCGGTAACCATGATCTTGCCGAGTAGATTTTTGGCAATCAGGCAAGCATCCATTCCGGTATAGAATGATGTAGAAAGAATTTTGAGTTTTTTCATTGACAAAAATTAATTCTTTTCCCTTAAATGGATATCTGCCAGCTTAACTCTCCACGATTCCGGGAGACGTGAAATGAATTTATGAAGCCAATGAAATCGTCGTCCCGGAATTATCATATCTACTGAATTTTCTATAGCACCTAGCACTGCTTCAGCTACTTTTGTCTGCTCCACTACCATCCAACTTTTGAATAATGAAGATTTCTCCATCCCTGCTTTTTTAATGAAAGCTGTTCGCACCGGCGTCGGACAAACAACCAAAACTCTTACTTTTTCACCTTTCGCCTTCAACTCTTCGTTGATTGCACGTGACCATTGATATACAAATGCCTTTGTCGCCCCATAGGTTGCCAGTCGGGGATTGGGCTGGAATGCAGAAATCGAACTGATGTTGACCACAATTCCATTGTCATTTTTCAACATTTCCTCAAGAAATAGCCGGGTCAGTTTATAGAGAGTTAAAACATGCAGATTGATCATGGCAAGTTCTTTATCTTTGAGTATATCTGTCATCCACCCGTATGTCCCAAAACCAGCATTATTTATAAGGATATCAACATAGAAGTTTTTTGATTTGCAAAATTCAAAAACGCGATCAGCTGCATTATCCAATGTTAGATCAATTCCTAAAACTTCAATTTGTATCGAGGGAAACTGCCTCCTCAAATCTTCAGAAACACGTACCAACTCTTCATCTGGCAAGGCAATAAGGCAGACCGAAACTTCATGGTATGCCAGCTGTTTAACGATTTCCAACCCAATGCCGGAACTTCCTCCCGTTACCAGTGCATTACGATATTTTTTCAACATTTTCTTTGACTTTGGACTTTCTCCATTCAGATGCGTTGCGAGGTATCCATTTTTTTAATTTTTTAACGTATTGATGATAATGTACCTCAATAACATGTCTCTTTCTCTTAAGAAAAGAGCGTTCAATGTCATCGGAATCCTTTTCTGCCAAAGTTTCCAAATCATGAGGAAGTTCAACTCTGCCTGCGATATAATTGGCCACTAATTTAGATTGCAGGTCACTTAAAGGCCAGATGGCACCCTGGGGTTGAACCAGACCTATAAAATATAAATTCCTATGGTGAGGATGGAAAATTCTAAGAAAAAGTGGAATACGATCTGCTTCACTATAATTAATGCTATCATCGTTAAAGAATGGTGTAACAATTTTATATCCCGTTGCTGCAATAATCACATCGTATTCTTCACTAATTCCATCGGCAAAAGTTACTAGTTTTTCTTCAATGTGCTGAATTCCTTTACGAGGATGCACTTTTCCATGTCGAATCATGTATAATAATTCAGAATTCATTGTTGGATGATCGGCTGTGATAGGAAAATCAGGATCTGGCAGATTGTACTTTTTATACCCTCCAATCTGAATCATTAATGACCACCTTCTAACAATATCACCTATTGTTTTTGGGAGCCACAGCAATCGTGTATTGAAAGAATCAGCCGGTCGACCCATAAAAAATTTTGGAACAATGTAATGAGGTCTTCTTAAAGATAGTGCTGTAAAAGCCGCAACCCTGCTTGTTTCTACTGCGCAATCACATCCGGAATTACCCCCACCGATAACCAAGACTTTCTTTTTCCTGAAAGGAGTATTGGTTTTGAAAGAATGTGAATGCAGATATAACCCTGAAAAATTACCTGGCAATTCGGGATGTCTGGGTACACTATGATGCCCATTTGACACCAAAATATGATCAAAATCATCGAATACATTGTCAGAAGTGTACACTCGCCATTTTTGTGAGGACAGTTTTTCTACTTTCTCCACTCTTACAGATAATCTTATATATTTCATAAGACCAAAATGATGAGCATAAGATTGAAAATACTTCAATATTAAATCGTGCGAAGGATAATCAGGGTAATCATCTGGCATAGGAAAGTCTATAAACTCTGACATGGACTTTGAACTGATGAGGTGAGTGGTCTCACATACTGACGAGTGACTTACTTCAGGGGTATATACCCAGTTCCCTCCAATCTGTTCGGATTGTTCATAACAAATCACTTCTTTTATTCCTACCTGAATTAAATTTTTAACAGCTGTCAACCCAGAACAACCAGCTCCAATAACACATACTTTCATTCTATCTTTATAAAATTTTATTCAATTATCCGAAGGAAAAAGTTCCGTTTACAACATTAAGTGCTTTCCCATTTAAATAACTATTGATATTATCGCAAACCCCATTGATAAGATTTTGTCTTGATTCCACGCTGGTCCATGCCATATGTGGTGTAATCAGGCAGCGAGGTGCCTGTAACAAGAAATGCCCGTCTTCAGGAGGTTCGGATGAAAGAGTATCGAGCCCCGCACCACCAATCCTACCATCTTTCAAAGATCGATATAGAGCTTTTTCATCAATCAAGCCCCCACGGGCAGTATTGATAAGAAGTGCATTTTTCTTCATCAAACTGAGCGATTCTTCATTGATAATATGGCTTGAAAAATCATTGAGAGGCGCATGTAAACTAACTATATCCGACTCCGAAAGTAGCACATCTAAAGGCACTAAACGTGCTAATGGTTTGATTTCTGTTTCAGGAGACCTTTTGTAAGCAAGCACTTTCATACCAAAAGCAGCACCCACTTCCGCAACTCTTTTACCAATATGACCATATCCGACTATCCCCATGGTTTTACCATTCAATTCCCATACACTGTGATCATAAAAACAGAAATCACCGCTTTCTCGCCATTTTCCTTTCCGAATTTTATCTGTATACTTTTCAACACTGTGAATCAATGATAAAATTAGTGAAAATGTGTGCTGCACTACTGACTCTGTTCCATAACCGGCTACATTACTCACCGGAATGCTTCGGGATCGCGCTGCAAACAAGTCTACATTATTCACACCGGTTGCACAAACAGCTATATATTTTAAAGTATGACATGCTTTGATTACCTCTCTGGATATCATTACCTTATTGACTATGATAATGTCTGCATTTTCACAACGCGAGATCACGTCTTCCTCAACTGTGCGCTCATATAAAGTAACATCTCCTAATTTAAAAAGACGGTCCATCATGATTCTACCGTCCATATTTAATGTAGCTGCATCTAAAAACACAATCTTAACAGCCATTTTTTGAATTTTTGAGAGTTTAAATTGAAATTTGAGGATACAAATACCAGGCCCTAGAATTAAATGTTCTGCGCACTTCTGTAATCACTTTTTTCAGATCATACCCTTCACAGGGAAAAGCAATGCCCACTCTGGTTGCCCCACTCACTTGTTCAATATAAGGTTTATATCCTTTGTCTTTAATCCTTTTTAGCATTCGTTCTGTATTACCCCCATTTGTAAAAACCCCTGTAATTATGATGCATTCTATACTCTGATCCGCTCTGGCAATGCTGACAACTGATGAATCCGGATTAAATTGGAAAATATGGCCGGAATGAACAGAGTCGGTATCCTGGATAGGAGGTTTATCCTCCTCTTGCCAGATGCTCTCATCCGAAGCGCCCTCTTTATCCGAGATATATTCCCATTCCATAACAGGGAAACTTCTGCTCCAACCTGGTTCAATCCATCGTTGATAACTTAAAACAAATAATGCGCCAATGAGCATTGCGGCCAATAAGTTGACCCACTCACTTTCTTTTTTGGTTTCAGAATAGGATTTTTCAATTGTAGGATAAACGACCTTTGGTTCAATTATAGATGATACAGGAACCAATTTGTGGTATGGATTTCCATTTGCATGTTGCTGCCGGGGTAAAAAAAGGAAGTTTCCCTTTTCAAATTTCAAAGTACCCAGTCTTCCAATTTTGCATTCTTCACCACGCAGGAGTGCAGATTTTAACTCGTTCGTCATACTCTTGAATTCCTTCAAAGCCTGATGTAAGGGTATTCTTTTCGAACATGCAATCCATTGTGCTACAGATTCCGGGTTTTCTTTCCCACCATTACAAACATATACAGTTGCAGGAGAATACATTGCTGTAAATTCGGGATTAAAGCGCGAAGGAATGATGGTCCTATCGATACTTCCCATTCCAGGCAAATATATATTTCCTTTTTGTCTAAGGATATATTCAATATATGCACCTGTTTCTTGTAACATATTTATTGCTCAGGTTGGGTAATATTCGTCTTATAACGTCAAAAATGATAAAAATTAAAATACGAACTTGTAATCATCGCTCTTTTCTTTCCACACCTGTTTATAAATTCGCATAAATCCGATGAAAGTGAACTTTTACCTAATGTTTGTTTTTTCAATTTCAATCATTGGAGAATGAAAGAATATTGCACAAGACAGAGTTTAATAACAAATAATTATAAATTAAATAAATGAAAAGGAATCAATCAGCCATTTTATTTGAAGAGGCTAAAAAGATTTTTCCCGGAGGAGTAAACTCTCCGGTCAGGGCGTTTAAATCAGTTGAAGGCCCTCCTCTGTTCATGGTCAAAGGAGAAGGATCAAAATTATGGGATGAGGATGGGAATCAGTTCATTGATTATTGCTGTTCATGGGGACCACTCATTTTAGGTCATAATGATCCGGATGTAAAAAGGAGCATCATTCAGGTAGTTGAAAATGGAACTTCCTTTGGGACACCTACACGTCACGGCAATCACATAGGTCTTCTCATTACTGAAAATCACCGGTACCTGGAGAAACTGCGTTTTGTAAGTTCCGGAACAGAAGCTGTCATGTCAGCAATTCGTTTGGCCAGAGGTTATACAAAAAGGAATAAACTGATCAAATTTGAAGGTTGCTATCATGGGCATGTCGATTCTATGATGGTAAAAGCAGGAAGTGGACTTGCAACTTTAGGTGTTTCAACCTCAGCAGGTATCCCTCCTGGATGGGCTGCCGACACTATTGTTCTTCCCCTCAACGATCTCCAAACTTTGCATAATATTTTAAGAGCACAGGGAGAGGAAATCGCAGCTGTGATCATGGAACCTGTTCCTGCAAATCATGGCCTTCTTCTTCAGGACAAAAATTATCTGGAATGGATAAGGAAATTATGTGACGATTACGGAGTCTTGTTGATATTTGATGAGGTGATATCGGGATTCAGACTCGGCTTTGAAGGAGCTACCGGATATTATTCAATTCAACCTGATATTATCACTTTTGGTAAAATTATAGGGGGAGGCCTTCCGGTAGGCGCTTATGGTGGTAGTGCTGAAATCATGTCCTTTGTTTCTCCCGATGGTCCGGTGTACCAGGCAGGAACTTTATCAGCCAATCCTGTAACATTGGCAGCTGGATACACTACTCTTAAAAAATTACTGGTAGATGGATTCTATGAGAGCCTGGAGAAAAAAACAAGTTACCTGGCAAACAAAGTTAACTCTGAATGTCAAAGTTTATCCTTTCCTGTACGCATACAACATATTGAATCCATTTTTTGGATTTCATTTTCCGAAGAAAGGATAATTACTTCCGATCAGATTGACCCAATGGCTGAAAAATACTTTAAAAAACTGCATAGTAAATTATTAAACAAAGGAATATACCTGGGTCCATCAGTTTACGAAGTAGGATTCATCTCTTCAGCGCACTCATATGAAGACCTTGATTATACTATTGAAAGCATACTACAGACCTTGCAGGAAATTTTTTAAATTTCAGCTTATGTATAAATTTGCCCAGAATATGTGGCTCCCAAGAATTATCATGGTTTATATGCTACTAGCTTTACTTTGGTGGTCATGGCTGTTATTTAAAAATAACAGCGAACTGACTAAAACCAAGCTTGAAAACCTGCAATTGTATTCGAACGTATTTTATAAAACCGACCATTATGATATTTCTCAATTGGAAGTTTATGATAAAATTATTAAGCGTCATAAACGACAGAGGTTAATGATTATAGGCGAGGCATTGGTTTTCGGATTTACGCTTATTTTAGGGATGACAATGGTTTCGAATGCTTATCGCAAACAATTGGAAAATTCTTCCCGACAGAATAATTTCCTGCTTTCCATAACCCATGAACTCAAATCTCCGTTGGCATCTATACAACTCATTCTTGAAACCCTTTCAAAAAGAGTATTAGAAAAGAAACAAGTGGAAGAATTATCTACGGATGGCTGGTTAGAAAGCAAGCGCCTTGAAAAGCAAATTAATAATCTTCTGTTAGCGACCAAACTGGACAAGGCTTATCAATTTAATTTTCAGAAAGAAAATATTATTCCAATCATCAAAGAAATCGTAAGAAAACAAAAGCAAAACACTCCCGATGCATCAATAGAATTTAATCCTAAAGATGACGAAATAAGTCTGAACATTGACAAAGAGGGTTTCCATTCGATCATTAACAATGTACTTGAAAATGCCATAAAATATTCCCCGACTGAAAAGAAAGTGAACATAGAAATCACTACTACAAATCCAAAAGAAATATTTATACGAATATTTGATAATGGAATTGGGATTCCAGAATTACAAAGAGATAAAATTTTTGAGCAATTCTATCGTGCACAAAATGAAGAAACCAGAAATACGAAGGGAACAGGATTGGGTTTATATATCGTTAAAAAATTAATGGAAGCCCATAGGGGAAATGTTACGGTAAAAGAAAATCAAGGCGGAGGCAGTATATTTATACTTCAATTTTTAAAATGAGTAAGAAAGGAAGAATTTTGTTGGTAGAAGATGAAGACCATCTTCGAAAAGTAATAAAAATGAATTTGGAGCTGGAATCGTATGAAGTGGTTGCCTGTCAGGATGGCATAAAAGCACTACAACTGATAGAAAATCAATATTTTGACATCCTTTTGCTTGATATTATGTTGCCAGGAATCAATGGCTTGCAAATCTGTGAAAAAGTGAGATTAAAGAATAAAAAAGTAGGCATCATTTTTATTTCAGCCAAAGACACTTCTCAGGATCGCATTACCGGATTGAAAACCGGAGCTGATGATTATTTATCCAAGCCATTCCAATTGGAAGAGCTATTGCTCAGAGTGCAAAATTTATTTAAAAGAAGTCAGGAAGAAATCTCCTCAGAAATAAGTGAATACACTTTCGGTAAAAATTATGTGAATTTTGATACTTATGAAGCGAAAGGGGTCAATGGTAAGTTTCGATTAACACAAAAGGAATTACTATTGCTGAAAATGTTGATCGAGAAAAAAAATGAAGTGGTTTCAAGAAATCATATTTTACAAACGGTTTGGGGGTATGATGTGTACCCTTCTACACGCACCATCGATAATTTTATCATGAACTTCAGGAAATACTTCGAAGATGATCCCAGAAGACCAATGTACTTTGAGTCCATCAGAGGCATTGGCTATAAGTTTATGGAAAGTAATCAAAAAGAATAACCCACATAATTACAGAAGATGAAGGAGATTTTCTACTCCAATATCTCTTTGAGATTTAAAAGCTTCTGCAAATTCTACCTGAATGTCCCTACCATAACTTCGGTTTTTTGCTTCCATAAATCGCATAAACTGACTTGATGAAATAGGAGTAGCAGGCCCATCATCTCCATCTGCATTAAACTGAGAACCAAAAGTCATAATCAATTCCATTTTCTTTGAAAAAAATGGTGAAATATCCACTACAAAATCATAGTCTGTATTGCGATCCTGCACATAATGATATACCGCCCGGGGACGCCATGGATTCTGGACATTTCCATTTATATGTGTGGCAATTTTTGTCAGTCCTGAAAAAAAGCAACTATCATTGACCAGTTTGGCGGCACGGCCGTGATCAGGATGTCTGTCAGATAAAGCATTGGCCAAAATGATTTCAGGTGTATACTTTCTGATTACCGTTACAATCTTAAGTATATTATCCTTATCCAACGCAAAAAAACCATCTTCCATGTTAAGATTATCCCGGATCAATGCCCCCATACGTTTTCTTGCTTCTTCAGCTTCTTTCATCCGGATATCTCTGCTCCCCCTGCTTCCCAATTCTCCCTGAGTCAGATCACACAATCCTACCCTATGCCCTAAAGCAATGTGCTTTAACAATGTGCCACTACACGACAATTCAATATCATCAGGATGAGCACCAAAGGCAAGGATATCCAGTTTCATTCTTTATGAGAATTTATTCAATTAGTCATTACCATCTTAACAAAGCACTACCCCAGGTAAAGCCACTTCCAAATGCAGCTAAACAAACTAAATCACCTTGTTTCACCTTGCCCTCCTCAACTGCCTCAGAAAGTGCAATAGGTATGGAGGCGGCAGTTGTATTTCCATATTTCTGGATGTTGTTGTATACCTGGTCATCACTCAATCTTAATTTTTTCTGTACAAAACTACTTATCCGCAAATTCGCCTGATGAGGGATTAGTATATCAATATCGGAAGCTTTGAGGCCTGCCGAATCCAATGCTTTCATTATGACTTCAGGAAACTTCACTACCGCAGTTTTGAATACAAGCTGACCATTCATATTTGGGTATAATAGGCCATCATCTATCATTTTTTGAGTGATAAAAACTTCACCCGGTACGTTTTCAGGTGGAAATCCAAAATTCTCTTTACCCAGATGATATCCACCATGCGAACCAGGATTAATCATCGCCAATTCTTCAGCATAGGTACCATCAGAGTGAAGATGGGTTGTAATAATACCCCTATGTTCATCCTCCTCATAAGGTTGCAGCACTACTGCTCCAGCGCCATCTCCAAATATCACGGTGACATTGCGACCACGAGTACTGAAATCTAACCCCATACTGTGCATTTCAGCGCCCACAAGTAAAATGTTTTTATACATACCTGTTTTAATAAACTGGTCACCTATAGAAAGCCCGTAGACAAAACCAGAACATTGATTACGTATGTCCAAAGCACCGATTTCTGTATGAGTAATTCCCAGCTCTCTTTGAAGGAGAACTCCCGAACCAGGAAAATAATAATCCGGGCTTAATGTAGCAAAAATGATGAAATCTATTTCATCCCGGGAAATACCAGCGGCTTCAATGGCTTTTTCGGCCGCTCTTGCCCCTAATGTGGATGTAGTTTCGCGATGTTTTGTAGCAAATCTTCTTTTTAAAATACCCGTTCTTTCCTGGATCCATTCATCTGTAGTATCCATGTACTGCATCAAATCAACATTATCTACTTCATTTTCCGGTACATATTTCCCGATTCCAGCGATAACGGTTCGTTTCATATGGTTAATATTTGTATCTTTTAATTAATTATTGTCAACTTATCTTTCTCATTTTACTTTGCATTGATCTTTAATTAGTTTTTTTAATTCAACCTCTTTAGGTTTCTATTGCTTTCCAATGTTTTATTTTATTTACTTTTTCCTGAAATAACAAGATAGACATTTTTTTGGCTTTTGCAAATGTGTATGAAATATTGGTTCTGAAGTATGATTCCAAATTCACTTTAAAGCGATCGTCTTTCTTTATTTTTAAATGTCCACTCAATATTTTGTTAATTTCCCTTTCAAATGCTTTGTTAATTAAGTTCAATAATATCTCGTCAACCGGGTTTGAAGATCTTTGAACCCATACTGCAAATACAAAAGGGAGCCCTGTATTCTCTTTCCATACCTGACCGAGATCAGTTTTGAATCTAAATATATCTTCCTTTCCGAACACTTTGTCTCCAATCATAAGTACTGCTTCATGGTCCTCAAGAAAATCTATATCTTCAACATGAGCTACTTCATAATCCACCTGCGAATTATTGAAAAACGATTCAATGACGATCCGGGCCAGTAAATGCGAAGTTCTGGAATGGCTATCTAGATATAGTTTATTGATCTGATCCAAAGAACTTGAAGAAAATATACAAACCGATCGGACGGGTCCATCACAGCCTATACAATAGTCTGTAACAATTTCTCCATCTTCGATATCCTCTAAAGCTCCGGACGGAATGAGTGCAAGATCAACTTTTCTTCTCTTCAATAGGTTTGCACATTCCGAAGGAACAGTTTTAATAATTTCTATTTTGTCTTTTCGCACGAGTCCCTCCAGGGCCCACTCAAATGGAAGAGTATTTAAATAGCTGACTAGTGCAATTTTGATTTTATTGTCCACAGTTTGATCTAAATCTTAAGAGTTTTCGTCATCATTTCAAAAGAAAATAATATGAGTTGGAATACCTTTTATACTTCCTTATATGCCTTCGTAATTGGCATGTAATATTTTTAAAGCACGTAAAGAAAATAAATTAAAGCGAATATTGTTTGAGAGGCGAATGATTTGCTGACGATAAAGAACAAAATAGAAAGATAGTGGTGGGACATTTGCAACAGAATGAAATAGAAATCGTTTGAATAAGTAGGTAACGAATTATAAATTGAAAACCATTTAAGAAGTATTATTCCTAATTATAATTATTTTTACATCATAATAAAAAAGCAATGTATCCAAGTATGTTTAGGCACGTAAACGGGAGAAAAATCTCCGTTAAAGGCGAATTTGGCAGGCCTGAATATTACCCAGCACCACCTGACAATGAAAATTTGCTCTTTTTTATACAATCTAATCAAAATGTAAATACAGTGGTATACGAGGCCAATACGTTATTGGACGGAAGATTGAATCTGATTGAACCCATCAAAGTGTACTGGCATAAATTCACTGACAATGGACAAATCAAACAGTTGAATTATATCCAAAGAAAGTTGGCATATGGATATGATTTTAAATCCATCAATGATGATGTGATTCAATTTAATATGGTGTCATATGATAAAATCACTTTCTATCTGGATAAAATCAAAGAAGGTAAAAGAACTGTTTTTACTCGTATAAGTGGTTTATTATCGAAATTGTCCAACATTTATGTTTATGCAGAGGATTTTGGACTTTTCCCTGATGTTAAATATATAGAACTTTATGGTCATCATACTCAAACCGGAGAACCGGCTTACGAAAGAATTTATATACAGTAAGCGCATGTAGTTAAATTCCTCCTATCAAGTCATTGACCACATAAGTGAGGAACACTCATACTCCCCATAAAATATTATCCCAGGTTACTTTACCTCATGGAAATGAAAAGTACTATATTTGCATTCACATCTGCACTGTAACATAATTTACAGATGGTGGATTAGGATAATTGTAATGAAATATTAACTTTGTCTGTAAGCGACAAGAAAATCATTATTTATGTTACGTGAAAAAATGCAAGCATATGATATACCCCAAAAAGTTCAAAGGCTGGGGTTATATCCTTATTTCAGAACTATAGAATCAGAACAGGATACCGAAGTAACCATAAATGGGAAAAAAGTATTGATGTTTGGTTCCAATTCTTATTTGGGGTTGACCACTCATCCTAAGTTAAAAGAGGCCAGCATAGCAGCCATCAGAAAATACGGATCAGGTTGTGCAGGCTCCAGATTTCTTAATGGAACATTAGACTTGCACCTCGAGTTGGAAGAAAAGCTGGCAAAATATGTGGGCAAAGAAGGCGCATTGGTTTTTAGTACAGGATTTCAGGTAAACCTCGGAGTGATTTCATCCATTCCGGGAAGACATGATTACATCATATTGGATGAATTGGATCATGCTTGTATAATTGATGGCGCCAGACTCGCGTTTGCCAAAACATTGAAATATAAACATAACGATATGGAGTCTTTGGAAAAAGTACTTCAAAAATGTGAATTGGACAGAATAAAATTGATCGTTATAGATGGCGTTTTTTCAATGGAAGGTGATATTGCAAAGCTTCCAGAAATTTCTGCGTTAGCCAAAAAATACAAAGCTAACATAATGGTTGATGATGCCCACGGTCTTGGCGTTATAGGGATAAATGGCAGTGGTACCGCTTCTCACTTTGGACTTACTGATGAGGTTGACCTGATTATGGGTACTTTTAGCAAATCTCTTGCCTCTATTGGAGGTTTTATTGCAGCAGATCTTGCAACCATTAATTTTCTGAAACACAATGCAAGGTCACTTATTTTTAGTGCCAGTATTGCCCCTGCTAACGCTGCCAGTGTTATCGCTGCCCTTGAATTGATTCAGGAAGAGCCCGAAAGAATAGATAAACTGTGGAAAAACACAAATTACGCTTTGCAATTGTTAAAAGAAGTTGGATTTGATACAGGTCATACAGAAACACCTATCATACCCCTTTATGTAAGAGATGATTTTAAAACCTTTAAACTGACAAAAATGCTTCTCGATGAGGGTGTATTTGTTAATCCTGTTGTTTCTCCGGCTGTACCCAGCACTTCATCACTGATCCGGTTTTCACTCATGGCTACACATGAGTTTAACCAAATAGAAGAGGCTATTTCAAAAATTCAAAAAATATCTAAGCAATTGGGCATCATTGAAGAGGCAAAGCAAAATGCATGAGCATTGAGGTATTTAGAATTGAGCATGGACAATCAGTAAAAAAATTTATTGATTTTCCACATACATTATACAAAAACGATCCTTATTACGTCCCTGAAATTTATCTGTCTGTATCAGAAATCTTAAATCGTAAGAAAAACCCATTCTTTGATCATTCTGAAGCAGAGTATTTTTTGGCCTACCGTGATCACAAACTGGTCGGACGTATTGCATCCATCCATAACAAAAATTATAATGAATATCACCAAAGCAATGTAGGATTCTTTGGTTTTTTTGACTTTATCGATGATTATGAAGTGTCAGGAGCACTTTTGAAAGTGGTAGAGAAATGGTGCAAAGAAAAAGGGCTGTCTTCTATATTAGGTCCGGCCAATTTAACTACTAACGACACCGCCGGAATCCTGGTCGAAGGATTTAATGAACCGCCAGTGGTTCAGATGACCTATAATAAGCCTTATTACCCGAAACATTTGGAAAAATGGGGTTTTGAGAAAGAAATGGATCTTAATGCATATTGGATTCCTTCCTGGGAAGCATCGGAAAAATCGATCAGACTCAGTAATTTGATCAAAGAAAGATTACAAAAACGAGGTATTACTTTCAGATCAATTCAAATGAAACATTTTAAAAATGAGATCAGGAAAGTAAAGGAAATCTATAGAAAAGCCTGGGAAAAAAATTGGGGATTTGTGCCTCCGACCGATAAGGAATTTGATCATTTGGCTGAAGGCCTTAAAATGATCCTTGACGATCGATATGTCTATATTGCTGAAGAAAATGACCAAATGATTGCTTTCGGAGTGGCTTTACCTAATATCAATGAGATAACTATCAAAATCAAAAATGGAAGATTGTTTCCATTTGGAATATTCCGCTTAATTTTAGGAAAAAGAAAAGTAAAAAAGGTAAGGGTGGTATTGTTAGGTGTTTTGGAAGAATATCGTAAAATGGGAATCGAGGCCGTTTTCTTCTCACAGTTTATACAAGCTGCCAGAGAAAATGATCTGGTCGGAGGAGAAGCCTCCTGGATACTTGAGAATAACGATATGATGGTAAAAGCAGCTGAGAATCTGAATGGAAAAAAATATAAAGTGTACCGGATTTACAAAAAACCTCTATACTAGCCATCAAATGTACTGCCTTAGCAGATAGGATCAATGGAAAAAAAAAGAATTCTGATAACCGGTGCAAGTGGATTCGTAGGAAGTTTTCTAGTTGAAGAAGCTATACAAAGGGGGTACAGTGTATATGCTGGTATCAGGAAAAGCAGTTCAAGAGCGTTCCTTCAACATAAGGATATAAAATTTGTAACCATAGACTTTAATGACTTCAATGCGCTTCAAACACTTTTTGACAATCAGTATTTTCACTATATCATACAAAATGCAGGTATAACCAAAGCAAGAAATGAAGCCGAGTATTATGATGTCAATGCCTTTGCACTCCAAAAGCTGGTTAAGGCTTTATATGCCAATGAGCGCCTTCCGGAAAAGTTCATTTTCATGAGCAGCATGGCAGCCTACGGACCTGCAGATTTTACACAAAATGGATTGGTCTCAATTAACAGCACTCCCCATCCGGTTACCACATATGGAAAAAGCAAACTGCTGGGTGAGAACTTACTTAAAGAATTCGATACATTGCCCTATCATATCCTAAGGCCAACTGCAGTATATGGACCCAGAGAAAAAGATTTGTTGACATTATATAAAACCATTCAACGAGGCTGGGAGGTGTATATAGGTTCACAACCTCAACAATTGACTTTTGTATATGTAAAAGATCTTGTTGACGCAACAATGAATTTGTTGAATCTCGAAAAGTCAGGAACTTCATATTTTATAAGTGATGGTAATTACTATTACTCCCATGAGTTTTATCAAATGATTGCAGAAATTTTAAAAAGGAAAACATGTAAAATCCATATTCCAGTAGTTGTAATCAAAGGGTTAGCATATTTAAACCAAATCCTATCAGCTATGAGAGGAAATTATCCTGCTTTCAATCTGGAAAAAGTCAATGAATTAAAAAGTCTCAGCTGGAAATGTGATATAATTCCTTTGATCAATGATATCGGGTATCAACCACAATATCCCTTGAAAAAAGGATTGCAGGAGACTTTGGAGTGGCTCCAAAGTCAAAACGAATTATAAGTTAAAACATGATCTTATAATTATGGTACAATTCTTATTGAATTGATAAATTACTGTATTTGATACAATGTTGCATTTATTGATCTGATTTCATTAATATTGTCACATTTTTAATAAATGCTTCATAAGCACAGGAAGTCAGCCATTTTGAAATGAAAAAACAAAAGATTGTTTTTATAGTTAATCCATTTTCAGGAACCGGATCTAAGAAAAAAATTAAATCCTTAATTTATAAACACCTTGATACCACAAGGTTTGACATATCTTTTTACATCAGTGAGTATCCAGGACATGCCGCAATACTTACAAGATTAGCGATTGATAATTCTGCTGATATTGTTGCTGCAGTAGGGGGTGATGGCACTTTGAATGAAGTAGGTTCAGTACTCATTCATAGCGATACGATTATGGCCATTGTCCCGGCAGGTTCGGGTAATGGCTTTGCCTATCATTTAGGTTTGGGAAGAAATATTAGCAAAGCATTGAAAGCTGTGAATGAGGGAAATACTTTATGGATAGATACTTGTATTTTAAATGATAAAAAATATATTAATGTGGCAGGCCTGGGATTTGATGCCAAGATAGCCTATCTGACTAAACAACGTACCCAAAGAGGGTTTTTGCCCTATTTCTTAACGACCATAAAGGAAAGCTTGAAATTCACAACTGAACATCTTACTTTTGTAATTGATGGTAAAATATTCAGAGGGAATTATGCCATAGCTGTGGTTTCCAATGCCTCCATGTATGGTTATAACTTTAGTATATCTCCCACTGCCTGCATTAATGATGGTTATATGGATTTAACATTAGTTAAAGAAGCCCCTGTCTATAAATACTTTTTAATAACATACAGATATTTTAACAAGACCCTCCATAGAAGTAGTTTAGTTGAAACCTACAGGGCAAAATCCATCAAAATATCAAGTGGACGACCAGTACATTATCATGTGGATGGAGAGGGTTTTAATGTCGAAGAGAATTTCAACTTCCAAATTCAGCCCAAATCATTGCGTATTATTGTACCTGCAGATTTTCAATGACTGGCAAGGCATAATAGCCTCTGTATTCCTGATCTTCTTCATTTACAAAATTAGAATAATCATGGATAACCTGATATAAAGTATCCCTTTCAACAGGTGCTCGGCCTACTCCCTTAATCAATGCTATCAATTGGCCGGTAGTTAATGTAGGATTTTGCTCTTCTGAACCGGCCATTGCGTAAATTTTTGTTGTATCATCAATGGTGCCGTCAAGGTCATCCACTCCAAAAGCCAAAGAAACCTGAGCTGTCTCCCTACCAATCATAGGCCAGTACGCTTTAATATGATCAAAATTATCAAGATATATCCTTGAAATGGCATAATTCTTCAAATCTTCAACTACAGAAACCTCGGGAATATGAGACATCTGATTATCCTTATTTCTGAATTTTAGAGGAATAAAGGTTTGAAAACCACCGGTTTCGTCCTGAAGTTCTCTGAGTAATTTCATGTGATGAACTCTGTGGGTGTAGGATTCAATATGCCCGTATAATATGGTGGCATTGGAACGACCCCCCAAACGATGCCACTCTCTGTGAATCGACAACCATTGTTCACCTGAACACTTTCCACCGGCTATCTGATCCCGGATTTCAGGGTGAAATATTTCAGCGCCACCTCCCGGCATGGAATCCAAACCTGCTTCTTTCATGACTTTCATCCCTTCTTCATACGATAGTTTAGCCTTCTTAAATATATAGTGGTATTCGACCGGAGTTAAAGCTTTTATATGGATTTCAGGACGGTGGAGTTTGATGCGCCGGAAAAGATCACTATAGAATTGGACATCATATTGCGGCAGTACTCCACCGACAATGTGCACCTCGGTTACCGGCTTATTATCATAAGAGCGGATGATGTCCATAATGTCCTCCATAGAATATTCCCATCCTTCTTCCCGCTTCTTAATTAACCTGCTGTAGGAACAGAAAGTACAGGTATATAGACAAACATTGGTAGGTTCAATATGAAAATTTCTATTAAAATAGGTTACATCACCATGCTTCTTTTCACGTATAAAATTGGCCATCATACCCACGGTCGACAAATGTGCATTTTCGTACAAATACAGAGCATCAGAATCATCAATCCGGCAAAGGTTGCTCACCTTCTCCGCTATCGAAGCCAGTTTATTGTCATCACAGTGGGTAATCAGGTGTTGCAAAGAATTCGAGCTTTTGGCCATGTGCAAGGGATTAATATTTTTAAGCTATGTAATGATGTTTAAATTTAAATTCCTGATTTAAATAATTGATGTATAATTTTGAATGAATTCAAGAGAGCACCAATAAAAATGTTTCTGTAAATTATTTTAGTCACTATAGACAAATATTTTTAAGATTGTAAGTCTTAAATACCCAACCTGATTTCTATAACATTTTGCGTTATTAATTGATCTTTATCAAATATAAACTTAATGATTAAGGAGCATTCCTGATCACCGGATTTAATTTATTCGTAGGCGTAGTAGTCTATGTCCCTTTAATAACAAAATATATTTTGCACGGTTCAAGCTAGGTCCAATGCATGTTTATACATCAATTGCTATATCTTTATAGGAATAATTGGAAGACTTACATAAGAATCAAAAGTATTTATTTTTCTACTTTGTAAAAGATGTTATCTATACTTATACCTGTATATAATTGTATTGTTGTATCGTTGGTGGAAGACTTGTCTACCCAGTGCAGGATTGAAGAAATTGATTTTGAAATCATTGTTTGCGATGATGTTTCTAGGGAAGTATTTCAAAAGAAGAACATAGTAATCAGGAATAGTTCAAATGTTATATATGAAGAATTAGACAGCAGAAAAGGGCGCTCCGGCATCAGAAATCACATGGCAAAACTGGCAAAATATGAAAACTTATTGTTTTTGGATGGAGATTCAGGTATAGAACAATCATATATCAATCGATACGTCAATGTCATTTCAGGTTCTTATGAAATTGTATATGGGGGAAGAAAATATCCCAATGAATGCCCCGACCCAAAAAAGATTTTACATTTCAAGTATGGACATAAGGTGGAATCAAAAGAAGCCAGTATCAGAATGCGAAAACCATGGATTACATTTATGTCCAATAACTTTTTGATTAAAAGAACACTGTTTGAAACCATAGGTTTTAGTGAAAACATTAAAGGTTATGGATATGAGGATCTCATTTTTGCAGGAGAGTGTAAAAAAAACAATTATTCCATTCACCACATTGACAACAAGGTGATACATATTGGCCTGGATGATGCCACTGAATTTCTAGCCAAGACTAAAGAGGCAATTTCAAATTTATACAGATTGATTCCTGAATATAAAATTCTCAATGAAGTAAAATTAGTCAGATTTGCTACGATCCTCCAATTTCTTTTTATTTCCCGGCCCTTTATCCTGTGCACATGGATGCTGGAAAATAAGTTGAAAAAAAACATATTGGGAAAGAAACCATTGATCCTCAGTTTACAATGGTATAAGCTTTATCTGTACCTGACAGAAAAAGGGAAGACTTCGCTATAGAAGCCTTCCCAAATTGCTGCACTATTAGAGAGATACTAACAAAATTAATAACGAATCCTTTTATTAAATGTTTATCAAAATTTAATTTTTGTTTAAAAAAAAATCTTAAAACCTAAACAATGAAATTAAAAAAGATTTGGTATTGAATGATGTATTTCCCAAACTTTAATGAAATGAAAAGCCTGTATAGAATAATTAATGATCATTGATTTTGATATGGTTTTTTTCTATTTTAAATTTTTAAATAATTATGAAATAAATATTACTTTGCAATGGGAAATAGCAGTATATGCAACGGACTTTCAGAAATTGTCCCATATGTATTAACTACTGAAATTTCATGCTATTAGTCACATTAAAGCCAATCAAAATGAGTAAAAAATTGTTTTTTTCATTATGTTTCCTGATTATCATTGCTCTACAGTATAGCGTAGGTCAGAATGTGGTCAGGGGAATAGTTAAAGACGTAGAAACCGGAGATCCTCTCATCGGTGTGAATGTATCATTGATAGGTACTGTAAGAGGTACCATTACCAATCTGGATGGCAGATATGAATTAACTTCAACAGAACGTCTTCCTTACAGGATTTCTTTTTCTTTTATTGGATTTGAAACACGTGAAGTTGTTGTAACTGAGGCAAACGCTACGATAGACATTGATCTGATACAACAATCTGTCATCACATCAGAAGTTGTGGTTTCGGCTTCAAGAGTTGAAGAATCCATTTTAGAATCACCAGTAACCATTGAGAAGTTGGACCTCATCGCATTGCGCAATTCCACAGCCGTTGATTTTTATGATGAAGTTTCACGTCTGAAGGGAGTTCATACCGTCCAGGCCAGTATGACCTTTAACTCTGTGAATGCCAGAGGATTTGCAGGTCACGGAAACACGCGTTTTGTACAATTGATGGATGGTATGGACAATGCCGCTCCCCTTCTCAATTTTCCGACAGGAAATATCGTAGGTATTTCAGAGTTAGATATTAAGGACATGGAATTGATCCCGGGTGCTGCATCTGCTTTATATGGACCCAATGCTTTTAATGGAATTCTTTTAATGAATTCAAAGGATCCTTTTAATTATCAGGGTTTGAGCGCACAAATCAAAACGGGATATACGGAAGGCAATGTCAATTCAGACCCATTATATGGAGGCAGTTTTCGATATGCCAAGGCAATTAAGGACAAATTTGCTTTTAAAATCAATTTTTCCAGTTTGTTGGCCAGTGATTGGGATGCCAATGACTATACCACGCAAAGATCATTAGATTTGACAGGAAATCTTACCCCCGATCATCCTGCTTTTGATGGAATCAATACTTATGGGGATGAGACGCTGATCCCAATCGGCGGCGGTATAAGAAGAACCGGTTGGCGTGAAGAGGATTTATTAGAAAGCCGGGACGCACGCAGTATTAAAGCCGATGCGGCCGTTCATTACAGGCTCTCTGACCGTATTGAAATCAATCTCAGCCATCGATACGGTACGGGATCTACAGTATACCAGGGCTCTGAACGCTATGCTTTACGGGATTTTGTACAGCAATTCACTAAACTTGAATTAAATGCAGCTGACTGGAATATCCGGGCTTACCGTTCAAAAACCGATGCGGGAAATTCATACAATCTAACTGCTCTTGGTGCCTTTATCAATGAAGGGATTTTTCCATCCAATCAAGTAACTGTAATGAATTTTCAGAATATGGATGGTGGAATGACACCAGTTCCAGTGCAAGGAGGTTGGGCTTTGGCGAGTGGAATAGCCGCAACTGGTAACCTTGCTCCATTTATTCCAACTTTGACTCCTGGAAATTTTGTTGCTGCAAAACAATTTGCTGATGCTGGGGGGTTTTCATTGATCAATCAAGCGCATTGGCCAACTCTAGCTCCGTTAATTGGAAGATCAATTTATGGTATGAATTTTCCAAATTTAACAAATGAAGCTTTTGCACAAATAGGTATGGAAATATTAAGAAAATCTTCAGGTAACGCAAGACCTGAAGTTGGATCAGATGCATTTAACCAAATTGCAGAAGCGGTACGCACAGGTCTTTTCCAGGCTGGAGGTGCCGGATTTATTGACGATTCCAGCCTGAGTCACATTGAAGGGAATTACAATTTCAGCAACTTATTTGATAATAAAATCAGTTTACAGGTCGGTGGAAATTTCAGGCGATATGATTTGTTTACTATGGGCACGGTTTTCAATGAGGATCCGGATGGAACGGGCAATTTCAACCGAATCACCATTGATGAATTTGGTGGTTATATGCAATTGATTAAAAAGATGGCAGATGATCGTTTGAAAGTAACCGCTTCACTGAGATATGATAAAAATCAGAATTTTGATGGGCAGGTGACCCCCAGAGCCTCTATGGTTTATTCTGCAGGTGCAAACAGAAACCATAATTTCAGAGCTTCATATCAGACAGGTTTCAGAAACCCAACCACTCAAAATCAATTTATATATTTTCCTACCACCAACATTTTGTTGGGAGGCACCAGAGAAAACGCTGAAAGATATGGAATATACAATGGGGGTGCCTGGACAGACGCTTCCTACCAGGAATTTCTAAGAACTGGAAATGAAGCCGTACTCGAGGTCATCAATTTTGATTATGTACAACCTGAAAAACTTACTTCATTTGAAGTGGGCTATAAAGGAATCACTAAACGCAAATTATTCCTTGATGCCAATGTTTATTACACTGTATACAAGGATTTCATCACCGGGCAAATTGTTCGCAACATCAATCCAACGACGCACAGAGGTAACGTTATCCCTACCGGATCTGCATGGAGTCCAACCTTCAACTCACCGGTCAATATCCAGGCATATGGGTTTACTGTCGGTGCTGAATACGCCGCTTCCAGAAATTGGAGATTATCCACCAATTACACTTACAACAATTTTAATATTGATGAGGATAAGTTTCCGGGTGGATTTCAGGACTTTGATATTGGATTTAATACTCCCACTTCCAAAATCAATTTTGGGGTAGTCAACAAAAGGGTAGTGAAAAATCTATCTTTTGGTGCGAACTACAGATGGCAAAATGACTTTTATTGGTTTGGTTCCTTCGGCGAAGGGGCAATACCTGCCTATGGCATTTTAGATGCACAATTCAGTCTCAGAATTCCATCAGCGAAGACTACCATTAAATTAGGTGCAACCAATATCACAAAAACACAATTTATCACCAACTATGGTGGACCTACCATTGGCAGAATGACACATCTTACGATTACTTACGACCAGTTTTCCAACTGATATTCTACACAAAAAATCAACAAAAGCTTTGCAATTTAGTGAATTGCAAAGCTTTTTTTTTGTAAGTAAATTTTGGTTATAAATAAATAGTCCACAATATGTATTGAAATATTGGACATTTATTATTAAATTTGTTTATATCGAGTGTTGACATAAGAATATTAATAACCAAAACACAGGTTGCCATGAAAATATATAAAGTATTATACTGGTCTTCGACAGTCATCATGGTTACAATTTTCCTTTTTACTGCTGGACTTAACATTTTCAGCTTTAAGCAGGTTGGACTATTTTACAGCGATCTTGGGTTTCCAGTATGGCTGGTTATGCCGGTGGGCTTTTTAAAATTGGCTGCCCTGGGGGTTATACTTTCAAGAAAATTCGACATGGTCAAAGAATGGGCGTATGCCGGTTTATTTTTTGATGCTATTCTGGCCCTTACTGCCCATCAGATATCCGGTGATGGTATGGGATGGCTGGCAATGATTGCCGGAGTTGCTGTATTGCTTTCAAGAATTTTTGAAGAGAAAGTATACCCGGAAGAGACAGTAGCCGTTTAATTCAATTCTCAAACACTACAAATCCACCCTGAATCTCAGATTAATACGTCGTGACGTGAGGTAATTAGGGATTGCATATTGTACATTGGTCACCGTTTTTATCCATGTGTTGGCAACCTCATTTGCAACATCCATTAGATTAAATACTTCCAGGCTAAGCCAGGCATCTCTCGATATACCCCATAACTTGTCTCTTTGCCCTTGATCTTTTTTGTTTCCTGATAATTTATAGCCAAATCCTATATCAATCCGGTGATAAGGCTTAAATCTGAAGTTATTTCTGAAAATAATATTATTCTCCCTCAATCCGAAAGGAAGTCCTGAGCCAAAACTCAGGTTCAGATTGACTCTGAAATTTTCGTTTCTAGGCAGGTAATCCTGGAAAAACATTGACATGTTAAAAAACCGGTCTGTAGGTCTGGGTACAGAATTCACTTCTTCAGACTCAGCCTCTCCCACCTTCCTTCTCATATGCTGTACGCCCTGAATGGACTCATGTGTTTTGAGAAATGACAAATTGATCCATGATTCAGCACCGGGTACAAACTCCCCATTAATACGAAAATCAAATCCCATGGCATAACCACTTGCATCATTTTCTCCTGAATACCTGATTTTTACATTGTCTATATCAAAAATGGTCAGATTATCCAACTTTTTATAGTACAATTCTGAAATGATACGGAATGGTTTTTGACTCATGCCCGTCCACATAAAATCATAAGTAAATCCACTCACTAAATGAATAGATCTTTGAGAACGCAAACTAGTATTCAACGATCCGTCTAATCTGCGCATTTCTCTGTAAAATGGAGGTTGATAGTAAATACCCCCGGCGAGTTTAAAAGAAAACCCCTCAGCCCAATTTAAAGGCTTAAATAATATTTGCATCCGTGGGCTAATGATCACTTCATCATTAAGTGAGCTGTACTTCATCCTCATTCCTCCTATTATTCTTAACTCCCTTTTACCTGGTATTTTAGAGGTGTATGTATTTTGAGCATAAGCAGATAATCTTTGATTGACAATTTCATTCTCCGAACGAATAAAACTATTGACTAATACTTCATATTCATTAAAAGGTAAAGAATAACCAGCCGAGTCAAGACGCTCCCATTCTCTTACAGAATCATCAAAATACTCATGCTGATACTTTGCACCCCATTGGAAAAAATGACTGCTTCCATCCTCCAGATTGAACTCAATACCTCCTTTTATTCTAATATTATATATTTCATTATAAAGGTAATTGCGGGCATTAAGATGCTGTATCCCTGTCCCTAAAACAGCGACCTCCTGTCCTACGTTCTCACTTCCCAATTGCGTTTCAATTTGAGCCAGCCGGTAATATCCCAATATATCAAACTGCTCGGACTCCCTACCTCTGTATCCCGATGCAAGCAGCTTGACAAACATTGGATTCTTTCTTTTTTCCGGCAAATAAGTCAAAGAAATTCCACTCATGCCGTTTATAAAATCATCCACTTCCGATCCTTCAAATACGGCAGATAGGCGCAAAGCAAAATTTACGAGACCAAAGGCCGACTCTCTTTCTCTTGGAATAAAATTATACCTGCTTATGTTATAATTACCAATCAAGCCGGCTTGCAGGGAACGGCTGATATCATAAGTCAAATAAGCTTGCAGATCGATAAAGTCAGGCACATACTCTCCCTGTGTATCCAGAGTTCCCAGCAAGTATCGATTGGTCTTGTAACGGGCACCTGTTAAAAAGCGCAATTTGTTATAGGCATTGGGGCCCAATCTTTTACTCCCTTCCAAATGTGTGCTGGCGCCTAATAAGCTGCCCGATATGCTCCCTCTTAATTCCTCAGGTCTTTTATATCTTACATCCAAAACTGAGGACATCCGATCTCCGTACATTGCTTCAAAACCTCCAGATGAAAACGACAAATCTCTGATCATATCCATATTAGGGAACGTTAGTCCCTCCTGCTGCCCACTTCGTATCAATTGGGGTCTGAAAATCTCAAAGTCATTGACATATATCAGGTTCTCATCATAATTACCTCCTCTGACATTGTATTGCGAACTCAATTCACCTCCACCAGAAGACACTCCCAATGCTATAGAAGGAAGCACACTTTCTAAATTTCCTGTTGTGCTGGGAATCATAAACATCTCAGTTACCTCTTCTCTTACCATCCCTACATCTTCAATGCGGCTGCTTCGGATGGTAATTCCCAGATCTTCGGTAAGCGGAGACAATTTGATGTTAATATTTCGTTTGCCTTCGTCAGGTAAAGCTTCAACCTGAATAGTTATTCGCTCATATCCAATCCTCGTATATACCAGTTTCAGGTTAATTTTTGATGGTACAACCAAGCGGTAATGCCCGAATTCATCAGAATCAACGGCAATGGCTGTATTTTCAATATGTATCGTTGCATAATCGACTGGCAATCCAGAGATCAGATCGGTCAAAACACCGAAAACGAGCGCCTCCTGGCCTCGTATTTGTAACGGTCCAACCCATGTCAAAATGATAAATAGTGGTAATAATCCCTTCATAAAATATATAGAAGGTCTAACGCCTGACGTCATATATAAGTATCAAAAGATATAGATTTCATTCTGTGAATGGTTAGTATTGGATCTTCAGATTTAAATACACTGCTTCCGGCGACCAATACCCGGGCCCCGGCTTGTAATATTTTTTCAGCATTCTGCTGTCCAACTCCACCATCTACTTCAATCAGGGCATCACTATTGACTTCATCAATCATCTGCCGCAGTTTTTTAATTTTTGGAATACTTCTGTAAATAAATTTCTGACCTCCATATCCAGGATTGACTGACATAATAAGAAAAAGATCTGCTTCTTCTAAAATGTCTTCCAAAAGTGAAACCGGGTTATGAGGATTTAAAGCAACACCGGCCTTCATGCCCAAACTTCGAATCAAAGCAAGCGTTCGTTGTAAATGAGTACAAGCCTCCCAGTGTACTGTGATACAGATAGCTCCTATGTCGGCAAATGGTTGGATAAATTCTTCAGGGTTAGAAACCATTAAATGAACATCCAATGGCTTAGTGGTTTTTTTTGCTATGGCTTTCACTACGTCCGGACCAAATGAAATGGTGGGCACAAAATGTCCATCCATTATATCAATATGTAACCAATCCGCCTCAGAACGGTTGATCACATCTACTTCATTGTCCAATTGCCCAAAGTCTGCGGCCAAAATGGAAGGTGCGACTATATAATTCATTAAATATTGGATAAATCATTGATCACTAGAATATGGACATCCTCATAAGAATGATCCAATTGTCACACAAACTTAAATAAAGTAGTCATTTGTGGTACATTTCTGAACAAGTATGTCAAAATTCATGAAAGGCTATATACCATCCATTTCAACACAAAAGTTATTCATTAAAATCACGATTGAACAACACCATTCAATGATTCCACTCAGCGAAAAGTACTTCCTTTCACATAAAATCCCTATTCTTCATTTATCAAGCCTTCAATCGAAATGCGGTTCCATTTTAAAATGAGCATCATTACTGCCAGCACGTCTTTTTCGCAATATTTTGTAATCCTTTCCACATCACTTTCCTCATAATATACTTCAGCCACCTGACTGCCTTCAATATCATCTTTCGGGGAAGGAATACCAAAAATATGAGAGAGCAATCGTAACGAGGTGTAGTTTTTGAAATCTCCAAACTTCCACATCTCCATGGTGTCTAATAAATACTCAATCTGCCATGGTTTTCGACCGCTTATATTAAGGAGTGGAGGAAGAGGAATTCCATGAATCAACATTCTTCTGCATAGGAAAGGAATGTCAAATTCTTTTAGATTATGACCGCACAAAAAGTGCTTCTCAGGATCATTATAATACTGAGTCAGTAGTTGAGAAAAACCTAATAATATTTCTTTCTCATCATGCCCTGAGAATGATTTAAGGCGGGCATTTACAATATCATTATCCTCAAATAATAGATACCCTACTGAAACGCATATGATTTTTCCGAACTCTGCGTAAATTCCGGCACGTTGTTTATACTGGGTTTTTACATTGTCATTTTCAGATATTGCTTTAAGATGGGATGCTTTTAGCTTCCAAAGTGCCTGACCTTCTTCGGGAAGAAGATCAAAAGAAGAAAATCCCGGTACAGTTTCCACGTCAAGAAACAAAGTTCTTTCCAATTGTTGTCGGTTCAAATTCATCCCTCAGGGTTTACACGGATTAAATCATCATGGTTTTCCACCAATTTAAGAATATATAATGCAAAATATATAATAAATGCAGATATTTGTACCGTTAATGGGCAAAAAATGTATTTAGACAATTGTTAAATTAAAATAAAATTTATTAAGTATGAACAATCGAATTGGAAATCAAGCAAATCTGACCACGTGGGCAATTATTGCAATCATAGGCCTATTGGCTTTGAATGGATATCAATGGTACTCCAACAGCAAAATAAAAAAGGAAAATAATCAAAATAAAGCTTATACGCTAGAATTGTCCAAAGCGCAAGCAGAATTAGAGAAAGACTACCTTTCTGCTCTGGAGAATTTAGAAGAATTAAAAGGCGACAACAAAGATCTGAACGACTTGATTGATAGTCAAAAGAAAGAGCTGGCTTCGCAAAAAGAAAAAATCAACGAATTGATCTGGACAAAAAGGGAGCTTAATAAAGCGAAAGAGGAAATCAAAAACCTCAATTCTATGGCCAGTGGTTATGTGACACAGATCAACAAACTCAAGGAAGAAAATCTGATGCTTGCAGAAAGCAACCGGTCACTTACAGATGAAAAGGAAATGTTATCCTCTAATTTTGAAATGCAGCTTAAACTGAATAAAGAACTGGAGGAAGTTGCGCAAACACTCGAAGGAGAAAAAAAGAGATTGGCTACATCCAATGAATCCTTATCAGGCAAAGTTGACATTGCCAACGCTATTAAAATCAACTGGATGCATGTAGAAGGGTACGAATACAAAAAAAATGGTGAGCTTAAGAGAAATTCGAAAGCAAAGGATATTGAAGTACTCAGAACCTGCATCAAAACGGAAACCAATTTGGTTACGGATCCAGGTCCCAAAGATTTTTATGTCAGATTAATCACTGATAATGGTGAAACCATCGCCAAAGAATCCGATGGAAGTGGTATCCTTTGGAATAAACTGGATGACACCCAAATCAGATATACATATAGTGGGAAGGTTGATTACAGAAATCAGGATACGGAAGCTTGTCTGGACTGGGTTGTCAGTGATCCACTTCCCAAGGGACCTTACGATATTGAAATCTATAATAATGGATTCCTTGTAGGGAAAGGAAATTTTCGGTTGAAATAAATAATAAAGTTATAATTCCTTTCCCAAGTCCGGTTATTAATAAATTTTAGTTAACAACCATACCGTCATTCGCAAAGAGGGTCAGACACATTGGAAGACCCTCTTTCATTTTATGAACTTTACATGCAGGAAGGAGGTTTCTTTGAGATATGGATCAAGATTTTCAAAATCCAATTTCTGAAGACAAAGTATCTGATCACCCTCATTTACTACCATATGCGCATCATATAGGCAGCGCAATTATCAAGCCAATAGATAAGGGCAAAACAAAAGGCACTGCTATGAGTGCTATGTACCAACAGACAGAAAAGAGCCTGGTTCAAATCAAAGAACAATTAGAAACTCTGATTCAGCAGGCACAAAAAATTCATAGCCGTATTTATTTATCTGAAACAATTTATCAGGCTGAAATGGGTTTTAAACCCATCATAGGAAAAACATATCACTTATATGAAAGAAAGGACGGATCCCGTTTGCTTTCTTTAGTTGCACCTGAAGAATGGAAAAGGAATGCTCCATTTTTATTTATTGCAACAGTAAAATTGATGGCTGACCATACCTGGGAAATTATTAACCAAAGTCCTGAGTCATTTGTATAGAATAATCTTTAGGAGAATCTCATCTTGACTCTATGGCTTAATGGGATAACTTTACAGAGGATTCAACTTTATTCTCGTCTTATGCGTTATACGTTTATTTAAAGAGGAAGGTACTACTATGAAGGGATGGAGATTTGAACAATACATTGCGGGTCAGGATGGCGAAAACCCCTTTGATAAGCTTTTCAAAATTTTCAGAGAATTAATAATGCACACATCAGGAGATGTAGAGGAAGCGCTTGCATGGCTCACCGAATTAGATAAACAATATCAACTGACCTCTGATGAATACGGGATAGCAGATTTTATCGAAGAACTGGAAGAAAGAGGATTTATAAAAAGGGAACCTAAAAGGAATCGCAATTCTTATGAATACCTTCCTACCAGAAAAATGGAACTTGCACTTAGAAGACAGGCCTTAAATGATATTTTTGATGAATTGAAAAAATCCAAAAAAGGAAACCACAATACAAGATATTTAGGACAGGGGGATGAAAATACATCTGAAGTTAAGCCTTTCCAATTTGGAGATAGTATTGATCATATCGCCATATCTGAATCATTGAAAAATGCACAAATCAATCATGGGATTGATGATTTCAAACTCACCCAGGATGACCTGGAAGTTCATGAAACCTATTACCAGTCATTGACCAGTACAGTGTTGATGATAGATATTTCCCATTCAATGATATTATATGGTGAGGACAGAATCACCCCTGCCAAAAAAGTGGCTATGGCATTGGCAGAACTCATTACAACACGGTATCCTAAAGACACTTTGGACATTATAGTTTTTGGTGATGATGCCTGGCAAATTGAAATAAAAGATCTTCCTTACCTGCAAGTGGGTCCATACCATACCAACACTGTAGCCGGCCTAGACCTTGCTTTGGAAATATTGAGAAAGAGAAAGAATTACAACAAGCACATTATGATGATCACTGACGGCAAGCCGACTTGCATCATGAAGGGAAAAAAATACTATAAAAATCCATTTGGATTGGATAGGACCATACTCAACAGAACCCTCGCCCAGGCTGTAAAATGCAAAAAATTACAAATTCCTGTAACCACATTCATGATCGCCAAGGATCCATATTTGGTACAATTTGTCGATCAGTTTACCAGTGCCAATGGAGGAAAGGCTTTTTATTCAAGTTTGAATGGGCTGGGTGAATTCATTTTTATGGATTATAAAAATAATAAAAGGAGAAGGAAGAATCATTAAATTCTAATCATATACATAACCTAAATGAATAAAAAATCAATCGATTCTCAATCTATAAATACTTTGGGTGATCTTAAAAGAAAAGGATATCAATCCAAAGGTATAAAGCAAGAAATCAGGGATAACCTGATCAGAAAAATTCGGAATAAAGAAAAAATATTTGAAGGAATCATAGGTTTTGATGATACAGTAATACCTGATATAGAAAGAGCATTGCTTGCCGGACACAATATATTGTTACTGGGTTTAAGAGGACAGGCGAAAACCAGAATAGCTCGTCTGTTGGTTCAACTCCTGGATGAATATATACCCATCATTCAGGGAAGTGAATTAAATGATGACCCAATGTACCCGATCAGTAAAACCGGTAAAGACCTCATCAATCAACTAGGTGATGAAACCCCCATATCATGGCTTCCTCGCACGGAGCGTTATATTGAAAAACTGGCTACACCCGATGTGAGTGTTGCGGATTTAATCGGCGATATAGACCCCATTAAAGCCGCAACGTTAAAGCTGCCCTACTCCGATGAACGGGTTATTCACTATGGTTTGGTTCCCAGGGCACATCGATCTGTTTTTGTGATTAATGAGTTACCGGATCTTCAGGCTCGTATTCAGGTTTCTTTATTCAATATACTTCAGGAAGGGGACATCCAAATCAGAGGTTTTAAAATCCGCTTACCATTGGATATTCAATTTGTTTTTACAGCGAATCCTGAAGACTATACCAACAGAGGAAGTATTATTACCCCACTGAAGGACAGAATTGAAAGTCAGATCATTACACATTATCCCAAATCGCTGGAAATTTCAAAACAAATTACTCAACAGGAAGCCCGGATCCACAAAGATCAATCCCGGATCACAGTGCCTCCTGTCATAGAAGACCTTCTTGAAATGATTACAGCAAAGGCAAGAGAAAGTGAATTGATCGACGAAAAAAGCGGAGTATCAGCCCGATTGTCTATTACAGCATATGAACTGTTGTACAGTGCTGCAGAAAGACGTATGTTGATGAATGGAGATGAAGAAACAGATGTACGCATTACTGATTTTTGGGGAATGGTTCCGGCCATTACCGGAAAAGTAGAATTGGTATATGAAGGCGAACAATTAGGACCTTACAGTGTAGCTTTGGAACTGTTTGAAGATGCAGTCAGTGAGTTATTTTTACAATTTTTTCCCAAACCGGATGAGGTTGAAAAACGAGAAATGAAAGATCCCTATGGTATTTTAAGAGCCTATTTTTCCGGTGGCAACTATATCGATTTATTAAGCAATTCAAAAAATTCCGAATATAAACAGTCCCTTGAAAATGTACAGGGATTGCGAAAAATGGTTGAGTATTTTAACGTTCCTGAACGATGGAAATATGTTTTTATGGAATTAGTACTCTTCGGATTGGCGGAGTTTGAAGTACTCAATAAAGAAGTGATGGAAGAGAAATTTTCATTCAAAGATCCCTTTTCAAATATTTTTGATGATTTAAACAATTAAAAAAGGAGAGCAATTGTGAATACTCTCCTTTTTATTTATTCATTGGATATTATAAAGACTACTGATCTTGCTGTGCTGCCTCAATTTTAGTTTTCATTTCTTCCACTTTATCGTAATTATTATTCCTGGCATATATCTCCCGAAGGGCTATCATGGAATTGAGATCTTTGGGGTTTAATGTATGAGATTGCAAAAAATAAGGCAGAGCAGTATCAAATAGTTCGTCCATCATTTTCTTTATTGTTTCATATTTTTTGGTACCTTCTCTGGAATAATCTTCGGCAAGTTTATTGATCTCATCGGTCATGGATGCCGCTTTATTGTAATGTAGCGCTCCCAGACTATAATAAGCCTCATAACTATTACCATCCACTTCTTTCGCCTGAGAAAAATACTTATATGCCTCATTGAAGTATTCGTCAGATTTATTGATATCTCCAGCCTGACGAAACTGCTGACTGAGCTGGTCATATACAGAGCCCAAAGTAGTATATAAAGAAATGTTTTCGGGTTCCTTTTCTATAGCTTCTATTAATCTACCTATCGGCTCTTCTAAGTTTCCTTTGGACAGATAATAATTAATTTCTGCATACAGCAAAGCGGACTCCTCTGGGAATTTCTCCCTACCCTCCCTTAGCACCTTAACCGCTTTATCTTCATCAGTTTCTTTTAGCAGTTGGAAGTAAGTATCATAGATGAAGTAATGATCGTACTGTGCCTTATAAAGCTCTTCAATATATCGCATTGCATTTTGCGTATGGCCGCCATATACCGCTGACACAATGGTATAGAATTTTTGAAGCTGCATAGCTTCGGGGTCCGAATACAAGGTCTGCCCCCCTTTTGATTCAATAAATTCGTGAATTTTAATGGTTTCGTCAAACGTCATGAAAGCTGCTGGGTAGTTTTTTTCATCAAAAAATGTACTTCCCATAAAGCTTATAGTAGTCATAGCGTTTTCCAATCCCTTTAAAGCAGGTTTATCCTTCGCACCGGCATCCAATGCCCTCATATAAGCTTCTTTGGCTTTAAATGGTGCATCCGGAAATACAATTTTGTACATTGGATTAAGCAATGCAAACTTCTCTTCTTCCTCCGTGATATTCAGGTAAATATCACCTTTCTCTGTCCACATATCTGGTTTGTCAGGATTTTTAAAGTCCGTTTCTAATGACGAAAGTACTTTTTTAATGGCTTCTTTGTTGCCGGGAATATCTTTCAAAAGGGATTTAAGCTCTTTTTGGGTATTCTTCAATACCGTTTTCGCATCCTGACCAATAATAAATCCAGGAAAGATCAAGCAAACAGTGAGTATGACAAATAAATACTTTTTCATTTTCATTGTGATTAATTTTTAAAAATGATGAAACAAATTTACAACATCATAGACGAAAGCAAGTAATATATTCTGTTTAAAAAAAGTTAAAACCATAATTTTAAAAGGTTAAATAATAAATTTATTCCTCTTCATCTGATCCCTGATTTCTGATTACAGTCACATCCCCTATGGATTCCCCTTCATCCAGGCGAATGATTTTTACTCCCTGAGTGGCACGACCCATCACTCTGACACCGGAAACAGCGATCCTTATTACTATCCCTGACAATGTTGTGACCATTAACTCATCCATATCAGTAACCGCTTTCAATGCGATCAGTTTTCCGGTCTTTTGAGTTATTTTAAGGGTTATCACCCCCTTACCCCCACGGTTTGTCAATCTATAATCTTCAAGAGAAGATCTCTTTCCATTTCCTTTTTCAGAAATGACCATAATAGTTATGGCTTCATCGGTAGGATCAGCAGTAACCATGCCGATCACCCTGTCGGTGTCATTATCGAGAGTCATCCCTTTTACACCTGCGGCACTTCTTCCCATAGATCTCACATTATCTTCATGGAAACGAATGGCTCTCCCATTTTGATTGGCCAGAAGTATATCTCTTTTGCCATGAGTCAATTTGACCTCAAGAAGTTGATCTCCCTCATTGATAGAGATAGCATTGATTCCGTTAGTGCGTGGTCTTGAAAAAGCTTCGACCAATGTTTTTTTAATGATACCTTTAGCTGTACAGAAAATGATATAATGGCTATTTATAAATTCTTCATCCTTCAGGTCTTCTATTTTAATATATCCTTTTACTTTATCGTCCTTATCCAATTCAATGATATTTTGTATCACCCGGCCACCACCTGATTTGGATGCCTCAGGAATTTCAAAAACACGTACCCAATAACATTTTCCTGCCTCCGTAAACAAAAGCAAATAATGGTGATTCTTTGCTATAAAAATGTGTTCAATAAAATCTTCATCCCTTGTCTTACTTCCCCTTGATCCTCTTCCTCCACGGGTTTGTTGACGATATTCGGTCGATTTTGTGCGCTTTATATAGCCTAAATGAGAAATCGTAATCACCATTTCTTCATTAGGAATCATATCTTCAATGGATATCTCGTCTGATGAATATGAAATTTCAGTCATCCGGTCATCACCATATTTTTCATCTACTTCGGTAAGCTCTTCTTTGATGATATCCCGCTGCATGGCTTCACTTTCCAAAATGGCTTTGAGATGGGCAATTCTTTTCATCAATTCATCATACTCCTGCTGAAGCTTTTCCACCTCCAGGCTCACTAACTTCTGTAAGCGCATATCCAGAATAGCTTTTGCCTGAATCTCTGTTAATACAAATGCGTTGATCAGGCCGAATGACGCTTCTTCTACCGTTTTTGATGAACGTATGATTCGAATGACTTCATCTATATTAGCCAGCGCTATCAACAATCCTTCAACAATATGGGCTCTTTCTTCTGCTTTCTTTAATTCATATTGTGTTCGCCTTACTATAATTTCCAGTCTGAACCGGATAAATTCATCAATCAACTGCTTGAGGTTGAGAAGTCGCGGTCTACCCTTTACTAAAGCGATGTTATTGACACCATAAGAAGTTTGGAGGGCGGTAAATTTGTACAATTTACTCAAAACCACACTGGCCATTGCATCTCTCTTGATATCAATTACAATCCTTAGGCCATTCCTGTCACTTTCATCCCTTATTCCGCTGATTCCAGTAATCTTCTCCTCATTTACCAGCTCAGCTATTTTTGCTACAAGATTGGCTTTGTTAACCTGGTAAGGTATCTCATGGATGATGATGCTTTCCCTTCCCGTATCCGGCGAAATAATCTCTGCTTTTGCCCTGACAACAATTCTCCCTCTGCCCGATTCAAAGGCTTCCTTCACACCTTCATATCCATATATAATTCCCCCTGTTGGAAAATCCGGCGCCTTTATATATCGCATTAGTTCTTCAATCGTAATATCAGGGTGATCAATTGCCGCTTTCACACCGGCAATCACTTCACGAAGATTATGTGGCAACATATTGGTCGCCATACCAACTGCGATGCCGGATGCGCCGTTAATCAGTAAATTGGGAATTTTTGCCGGGAGAACAGTAGGCTCTTCAAGAGAATCATCAAAATTCAATGAAAAATCTACAGTCTCTTTCTGGATATCATCAAGCATTTCACTGCTGATACGATCCAAACGGGCTTCGGTATACCGCATGGCTGCAGGGCTATCCCCATCCATTGATCCTTTATTTCCTTGAATTTCTACAAGGGGATATCGCATGGACCAGGGCTGCCCCATACGAATCATGGCATCATATACTGCCCCGTCTCCATGAGGATGATATTTTCCTAACACTTCTCCAACTACCCTTGCTGATTTTTTGTACGGCCTGTTGTATCCCAATCCCAGCTCATCCATCCCGTACAGGATTCTGCGGTGAACCGGTTTCAACCCATCTCTTACATCCGGCAATGCTCTTGAAACGATAACCGACATTGAATAATCAATGTAGGCTGATTTCATTTCGTCTTCAATGTTTATTGGGATAATCCTTTGATCATTAATCATTTATAATAAAAATTAGGCTGTTTTAATTAAACGTGCAAAGATAAGGAATTATATAATTAATTTTAATATTTATGCGATTAAAATAACTTTACATTTCCTAACCCTGACTACTTTCATGAATACTCCGGTGAACAATATTCTCACCAATGTATTCAATGTGAGAAAATGGATAGAATATCAAAAAAATATACTCATATGACCAGGAAACACACTGATATTACACCTTATGATCAGAAGGATGTTGCCAAAAAAAAACAAGTAGCTTCCATGTTTGACAACATTGCGCCCTATTACGATTTTCTCAACAGATTTTTATCCGCAGGCATTGATGGATCATGGAGGAAAAGAGCTATTGCTGAATTAAGAAAAGATAATCCAAAATGGATACTGGATATTGCTACGGGGACTGCAGACCTCGCCATTGAAGCTGCCAGGCAAATCGAAGCAAAGCATATTACCGGCATTGACATTTCCAATGAAATGCTAAAAATCGGTAAGGAAAAAATCAAACGTAGAAATTTGGAACATTTGATTTCCCTTGAATTTGGGGACTCTGAAAATCTTCCCTATCCAGACAGCCAATTTGATGCTATTACTGTGGCCTTCGGAGTAAGAAACTTTGAGAATCTCGAAAAAGGTCTGTCGGAAATGTTTCGCGTTCTGAAAAAAGAAGGGAAAGTGGTCATTCTTGAATTTTCGAGACCGAGACGCTTTCCTTTAAAACAATTTTTCAATGTATACTTTAAAAATATCTTGCCCGTTATAGGTAGATTAAGATCAAAAGATCCTAAAGCATACAGGTATTTATATGATTCTGTTCAAGCATTTCCGGACTACGATCAATTGATAGCCATATTAGAAAAAGCAGGTTTTATACAAGCGGAATGGAAGTCTCTCACAATGGGAATATGTACAATCTATACAGCAAGAAAATAGCATGGATGGTCATTGCATGCCTGTTTCTTGCCGGCTCTAAGGCATCTGGTCAATACATTGGAAAAGACAACCATAACTATCTGTCCTTCAACAGAAAATCCTATTATTTTGGCTTGACTATGGGCATGCATACTTCAGGCTACAGACTGAATCAGTCCTCATTTTTTGTTGGAAATGAAAACATCAGGATAACAGAAGGAATTGCAGAAATAGGAATCAATCTCCATATCATTACCAATTTAAAAATCGGACAATATTTTGATTTTCGATTTCTGCCCGGTTTTGCCTTTTCCAACAGAACACTTGAATACACTTATGTCAATAGTCCGAACCAACCCCGGGAAACGAGGACCATTGAGTCTGTTTTTTTTGAAATGCCCTTTGCATTAAGGTTTAAAAGTGAACCATATAAAGATAAAAGAGGGTATGTATTGGCGGGAATCAAATATTCGTATGATGTTTCATCCAATGCGCAATCAAGGATGGGAAATACTCTCATCAGAATTTCGCCACATGATTTTCAATATGAGGTGGGTTTTGGAGTTCAGTTTTTCTTCCCCTATTTTATCTTTTCTCCCGAAATAAAATATAGCAGGGGTATGGGAAATATTTTATTATATAACAATGAGCTCAATCAATCCAGAGTATTGGAACAGGTAGTATCGGAAATTTTTACCCTGTCTTTCCATTTTGAAGGCTAAGCCGAAACCATTCATTTGATGCTTCCATCATTTCAGGGAAAAATGCAAGAAAAACCTGATGAAGCTCTTCCTGATGCATCAGATACGAATCATAGCCCTTTTCCAGATTATTATCAAATGAACTTCGATATTTTAACCGATTAAATACTTCTTTCAGCCCTGCTGGATGCGTATAATGAATGAGAAAACGATGATTCATCATGGATTGTACCCGCTTTTGAATATGCATTGGATAATCAGGCAAATAATTAGCTATGACCTGATAAACCTGCTCTTCAAAAGAGTAAAATGGTAAGGTTATGAATTGGTCCCATTCTTTGTACAGAATGTAGTCAAATAAAACGTCAAGGACAACAGGAGAATATTTTTGGTGTTCCTGACGTAAATAGGTATATCCTTTTCTAACCAGTGGGTGGCGATCAGTCATCGTATCAAGCCATCTGTGAAAAATTATACCTTTTTGGAAGGGAATAGGAAGATTTTTAATCTCCTTATTCGAAATCATGTCCGCTAGAAAATTACCCACCATAATTTCATTGTGATGGAAAGACAATAAACAATGAGCGATATAATTCATGGAGATAAAATTAAATCCAGAGCATGCAATTAATGTAATTAAAAAATGAAAGTGAACCATTCGAGAAAACTTCACATTTTTCTCTTTATGCAAAATGGCCTCACCCCTATAAGTCAAAAATACTGAATTTCACCTTCATTGGTCTCTTATATTAAAAACTTTACTATTTTTGCGAAAATTTTTAAAAAGCATTATGGCTAAAAGAAAAAAAACAAAAAAACAGGATGAAACCCTGGTCGACATTGTAGAAGTTAAACAGACCACTCAGGATTTTTTTGAAAAGAACCAAAATATAGTCTTAGGCGTTCTGGCTGCAATTATCATTTTAGTGGGCGGACTGGTATTTTACAATACTATGATCAAAGGCCCACGTGAAAAAAATGCCATGGCTGCAATGTTCAGAGCAGAAGAACAATTTGCACGGGACTCCTTTGCATTAGCCCTCGAAAATCCTGGTGGAGGTTTTGATGGTTTTTTAGATATCATTGATAACTATAGAGGGACAAAAACGGCCAACTTAGCCAATTACTATTCGGGAGTGAGTTATCTGAATTTGGGACGCTATGATGCAGCCATTGAATATTTAACTGATTTCAAGCCGGCAGGGAAGATTACTCCGATTATGAAAAACGGCGCATTGGGTGACGCCTTTTCTGAGTTGGGTGATTTTGAAAAAGCGCTTTCATTTTATAAAAAGGCCACACAGCCAAAAAATGAATTTCTTACCCCCTATTATTTGAAAAAAGTTGGTTTGCTTTCCGAAAAGTTAGGCGATAAAAGCGGCGCTTTAAAAGCATACACAGAAATCAAGGAAAATTTCTTTGACAGCAATGAAGCTACCGATATCGAAAAGTATATCGCAAGGGTAAGCTGAAATTTACCCATAAAGAAAAAGGCATTATATTCATGCTTCTCACAGCGGCTGAAATGGTTACTCATTTCCATGAATAACCAACTTCCTGTAATGTTTCCGGAAAATTCATAGAAATTAGTCTTGGATTTAAAACTTTGTCTTCATGATAATGATTTAATCAAAAAACCTCAATATGACAGACAAAAAAAAAGACCTTTCCAATTATGAATTTTTCCAGGTAGTGGATGCACAAAAGAAAAAAGTTGGAATTGTCACTTCGGAATGGAACGAAAATATTACAGGGTCACTCGAAAAAGCTTGTATAGAAACTTTACTAATGCATGGCATCCTTGTCGAAAATATCTTTAAAATTAAGGTGCCCGGCTCATTTGAATTACCGATGGGTGCCCGATTGTTGGCAGCCAAAGAACGGCTTGATGGAGTCATTTGCCTGGGTTGTGTGATCAGGGGAGAAACCCGACATGATCAGTATATCAGTCAGGCAGTTGCCAATGGCATCATGCAATTGCAACTTGCCATTGGCAAACCCGTTATATTTGGTGTCCTTACACCTGACAATATGGAGCAAGCCATTGAAAGAGCTGGAGGAAACCACGGCAATAAAGGAACAGAGGCAGCCATCACCGCATTAAAAATGATGAATATTGCCGTCGATTTAAAAACGAGTCAGTCTTATATTGGATTTGGTAAATAAAAAAATTCCAGCATGAATCATATCAGAGTGTTTACTGCAGAGGCCGAACGATTTAAGTTAGACGGTGGCGCTATGTTTGGAGTCGTACCAAAAGCCATATGGAACCGGCTTAACCCTTCCGATGAACAAAACCTTTGTACATGGACAATGCGATCATTGCTTATTGTTGAAAGTAACAGAAAAATAATCATAGATACCGGGATTGGAAATAAACAGGGGGATCGCTTCAGATCATTTTTTCATCCACACGGAGATGACTTAAGCACATCATTAATCAAGATTGGATATGATCCCGGAGAAATCACAGACGTAATCATCACACATTTCCATTTTGATCATGTGGGAGGAGCACTGATCTTAGATAAAAAAAATAAAATCGTTCCAACCTTCCCAAATGCTACCTATTGGACCAATGATATACACTATCAATGGGCATATGATCCCAATCCAAGAGAAAAAGATAGCTTTTTAAAAGAGAACTTTGTGCCCCTAAAAGAAATGGGTATATTAAAGTCCATTGATGTACAACAAGGGGTACAATTTACTGATGCCATTTCCATTTATTTCTATGATGGACACACCGAAGCGATGATGGTTCCGCATGTGAAGCTACCTAATGGCAAAACCCTGGTTTATGCCACAGATCTTTTGCCTTCAGCGCATCATGTGAAAATGCCTTATATTATGGCATATGACATAAGACCTTTGGTAACCCTCAAAGAAAAAGAAATTTTCTACGAAATTGTAGCGAACGAAGATCACTTTATTTTCTTTGAACACGATAAGGATAATGAATGTGGCATGATACAAATATCGAATGGAGGAAAGGTTGAGGTAGTCAACCGAGGAGATCTTAATTCGTATGTCTATGACAAAATTGGATAAAAGCCTTTATTTCATTTCTATTATTCCTCCCGAACCACATTTTTCGCTGATTCAAAAGTTAAAGGAGAATATATCAAATCGATACAACACTTATAAAGTATTAAAGTCACCTCCACACATCACCATAATTTCACCCTTTCTATATCCTTAAAAAGAAGAGGCAACATTGAGAATATTAATCGATGTAGTGAACAGAGATATAGCACAAATTGAAATTGAATTGGATGGATTTTCCTGGTTTGAACACGGTGTTCTAATGATTAAAGTATTGGATCATCCTCACCTTTATGAAATACAAAAATAATTAACAGCTATTTTGCAATCATTTCTCAATGAAAGCATTAAAATCCACCAACTTTTCAGGCCACATCTAACATTGGCATTCAAAGATTGGTCGCAATGTAATTTTGAAACAGCAAAAAAAGAGTACAACAATCAGAACATTCAATGCCGGTTTATTGTACACACCATCCATTTATTGAAACTTGTTCAAGGAAAATGGATCATCATTTGAAATTTTATTCTAATATTGATTATTTTTAAAAAAAATCTCTAAAACATGCTTTCGAAAATAAGAACGGAAATAAAATGGGCCCTGATATTTATGATCGTATCTCTTGCCTGGATGAGCTTTGAACGAACCATGGGATGGCACGGAGAAAAAATTGGCAAACATGGTATTTATACGCTGTTTTTTATACCCATTGCTTTTATTGTTTATTATTTAGCCCTTCTGAATAAAAAATCTGAATTGGGAGGAATAATGACATGGAAAGAAGGCTTTAAGAGTGGAATTATCATAGGAATCTTTATAGCGATTCTCAGTCCGCTTACTCAATTCATTGTGCACGAGATCATCTCTCCACAATATTTTAATAATATCATTCAATATTCAATAGAATCAGGCAACATAACCGAAGAAGAAGCCCGGGCATATTTCAATTTTCAAAACTATGTGCGAATTTCTGTGATTCAGGCGCCAATTGCAGGTGCAGTAACTTCTGCCATCATTTCACTCCTCTTAAGAAATAAATGAGGGAGGTTTTTAACGGTCAAAATTCAAGCGCAAAGCCGCGCCTACAGGTGCAAAATGGCCGTTATCGTATACCAACACCCCGTTAACAAAAGTCTGTGTAACCTTCCCTTTAAAATGCACACCTTCCAATGGCGACCATCCGCATTTATATAATATATTATCTGGATGGACCGTCCACTGAGTTTGCGGGTCAATCACAACCAAATCAGCATAATAGCCCTCCTCAATAAACCCTCTCTCCTTTACTTTAAATGCAGTGGCCGGATTATGGCACATCAATTCTACAATCTTTTGAATACTGATCAACTTTTGATGATAGAAATTTATCATCATATCGAGACCATGCTGAATTAAAGGCAATCCGGAAGGTGCATCATAATAATGCTGCTCTTTTTCTTCCAGGGTGTGGGGAGCATGATCAGTGGCAATAACATCAATATCCCCATTCAATACAGCTTTAAAAATAGCTTTGCGATCAGTCTCTGATTTTATGGCCGGATTACATTTGATTTTATTACCCCATTGATCATAGTCCTTTTGAGAAAAGAACAGGTGATGAACGCAAGCTTCCGCAGTGATTCGTTTTTTCTCCAACGGAGCCTCATGTCTGAAAAGGGAAATTTCCTTTGCCGTACTGATATGAAGCACATGAAGACGAGTATTGTATTTCTTAGCCAGCATCACCGCCTGAGAGGAGGATGTGTAACATGCATCTTCATTTCGTATGAGTGGGTGGAAAGAAGCACCCACACCCTGTTTAAACTTGTTTTTATAATAATCAATATTTTGCCTGATGATCTCTTCGCTTTCACAATGAGTAGCAATCAGCGTAGGCGCATCCCGGAACAAAGCTTCCAATGTTTTTCTGTCATCCACGAGCATATTCCCTGTACTCGATCCCATGAATACTTTAATACCACATACATCTTGTATGGGTGTCTTAAGCACTTCCTCCAGATTGTCGTTGGAAGCACCCATGTAAAATGAATAATTAGCAAATGAAGATTTTGCAGCGATAGCATACTTTTCTTCCAATAATTCCAATGTCACGGAAGGAGGTTGGGTATTGGGCATTTCCATATAAGAAGTTACACCTCCCGCAATAGCAGCTTTTGATTCTGAGCCAATATCGGCTTTGTGTGTAAGACCCGGCTCTCTGAAATGAACCTGGTCATCAATTATCCCGGGGATTAAAAACCTTCCCTTTATATCGCATTCTTTGCCATTACCTGCAATGATTCCTCCTAATTTCTCAATATGGGACCCTTTGATCAACAGGTCTCCCTCAACAATTCGCCCTTTATTGACGATTCTTGCATTTCTGATGATGGTATTTTCCATATTATGTATAAAAATATGAATTCACAGGAATATGCAATAATATTTGTCTTGTAAAAAAATGCAAGCAGATCAGGTTGCCCAACTCTGCTTTATTATCATTTAAAAAGTGCCTATGTTATCAATTACCACAACGCTGTTTATTTGATAATATTCAATACATTTGAGCGTGCAATTCTGGAGGTTTTACTCCAGCATATCAGATCATCCGTGTCTAAAAAGCTGATAAGCAGATAATCTGGCCAATTGATGTGTTATTGCCCATTGAATATATGAATATCTCATTTATTGAAAAATGTTACAATCGCATAAGCGAATATTATATCATGACGACAAAATGGATTTCCAGTCAGGAATACAATCTGATCGGTAATGTTTAAAAAAATCGGTATATTAGGTGGAGGACAATTAGGTAAAATGCTCTGCCAGGCAGGAGCGCCCGGAGGCTACAATATTTCTGTTTTAGATGAAAGCAGCAATTTTCCGGCAGGCCATGTAACCTCAAAGTTTTTTGTTGGAAATTTTCGTAAAAAGGAAGATGTACTTGAATTTGGAAAAAAGATGGATATTCTTACTATTGAAATTGAAGATGTACATACCGGCGCATTGAAAGAATTGGAAGACCTGGGCATTTCTGTATTTCCTCAACCTCATTTGATTGAAATGATCAAGGACAAAGGAAAACAAAAGACCTTTTACAGAATTAATAGTCTTCCCACCGCTACATTCCGGCTGGTAGAAAATAAAGATGAAATAGTCGATGCCCTGAAAAGGAATACTATAAAATATCCATTTGTCCAAAAGATCCGTACCGGAGGCTATGACGGGCGAGGCGTTCAGGTGGTCCATCATGTAAATGAATTGTCTTTATTGATGGAGGGGCCCAGTGTCATAGAAAATAAAGTCGACATTAAAAAGGAACTGTCTGTAATCGTTGCCGTCAATGGAAAAGGCGACATCCGTTCATTTCCTGTAGTGGAAATGATGTTTCATCCTTCAGCCAACCTGGTTGAATATTTATTCAGTCCTTCGGAAATTTCAGTGGAATTGGCTGAGAAAGCTACTCTACTGGCTGAGGAAACAGCAAATAAAATGGGAATACAAGGACTCTTGGCCGTTGAAATGTTCCTGGATTCCAATGATCAGCTATTAATCAATGAGGTGGCTCCCCGGCCTCATAACAGTGGGCATCACACCATTGAAGCACATGTGACCAGTCAGTACGAACAGCATCTTCGAGCCATCAGTGGATTGCCTTTGGGAAGTACAAAACAACAGGTACCTGCACTCATGTTCAATCTTCTGGGAGAGGCAGGTTTTGAAGGTCCTGTCAGGTATGAAGGCATAGAGGAATGCCTTTCTATTGAAGGAGTACATATCCATATCTATGGTAAAGCAATCACTAAACCCTTTCGTAAAATGGGACATGTTACCATCACAGGCCCTACCTTGGATAAAGCCCGGGAAGTTGCCTTTTTTATTAAAAAAACACTGAAAGTCAAATCGAAATGAGTAAACATCTTGTAAGTATTATTATGGGATCGGATTCAGATCTGCCTGTCATGCAACAAGCAGCAGAAATTCTGGAAGAATTGGGAATTGAGTATGAGATGACGATTGTATCCGCACATCGTACCCCAAAAAGAATGTTTCACTTCGCTGAAACCGCACATGATCGCGGCATTAAAGTGATCATTGCCGGCGCAGGTGGTGCTGCCCATTTGCCGGGCATGGTGGCCAGCCTGAGTCCTTTACCTGTGATCGGAGTCCCTGTACGATCCTCCAACTCTATCGATGGATGGGATTCTATTCTTTCAATTTTGCAAATGCCCGCAGGTATTCCTGTCGCAACAGTAGCACTCAACGGAGCAAAAAATGCAGGAATTCTGGCTGCCAGCATTATCGGTATAGAGGATCATTCAGTCCAGATGAGAATCATTCAGTATAAAAAACTCCTTGAAAGTAAAATCCTGGAGAAGGCTAAAAAACTTGAAAAGAAACATGACCATCAATGATCTGAAGTTCCATTGTTTATATACAGGGAGACATGGCTTTGGAGTTTGCAATGGGCAGTAAGTAGTGGGGTGAAAATGATTAGGTGTTTATTCGCTTAGTTGTTTAGTCGTTGATTATTCAAAAATGGATGACGCTGCTTCCATTGCGGAATGGGAACCAATATTCTGAGAAAGAAAGCGACCAGGGCATTCATGATAGGATTCCTGGCTTTAAGGTACAAATTCCAATCCTTTGGAATGGCACCCACAGAACTCTTGATCTCCATAGCGGTTCGTGAAAAATATATCTTTGTACATCCCGATTCTATAGAGAAACGGATAATATCCAAAAGCATATTATGATACAAGTGGTGGCTTTGATTGGTTACAGCATCGTAACCTAAAAAATGAGCAAATACATGGTTTTCATGCAACAGCATTGTCTGAAATGCAACCAATTTTCCCCCTATAAAATATCCGGTAATATGGCACTGCTCACCCAGATTTTGTAAGAGTCGTAAAAAATAATCTCGGTGGAGAATGAATAAATTAAAAGAGGCTTCTGAAGCCACATTCCGGTATAAGGCAACCATCTGATCCTGATAGATAATCAAATCTTCTTCTTCCAGCTTCCTGATATCTATGCCGTTGAATTTTTTAATTGCCCGGCCGGTTCTCACCCTGTACTTTGATCTTAGTGCCCGCAGGTAATCATTGAAACCTGACCAATGCCCGGGTATTTCTATCACCATATCGGGTTGAACAGCAAATCGATGGTATCTCAATCGGTTAGCATCTTGGTCATTGGTTTGATTATCAGAAGGGAAGTCCTTTAACAAAACTCCGGCCACGCTTATACTTTCACTTTTCAATTTCCTGATAAGCCAGTCAGTACACTTATCTAAAAAATCTATACCCAATTTTACCCCCCCATATTCGCTAAAATAAAAACCATAAGGACCGGTTTGTAAAAGATTCCCACAAATCAAAGTATTGAAGTTCACGGTAGAAGCCATTGTTCTTCGTATGGCCAATGCAACCTTTTTCCGTAAGGAGATCACTTGCTGAAATTCCATGCTTTCTCCAAGGTCAATCTTTTTAATCTGGAAATATAAAACTCCTACCGCTTCACCTTCATGTTCAATAAAAACATACCGCACACTCAGTCCTGAAGGGGGCTTTTCTTCAATGACAGATAAAAATGGAGGTTGAAGAAAAAAATGCAAACCCGATATTTCACTAATTAATGGTTGAATATCGTCTACCGATCTAAGATAGTGACATCGATACTTATCGATTATAAATACATCTTTTGGAAACAAACTTTGAGTTGGCTTCCTGTCTTCAATGGTTGTTTTTGTACACATTTTAAGTTTCATAAATCGTGAGGGTTAACCAGTTCCAACAAATACTTTAATGCCTGGTTCTCATTTTCCCAAAGTAAATTTTCCACTTTTGAAATACCCCCTCTGCCACTGTACCATTCTTCGACGATTCTCTTAATATGTCCATGTTGAACCGCCAATTCAGCAAATGAAGAAACCGGAATAATCCGCTCACTTTTATCAAAAGGTACAGCGATGATGACTTTACTTTCCTTACCGTGACGTTTAAATTTTAGTAAAGCTACCGGCCATATATTTTGTTCAATACCAATACCCTTACGGCTTCCTAAGATTAAAACCTCTGCATGTTCCTCGTTTCCATGCCTGATATTTGCGATGTTTCCCAGCGCTGGAAGATAATCCTGCTGTACCAAATCTCCGGCCGGTATTTCAATTTTTACGTAATAGCCACCGGCCACCACCTGCTCAGCACTCAGTGGAGTTCTATCTTTGCAAGACCATTGGCCCAGAACGGCTATGATTAGCATACTGAGTATAGAATTTATTTTGATTTTCCTATTCATGTGGGTCATTTTGTCTGATGAATTCCAGTCCTTTTACTCTTCCTGCATCCAAAGAAAAGCCAAAAATTTCCGGCTCATGTCGCTGAAAAAATTGAATCCTGATTCCACCTTCTGACTGATAAACCAATTTGTCTAAAGGGGTTAATTGTATCGGCTCTTGATATTTTATTCTAACAAATAAGCGATCATTTTCTTTCATGATATGATAGTGTGTATCCAATTCGTAACTGTAATACACACCAGGAAATTGACTCGTGTCGGTTATGGGATAAGATTCTTCCCTTTTACGCTTAACAATACCATCATTTTGTATCATTGGATCGGGAGTAAGCGCGTTTTCAAGGAAACCGTCCAGTATGATATCTGCTATTCGAAAAGCCAGCGATTCAACATCCACAGGGCCGGCATTGGCCATTAGTATGATGGTATGATTGTGCCCGGGAAATCTTAAAAAATGTGACCGGTATCCTGCCAGTGCGCCGCCATGACTAATGGTTTTCGCTCCCCGGTAATGCCCGTTAACCAAAGCAAATGCATAACCACAACTTTCACCGTTATTGAGTATTCCATCTTCTTGCATTTTCTCAATGATTTTTTGATCTTCCTTCCCCAAAATATTATGATTAAAGTTTCGATCCCAGAGAGCCAGGTCTTCTACTGTGGTATATAATCCCCCTGAACCCACTAAATCAAAACGCATGATTATATTTTCAAATTGATCCCCTTTCGGCCAATAGCTGTAGGCCCGGTCCTTGATGATATCTCTATTATTATCGCCAAAATGTGTTTGACGCATACCTAAAGGCAGAAAAATTTCATCATGGGCAAACTGGCGAAGGGATTTTCCTGATGATTTTTCAATGATCATTCCCAGCATGGTATAGCAGGAATTGCTGTATAGGTATTGTTCTCCAGGAAGAAAGTTGAGGGCTTTCTGTCTTTTGATTAATTCATAAATCCTCGTCAGAGGGATGTGATCCATCAAATCATTCCCCGCCAGTTGCCAGAGGGTAAGATTATCCCTGACTCCACTCGTGTGGTGTATAAAATGTCTTATGGTCAATGGGTACCCATAGTCAGGAAAATCAGGAAGGAATTTTTGCACAGTGTCGTCAAGCTTGAGGAGGCCCCGTTCTTCCAGGAGAAGTATACAAAAAGTTACAAACTGCTTAGAAACTGAACCCGCATAAAAGACGGTTAAGGGATGAATTTTTATATTATGTTCAAGAGATGCCAAACCATACCCTTTTGAATAGAGCATATGGCCATCTTTGACAATCCCGATAGCCATACCTGGAGATTCTTCTTTATCCCACTGTGAAAATAGGGCAGCGATACTTGATTCTTGTTCTGCACTGATCTGTGAATGAATATTCCAGGGAAGTATCATCATCCCAATTATGAGAATACTGAAAATGGAAATTTTATTACATTTATTCATGATTCAAAATCAACAGGTATACATAGATTGGATATGAACATACCTATTAACAAGTAAAAGTTCATGTTCATTGCATAAAGATAAGGTTCTGTTTGATAAATCATTGGAATGTACATGTAAACAGAGAAGGTTGACCCATTGATAGCTATAAGTTAAGTTTTATACAAATAGACATTCAGATATCCTGATCAAATATGTATATATAGATCTTTAGGCTCTTTGCTTCATGGAAAAGAGGTAAAAAAATTATCTTTGAATTTTAAAAGTGTGATGGTATGATCAATTAAAAAAATGAAAAGAGATAAAATTCTTGTAACCGGCGCCAACGGTCAGATAGGTAAAGTTCTTACTCAATCATTGAGAATGGAGTATGGAACCGACAGAGTAATAGCTTCTGATATCGTTAAATCCGCAGAAGACAATGATCCCTATGTATTCCTTGATATTTTAAATGAAACGCGATTGTACGAAATCATTGAAGATCATGCCATTACTCAAATCTATCATCTGGCAGCAATTCTTTCGGCCAGCGGTGAATGGAATCCTGTAAAAACCTGGAATATCAATCTGAATGGTTTGCTGACCATTCTTAAATTAGCCAAAGAAAAAAATATTGAAAAAGTATTTTTCCCCAGCACCATTGCCGTATTTGGTCATACTACCCCTCGGATGGATACCCAGCAACATGTACCTATGACACCTGAGACGGTGTACGGAATAAGCAAAGTAGCCGGAGAATTGTGGTGCAACTATTATCATTTGAAGTATGGTATAGATGTTCGATCACTGCGTTATCCGGGAATTATAGGATATCAATCCATACCACATGGGGGAACTACCGACTACGCGGTTGAGATATTCCATGAAATGCTAAAAGGCAACACTTACACATGCTTCCTGAAGGAAGACACCCGTTTGCCCATGATGTATATTCCTGATGCCATCAGTGCAACCATTCAGTTGATGCAGGCACCTTCCAGCCAAATCACTGTGCGTACTTCCTACAATCTGGCTGCGATGAGTTTTACACCCAAAGAGATTTTTGAAGAAATCAAAAAGCATTTACCACAGGCAACAATACGTTACAAGCCCGATTTCCGGCAAGAGATCGCTGCCGCCTGGACAGAAAGTATTGATGATTCCCGAGCGAGATCGGATTGGAACTGGAATCACGCCTATGATTTACCGAGGATGACTGAAGATATGATCATCAATATTAAAAAGTTGTATTTTTAATGATGGCAGTAAAATGTTCAATACATACCCGCCCATTTAAAGCTAATACCATTATCATTTGTCACATTGCAATATCCAAGATAGCATCAGCAAAATGGTTTACGGATGGAGTAAAATTTTTATATTGGTGAAAAATGTTCGTTTTTTTTACCTTCCCCAACGCTATGGAGACGGTTGTAGGAGTTGATTACTTTATTTTTGAGTTTGAATAAAAGATATCTGCACCTTTGTTATAATTACATTCTACATTGCTTTAGTATGTTAAAAAACGAATAGCAGTATTATTACCAAGATATATACAGGTTTAACTTAAAAATTGCATCCATGAAAAACACATTTTATCAGGAAATCAGGAATGAAATTGATGAATTAAAATCGCAGGGATTATACAAAAGAGAACGCATCATCACTACACCTCAATCGGCCAGGATCAGGACTGCAGATCAAAGAGAAGTATTAAATTTTTGTGCCAACAATTATCTCGGTTTGTCTTCACATCCGGAGGTGATAAAAGCATCAAAAGCGACAATCGACAGTCATGGTTTCGGTATGTCTTCAGTTCGCTTTATATGTGGCACCCAGGACATTCACAAGGAATTGGAACAGAAGATTGCTGCGTTTGTGGGCACTGAAGATGCCATATTATATGCTGCAGCTTTTGATGCGAATGGAGGACTATTTGAGCCGTTGCTGGGACCCGATGATGCCATCATTTCCGATCAGCTCAATCATGCATCCATTATCGACGGCGTTCGGTTGTGCAAAGCCAAACGATTCCGGTACATCAACAACGATATGAACGATCTGGAAAAGCAATTACAAGAAGCCCGGACCCAAGGTGCAAAAAGAATCATGATCGCTACAGACGGGGTGTTTTCAATGGATGGCATCATTGCACAAATTGATCAAATCTACCATTTGGCAGAGCAATACGGAGCGCTGGTGATGGTAGATGATTGTCATGCTACAGGATTTATTGGTAAGACCGGCAGGGGAAGTGCCGAGCATTGTGGTGTTTTTGGCAAGATGGACATCATCACGGGTACTTTTGGTAAGGCATTAGGGGGTGCTTCCGGTGGTTTTACCGCAGCAAGAAAAGAGGTGGTGGATTTGCTAAGGCAAAAATCACGACCCTATTTATTCTCCAACACACTGGCTCCATCCATTGTAGGCGCTTCCATTCAAGTGATTGATTTATTATCTTCAAGCACAACTCTACGGGACAAATTAGAGAAAAGTACTAAAAGGTTTAGAGAAGGAATGACAAAAGCAGGCTTTGATATTATACCAGGTTCTCATCCTATAGTTCCTGTCATGTTGTATGATGCGCCACTTTCGCAAAAATTTGCAGATGCCCTGCTTGATGAAGGAATCTACGTAATTGGCTTCTTTTACCCGGTGGTTCCTAAAGGCCAGGCGAGAATCCGTGTTCAGATATCTGCGGGACATAGTGAAGATCACATAGACCAGGCCATAGATGCATTTACCAAAGTAGGAAAAAAATTAAGTGTCATTGGTTAATCCATTGTATACTTCATTCAAACTTTGTAATTTTCCGATACAACACATCTATGATTTCCGGATTGAAAAGCAACTTTTTTATCGATATTCACATGACATCACTTACCAAAAATCATGAAGATCATAGGTTTAGTCGATATCTTTACCGTATAGAAGGAACCGTTTTGTTTAAAAATCAAGCCTTCCGTAAAAAGCTGAACAATTACACAAATTTTGACTTAAATGATTAAAGTATTAAAGCCATGAACCCACCTGAACTCACCTGGAATTACGAAGAGTTTTTATGCTTTCTTCTTTTACATGCATCCTATGTGGATATGGAATTTTCCGAAGAAGAAAAAATGAAACTGAACGAAAAATTTGGTCCAGACCTGGTAGCCAAAATGCATGATATATTGTATAAAATGAGCGATTATGAGACACTGGAAACCATCCTGGCATATAAAGGTGTATATTTTCCTACCATCGACCAAAAAAATGAAATTATGAACAGCATTAAAAAATTATTTTTTGCTGATGGGGATTATTCCATTATGGAAAGAGAAATGTTTAGATTTCTGGAAAAACTCATGTAACAGGATGAACCTTGAACTTAAGAACAAATTGTTTGTAGTCACGGGTGCTACCAGCGGCCTCGGAGGACAAATCGCAAAGATGCTTATGGATGAAGGCGCCATTGTTATTGCCAATGCCAGAGGGCAGGATCGCCTCATTGAGTTAAAAAACACATATAGTGATTTGGTAGAAATATTGCCAGGAGATATCACCAGCGATGCTGTGTTATCACAAATCAAGCGAATGATCGGTCATCGCTATCTGAGCGGAATACTGATCAATTCAGGAGGGCCTCCGGCTATGTCTTTTCTAACTACTGAGCTCAGTCATTGGGACGCTGCATATGAGAGCATTTTAAGGTGGAAAGTGAAAATCACCAAAGAACTTCTTCCCATTTTTATGGAGCAGAATTATGGCCGGATATTGTACATTGAAAGCGCTTCAGTAAAGCAACCCATTGAAAACCTGGTTCTCAGTAATTCATTGAGATTGGCAGTAGTGGGTTTTGTAAAAACGCTTTCTCAGGAAATTGCCCGCAGCGGTGTCACATTAAACATCCTTGCTCCCGGATATCACGCCACACCCGCCATGGAAAGACTTTTTACGCATCGTTCCATGTTATTGGGTATCACTCCGGAAGAAGCCAAAAGTGAATTTGAAAAAGAAACCCAGGTAGGTTTTTTGGGAAGACCTCAGGATTTTGCCTCTTTGGCTGTATGGTTATTGAGCCCACTTTCTGGCTATGTCACCGGTCAGACCATCAGTGTGGATGGTGGTCTCATCAAAGGAACCATGGGATGATATTATGAAGGCAAAACGGTATGATTTTTTGTCTTGTAAAAATATGAATTTGTGAAAATCATCGTCTTACATGAGTAATCTGTGGAATAAAATATTAATAGGGTTTGATGATTTAACCAATAAACCCTCTAAGCCAACAAAAAAAATTCTTCGCGCCTTTGCTTCCTTACACAAGAAATAAACCATTGACTAAAAGTGTCGCTATTAGTGAAGACTTAATCAAACAAATCACCCCCGCCTCATTGTACAAGAAGCAGGGGTGAATTATTCTGTTGTTTTGGGAAAACTGTAATCTGGTTCGCTTAAATAGATAACCTTTTACTCTTCGATCATACCGTCACCTTCCATCCAGGGTGCTCCGGCATCCTTGAAGGCCTTTTCCAATGCAGGAATTTCAACTTCCACCAATGTTTTCAACACTTCTTTTAGTTTTTGTAATTCATTGATTCCGGCCTGAATCGTCTCTCTTTGCATTAGAGTGGGTCCATATGTATTCATCAGTCCCCTGAATCCGGGAAACATTCTACTGGAGGGGGTGGGGTCATCGAGTTCTCTCACTTCAGCTTTGGCAGGATGACCATTAAACATTTTATCAATGTCCTTCACTTTATGCTCCATTTGATACACTTGCTCTACCATCCCTTCCGGTAAGGATTCAATACTTAATAAAGCGCGTTTCATTGAAGACATTTTATTTTTTGCTTTATTCAATGCGGATGCAGATGCAGCCAAATCCTGCTGAAAACCGGAAACAGCCGCCATAAATTCTTTCCGAACTTCGTCACTGATGGGGGTTAAAGCTCCCTCCCTCAAAGGTTTTACTACAAATGTTTGACTTTGTCCCAAATCCGTCAATTGGCCATCGTGCATTAAATACATATGGGCATTATAGGTGCCGGGAAGACATAAAAATCCAAAACCTCCCCTACCCATTCCACCGGCTCCTATTGGACCTTTGGGTGCCAGACGAAGATCCCAATTGATTCTGTGTAAGCCTTTTGAGGCAGGACCGTTAACCATTCTGACTATGTTTCCATCCTCATCTTTTACCACAAAAACTATACGTGGAGCTTCTTCTCTCATCTCCATTTCCAAAGCATCCCAACCGGGAAATGGAATGTCTTTCAACTCTTTGTTCAATTTAGTTTCAGCTTTCTTTCTATCAGCTTGTCTGGTCGTAGTACTTTCCTTAAGATAATATGAAAATACCGCTCCGAATTTAGGGTTAGGTGCCGCATACATTGATTCACCCTGTGAACTCACAATAGATCTGGGGACATACCACAAAGCATCTTTGACCTCGAAAAATACAGCATCTTTCTTAAGCAAATCTTCGTTTAAATCCCTCAGAGGTGTATAGTCATCAAGAACATAAAATCCCCGGCCAAAAGTGGCTCCAACCAGATCATTTTCTCTCCGTTGGATAGTAATATCTCTGAATGATATGGTAGGAACCCCTTTGGACATTTTAAACCATTTTCTTCCTCCATCTACTGTACAGAATATCCCAAATTCTGTAGCCGCGAAAAGTAAATCCTTTTTTTCATGATCCTGGACCAGCCTCCATACCAAATGCCTGTCTGGAATATCACCGGCAATGGATTGCCAGGTTCTTCCCCTGTCTGAACTCTTGATAAGGTATGGCTTGAGATCACCAAATTTATGATTATCCAATGCTACATATACTGTATTTTCATCAAAAAGGTCAGCTCTTACATCATTGATGAATGCAGTAGCGGGAATTCCATGGATACTTCCGATTTCTATAGCTGTCCATGAACTTCCTCCATTAGTGGTTACATGCAACAATCCATCATCGGTTCCCGCATAGAGTATATTTGAATTTTTTGGAGATTCTGCCAAAGAAGTAATGGTATTGTACTTTGACATAGCATATATGTCCCAGGGATTATCCCAACTCTGCTTCCTCCCCATGATGGGCAGATCAAATCTTTCCTGATTACGGGTCAGGTCACCACTGATCGGTTGCCAGCTATCTCCCCGGTTATCCGATTTCCATACTCTGTAGGAAGCAAAATAAATGGTAGTAGGGTTATGGGCGCTTACCAGAATCGGAGCGTCCCAGTTATACCTTTCAGCGGGTTCACCTTCCCTGGCTTGTGGTTGAATAAATACCTGCTCTCCGGTAATGCGATCCACACGATGGAGAACTCCCTGTTGACTTTCAGCATATATGATATTCGGATTTCCAGGCTCTGTAGCGGATTGGTGACCGTCACCTCCCAGGGTTTTAAACCAATCCGCATTGCGAATACCATGCACATTATCTGTTCTTGAAGGACCTCCCATCGATCCGTTATCCTGAGTTCCGCCATAAACAAAATAAAACGGTTCAGCATCATCAACAGCCAATTTATAGAATTGTGTAATGGACATATTATCGATAAACCGCCAGTTATCTCCATGATCAAAACTTTCATACAGGCCTCCATCTGTTCCTACTAGGAGATAATCGGGGTTATCAGGTCGAAAATTGATGGAATGGGCATCCGAATGCATTTGACCTTTGTTGAGCAGCGTAAATGTTTTACCATGATCTTCGGAAATCTGGATATTCATATCTACCAGGTAAAGCCGACCTTCTTTATGAGGCGATGCATACAATTCCTGGTAATAATGCGGGCCAGTGACACCTGAAACCGCATCAGACATTTTTTTCCAGGATGCGCCCCTGTCAGTAGACATAAACAATCCACCGGCTCTCCTGTCAAGTTCAATATCTGCATACACTATGTCAGGATTAAAAGGTGAAATGGCCATTCCTATTTTACCTTTATTGGATCTGGGAATACCATTAGTCAGTTCTTTCCAGGTCTCACCTCCATCCTCACTCCGAAACAATCCGGTTCCTGGGCCGCCCCCCATATACGCAGCTACATTTCTGTGTCTTTGCCAGGTAGCAGCATATAATCGCATAGGATCACGTGGATCAATCAAAATATCGGTAGCACCGACCCATTCCTCGTCACCCAATACTCTTTTCCAATTCTTACCTCCGTCAGTGGATTTAAAAACTCCTCTTTCACCACCATTACTCCACAAAGGACCTTGTGCAGCTACCCAAATCACTTCAGAAAAATTTGGGTGAACTATAATTTTAGAGATGTGGCCGGAATTCTTTAAACCTACATTTTTCCAGGACTTTCCGGCATCGTCACTCCGATAAACTCCATCACCGTAAGCCACATGCCGACCCCCTACATTCTCACCGGTACCCAACCATAGGGTGTTGGGGTTTTGTGGATCAATGGTTATACAACCTGTGGAATAGGAAGGATATTGATCAAAAACCGGCGTCCATGTGGTTCCGGCATTTGTAGTTTTCCATACACCTCCTGAGCCCACCGCTACATACCACGTATTCAGGTGGCTGGGATGGATTGCTACATCTGCAATTCTACCAGAAGTAAATGCTGGACCTATATTCCTAAATTCCAGACTTTTAACAAATGATTCATGTGATGGTGGTTTTTCCTCATCCTGGGAAAAAATACTAATGGTAAGCAGCAAGCAGAGAAAAATAACAGCATGTTTAAAATACTTCATAACTGATCAATGAGTTTATTAAAGAGAAATAAAATTGGTTATTCTGATTTGACGTCTAAAACAGGTAGCTGTTTAATCGAATTTTTTTTAAACCCGAATAATACTAAAGCTTTTATGATAAATAAAATGCAATTTTTAAATGAAAATGAATAGTTTCAATTAAAAGCTTGTTCATGATCCGTAAAAGAGAATCAAAAGAAAGGGCACTTTTTCAAAGGATTTTTTCATTTTTTCATCAAAAAATGACTACCGCGTATAAAATCCAAAAACTTCTCCAGGGTTTTTAAATTTTATTACGGATTTTAATCACATATTTTGTAGAAAAAGAAAAGTATGAAAGAAATTCATTTATTATCACTTTTTACTTATCCACTATTAAAGTTATATTAGATACTAAGTATTACATTGGACTAAATGTTTTACAATATGATCAATTTAGTAATTGATTTTCCTCATTATATAAAAACCCTCTTGTTGTGACTAATCAATGATATTACTGAGTGATCTGCTCAATCCCAGCCGAGGTCCATGAAAGATGGAACCATTTGGTCCAAATCCTACTCCATAGTCCAGGCGGAACATAGCAAGAGGCCCAATGCCCACATTTTCAAATCCAAGAGATACTTCATAATATTGTTTTTCCCAGGTTAGAAGCATTCCGGTACCGACTACTGTTTTTAAACCGCTATTTTTCAAACCTGGTATTTTATCCAATATAAAACCATCAAAATGATGTTCAAAGACAAATGATAAATAACTCTGGTCCGTACTGAATTGATAAAATGGCATGACTTTAAAACCAAAGATATACCGGTCGTGAAAATTGAGGAAACTTTCGCCTCCAATGAAATGAAAATAATCCGGGAATTCATATTGTCTGTTATTAATAAAAGTCCCGGTTTCAAAATTTAAGGTTGAATAACCCCAGGTTTTCCAATTGATGTTCCTGTGTCTGAGACGAAAAAGAATCCGGTCATAATCCATACTATTATTACTCAATGGCAGAGCTTTTGTGTAATTGACAAAAAATTCGGGCCAGGTGGATTCCATTCTCACCCTGAAACCAGGAAAACTCATATATTTTTGACCGGGCCTCCAACGAAAATTGATATCCAATAGATAAGCCTGATGCGAATGAAAAACCGGAAGTTCCGATATCGGAATGACAGGATGGTTGGATTCATACCTTCTATCTTTCCTGAAAAAACTCCATTCCGTATTATTCTCTAATGGATATCGGTCTTCAACAGATAATTTAGTCCACGCATACAAACCGTTCCACAGCTCTCCCTGAACACCGGCAAATGCATACTTTTTATCAAAAAGTTTTACGAAATTCCTTTTGTACAAAGTACTTGATATGGTATTGGCCACCAAAGGCATCAACCCCCTTTCATCAAATTGAAAATAGTCTCTGCCCCATCCAGTTGTGATCCAAACCAGGGATTTACGATCAATGAGGTAATTGCCATCAATCCGGTATTTCCAACGCCGGTCGGTAAATCCATATCTCCATAAACCTGACAACTGGATACGATGTGAATCCTCCCTTAGAAATTGTGTATAAGTAAAGCGGGAACCTAAAGCCCACCCTTCAACTGCATTGAATCTCAGTGATGAAACCGGTGAAGCCATCCGAATAATTCTGCTTTTATAGGTAGTGTGGTGTGAATACCCAAAAATCAAAGAAGACCATTTCCAATGATTGTTGGCTCTATCCACCGAATCCATATATTGTCTGGATGATTTTAAAACCTTCAATGAATCTTTTCTACTGTAATCCTTTTTTTCTTCATGAGTTAAAGGGATAGGGCGAATCGAGTCCCAATAAGTCAAAGACAATTTCATGGCATCATTTTCCATTGAAAACACTTCTCGGGTAAATGTCGATGGTGGCAATTCTATGTTTAATGAAATTTCTCTGAAAAAAAACGAGAATGTTCCCCCTACCCGGAAAGAAAAAAATCCCGCTTCGAAATCAACAATCTGACTTTGTTTATACCAGATTCCGCTGGATTCATCCTCATTCATGATTTGGCGTATTCTAATAAAGTCAAAAACTCTGTTTTTCATTGCTTTTCCGGAAAATCTGAGATCCAAACTATAAATACGCCATGAATCCTCCATAATATATAGATAACCACTAAACAAACCCGCTGCATCATTAATGGGCATTACTGCTATCTTATTGATCTGCCGTCCCTTTTCATCATACACTGTACCCATCCATTGAAAACGGTAGTGACTTAACGCCTTATCATGCAAGGGAGTCATCATGCTCCGTTCGAATTGCAAATGTTGCCGGTAAAAATCGAAGCGTACAGATCCATACTGATTGAAGCTAAATCCATTGTCTTCTCCGGCAACCACACCTGATTTCATGATTTCTTTTAATTTGTCCGGTGCCTGATAATACACATCCGATTCCGATTCTGAAAGATAAACAATGCCCGAACGGGTAGAATCGAGCAATCCCTCCATATCTCCGATTTTTATGCCCATAAACGATTCCGGTGCATCCAGCATTTTCACCATACCTTTCATATAGAGATCGCCTTTAAAACTTTGCAGTCCGGCGGCATTAAATGAACGCGCCCTTATGGCATTGCGTATAATGGCATAGGCAGGATCTTCCGCGTCAGCCCGAATAGTCACTTCATCCAAAGTAATCGATTCCTGTAGTAAAATTACATCCAAATCAAGCTGTTGACCTGTCATCAAAACTTCCCGGAATTCACTTTTATATCCAATGTAGCGGAACTCAAGTGTATATTTTCCCGGTGGAAGATCTAAGTAATAATAACCTTCAGAATTAGATACCGTTCCTTTGGTTGTGTGATCAATCAGGACATTGGCATATGGCAAGGCAAGCCCATCTTCTCCTGATATCTTTCCATGAATTTGAGCATTTACATTGGAGTTGAAAAGAAATAATAGGAAAAATAAAATTCTCATTAAAGGAACGACATCCATACTCCAATGTTTATTTGAAGAAATTCACTTTCCAAACAACGCTCTGAAACTTTATTATATTTAAAACATGACTAACAGGAATGAAAGCTTTTTACATCCTTAACATGAATTGAAATGAAAATTTCATCCATGTATGGATACACGTTTTCCCGATGCTATTGATTCATAGATGGATTCGATCAATGCAACATCCCTTTTGCCCATTTCTCCCGGAACGATGGATGGTTTCTTATTTTTAATTGACAGCGCAAATGCATCCATTTGTTTTGCTTGCTGATTGATGTGTTTGAAACTCATTGGACCATCAGATGTAGCGCCCCGCTGCCCGGAATATCCGTATGCTGAAGTGAGTTCAAACCAACCATTTTCAGCTACGGCTTTAAGATAATTGAATCCCGTTGAATAACTTGAATGCCCCTTGGCAATTATTCCATTTTCCATTTCAAACTCCCACGAGAGTGATTCTTCCACTTCCCGGAATTTTACTGAATCCGTTTTCTGTCCTTCTTGTGCTAAAACTGATTTGGGTACCATTCCTGATGTATAACAAATCCCTTGTATGCAGTAAATTCCCACATCTTGTAATGGCCCACCGCCCGCCAAAGATTTCCTTAACCGCCATTGATTGGGATCATCAAGCGTAATTCCAAATCCTGCATCCATTGAAAGTAAATTCCCATAGATATAATTCAGTCCCAATCTCATCATTTCCTGATTGTAGGGTTCGAAATGAAGCCTGTATCCTATAGACAATAATTTATTTGCCTTCCTACTGGCAGCTATCATTTGATCGCAATCACTGACGGATAATGCCATAGGTTTTTCGCAAATGACATGCTTCCCTGCTTTTGAAGCTCTTATTGAATACTCTGCATGCATTGAATTGGGAAGGACAATATATACTATATCTATGGATGGATTATCTATAATTTTATCAAAATTCTCATAATTATAGATGTGGGTATCCGGAATGGATTATTCATTCACCCAGGCATCGATTTTTGAAGGTGTACCGGTGACAATCCCTGCAAGATAACAATGCTCCGTTTCTTTCAGTGCCGGCCCTAATTGGTAGGTAGCATAGCCCCCAAGACCTACCAAAGCTACTCCCAGTTTGCCTTCTGTTATATTTGGGCGGACTTCATTTCCTGTGACTTCAAAATATGAATTCTTATTGTAATAAATAAAGGGAGATAGTGGGAAACTCAATCCTAAAATTCCCATTTGTTGGACAAATTGTCTCCTGCTTGTTTTTTTAGTATTTTTATCATTCATACTCTGGATGGATTTAATTATTTAAAATGAAAGTGCGATACTCTTTCACGTAAATCTCTTTTAACCTGATCAATTCATAAATGCTATAATTGAAAACATGAATGAAAGCTAACTGTAATTGATTATACATGTTTTCACATTAATCATACATTGCATCACTCCATAAAAGTTCTTTTTTTAAAGCATTTATCTTTGTATTGGCATCAATGAAGACGCATTCTATCCCTGCCATTTCGGAAAAAATTCTTAGTACGTCGCTATGGATATTTTGGCTGAAACAGGTATGGTGAGCCCCTCCACATAATAACCATGAAGAGCAACCGGTATACATATCTGGCTTAGGTCTCCACAACACTCTGGCTACCGGCAATTTTGGCATGTCTTGTGGCGGTGCAATGGCATTCACTTCATTAACCACCATGCGAAAGCGATTTCCCAGGTCAATCATTGAGGCATTTAAAGCTTCCCCCTCACTAACATTA
>DAOLDB010000023.1:0-58199 GCA_035327565.1 Saprospiraceae bacterium
AGTAAGTTGTCTTCTTATGTAGAAAAAATATGCGTCCCGCTTCGCGCGACATTGCCCTTTCCGGCGGGAATTAAAATTCCCGCGCCACTAAGAAAAGTGGTTATTCTGCAACTTTTATCAAATATTTTGTAGTAAGGTGCCTCCGTATGAAATAAAGATACGCGTCTCGCTCCGCGTGACATTGCTGTTTCCGGCAGGAATTAAAATTCCCGCACCTATTGGTATTTATAGGTCATTATATGTAACTTGCCTTTATAAACCTTTTTCAATTAAAATGCCCTTATCTATCTGCGCCATTTTAACTGTCAGGAATGAATTGCAATATTTGGAAATTCTGATTCCCTATTTGCAGACTCAGAATATTGAAGTCATTCTTATAGATCATGGCTCCCATGAAGAATGTATGGAAAGGTATTCCTTCTGGATGGGCGATCCAATTGTTAAAATAGAAAGTATGCCTTATAATGGTATATTTTCATTAAAAGAACAATTAAAAGTTAAACAAAACATTATTTCAACATTAACCCACGATTGGGTAATCCATCATGACGCCGATGAAATCATGGAACACCGGGAGTCAGGAATGTCCTTACATGATGCCATTCTACAGGCAGATAAAGAAGGTTATAATGTATTGAATTTTGATGAATTTGTATTTCTCCCAAACCCTGATCAAAATGCAAGTGGTAAGAATTATTATGAACAGATTCTCAGATATTATTTCTTTGAACCGGGTAAGAACAGATTAAACAGAGCCTGGAAAAGGTCGGAAAATTTTTCAAATGTTTATGCCGGTGGCCATAAGCTTTCCGGTGATGGAATAAATGTTTTCCCACAAAACCATATTTTAAGACATTACATTGCACTCAGCACTTCTCATGCGCAGGAAAAATATCTCAACAGAAATTTTGCCGATGAGGAATTGGCCAGAGGATGGCATAAAAATCGTATCAATATAAATCCTCAAAAACTTGCAATGCCAGTCCACCATGAAAAATTGTATCTTTTAAAGAACCATACTTCCAAAGAATTCGAAAGGAACAACCCCTCAACAAATCATTACTGGGTGTGGAATCAATCAACATGATGCGTATGAGATTAGTACAGATCATTTGGGCTTCCTGCAATATTGAATGAAATTGTCCTGTTAATTTTAAAATTATTGAATAAAATTTCATTGCAAAAGAAAAAAATTTATCCACCGGATATGAATTTAGCATATTTTCAAAAGTTTACTAATGCAGAAAATCCGTTCAATCATGTGTCAGGCCTCAGTTATTTTGGCGATTGCTTGATGATATGTGAAAATGAGGTGCTGACGCATCCCAATCTGTTCTTGCCGGGAAGTATACTTGAATGGTGTGATGACCATACCATGGTTATGGATGCCCCATGGTTGCATTAATGTAAAAAATTAAATGTCCGGGTAATTAATCCATTGACAGATTTGAATACTTATTTTGATCCCGTGAACCAATACAAAGTCATGCCCTCCTCCCTAATGCATGGCTTATTATTGCCTATGCTGTTGGTAAAAATGTGCGCAGGATTCAATTATCTGACAACGTTATTGGAAAGGGATTCTAATTCTACGACTAATATGAAATCGCAGAAGTTTCCCCTGAAAAAGTAGTTTTCAAACACCAAATCATGTTTATTCATCAGATTGAATGGAAGTATATAAATACTTCACGTATGGAGTTAATCCCTTTTCATTAAAAAACATCCGATCCCTCAGATATTGAAAATCAAAATCAATTTGTACGGGTCCGATATTGCGGATGATCGTATGGATATCCACTTTTTTATAATTTCTCGCATCAATGAACTCCTGATCTGCCCTTTGTACTGACAAAAAATAATCATAATACTTGGTATTATCTCCAAAAAGTTCGTCGCTGAACTGAATCCATTTATTGGGAATTCCATAAGCATCGGAGACTATTAATCCATGCAAACTGGCAGAAACAATACATTGACATAAGCTCATCTGATCGACAACTTCTTCTATATTTTCATTTCTAAAATCTATCACTCTGCACTCATTATTATCTCTATAAATGTCAAATACCCGTTCATATTGAGTGATGTGAGGAATAATCCCTACACTGAACCGTTTACCTTTTTTGTCAGGACTATAATACAAAGGCAACAATAAAGCAGGATCCCCATACACAGGGGGACAATCACATCCCACATCTAATAGACGCTTGCGAGTGAGCGGTCCTCTTACTATCTCAAAATGTCCACATCGTAACTCTTGATCCGCATTTCTTATACCCGCCCCATATACAATAGATTTTTTATTACACAATCGCATAATAGATCCACATGCCAACACTTTGGGTCTTACTTCATTTTTAAAATCAAATGTAAAGTTGCCGGTACTGCAGAATTTGTTCAAAAAATATGGAGTTATCAGGTCTCCAAAATTTTTTTCACCATTCCAATAATAAAACGAAACCGGGGATGTGTGATCAATGGGAATATACAGTTCTTTACAGAATTTTTCAATAAATGACTCTGGAAAATGATTATACAAAAACTCAATATACCTGGACTTAAAAAATATAGTCATTGGATGATTGGGTCTTTCCGCATTCCACCACTTCGGATTGGGACCGGAAAAATGAAAATGAACGATTTCTCTGATGTGATCCAATGCATAGGTATGGGGGTAAAGTAAGTGAAATTTTGAATTAAGAATGGTAAAACGTTCAGGATGTATAGCCTGGTATAAAGCATTCAAACTGTCATCACCACATCTGGGTATTCCCAGATCCAAGGATTTCTTATATAGTCTTACGATTTCTTCATAGTATTTGATTTTTGCTAAATTTTTTGTATTATAAATTCTAAAACCACTGATCAACCTGTTTTGCTGTAAATTGAGCTTGGGAAAGTGTTTCTTCAAAATATCCAGGTCTTTTAAAATAGAAAAAAACTTGTGTATTGTATATTTTTTGGTTGAGGTTACTCCAACATAATCAATGGTATTCCAATTCGGTTCCAACTTCCTTTGAGTATACACATCCGCTTCAATCTGAACAATATACGAGTATTTCTTTAATAGCTTATATGCATAAAAATGGTAAAAACATTCCAAAGGATATTGTTTACCGTAAGGTCTTTCATCAAGCCGGTCAAAGTCTTTTGACAGATCAACAACCAGCGGTGTTATATCATATTTAAAGCACAAGTCCTTATTTTCGTCACTAAGCGCAGAGGTAAGAATGTATGCATTGAATTCCGGATTATGATAAGAAAAACACTGTAATGCAATAATGGATTTAGGAATGTATTGATCATCACAACATATAAATACCGCCTTTTTCAGCTTTTGATGGCCCATTCTGTTTTGTAAATACTTCCAACACTTTTTCCATTTTTGCATGATTGACCTCACTGAACGAAATTTACACTTTTATTAATCAAATTATTGCAGATGCACACAGCATGTTGTCCTTATCAGAAAAATAATGTATCCTCCTCTTATTTTCCTTACCATTCCAAAAACTAAAATAGCTATTCCGAACCTATCCGGTAAAATTTAGTAAATCATAATCCCTCACCAATTCATTTTATTGGTATCCGGAAATGGTACATCCGGAACATCAACACCCAAAAAATTACACAATGCATCCCACTCCGGTTGTTTACATATATTCATTTTTAATAGTATATCATGAGGTTTACCGGCAAAAAATTGCTGCACTCTTTCTTCAAATGCAAGATATGCCGTTTTCCAATCCGGAAAATCTGCGTACAAACTCCTGTATGCTTTTTGGTAGACAGGATCATAATTGTGATAAACTTTTACAAACTTGCCCTTGCGATTGGGATCCAACCAACTTTTGAATTCAGTGGTAGTTTTTACACCCCAGGGCTTGTATAGTCTGGAACTTGAATATACCCAATCTTCTAAACTCCGTTCAGTATAAATGAACTTTGCATTTGGGAAAAGCGAATACAGGTTTTCAAACCGGTAGCTAACCGGTGAATCGGTAAAAGCATCAAAAAATCTGTAATCCATATCATTGATGATCTGCGATGTCATCGGATTTTTAAAATGTATAGCACCATAGCCCAGTATATTCAATGCCTCTGTTAAGGAGGTGGTACCTGTTCTGCTCAATCCTATTCCAAAAATCTTAGGCAGTTCATATCCGGCTCCCTTCTGGTAATTTTTTTGCCAACATTTTAATAAATTCAGAATTTTAACCTCTTCTTTCAATTGCACTGGCCATTGTTCCAGGGTATCTATGATTTCATTGGCTTCCTCAAACTCATCGCCTCCGATAAGTGCCCGGGCTAAAAGAGATTGCGATTCAACATTATGTTGCATCCCTTTTAAGATTTTTGCAGCTTCAGAATACCTTTTAGGAATAAATAACAATCGGGCCTTGAAAATCAGATTTTGTTCTGAATGCCCAAACTTTTTTAATACTTCATCCACTATGCCAATGCCTTCATCATAGTGGCCATGGACAACCAAAAACCGTGCTTTTGTTTTATAACCTGAAACATCATCCGTTTTTTCAATGCAACGATTGAGCCAAAAGACAGCCTTATCCCTTTGCCAGGTCTGTTGAGAATATGCCGACATGCCATGATACCCTCCCGGCTTATCAGGAAACAACCGGATGCACTTCTTAAAAATAGAGACCGCATGGGAATATTTTTTATTTCGTAATAAATTCTGCCCTTTTAATATCATATCCCTGTAATCGTAGCTCTGCTCCTTTTTACCAAAAATATTTTGTTGAAGGTTGTGAAAAAAGGATATAACCCTGTTAGAAAATATGCTGAAAGGCATTACTTAAAATTTATGGGTATTGAAATTACATGATCAATATAAAACCAAAAATGTAAAAATTCATTTCTTCCTCATTTATGGCAAGATACCAAGTCACGTGCGTTTATAATAAAAAGCGAAAAAATTATTTTGGAGTGGGACTTATACTTGAATGATTACAGGCCGGCTTACCCGATGAGGGAAAACACTCATATCAAAAAGTAATGAATTCTCATAAAACAGGATATTCATATTCGATTTCATTGCGTAGTCTCTTTCGCCATTCCGCTAAAAATTTTTTCCTTTCTTCACCTCCTATGGGATATTTAATGGTCAGGTTGTTGGGGTTGCGTATGGAACTTAAATATAATACTTCATCCAAAACGATATACAACTTGTGATGAAACTTTAAATGAGAAAAAAATGAAACAATATGATTAAATGGTCCGGGAAAAGAAATATTCAGTTCATGATATAATACCCTTTCTAATAATTCAACATCTGATGAATAATTCCTTTCCCAATATAACCCGTATTGATTAAATATCTTTTTATGAATGATTAAACTGGCCAAACAGACTTGTGACCTGGTTGAAGTGTGATCGCTTGGATTGGACTTTTCTGATAAGCGTTGCATAATGAGGTGATCTTCTCCATCCAGTTCTTCCATGCTCAATGAGCTTCTGAACAAAAAACATAAAGCAAAAAATACTTTGTATTTTTTCAAAGCTGTCATTTGTTTTTCAATCCGGGTGGAAAGAGAAATGTCGTCAGCATCCTGCTTGGCTATGTACTTACCTGTGGCTATGCGTATTCCTTTATTGATGGCTGCATAGGTACCCTGGTTATTGGGAATCTTAAAGTATTTCACCCGCTGATCCATACCACAAATTTTTTGGACGAGCTTTCCGGTTCCATCTTCACTACCGTCATCCACTACGATGATTTCCAGATTGTCATAGCTTTGTTTGATCAATGACTTTAAACATATGCCAATGGTGGATTCGGCATTGAGGGCCGGGACTATGATGCTCACTTTGCTGTTCGTCAGCCGGTTTTTCATCCAGTTGATCATGTATCTCCGCCGGGAAATGGGCTGGATAGAAATACCATTTAAGTCCACCGCCATTCTATTTTCCCTCTTGCCAAATTTTAGATAGTGGATAAGTGGATTCATTCCGGAAGTTTTTACATCACGATACCTGTGTAAATAAAATGATGATTCAAATTTTAAAGAAGGATTTCTACCCTCAAAACCTCCAAATCGTAAATAATGGAGTATGGGGTTGATTCCGGCCGCTTTTACATCCGGGTTGTGGAGAAGGTAATAGTGAATATCAAAATATCCACTCAACTGCAAATAAAATCTAAAATATAATTCCCTGATATTATTAATAAATATTTGCAAAATGCATTCTTTTTAAACAAATTTATCTATTTTATTGAATTGTGAAACTATTAAACCTGTACCTTTACATTTTTGGTGGCGGCACGAAAATTGAGCTAACCTGGTTAAAAATTAATGTAGAACAGTACAGAAAAAATAACAATTGATTTCATTGAAATCATTGAAAAGAAAAAATTAAAAATTTTACAGATATGATTATTGACTGGATTCAACATAAAATGAGATTTATGGTCCAATATGGCTCAAAAATTGTAAATTTCAATGGATCTAAAAGGGATGATAAATTGAAAATGAATGAAATATTCCGGATAAAACTAAAAGACGAAGATCGATCACCATTTGCACCATTATATATTGCAGGGAAAAAGAGAACAGCAACAGCTACCGGAGTTCGCTTTATTAATGACCATCGGGTTGTAATTGCCAATCTGGTAGCAGCAAGACTTTATCTTTTTGATATTGATATTAAATCAAAAAAGCATACTTTATTAGATGATATTGATTGTTTGCTCGACTCTTCTTTGAACTTTCCTGATCTGATAGATTTTGATGGAAAAGATCGTATTGTTTGCAGTTACTTTATGCCTGGAGCTCAGGCCATTTTTAGGTTATCAGATCATAAATTAACCCAGATAAATGAAATAGATAAACTTGTGGAATATAAACAGTTTTGCCATGGAGTACGCTTCCATCCAATTGACAAAGATGTGATTGTAACGACTGGAAACAAAACTGGAATCGTCAATTTTGTTCATATAGAAAAGAGAGAAATCGTACGTCAAATTTCTTACATTTCTGATTTTATTCCAAAGGATATGTGTTTTGTAACACCCAATAAACTTCTTGTCATTTATACAACAAGTAAAATCGGTCGGGAAAATGTTAAACAGTTGAATGTTGTAGCGCATGTGGTCTTATTTGAACTTCATGAAGATCATGAGGATGTACTTAATGTCTATGAACAACCGGATTGTCATATTGACTCCATGTGCATTTTTGAAGATCTGATTTTTTTTCAAGATCAAAATACTGATAGTATCACCGTGCTGAAACTAAAAAATGATCAATTAACCTTTGTTGGAAAATCACATGGATTTGATTTCCCCCATGGGCTCGATGCCCGAAAGATAGATCAAAAGATTGTATTGGCCGTTACGAACTACGGTGACAACACCGTTCGTTTTTTGAACGTAGAATATCAGAAGCAGGAAATGTAAATGCTAAAAAGATGAGGATTTCCGGACTATCTAAATGCTTTCTATATATCGTGTTACATACACTTCTGATTTGATTCTGAACCTGCCATCTATCCCTATGCAACATTCGTATTATTCGTACTCAGGAATCTGATGAAATTGCATCTTACAATACCTGCTCTTTAATCAATTGGGAAGGTTGGGGAGGGGGACCAGAGTGTTGCTTTCATCGATTTGTAAATTATCCATCCACAATACCTTAAGCCTGATGTATTCATTTTATTTTTAACTTTTATTGAAGAAGGGTACTTTTTGGGCCCATTGAAAAATAGAACTGGATTTTATTTATTGATTTAATCATAACTATGAATTATCTGGAAGCATTGAAAGTTGTCCATGAACACATCCGACCGGACAAATATGTCGAAATAGGCGTTTCCAAAGGCACCAGCTTTCAACTTGCCGGATGCCGTAGTATCGGTATTGACCCGGCTCCCCAAATGGTTTCTAACGATGTAAATAAAACCATATACAGCAAAACCAGTGATGATTTTTTTTCAGAATATGAATTAATGGACATTCTTAGCGGACCTTTTGATCTGGCTTTTATTGATGGTCTGCATTGGGCTGAGTTTGCATTACGGGATTTTATCAATTTGGAGAGAAGTAGTCATTTTGGATCCGTGATAGTCATTGATGACGTTCTCCCGGACGATATGGTGTGGGCAAACCGGGAAAGAACAACCCAAGAATGGACAGGAGATGTTTATAAACTCATCACTATCCTACGCAGATACAGACCGGATCTGCATATTCAAATATTTGATGTGGAAATGAAAGGAATGGCCATCGTTTCAAATCTTAACAATACTTGCCAAATCCTGGAAAATCATTATCCAGGCATTGAAAAAGAAATCCATTCCGGAGTATATGATGTATTTCTCCGGGAAGAATTGGTAGATTCTTTCCAACCTGCTTCAACCGATCACTTATCCATATTTACAAAAAAATTAATGTTAGGTTTGGCAAAACGAAAATATCTGGAATTGCTCCAGGCCTGCCTCATCAATGAGGTAAATGCCGATCTTGAGCTCAGGATATTTTATCTGAAGGAATGTTTGGAAGGAATGCGTGAATTTCGATTTGAAGAATTTCATGACATTACCCATAGGCTTAAAGGTGAATACCAGGAGTTTCTGGATAACAAAAATATAGGGAAATTTTACAAAAAGAGAATAAAAAATTCAGGCTTTGCGCCAAGCATGATTGGAAAAAAAAGGATGGGTAATCTTGTATATTGCCTTGACATAATCCAAAGGCAAAGCATACCGGGAGACTTCATAGAATGTGGAGTCTGGCGTGGTGGGGCGTCTATCATGATGGCTGCTTACAATAAAATGTACCAGATGAACAGGACTGTATTTGTTGCCGATTCCTTCGATGGCTTGCCTGTACCAACCCATCCTATGGATGAAAAATTAGATTTAAGCAAAAATAAGTATCCGGAACTGGCCATTCACTTAGGTATCGTAAAAGAAAATTTCCGCAAGTATGGCCTGCTCAATGAAAACACCCGGTTTGTCAAAGGATGGTTTAAAGACACCCTTCCCGCCCTCGATAAAGATTTGAAAATAGCCCTGCTCAGACTGGACGGTGACCTTTATGAATCCACCACTATTACTATGGAAGCTCTATATGATAAGGTAGTACACAATGGGATCATTATTGTGGATGACTTTTCCATACCCGCTTGTAAAATGGCCATCCTGGATTATTTTAAAAACAGAAATTTGAAAACCCCGGAATTTCAGGAAATTGATTGGACAGGTATCTTTTGGATAAAAAATACACTATGAGAATTTTTAATTCTGGCTTCCTTTCATAGAATTTATTGACGAAACCATCAGAACCTCTGCTTCTTTAGGGAAGGATGTTTTCAATAGTTCCACCCCTTTTAAAGATTCTTCCATAAACTTAAATGACAATGAGGGTGTATGTCCCAAATATTCATAACGAATAAAAGGCATTTCAAATTCCTGGCCAGTCAATTTCAAATATTGCTTTCTGTATTTTTCCATTTCTTTCCTTGAATCTTCGCCAACCTTACCTGTCATGGAGCCATTGTGAAACTGGTGAAAGCTACCTTCACCCAGGATCATGATGGGTTCGGCACCTTTAAAAGTAACAGCCCGTTTATAAAAATCCAGATTTACCAAACCCCCACCCGGCAAATCAAAACCTTCATCAAAACCATTCATTTGGTTGAATAAAGTTCTTCTCAGAAAAATACAATTACATTCAGCTATAGGTGCGAACCATCCGTATTTTGAAGAACCTGCAAAACATGATATATTAAACAATGCATAGCCATTTTCTCTCCAGGGCACTGAATCCAGTAATATGTCTTCCAATTGCTGGTTGTAGCCTTCCAGCATAGCTAACTTTTGGATTTTTTCACCCAAATGAAATGCCAGGGTATTAATTACCGGATTTTTGTATGCCTTGAATGCTTTTTGTGTAAAATACAAGATCCCGGGTGACAGCATCCTTGCTCCGTCGATCATAAAACCCAGACATTCGCCTCTGGCATGTCTGGCTCCCCAATTTAATGCATAGGCAGGTGAAGGTGCAGCGTTGTTCAGATAGAAATATCGGAAATTTTTACTCATGGCCTCTACCCTTTGTTTTCCAAATGGAGTCGTGGAGCCATTGTCTATAACCAGAACTTCATATGAATCAGGATTCCGGTTCTGATATTCTGGAGTAAGGGTATATAAAGTACGTGGAGCTTCTCTTTCCATGTTGTATATAATAACCACAAGCGAGATAAAGGGCTCTTTATTGGGTCGAAAGGTAAGCCATCTGCGATGTAGTATTTTTCTAAGTATTGATCTCATGATTCTATCCAATTCATAACTCAATCAATATTGTGTTATTTTTTTTTCAATATATAAAATAATATTTGATACAGCACTTTGTTGAAGGTAAATTATAATAAGAGAAGGTTTATTTCCAGCATGAACCACATGATTTTTGAGGTTTACATTCATGATTGACAACATTAAGACCCTGAGCTACACCCCCTATTTCAAGAGGGACAAGAGACCGATTCTATGAATCACTATTTCATTTATAAGAAAGGTATAAAATTTATAAATCCTCCATTTCAAGCGGGAATTGAAATTTCTAAAACAACACCTGTATTAAAATCCTAAACGACTCAACGAATCAGCATGATAAAATTTCAACGTTGTCGGTTTATTTAATTCTTTTATATTCATGTATGAATTTACAAAGAATACTGCCATATCATGAACTGGAGGTCTTATATAACTTTATCCACTCAAATGATCCAGGTCTTCATAAGCGGATATTTTGACAGGAGGTATGATTTGCTCAATCATTTTGATGTTCGTGCCCGGTGTATTCCTCCCCTCAAGCACTACCTTGAATAAGGAGGCAAGCAAGGCAGAAATCCTTCCTATAAATTCCTTTCCTCAATACACCTTAAAAAGTATACTGATGTCTCAATTTCCGGAATAAATCCTCTGATCCTTCCTCTTCAATACGTAAGGAAAGAAGGATGAATTCCACGCAGTAACGGTCAATCACCGGGAATCGGTTTAGACCTAACCCCTAAGTTTAAAAATAAACACGTGAAAGTCAGTGTCATCATTCCGGCATGGAATGCAGAGCACACCATTGCCATTTGTATAAAATCCCTGATCAGACAATCCCATGGGAATCCTGAAATTATTGTGGTTGATGATGGCAGCACCGATTGCACAGGAGAGATTGTACAATCCATGAAAGCAGTGGATAAAAGGATTCAATATCATAGATAGCCAGAAAACAGTTAAGTATTTTCAAGAAATTTAATCAATGAGACTTTTCTGATGTTAATTTCACCTGTTTGTTTTATAAAGTCAGCAGTATAAATATTTTCAGGTATCAATGTTTCATCGGGGGAATCAAGCACACGATTTAGATTTCCCCAATGAGATATATTACTGTTGGATGTTTTAACATAATGATTTTGAAAAAAATCACTGCCGTCTTTAGTAATATACCAATCCAGGTGAATGGCATCATAGGGTTCGTAAACCCTGAGCCCTTCCTGTATTCTACTAAACCTGGAACCTGCCCGGTATAAAGCGAATGTGGTATCAAATTTTCCAGGGAGAATGGCTGCCTTACGTTGATGGTCAATATTTATAAGTTTGGGTTTTCTATTCCAAAACATTTTAACTTCCCAATTGATTAATCGATTATATAATGGGTATGACCTGGGAATATCCCTGATTCGCAACATAGGTCCTGCACAAGCCACTTCATGAAACCTGTCTAAAAGGATATCCAACACCTCTATAGCATCAGGGGAAGTTTCAGAAAAGTCTACATCACAATCGGTAATAATGTACCTCTGGGGTTCCGAATAATATTTAAAGTACTCCTGTAAGGACAGGTTAATATTATGCAAGTCATTGGCCTCTTTGATTTTTGGGTAGCGATATACAGTAATGTCTTTCTGACGTTCCATTTTTTTTAATAATCTTATAGTCACCGGATCATCCGATCCGTTATCGTGAACTACGATTTCTATAGGATGGGTTTGAAGTCTGTAGCTTGCGATGACTTTTGATAACCATTCCGGACGGTTGAAGGAAATAATAAATATTGGTATGGGTTTCTTTCTGCATTTTTCAACAGAAAGGATTGGATAGTACTTCCTGTGATCCTTCCAATCAAATCGGGTTCTTGGAAATGATTGGATGAGATGATCAATATCTATATGCATTTCATGCATTTCAGCATTTCTTATCAAGTCAGTACATCTTGTTTGTTCGTTGATTTCAATAGGTTTATCCTGGGGTATACCAGAAAGACTAAACCAATCTCTGAATTTAAACCCTTTGCCTACGACTTTATCGGTGAGTTGGATCCATACATTGGGAATGTCCAATGCTTCCGCAAAAATCAAACCGTGCAGGCTCGATGAGGCAATGGCATGACAGGAAAGAAGGTCTTCCATAAAGGTTAAATAGTCCTTTCTCACATCCAGGATTAAAACCTCCTCATTGGTACTACAATCTTGTATGAATGGATGGGTATAGTCGACATAATGAGGAATCAGCCCAAGCGTATACTTCTTTTTAACATTTTTTACTAATTTTTTGATTTCTGGCAATTCCCGGATTAAGTAACCTGGATCCCCAAAAGCTATATCATTTCTGCACCTGATTCCCTCCTTCATCAGGAAATCGGCACTATGCTTTCCCCGCAGAGCATGGACTTGAGAGCCTTCCACTTCTCTAACAGAAAACTCTGCGGACATAAGTCCGCAACCCCATAGGGTTGAAAATTTGTTTGCAGTATGAAGCAGGCTACCCACTGCAATCATATGGGGTTTATTATTATTAAACAAATTAAACACTCTTTTACCTGAGACATGCTCAACAATGGTTGCGGATAACCTGTCACCAATATTTTTAACCCCAATAGCGGATCTAAGGGGTATGGTTTCTCCCTTCCACTTATTAACTAATATCCTGAAATGGTCTGAAAATTGCATATTCTCGTGATTGTTTATAAATTGAACATATTAAATTGAACCCCGGAAAAACAGATATTGGGAAAGAATTAATCAATATTATCCATTCCTGGTATGTTGCGCCTATTTTTTTGTCAATTTTGAATTGTGTATCGCATTATTTAAATGATTTCAAATTATTAAAAAATACATGAAAAGTAAAAAAATTTTAATTTTTGGAGGTTCAGGGTCTTTGGGTAAAGCCTTAATCGACCGGCATCTCACTCAAAATATTATCATAAATTATTCCAGAGATGAATGGAAACACTGGCAATTAGACCATAAGTATAAAAATAAAAACCTGATCAACATCCTGGGCGATATCAGAGATCTACACAAGGTCAGAGAAGCTGTAATGAGAGAAAAACCACATATCATCATCATAGCCTCTGCTTTAAAGCACATAGAAAGGGTGGAATATAGTATCCGGGAGAGCATAGAAACCAACCTTATAGGCGTCCAAAATGTACTGGATAGTATAGAATCAAATATCCACTCATTAAAAAATCTTGAAAAAGTTGTATTTGTAAGTTCAGATAAAGCATGTTCGCCGGTCAATGTATATGGTATGTGCAAGGCCCTATCGGAAAAATTAATGATAGAAAAGGCATATTATATACCAGACTTTGATTTTGTCATTTGCCGTTATGGAAATGTCCTCAACTCGAAAGGAAGCATAATACCATTGTTACATAAAATCGGAAGATCAAAGGAATACGATCATTATAATCTTACCCATCCGGATATGACTCGCTTTGTCATGACTTTGGATGAAAGCTGTAGTCTCGTTGAATATGCCATGCATTATGGCGAAAGTGGTGATATTATCATTCCTAAATTAAAGTCTATGTACATCAGAGATCTCATTTCCATCTTTTCAGATTTGTACAGTAAACCGGTAAAAACCGGTAAAATAAGGTTTGGAGAAAAAATCAATGAATCATTAATCAATGAGACCCAATCCTTATATGTACAGGAGGTAGAAAAGTACTATTACATTAAAGCCCCACATAATGCTTATGCTTATAACGGGCAATTGAAATCTTTCCACTACTCCAGTGGCGAAAGTCCCATAAATAAATCAGACCTGTACACATACCTTGAATCCAAGGGAATGTTGACCCAAACTTTGGGGTGAAAATATAGATTTGTATGAATTACTTTAAAAATATACCGGAAAAGCTTTGGTTATACTGGGATGGGAGTCCAATGTCATTTCTACAGTTCATGACGGTAAGAAGTTTTCAATATTTTCACCCTGCCTGGACCATCACTTTATGTATGCCAAAGTACAGGACATTAACCAAATCGTGGAACACCTTTGAGCAAAAGAAAGAATACACCGGAAAAGACTATTTGCCGGAATTATTAGATTCAGGAATAGAAATACTCATTATAGAAATGGATTCCATAGGCTTTGCTGATGAAGCGTCTGAGATATATAAATCCGATTTCATCCGCTATTATTTGTTGGGGCATCATGGTGGTGTTTGGTCTGATTTTGACATCCTGTACATCAATAGTATATATCACTTGAATGCATTTTCAGGCTTTCCTGTCATTGGAGATGAAAAAGAGATTAACACGGTCATCGTACCTGTTATGAAAGGAACAAATTTTCATTATTACACCATTGGGTTTCTGATGTCCGCTCCTAACAATCCGTTTTTTATAGATTTAGCACATGCCTGTAAGGATTTTGCTGACATTATGACGTACCAATCCATTGGGATTAAAATGATCAAAAAATTGTTTCCGACCATCAATGATATAAAATTAAAATATTCTGATTTAATACATCTTTTGATACCCCCCCACGAGGTGTATCTGCCATTTGAATTTAACGAGCTGGATTTGATATTCTGTTCCAGCCCTCAGGAATACATCAAAAATTATACATTTGGGATCCATTGGTTTAATGGAAGCGATCTGGCTAAAGAATTTCAAAACGCTTATGAAAAAGTAGAAAACCCTTTCAAAGAGAGTACTCTTATGCTGCACATAAACTATATTAAAAATAAAATTGAACTTACAGGGGGAATTGATAAAACCGGAGGACTCCTTGATGTCTTTGAGAAAACGTATAAATACAATCTTTGGAAAAATCAGGAAAGTCTTTCCGGAGATGGATCTACACTGGACTCAACCAAAGATCTTCGGCGGGATTTGGCAACTTTAATTAAAAAATATGAAATCCATACCATCGCTGACATGGCATGTGGTGATTTTAACTGGATGAAAGAAATGGATTTTAGCAGGGTTCAATATTATGGTATTGACATTGTCCCGGAGTTAATCAGGAAAAATAATATGAAATATGCCGGAAATACAGTGCAATTCTTTTGTGCAGATTTAACAAAAATACATTTTATGTCAATGGACCTGGTCATACTTAGAGATGTATTGGTTCATTTGCCTTTTGAGGATTCCTGGAAAATTCTGAGGAATATAAAAGCAAGCCAAAGTAAATATTTATTGGTAACCAGTTTCATCAATGATCGCATTAACAAAGATATCGATGCCGGCGGTTATCGTTGGAGAACCCTGAGCTTACATCAGGCACCATTCCATTTTACGCATCCAATGGAAACGATAGTAGAAAATTGCAATGAAGGGGATGGAAAGTTTAAAGATAAGTCTATGATCCTGGTGGATATTTCAAATATTAAGCTACCCTATTGAAAAGTAAGGTAATAATTGAAAAAAACTTTCATAAAGTGGTAAGAAATGTTATTGTTTTTGGTTCAGGAGGGATGTTGGGTACTTATCTGATGACTTATTTTTCCGGTCTCAATGACTTTCATATCCGGGGCATCGGACGAAAGAGTTATGATCCCTTGCATTCTGCAGTGGATTCTCTGTGGGATATCTTTAAAAAGATGGGAATTAACCAGGATTATATTATCATCAATGCATTGGGTTTCATACCACAAGCAGAAAGTAATTCTGAAAAATCGGAGGATGAGAAATACATCAAAGTTAATTCCATCTACCCCCAAATGCTTGCATGCATTTGTCAACATTACAGATGCCGCCTGATTCATATCAGTACAGATTGTGTTTTTTCAGGGATAAGTGATTCTTTGACTCATGATGTTTTAATGAATGGTTATCATGAAAATTCTCCATGCGATGAAACCTCTATATATGGTTTTTCTAAAAGACTTGGTGAGCCGGTAAGCGGGTATTGCAGTACCATACGATGTTCATTAATAGGTGAAGAGATCAATAACAAAAGATCCTTACTCGAATGGGTAAAGCAACAACAAGACAAAACAATCGGAGGGTATTCCAACCAATACTGGAATGGCATTACATGCCTTCAATTGGCTGAATCGTTGGAAATAATAATTAGAAATGAATCATGGTGGGAAGGGGTCAGGCATTTATTTTCTTATGAACCTATCACAAAATATCAATTGATATCTTTGATGGCAGAAATCTACTGTATAGTTGTTACGATTGTCGGGAAGCCACTACCCAGGCAGATTGACAAACAGCTCACTTCATTATTTCCTTTGAATTCATCCTTGAATATACCGGATATCCGTACACAAATTAAAAAGTTGAAAGATTTTGATTTGTATAAGAAATTTATTGAAAACGATGTCGAAAGTTTGTTATTCTAAGTATTTATTCCAGGCATCAAAGAGGTTAAAAAGCCTTTTTACTTAAGTATCCGGAGGATTACATTGTGCGTGAAATTCAACCCCTATCGGGGTTGTTAGTCTGCCAAAATTATACACTGCATTTCATGCAGTGCTATTCATATTAAATCCCTCCGGGATTCTTGAGATCAGAAACCCAAAGAAAGATCCCAATTGGCATGATAAAGGTAATAATGCCGTATGGAAATAAAATAAAAATTATTTACTAAAGGATTTGAAAAATTACTATGAACCTGAAATAATATAACTATTGGTTTTGTTAGTTAGCCATAAGTTTGAATTGTATAACATGCTTTATTTATACTACCTCCCTACGGGATTCTTGAGATCAGAAACCCAAAGAAAGATCCCAATTGGCATGATAAAGATAAAAACCCAGAATGGGTTAATATTAATAGGTTGAGTCTACACCGAAAAGTCAGGAAATCAATAAACAGTCCTGAAAGGACTGAATATGCATAGCCCCCTACCCCCAAAGGTTTGGGGGTAGGGGGTAAACGAAACATATAAATCCACAACCCCAAAGGGGTTGAATTTACCCTCCGTCACAACATAAAACATAAGCAACATTTAAAAGCCATCAGTACATTCGGCATTTAATTTTTTGGACTTTCAATTTTTATTTTTCTTATTCATCAAAACATGTAAACCGTAGCAACAGTATTTGGTCTGTTCTCACTAAAATTGAAAAAAATAATCAAAAAAAAAGAATCCTCAATAATTTATTTTTAAACCCTAATTTTAAAATCTTTTCATGGTTTCCATTAAATTCGTGCTTGTACCAATAATCATATTATCTGCAGTTTAGTAACCCATGCCATAATCAAAGGGGCAAAAATATGCCTATCTTGTTAGGAAGTAAAAACAGATCATTAAGAGGTAAAACAGGTAAAATCCATGAAATTAGCCATTATCCTTGGCACACGTCCCGAGATTATCAGATTATCAAAAATAATCCTGAAAGCAAATGAGTGTCTTGATCTGGTTTTGATACATACAGGACAAAACTGGGACCCCAATCTAAGCCGCATCTTTTTTGAAGAATTGGGTCTACCCCAACCTAAATATCAATTAAAAGCAGCTGGAAAACATGTCGGTGAAACCATTGGAAACATCATTTCGCGAAGCTATGAAATACTATTACAAGAAAAACCCGACGCTCTGCTCGTTGTGGGTGATACTAATTCGTGTCTGAGTGCCATTTCAGCCAAACGCCTTAAGATACCGGTATTCCATATGGAAGGGGGTAACCGGTGTTTTGATATGAATGTCCCTGAAGAGATCAACCGGATTTTAGTGGACTCCATTGCAGATATTAATCTTGTTTATACAGAGAACTCCAAGTTATATCTTTGCCATGCCGGATTTACCAAAGACAATGTATTTATTACAGGAAGCCCTACCCATGAAGTCCTCACTTATTATAAAGACGGGATTGAGGCCAGTCGAATCCTGGAAAAACTTAAGTTGATTCCAGGAAAATATCTACTGGCGAGTATTCACCGGGAAGAAAACCTGGATTTAGGTGAAAATATATACAAAATATTCAATGCATTGAAAAACGTATCCCTTCAGATGGGTTTGCCGATTGTATTTTCAACCCACCCGAGAACCAGAATTAAATTAAATTCCCTGGATATTGAATCTCATTTGGATAACACCATTCATTTTATTGAAGCACAAGGATTACTGGATTATTGTAAACTAATAAAAAATGCTTATTGTTTCCTTTCAGACAGTGGTACCATTGCCGAAGAAGCTGTTCATTTCAAAATACCCGCAGTTACCATCAGACAATCAAGCGAAAGACCTGAAGGGGTCGAAAATGGCAACATAGTGGTATCAGGTTATGATCCGGAGCATATATTATTGTCCATTGCCTTATCAAGAGAATTACCTCAACAATCTTTTCCTTTGAATTATCTGGTACCCGACGTTTCTTCCAGGGTATTAAAGATTATCGCTTCCTATTTCCATATTGTCAATAAAAGAACATGGTATAAATAATGAATGTGTTAAGCTGGATGAAGCCAAAATGTAGCTATTGATGAAACCAATCCATGAAGAATTTTTTATCAAGGGAAAGGAAGCTTTTCAAAACAAAGAGTTTAATAAAACCATCATAATCTTTCAAAATCTGATTTCAGATGGATTTGAAAGCCCTGAAGTATTAAATCTGCTTGCTCATTCTTTTATGTATACAAATAATCATCATGAAGCAGAGCGCTCATTCCATAGATTGAATGTAAAATATCCGAACACCCTTTTCGGAATCATCGGCCTGGCCAGCTTGAAACTCAATCAGGATTTACCGGATGATTGTATGAACATCATGGCAGATGCCCTGAAAGAAAATCCGCACCATCAGGGTATTATAAATTTGCAAATCCAAGCCCTTTACAAAAAAAAATCATATCGTAAAGTCATCGATTGGTACGAAAGGACTATTGCAATTTGCAATGAAAACAAAACCCATCCCCCTTCAATAGTACTCCACTATGCAGGTTTATCCTATGAATGGTGTGGAGAACCAGGGAAAGCGAAACAAATATTTGATGATCTGATACAGCAACATCCAAAACACTACTTAGGCTATATAGATCTCGCTAAATTCTATGAAAATACAGGAATGTACAACCAAGCCCTTCAAATATGGTCATATGCATATGAACATTTTCCAAAAATCAATGAAATCATCATCCGTTACACTTCCATGCTAAACCGGTATGGCTACCTGAGGGAATCAACAAACATTTTAAAAGGTTCTTATTCCTTAGTATACCAAAATCATGTACTATGTAAAAAACTGATATATAACCAGATACTACTCCAAGATTGGAATGGCCTTGTAGATGACATCAAATCCATTATTAAAGGAAATTACATCAATAACCCTACAAATCTTCTTGACATTTTAATTGAAAACTTGATGAAGTACCAGGCATTAGACCACTTTACAAGCATTTGGGTAGAAGATATCGAGCTTTCCGGTAATCCTTTTTTTTCTTATTTCCAGGCAATAATAAATTATTGCGAAGGGCATTTCGGAAAAGCGTTAAAAAATATAGAACAATATTTTCATACAGAAAACGGTATACTGAATGACATCAATGCATTAAAATTAAAATATAAAATCCTCTTACATTCAGACAAAGTCAAAGCTGCTGATCAAAGCTATGAGGGATATCTAAAAGAAAGAAATATACATTTTAAAATATTCTTAGATTATGCGCTTCATTGTTATAAAAGAAGTCTGCCTGAACCTTCCATTGCTAACATAGAAAAAGCGTATTCACTTGCTCCCAATGATCCCGGGGTCATTTATCATCAATTTTTAATTTATTATCATTTTAAAGGGATTAAAAAAGCGCTGGAATTTTTGCAAACCCAAAGTCATAAATCGCAAAAATTGTCAGGCATTTATTTACAAGAACTGATTTATCGTGATGAGTTTTCAAAAGCGTTGGATCATATGGTCGGGGAAGAAAAAGATTTAAGCCTGTCATGGAATATCATATTTGATATTTATAGCTATTGTAAAGCCCAGGGAAAATTTGCCAATGCCGTAATATTGCTTAACTCTTTCTATAAAAAGCCTGTATTGACTCGTGAAGACTTGGTTTTCAAAGTTCGATTGGCTCAGGAAGCCAGACATCTAATGTCTTTATTGCAAAATAAAAAATGGGTTTATTTTACTCCTGCAATGGCAAATAAAAAAGTGAGAGCAGAAATATTCCGGTCTCTCAGAAATATTCTAAAAGATGAAGGCAATACCCTAAAACCACATAGCAATAATCCGATTCCATTTTTACATGATATATCAGAAGGAAAAATAACTGACGAATTTGTAAAAGAGTATTTTCAAGCGTTTTATGAATTGTCAATCCAGTGCAGGCGATTTTATCCGGATACATACACCGATATAACATCAGCATTCCATATTGGGAGTTATCTAAGGAGAAGAATTAAAAAAAGGATACCAACCGTTTTTTTAAGTTTTAGAGTTACAGACGGAATATTTTTAGAATTGATGAATCGGGAGAATAAAGAAAACCACCATTTCACTTTTCTTAGCAAAGACTTATTAATTTCTAATACAGATCCCCTAAATCGGGAAGAACTGGAAGATCTGTTGCACACGTATATGCATGCACTTGAAGCTGCTGATATTTTAGGGATCCCACACTGGAGTTCGGTATTAAAGGCCATTTGGGAATTCAGGACTGAATCACCCTTAAATGACAATGTAGGCTTGTTGAATATATACCGGAATATCAGCACTCAATTGAAGAATGTCAAAATGAAAAAGTGGGGTATCATTACCAATTCAGAATTGATCCCTCATTTTAATTATTATCAATTGCTCCCATTTATCCTCGATTCTGTTGATAAATGTTATGTCATCAGTTCGAAGCCTGAAATTGTTGATTACCTAAAGCTGAATTTAGACATTCCGGAAGTAGAATGGTTGGAAGTACCTGAAAAACTCATCTGTTCCAGGAATCAATTCGATTCAGAAAATAATGAATTCCACATTGGGTTACTTGAAAACATAGAACAAATCACTCGTAATAATAAGGGGTTAATTTTTTTAGTATCAGCTGGTATCCGGGGTAAAATATATTGTCAAAAGATTAAAGAATCCGGAAGTATTGCATTGGAAATAGGATCAATATCAGATTTTTGGAGTGGCCAGGATAATAGATACGGATATGAACACCCTGTTCCACCATTAGGGGTCACTTTTTCGTATCCTGAAGTGTTGAAATGGAGAATAAATTTCAAGGAGTTTCCAATAGATTTTTGGAAAGAAAAGATAAGAAATCCTGAAAAGCTGGCTGTTCAAAAAATATATTTTTTCATTAAATTCGGTTCTGTGGCCTTTACGACCGACAGGAATGACAATAGGTTTACTGAATGGGAGTACCAAACTTTTTTTTTAGTGTATAATTGCCCAATGCCCGGCACCATAGAATATGAGGTAATTTCATCGGCCATTACTTTTCATAAAATTATTCCTGCACATCAAAATACTGAAGAGATACCACTGTTTAAATTTTACGCCTATCCAAAAAGGCATACAGAATCTCATATTCAAAAGCTAAGGTTTTCAAATGTTCCCTATGGAAAACAAATCAATATTGAAGAAATCATTACGTATCCACTATATCCGGTGTGTGAAGTTACTCACCTTAATGAAATTACTATTCACGAAAACAGAGCATTTAAAAATCAAAATATCATTCCGGCTATTTCGATCGTCATGGCCTATAAAAACCGTAAAACACAACTGGCATTTACACTGAACACCATTGAAAGTTCCCATTACCCAAAAGATCAAATTGAAGTGGTCATTGCAGATGATGGCAGCCATGAATCAGAATGTATTCTTTCCTTAATTGAAAAATTTTCTTTTCCCATTGTATTAATAAGAATCACAGATGAGTATAAAAGAGAAAAAAATTACATCAATCCGTGTATACCTTATAATAAAGCTTTTAAAATGGCCCGGGGAGAATCAATAATTATTCAGAATCCGGAAGTATGCCATATTGGGGAAGTATTGAATTTTGTAGAGAAACACATCAATGAAAATGAGTTCCTGAGTTTTACCTGCGCTCAGTTGCACAGGTCATCATTCAATGAAATGGTCCAAAATCTATATGGCGCAAACGGTAATCAGAAACAAAAATCAGTAAGACCATTTATTGCGCAAAAGGCCGTAGAACTTAAAAACAGTATTGCTTTGTGGTATAACCACCCTACATTCAGGGCAAAAGCTTTTCATTTTTTATGTGCAATCCATAATGATAATTTAACAAAACTGGAAGGTTTCCGGGAAGAGTTTGCCTTTGGAATCGGTGTGGATGACATTGAATTCGCTTACAGGATAAAGCATGATTTGAATCTGAATGTGCGTTTTACCAACTGGAAATCGGAGCCATTTGGAATTCACCAATGGCATGCATCCGCTATTCCCCAAAATCAAGGTCATAAACATTTAATAAATCGAAATCAACGATTATTTTCTCGCATAATTTCGCAAAAAGTTTTGATGAGGCAGTCCTATTCAATGAAATCGGATGCCCATAAAGTAGTAGTATATACCTATCCTAAATCAGGCATTACTACAGTTCGTTCATGGTTTCTTGTACTGCTGGGAAAATATACTTTTGATGAAGTCATGGACATAAACCCCCATGTGTTCAATTGGATGGCTTTTGAAGACGATCACCCCTCTTCCACATCAGATTATGAAAAAATATTGGTATTCAGGAACCCAAAGGATAGATTTGTATCGATGTATACTTCCTTATTTGAAACAGATTATTATGAAAAACACATCTTCAAGAGAACAATGCAAGAAGTACATTCGATGACCCATCTTATAGAAATGTTGTATACAGAACTTTCATCCGGAGCTCATAATTTACTGAAAGATGAACATATTGCCCCTCAGTTTTTGTTTCCCCCAAATGTAAACTTTGATAAGATATTCACCACAGATCAGATTCAGAAATTTCTGGAATATGCCAATGTGAAATTCAATACCAGCTTTCCGTATACTACGAAAAGAAATGAAAGTAATTCCAGGAACAGACATAAGGTTGAACAGGAATTTAATAATCTGACAAAATCGCAGATTGAAAAATTTAAAAAAATATATAAAAACGATTTGGATTTTTACGAATTAATCTCAAATTGAAACATAAACACGATTTTAAATGAATCCATTATTATGAAATCTATCGATGCTACAAACAATGTAGTAAACATGATGTAATCCCTCATCACAAATCATTTTTGACACCGGTACTATGTTACTTGTCTTGAAAAAATTCTAAATTATATTGATTCATTAATTAAAAGTGGGTGTAAGTAAAAGTTCTTCATGGACTCTTTATAACTTTGGATATTCAAAAACTACTTTGTTTCTTAATCTAGCCCTCCATTCTTCTTTAAATTTCTTCCTTTCTTCACCATTGATAGGAATTTTTACTGTCAAATTGTTTTGAGTTTTTTTCGGACTTATGTACAGTACGTCATCTAATAAATAAAATATTTTATGAATGTACTTTACTTCTTTGATAAAACCATTCACACCTTTAAATGGTCCGGGAAACTCATAATGGATTTCATAATACAAAATCCGTTCGATGAATTCGGTATCTGATGCAAACCGATTTTCCCAATACAATCCATATTTCTTAAATATATTTCTATGAAAAAGATTACTCCCTAAACACACTACCGGTTTCGAGGTGGCATTTCCAAATACTTCGTTTGAACCAGGTTCTATTTTTGTAACTCTTTGAATGAGGCTATCGTCATCACAATCAAGCGCTTTGATATCAAAATTACTTCTGATAAATGAGCAAATTGTAAATATCACTTTAAAATGTTTTAAGGCTGATAGTTGTTTTTCGATTCGTATCGATAATGACACATCGTCAGCACCTTGCAGACCAATATATTTACCATTAGCGGCTCGAATAACTTTATTAATGGCAACATAGGTTCCGGCATTTGTTGGAAGTTTGATACAGTGTACCCGTGGATCTAAACTAGCAACTTTTTGAATCAGATGATAGGTATCATCTTCACTGCCATCATCTATCACAATCATTTCAAGATTGCTATAGGTTTGGTGTATTAAAGATTTAAGGCAAATGGCAATGGTTTCTTCTGAGTTGTAGGCAGGAACAATTATGCTCACCATTTGATTATTCAATACATTTTTGATCTTATTCCAAATATATTTTTTGGGCTGAATGGGATGAATCGTTATACCGCTAATATTTAAAGGCATTCTTTTTTCTTTCTTACCATACAGCAAATAATGAATTAAAGGATTCCAACCCTTGTTATCCACATCAGGATTGGATTCCAGATAATAGGCTGAATCAAATTTCTCAGAAGGGTTTCTTCCTTCAAATCCTCCAAAATACAAATAATGAATTACCGGATTAATTCCTGAGATTTTGACATCAGGATAATGATTGAGGTAGTATTGATTATCAAAATACCTGCTAATTTTTAAAATCAGGAAATGATAAATTCTTTTAAGTTGAATGATCAGTTTATCCATTCTTGAAAGTCAAGTAAACGATATTATGAAAAAACAAACATATTACAGAACTCATGCATAAGAATAAGAAAACAATCATCGATACTTTAATTTTTTTTACACTTTTGACAGATGTTCCTTTTCTTTTGATGAAAAAAAATCGAGAACCTGATCAGGGTGCACTTCAGTACTCAGTTTAATAAAACTTTGAAAAGTCCAAATATTTACACTGGATTTGATATCGGTGATCAGAATTTTTTCGGAAGGAACCACTATAGGTATATAATTTTGTGAGACGAGATATGATTCGCAACTATTGTCTAAGCCTCTGTTTATTGTATTTTCCCATAAGCTCCAGTTTGGTTTTTCTGAAAGAAATAAAACGCTATCCATGGCCTTGAAATAACTTGCCTGCTTATAAGAGAGAATGCATGTACTCCCTTTAGTGAAGCCCTGTATGGGACCTTGTATCTTTACTTCCATGCGCAACGCCACATCTTCCAACAAACCCCGACTGAGCATACGTCCACATCCCACCAGTTTTGTAGTTTTGTACTTATATTTAAATATTAATGCTCTTTGCGTTTGACAGCAGTAAAATCCTAAAGATTTGATACCAAAATGAGGTATATTTTTCCGGATATACGGTCTATAACTTTCGAGAAGTTGATTGGACATGATATCATCATCCGACCCAATCAGGAGATAATCAAAATCAAAGGCCATGACTTCTTTCAGTCCTGAATTCCATTTTCGACCCAGGGGCAGGTTTTCTGTGAAATGGAAAGGGATCCCGTATTGATTGCAGACAGCTTCCGATTCTGCATCGCTGATGACTGCAAATACTCTAATATGATAGGTTCCGGCAAAATGTTTTTTGAGGCGCTGTATGGACAGGGCAAACAATTCACTGACCTTAGGCCGTGCATGCATGCATGTGAGGATTTGTATGACTGGTTTCTTTTTAAGAAATGTAAACATATTGCAATATAGTAAAAGTGGTGTTGGTGCTCAAAATTTAATTCCCTATTAGTGCTGGAAATAAATTTCCGGTGCCACTAGGGAAAAGAAAATGAAAAACGTCATTTGGATTACCAAACTACATAAAGGTGTGAATACAATCTATACGTTGACCAACCTCAGAAAATATAGCGTGCTTCGCACAAAGCTTTTTCCGGCTGGAAATAAATTTCCAGCGCCAGTAGGATTTGCCATCGCCACTGGCAGTCACATTATTCTAAATGATTAGCTTAATGGGTTTGATAAGAAATACTTACATAACTCAACTTCAAAACGGCGAAAACCAAAAACAATAATCCGAGGATGATGAAAGCCCAGGTACTTAAAGAAGGGATTTCTACAGGTCCACAATCTGAATTTTGTAGATTACAAGCCGCTACGGGAAGCGTAACATCATCGATCGCAGGGTTTGTATTGGTGATTTGGAATGTCATATTAAACATACCGCTATTGGGAGGCCTCCAAAAATCAACCAGGTAATTTCCTGGGTTTCCAGGGTCTTCTGTCAAAACCGTACCTGCGGGAAGCAATGTGCCCATATTGTTTAAAAAATTCAAATCTGTATTGGTTGTTTCTACCGTAGCTCCGGGTATCCCCAGTATCAAAGTGAGAACATCATGAAAATATTCTATCGACTGATCTGACGACAAAACATTTAAAGGATCCTGACAACTGCAAGGATCCATCAATTCGATTTTTAAAACATAAATATTAAAAGTACAATATATCCCATTTCCAGGTTCTCCTGTGTCACCTGTATCTCCAGTGGCTCCCATATCTCCTGTGGGTCCTGTGTATCCTGTATCTCCAGTGGCTCCCATATCTCCGGTTGGTCCTGTGTATCCTGTATCTCCAGTGGCTCCCATGTCTCCTGTGGGTCCTGTGTCTCCTGTAGGTCCTGTGATTCCGGCAGGACAAGTATAAGTGATTTGGTTGAATCCCGGTGAAGCCTGAGCAGGATCAAAGGTTGCTCCTGCCACAACTCCATTGCCGGAATAGGTGCCTCCCGTTGGAGAAGCTCCGGACAACAAAACCGGTTCGTCTGTGATCAACATAACAAAATCTATGGGGCAAGTGGGATTGCAAATTGTTGGTTCCTGAGCAATAGAATTTGTTGCTATTGCAAGTATAAGAATAAGTAAAACCTTGATAGGTTGGTCTCTAACAAATCCCTTCAGGCTTCCGTTTTGCAATGTCATGAGAATTAATTGAGTAAATAAATAGATTTGTTTCCCAAATTGCCAAAGTATAACAAAAATTCCACATTTTCCAACACATTGGATAGTTTCATAGATTATGACAAGAGTACGGAACTTTAGATTTATGTCAATGTCATAGTTATAGATGATGAATTATGTAGGTCACGTTTTTCAAGCTAATGTATAAGGTTGGATTAGGATATCTGCCGGAATGGATAATGCTTTACTCAATTTTCTTATAATATTTATACTCATGGGTCTTTTACGAGATAAAATTTCTGAGGTTCGGCTTTTCAGACCTATTATCTTAGCAAGATCGGCTTGATTTAATTCCATCTGTTCCATTTTAAATTTGATGGCTTCTATTGGATCAGGATCTGGAAATTCGCCGGTAGTTTCCCTTTCATACTTTTCTATTAACAGGACAATGACTTCTAATTCTTCATGTTCCCGGGTTCCGGGTTCTGCATGAAAAATCTGATCTAATCGCGATAATGCTTTTTGATATTGGTCTTCAGTTTTTATTAATTTGATTTGCATAATTAAATGGTTAACGGGTTGATTTTGTCGTATTCGTCATGTTTTCCAATGAAACGAATCCAGATTATTTGATTTACAAAAGTAATTTTAACTATTATCCTGTATTTATTTCCTTTTATTTTGAATATAATTCTATCGGATCCAAAGCTAATGTCTTTTTAAGAAAGTTCCAAATATGGGAAATGCTCAAGTGGTGCTGTAACCTGTCCGCCTCTGGCTGAATAAATTTCCAGCACCAGGGGGGAAAGAAAATGGAAAACGCCATATGGAGTTACCAAACTGAATAAAGTTATAAATACAAACTATACGTTTAGTGACTTTAAAAAATATGGCGTGCTTCGCACTGTGCTTTCTGGCTGCAAATAAATTTGCAGCGCCAGGGCATAAATTTCCAGCGCCAGGGGATAGTACTGACACCCTATTCTACATTTTTGGCTTTGTGATTGCCCGCAAGGTGTAGATGCAATCATTCAGATTTAGTGTTGATACAGTGTCCATAGGCGTACAATTTCATCAAAAACCTTGCTATGGTCTTTCCCCAGAGAGAAGAAAATAAGCTCTGTTCTTCTTCGTATCGCAATCCGGATTGTATTTGCTGGTAGGTTTCCGTTTCGGGATGGATGCGATGAGATATCAGCTTTTTATCTATTCTTTTGCATAGCTATTATCCTCAGCTAAGGTCCAATTTTCTATTTTTATATTTTCTATTGTGGCCATATGCTTGATATTATTGGTAACCAAAATCATATCATTGGCAACGGCGGTGGAACTGATTAACAAGTCAAAATCGGGTATAGGAGTGCCAATACCATGCAATCGTACTTTTTCCTGAGCAAATCTAGTGATGCTACCATAGATAGGTACAATTTCAAATAACACCGCAATATTTTTTACATCTTGGAGGTGAGTTTCTTTCCTGGCACTTTTGTATGCACCGAAAGTTAATTCTGCAATGGTGATTTCAGAGACAAAGCAATTTTCGATTCCTACTTCTTTAATTTTCTTATGTAGTCCAAACCTTCCCTTTAAATAGAAAATGCAGATATCGGTATCTAATAAATATCTATCCATTAATCAAAGTCTATTTCCTTTTCGCTGATCGTACGCATCTCATAAATTTCATCAATGAAGTCATTATCCACTTCAGACCAGGCTCCATAGAGCTCGTTAAGTAGTTTTTCCTTATCGGGTTCCGGCTCAGGCTTACTAATAGTTCCTCGCAGACTTTCGAAAATTTTGCTAATCAACTCCATCTTGATCTCAAACCCCAGAGGTTCGATCAGTTTCATATATCGTTCAGCGATTAGTCTTTCCATTATTTTACCTGTTTGTTGCATCTAAAACACTTGTCATATATAGTCAGTTCCTGAAAGATACGACAAAGGGTGGAATCATAAGTGCTTTTGTTTTGAATCACATTCAGTATCCACACAATCTTGAGAAAATAAGGGAGTTTTCCTTTACTTTTATTAAGCCCAGTCTGATAAGTGAAACAGCATTCATTTACTTTCTACCTGCCTTCGCCGTACTGCGTCAGGCAGGCTTTTCACTTTCTCCTTTCCACTTTCCACTCCAAATCCGTTCATTTACAATAATAAGTGCTGTTTTTGTGTTTATAATCACAAATAACACACTTATAAATGTATAGGATACTTCAAGGAAAATTAATAAACTGGAAAGACAAACCCGTTAGATTGCCCCTGATTCTTCAAGGAGCCCGGCAAGTAGGAAAAACCTACCTGATGAAATGGTTAGGAGAAAATCACTATGAGAAATATGCCTATTTTAATTTTGATGAACGTCCAGAATTGAAAGAATTTTTTCAAAAAAATAAAGATACAAAGCGAATCTTAGAATCATTATCTTTAATTAGTGGTGTGGTTATTGATACGCAAACTCTCATTATTTTGGATGAAATACAGGAATGTCCAGAAGCTTTAAATTCGCTCAAGTACTTTGCTGAAAGGATTCCTGATTTGCCCATCATATGTGCAGGTTCGTTGTTAGGAGTTTTGTTGCAATCGGGTTTCTCATTTCCTGTAGGTAAGGTAGAATTCTTAACTTTATACCCCATGACTTTCCGTGAGGTATTACCTTATTGGGATGAGAAATCTGCAAAATTTTTAAATCAATTAAGCCGGATAGAGTCTATTCCTGAACTGTTTTATAATGATTTGCTGAATCAGTTTAAAAAATATATTATTACAGGTGGAATGCCAGCTGTTATAAATGCTTTCAATCAATTTCAAACTTTCGAGGCTTGTGAAAGTGTGTTGCAAAATTTAATCTTATCTTATAAAGGAGATTTTGCCAAGCATCCTGTAATGAGTTATGTAGCTAAAATAACCCAGGTTTTTGATTCACTCCCTAGCCAACTCGCCCGGGAAAACAAAAAATTTGTGTATCAGTTGATCCGAACTGGTGCCAGAGCCAGGGAATACGAAGATGCGATCCAATGGCTTGTGAGATCTGGTCTTGTGCATCAAGTAAAATTATGTATAAAACCTGGAATTCCACTCTCTGCATATGATGATAACAGTGCTTTTAAGCTCTATGGTCTGGATATCGGTATCATACGTAGGATGTCCAGGCTTTCACCTATGGCTTTTGCAGAAGGAAATCGACTTTTCACTGAATTCAAAGGAGCCATGATTGAAAATTATATTCTTCAAAGTTTAATTGCACAGTTCGAAGATGTGCCACGCTATTGGACCTCAGGATATACAGCTGAAGTAGATTTCTTAGTACAAATAGAAAATGAAATTATACCCATGGAAGTTAAAAGTGATGAGAATGTAAAAAGTCGCAGCCTTACAATGTATCATCAGAAATTCAACCCCCCATTGCGCATTCGCTACTCATTAAAGAATTTGAATTTTCAAGATGGATTATTGAACATTCCTCTTTTCATGGCTGATTATACCAATGAAATAATAAACGCCATTTAAGATGGATTGGTGCTGGAACCTGTCCGCCTCTGGCTGAAATTTTTTCCAGCCAAAGGAGTGGTTTTTCATTTTCTTATAGCTGAATTATGTCGTTTGAAAAGTTATGTGATATGAAGAAAATGAAAAACGCCATATAGAGTTACCAAACTTAATGGAGGAGTTTGTACAAACAACACGTATATCGACTTTAAAAAATAATGGCGTGCTTCGCACAATGCTTGTTCCGGCTGGAAATAAATTTCCAGCGCCAGTAGGATTTCCAGTACCAGGAGGGAAAAGAAAATGGAAAACGACATTAAGCGGCAAGCCAACTTCATGCAGGAGTGAAAACATCCATTTCGTTTCACAACTTTATAACAAAGGCGTGCTTCGCACAAAGTATTCCGATATAGATTATTCGCATAATGGCAATAACTCTTGAACCGGGTAAGATTGCAAGGCGTCAGAACTAAAAATTTTCCTGGCTACTTCTTTATTGCCCAATTGCAATTCTGCTATACCCAGATAAAAATAGGAAAGAGTATCCTGCTTTTCATTCCACATGGCAGATAATGCGGGTCTGGCCTTTGAAAATTCCTGGATGGTAAACAGATTATACGCTTCTGCTTTTTGTAAATCGGATTCGATATGGCTATTCCTTTCGGTGCGATGTAAAATGTAGCGATAAAACTCATCATCATTCAAAGCAATGGTAAGGTCTTTGGGTTGATCTTGTCGAAGGAAATAAATGGTCAGGGACAATATAGTGGCAAGGATGAGCAATGCGACTGTCACACCCATCCAGGAAGTTCCATTTTTTGATCCATTTTCCTTTGGATTATTCTGCTCTTTTTCCGAATTCTCCCATTCAAAACTGTCTTTATGAGGCATTTCCATATTGTTTTCCTGTGGATTGCCTTTTCCCTTTTCTTTATCTGTTATTCTAAACCTTTCAAACCGCGATGCTTTAACGATTTGTACTTTCGGTGCTTCTTCCGCCTTCTCTACACTCTTCAGTATATTCATCGATTTCTGAAGCGCTTTAATTCTAATTCCCTGCCTGATCAACAATAACTCCTGATAATCTGCATTGAGGTCTGCATCGGACTTTATTCGTTCCTCCAATGCAAAACGATGCTCTTCACCTAAAGTGCCCATCATATAGGACTCCAAAAGCTCTATGTCGCTCTTTCTGCTTTTCAAAACCCGGTGTTTTTATCTTTATGCTCAAAAACCATCGATTGTAACCTTTTCAGACACTTATATTTTTGACTTTTTGTAGAATCTGTATTTCTATAACCCATTTTTTGGGTTATTTCTTCAATTTTATTCCCTAAATAATAATAATTGTGTAACAATTCACGGCATGGACCGCCTATTCTGTCCATTGCCCAGGCGATTGACTCTATTTGATCAACATTCACACCGGGTTCTTCCTCCTTTATATATTCAAACCAGAACGATTCATGAAATTGATGATTGAGTTTGTTCTTTTTTCGCACCCATTCCAAAGTTTTATGTCTGATGATGCCCATCATATAGGTTTTGATATCTGAAGTGAGGTGGCTTAATTTTCCGGTAATCACGTTGTCATAAAGGATAACAATAGTGTGTTGAAAAATATCCAGGCCATCTTCATAGGTACAATGAAAATTTTTCATGATCCAGCTTATACATTCATTTCTGTATAAGCGGTACAGGGAAGTTAGCGCTTCGTTTTCATTTTCTTTGATCTCACTTATCCAGTCCACTATGCTCTCCGGGATTATTGCATGGTTAAATGTAGAAAAAAAATCGAAGTCGTGTACCTGTTTTCTTTCAAAACTGAAAAATCGGGGTATCCTACTATTTTTTGCCCCTAAAGCCAACGTACCATCCTATCCACTTTCCATCAATACAAACTCCCAAAGTCAAAGAAATGACAAACTTTTTTCTATCTTTGTTGACAGCGGATCTATCCAGGATTGCCCAATACATTCATATGGTCAGAATGTAAAAAATGAACCTTATATTTCAAACCATCAAACGACTCAAATACTTCCGGCACATCATTGTTTATGGACTGGCATTGGCACTGTTGATTTTTGTATTAAAATGGCTGCAATGGAAATTCATCATCATGGACAATGCCATAGATATTTACATCGGAATGATTGCCGTATTATTTACGCTGCTCGGAATTTGGGTAGCTAAACAATTGGCTAAAACCCAGGTGGAAAAAATATTCGTTGAAAAAGAAATTTTCATTCCCTATCCCAACGATGGAACCATCAATGAGAAAGCATTGGAAATATTCAACCTGACACAACGTGAATATGAAATATTACAATTGATAGTGAAGGGACTTAGTAATGCCGATATTGCCTCCTCTTTGTTTTTATCACTGAGTACTGTCAAAACCCACATATACAATCTCTATATGAAGCTTGAGGTAAAAAGAAGATCTCAGGCCATAGAAAAAGCGCAAAGATTAAAATTGGTGTAGGGAAAGTACCGGAACTTAAGTATGATTCTCCGACCTGATTTCCGGAATAGGTACTAAAGTATGAATAATGTATGAGGTATCTGCATTAATTTTGCTGTTTCATAAAATGAAAAGAAATGAAAAGAAATGTATGGGTGTATGGTTTGGTATTAGGAGCGGTACTGTGTATTCCATGGCTTATCATGGTAAAAATGCTCTATACCAACCCGGAATTTAAAAGCCATGATCTGCTGGGCTATACCATTTTGGTGGTGATTTACTCGTTGATATTTTTTGGGATCAGAAATTACCGGCAGAAAGAGCTGGATGGAGTAATATCGTTTGGGCAGGCCTTTAAAACAGGCGCACTCATCACCCTGGTGGCTGCCACACTTTATTTGTTTGTTTGGTTATTCTTTTATTTCTTTTTCATCCCGGATTTTATGGAAGTCTTTACCCAACACGTTTTATATCAATGCACCTCAGAAGAGGAATTGGCCGCAAAAACCATAGAAATGGAAAATTTCAACAGAATGTACCAAAATCCATTTATAATGATACTGTTAACTTATGCAGAAGTGGTACCCATAGGTTTGGTCGTATCACTGATCAGTGCACTGATATTAAAAAAGAAGAAAAGCTAAACTATGGAACTTAACAAATACCTGATCGATACCTTCATGTTCAATGACAAAGTAAACAGAAAAGTGCTCGAAAAAATGAAAAAACTTCCTGACCAAAAGGAAGCCATCAGGTTATTCAGCCACCTCATCAATAGCCAAAATAAATGGCATGCACGAATAATGGGGGATCCTGATTCACAGAATTTGGATTGGTGGGTGCCTGTACATCCATTGGATGAATTGGAAAGTAAATGGCAAGAAAGTCTGGAACGCTGGCTGCATTTCTTAGCAGATAAAACCGAAGAAGAACTTGTAAAAGAAGTGACTTTTATTGGCTATGATGGGGGCGTTTGGGCAGCTACTACGGCGGACATAGCCCTGCAATTGAATTATCATTCTATTCATCACCGGGCGCAAATTCAAAGCATCATCCGGCAGCAGGGTTTGGTGCCGGGCTTTGTCGATTACATCGGCACCCGGTACAGAAAGCTCAGCTAAGACGGATTTATAGTGTGAAAATTTTTGATTCCAATGTCGCTGCGGGGATGGATATGTATTCTAATCATTTTGATTATCCTCAAAATGCCTGAAAAAAATGACTTACATATTTTTCATCCGGTGGCTCACTCCCCAGCAAAGAGCTGAGGGCTAAGAAGGATAAATGCCAATCCATCGGCTTATTGTAAATGAATTATTCATGATAATGTCTTCGGGGAAATTATGGGAAGAATTGCGGAGGAATTTATGAATCAGGGATTGGGTTTTCTTGACTCGAAAGGACTCTGTCCCGATAGGGACAATCTGTAGGTTGAAAAAACGGTCTCTGGCAAAATTGGGGTGCCGTAGGTACGCAATATGATTTCTGTTTCCATCGGAGATCCAAAATATACTGTACCTAAAGGCACGGAGGGGAATAGCTTTTTGATTGTTCTACCGTTATCAAGTCCATAATGGGACTATTGATTCCTTTCCTTCTTTGGGGGGCTTGAAACATTTTGAGCTTATGTCATCCCAAACACCTCTTATAGCTCCTTAGGAGCGGTATATCCATAGAATGAATGATCCCACCATTAAAAAATTAAAGGCTATACAAACTTCCAGGAAATAAAGACGAAAAAAAAAGTATGGTTATTCTATGGTTTCCAGGGAAATCACAATGACCTTACTACCAACCAAACCGTACGCGCAATGATCTTGATATCGAGCCAAAGTGACCAGTTTTGAATATATGCTACGTCAAATTCTACTCTTTTCTTGATTTCTTCTTTGGATCGGATTTCACCCCTGTATCCTTCCACCTGTGCCAAACCGGTCACTCCGGGCCTTACCGTATGACGGAGCATAAATTTTCTAACCACTTTCCGGTAAGTCTGTGTATGCCTGATCATATGAGGCCGGGGACCCACCACAGACATATCTCCAAAAAATACGTTGATAAACTGAGGTAATTCATCAATACAAGACTTGCGTAAAAATTTACCCAGCCTGGTAATCCTTTCGTCGTTTTCTCCTGCCTGTATTTCGTCCGCTTCAGGGTTGGGAACCATAGTCCGGAATTTGTATATGGTAAAGGTACGGTACAATATCGATGTTCTTTCCTGTGTAAAAAACAAGCCGTGCCCTCCCGTAAGGCGATCGTATAACCATAAAATAGGGATGAGCCAACTCAAAACCAATGTGATGATAAAGATGGAAATGATCAGGTCGAAAGTTCTTTTCAACCATTGATTAAACCAAAGACTCAAAGGGCCCGCCACTACATTGAGTACAGATGTGTTTCCTAACTTATTCAATCCGATGCGATGAAAGTTGAAGCCCCATAAATCAGGAACAAAATGGACGATGGCCGGATATTCATCTAACCAATTGGCCAGTTTTTTCCGCTCAATATCTTCCAAATCATCGATGGCAACAAATATTTCATCCACTTCCAATGCAGGGAGTAAACGGGGCAGATCTTCAAACTTACCAATGGGATGTCGACCGTTTTCCTTCCTGATAATCACCTGGCCCAACATGTGGTAGCCATGCCAGCGATCATTTTCCAGGAATTGTATCAACTGCTGCATGGAAGCTGATTCACCAATTATTAAAACCCGGCGCATGTTGTAGCCCCATCTTCGATACTGAAGAAACAAAAAATAAAGTGTAAATTTCCATAGGATCAGCGCCAGGAAAAACAATGGGAAAAGAAATTTAATGGAATCTCTCGGGAAATATGAATATCGGGGATTCAATTGAAAGTACATAAGGAAAAAAAAGAAAAAAAATACAATGATTTGTATATAGGTAGATACGATTTTCCACTTGTGGGTATGCCTGATGATATTATTGCCCCCAAAGCCATAATACAAAGCTGTCCAGACCACAAACAAATAGATAAAAAACAGTATGTCACTCTCTTTCGGGAATTCATTGAGGTAAAGAACTACATAACCCACTACGAAGAACAGGGACATAATGATTAAATCACCTGCCAATGAGATTACAGGTATATATCTGGAATAGCCCCCGGCTGCCATCGATTCACTCCTTTATGGATCTTTACTATTACTTCCTCTTTATATATCAAAGGACAAGGTACAAATATCCTGCCGAATGATGACCTGGAAATAAAAAGAAAGCCCTACTGCTTAACATTGATAGCTGAAGATCAATAGAATCGATACAGTGAGGTATAATAACCCGAAAGGAAGAATATGTCCATTAAAATCTAATAACCTTGCTGAATTTTGACCCATATACATGTTACCAACTCATTTATAAGAGTTTGCTCACATATTCCGCCGATATTGACCTCCCACATCGTACAAAGCATGGGTAATCTGACCCAGTGAGCAGCTTTTTACTGTTTCCATTAGTTCTTCAAAAATACTTCCTCCTTCAATCGCTACCTGTTGTATCTTTTTCAAAGCAATATCAGCTTCCCTTTTTTTGCACTCTTTCATGGATTTCAGATCGGAAATTTGCCTTACTTTTTCTTCACGTGTTGCCCGGATCACTTCACCGGGAATCACCGTGGGAGACCCCTCTCGCGATAGAAATGTATTCACACCAATGATAGGATATTCACCGCTGTGTTTCAGTGTCTCGTAATAGAGGCTCTCTTCCTGGATCTTACTTCTCTGATACATGGTTTCCATGGCACCTAATACCCCACCCCGTTCTGTAATCCGGTCAAATTCTGACAACACCGCCTCCTCAACCAGATCTGTCAATTCATTTATAATGAATGAGCCCTGTAGAGGATTTTCATTTTTAGCCAGTCCCAACTCCTTATTGATTATGAGCTGTATCGCCATTGCTCTGCGCACACTTTCTTCTGTAGGTGTTGTGATCGCTTCATCATACGCATTGGTATGGAGCGAATTGCAGTTATCATATATTGCATACAATGCCTGTAGTGTCGTCCGGATATCATTGAAGGAGATTTCCTGTGCGTGCAAAGACCTTCCTGACGTTTGTATGTGATACTTGAGCATTTGCGAGCGTGGATTTGCTCCATACTTTTCGCGCATGGCTTTTGCCCAAATGCGACGGGCAACCCTTCCTATAACTGCATATTCCGGATCAATACCATTGGAAAAGAAAAATGACAGGTTGGGGGCAAAATCATCAATATGCATTCCGCGGCTGAGGTAGTACTCTACATAGGTAAAACCATTGGCTAAGGTGAAGGCAAGCTGGGAAATCGGATTGGCCCCGGCTTCAGCTATATGATATCCACTGATTGAAACCGAATAAAAATTCCTGACTTTGTGATCAATGAAATACTGTTGAACATCTCCCATCAAACGCAAAGAAAATTCTGTACTGAAAATACAGGTGTTCTGCGCCTGATCTTCCTTTAATATATCCGCTTGTACGGTAGCACGAACGGCTGACATCGCTTTGGATTTCAGCTTTTGATAAATATCATCATCAAGTACCTGATCTCCGGTGATCCCTAACAACAAAGTACCCAGACCATCATTCCCTTCCGGAAGTTTTCCATGATAGACCGGTCGTGACAGACCTTTGTCATCATACATTCTTTTTAATACGGCATTCACTTTGGATTCAAGTTGATTTTCCCGGATATATTTTTCGCATTGCTGGTCGATGGCGGCATTGAGAAAGAATGCACTGATAATAGCTGCAGGACCATTGATGGTCATAGAAACTGACGTTTTTGGATCGGTGAGGTCAAAGCCTGAATACAGTTTTTTCGCTGCATCCAGATTCCATATACTGACGCCAGAATTCCCAATTTTTCCATAGATATCCGGCCGGTAATCCGGATCTTCCCCGTATAAGGTCACTGAATCAAAGGCAGTGGAAAGTCTTTTGGCAGGCATATCCAGAGAGACATAGTGAAAACGCCGGTTGGTTCTTTCCGGGCCACCTTCTCCTGCAAACATACGGGTAGGATCTTCTTCTGTACGTTTGAATGGAAACACACCGGCCGTGTAGGGAAATTCTCCCGGTACATTTTCAAGTAACTGCCATTTCAGAATATCCCCCCAATCCCGATAGGCAGGCAGGACGACTTTTGGAATTTTATTTTGCGACAATGACAAAGAATATGTCTCTACATGGATATCTTTATTTCTCACCCGGTACACAAATTCGTTCTCTTTATAACGCTTTGCTTTTTCCGGCCATGATTGCAGCATACGAAGACAATCCCCATTCAGATCCTGCATTCTCCTTTCCCTGTAACTATTGAGCCATTCTGCCACCGGTGGTGGTGAATGATCATTTTGGGCCAGCAAGTCCAATGCATACAACTCTGAAGCGATCCTGCTTTGTTCATCTACCCAATGATCATAATTTCTGCATGTCTCTGATATTTCAGACAAATATCGAACCCGGGAAGGAGGGATGATGTAAATTTTTTCACTCTCACCGGAAAAATGCGTAAAACCCGACACCATGCCCGATCTTGTTTTCTCTTCAATGATTTCCATAATCTTGTGGTACAACCGGTTGGTGCCGGTATCATTAAATTGCGAAGCAATGGTGCCGAAAACGGGCATAGTTTCGGGGTCTGCATCCCAAAGATTATGGTTACGCTGGTACTGCTTCTTCACATCCCGGAGTGCATCCATTGCGCCTCTTTTATCAAATTTGTTGATGGCAATGACATCCGCAAAATCAAGCATGTCGATTTTTTCCAATTGAGTGGCTGCACCGTATTCCGGCGTCATCACATAGAGCGACACATCAGAGTGATCCACAATTTCTGTATCGGACTGGCCAATTCCTGAAGTCTCCAGAATGATCAGATCAAAACCGGCATTTCTGAGTAGTGTCAGCGCATCTTTAACGTGTTTTGAAAGAGCAAGATTAGATTGCCGGGTTGCTAATGACCGCATGTATACCCTTTCATGATTAATCGCATTCATACGGATCCGGTCACCAAGCAAAGCGCCGCCGGTCTTTCTTTTACTGGGATCGACGGAAATGATGGCGACCGTTTTATCATTGAAATCCATCAGAAAACGCCGTACCAACTCATCAACCATACTGGATTTACCTGAACCCCCGGTTCCCGTAATTCCCAGTATAGGCACCACTTTTGTCCGGTCGGTTTTTTCAATCGCTTTCATGGTTTCCCGAAATTCATCCGGAAAGTTTTCGATGGCCGAAATGGCCCGGGCCAGGCAGCCGGGATTGGTAACGACGAGACGGTCCACACCACAATGGAAAGTATTTCCCAAAGGAAAATCACAATGGATGAGAACGTCATTAATCATTCCCTGCAGGCCCATCTGCCGTCCATCGTCAGGTGAATAGATTCTTGTAATACCGTATTCATGCAATTCGTTAATTTCTTCGGGCAGGATGGTTCCGCCGCCACCGCCAAATATTTTTACATGGGAAGCCCCTTTTTCCTTTAACAGGTCAAAAATGTATTGAAAAAATTCGATATGCCCGCCCTGGTAAGAAGTAATGGCTATGCCCTGCACATCTTCCTGGATGGCGGTATTGACAATTTCCATGGCTGACCGGTTATGCCCGAGGTGGATGATCTCCGCCCCCGAACGTTGCATGATCCTGCGCATGATATTAATGGCTGCATCATGACCGTCAAACAAAGAAGCTGCTGTTACCAATCGTACTTTATGCTGTGGAATATAAGGTGCTATTATTTGAACCATGTTACTATTTATTCGGTAAAGATACATTTATCGACGTAAACTTCTTTTGAACATTCAACTGTGTAGGGTTCTCCCTTCGTTTTAAATACATTCTTTGAAGTCTTCTCATATCATAAATTTATAGCATAATGGCGCGGGAAAATTTTTTCCAGCTCACCCATTCAACAAAAACCACATTCTATCTTCTTCCCATCACACATTGAACATGCAATGACATACGACGGTTTTCCCCTGAGCAATTAAGTTTGTCACTATTATATTGGAAATTCCAGCGCTAAAAGGGTTGGAATTTATGCTATTCTTAAAGGAAGGGAATGTACGATTTCCAGAAATTCATGGGTGATCATTGCTGTAGCTCCCCATAGTTTATCTCCATATAAATCAAAATAAGGAACATCCTGAATGATGTATCGACTATTTTCAATCTTCCCTCGTTTCAAAATTCGTTCATTGGTCATGTATTCCAATGATGGGGTGATCACTTTAGAAACCTCTGAAACCTGAGGTGTAAAAGTGGGTACTCCTTCCATAAATCCGACAAAGGGATGTACATAATAATTGGACACCCACACGTAGAGTTCAGTGAGCTTTCCTATTAACTGCACTGCACCGGGATCCACGCCAATTTCTTCATGAGTTTCTCTGAGCACACAATATTCCAGGGAGGGATCATTGTCTTCAAGTCTTCCACCGGGAAAACTGATTTGTCCTGCATGGCGATCCTCCGCATTGCTTACAGGTCTTTGAATATAAGTGACATGCCATTCTCTATTCTGCACAAAAAGCAAAACGAGGACACATGCCACCTGGTGTCCGGGTTTGATTTGAGTATAAGGCTTGCTGTAACCAGGAGCCATCTGCAATTGGGATTTTCTTCCGGGAAGCGTCTTTGTCATCGCTTCTCTCAAGCTTTCTATTATCATCATATCCGCCATACATCAGACTTTAAGGTATGAAATCAAGAATGGGGAAAATGGTTTAAATATGTTACAACTCATCTCCACGCAACTGGCGGAATCTTTTTCGTGCCTCCACAGCATAAATACTATTGGAAAATTCCATAAACAGCATCTCGTACAATTCCCTGGCCTTTTCTGGTTGATTGAGCTGAAAATGGTATAGCTCAGCCATTTCCATTAAAGCATTATCCGCCCGGATTTCCTCTTTATGGTCTTCAACAACCTTTGAATACAAGGCTATGGCTTCATCATAGTTTTTGCGTTTAGCGTGAATTCTGGCCTTTAAATATAGTATATCATCCGTCAAGCCATGATTGGGGTAAGTATCCATAATATTATAGAGGATTGCGAAAGCTTCAGTATATTTATTCTGATATAGCAATAACTCTGCCTGTGCATACATTCGTAGAGGCTGATCGGTGGTATCGAGTCCCAAATTGTCAATAATAAAGACAGACATATCAATAGCGTCGTTGGAGATTAACTTGGATGTAGCAGCTTTGAGAATATCAAACTGTTTTTGAGCCCATTCGAAATCACCGTTGTAATATGAAAGCATAGCATTGCGGTAGCGGGCCCTCTCTCCCAATACTCCTTCCTTGAAGTCCTTATCTACCTGAGAGTACAACAAGCTGGCCTCCCATATATCATCCTTAATCAAATAGTAATCCCCCAGATCAATTTTGACTGATGCAATCACATCGGGCCGGATGCCGGCATAATTTTTAATTTCTTCCAGTATATCAATGGCCCGATCAATCTGATCTAAGTATAAGGCTTTCAACTTAGCGTACTCTATAATGATAAATACGGTCCTGCTGTTTTTACCAAACTCTGTTATGAAAGATTCAAATTCACTTTCTAGTGTTCGTAAATCCCCGGGAGTAAAATCATAGGATTCTGTGATTTTTTTCCTTTTACATCCCAATAATTCAAGCTTGGAATTGATATAATACGGCGAATGAGGCCCTTTGCTTTCAATAATATGTTCATAGCCTTTTATAGCATCATCATAAAATCCATCACGCTGTGCAATATTGGCCAGCTCATATACCCGACTTCCATTTTCATCCAGACGCATATCAATAGCGCGTGCTTGCCGTAATGCTCTGGCATAGTCCTTATTGTTGATAAAAACCCATTGAAGCATTTCAGCAAATACAACATCATCGGGATACTTTTGGGTAAACTGGTAAAGCTTTGTTTGCAGTACCGAAAACTCCTCCTTACTGAGATAACGTTGAAATAAACTTTGAAGGCTTCCAATCCGGTTGGGGGCAGCAATCAGGCTTTCGAGATAATGTTCAATCATTTTTGGGGTGTCACCCTTTCGGCGATACAAGTCAGCCAGATTATAAGAAAATATCTGATTGTCGTTAAGCTTTTTGGCGCCACTTTCGTAAACTTCTATTGCAAGGTCATACTTGGCCAATGTCAAAAATAAATTACCCATCCTCGATATGGTACCTACATCTGCCGGGATTCTTTTTATTGCCTTCCTGTATTGTTCTTCTGCCTTTTCGTTTTCACCTTTTTTTTCAAAAATATTACCATAATGGATGTACAATTGACTTTCATTGGGGCGTCTCTTCATTTCCTGGATCACAAAAGATTCTGCCTCTAAATAGCGCTCAAGTGTCAGGATGGACTCTAAGTAACGGTTGAAATAGTAGTCATTTTGATTATTCTGTTCATACAGTTTTTTATACAATACAGCCGCTTTTTCATACTCTCCGGTCTGAAAATATTGATTGGCCAATTTTGATTCCTGCGCAGGTAGCAATGTCCCGCATAATACAATCCACGCTGTAATATATATATGAATTCCTTTCATTTTGCGTTAAGCTTATCTTCGTAGAAGTAACGCTAAAAAGTAAGAAATAGTTATCTTTTCATAAAAAAAGGGTTGACACATTGTGCCAACCCCATTGATTTTAATATTCTGCTTAAGATATAAATATCAACCTTCGAGTTTAAACCTCACCGGCAACGTGTAAAGCACTCTGACCGGGCGGCCACGTTGTTTTCCGGGAGTCCATTTCTCAGACATATTGTTCATAGAGTTCACCACTTTCAAAGCAGCATCACCACAACCCGCACCAATATCTCTCACCACCTTGGCATCTGTCACTGCTCCCTGCTGGTTGACTACAAATTGAACCACTACCATACCTTCTACCCCATTTTCCCTTGCAATGGCAGGATAAGTGAGGTTCTTATAAATGTACTGCAGCAACTTTTGCCGCGCACAATCATCCTTTTCCTGGTTTGACCCGGCCATGTCTTCGCATCCCGGAAATCTGGGCATTTGCTCTGCCGTGGTGAAAATTTCATCCTCTGCAGGAGGGGGTGGAGGGGGCGGTGGCGGTGGAGGGGGTGGAGCCTTAACTTCTACAGGTGGAGGTTCGTCGATGACAGTAGTCTCAGTAATATCCTGATCCAGAAATTCCGGTTCATCCTCATCCAATAACTCTTCTTCCGGCACCTCTTCAATCACCGGAGGTGGAGGGGGTGGCGGTGGAGGTGGCGGTTCAGCAGTCCTGGGTGGCTCCACTTCAATTTCTTCATCAATATCCCATGCATCATCAGGAATAAATACAGGCTTTTCGTATTGAGTCCACGAAAATAAAAATAATGCCAATGCCAATGCTGCTGCCAATCCAACCCTGAAAAAAGGTCCTGTATTTTCGAATACATCTACTTCAGGGTATTTTTTCCTGGCGTAAAGGGCAGAATTGATGGGGGTATCTTTGTACTTTTCAGAAAGAACCGCTGGATCCTGCTTTTTAAGAATGACATTTCTGAAAACCAAAACCAGCGCCGCAATGAGAAGCACTACTACCAATACCATCACTCCTACCATGTTTGCCGAAAGTGAAAAATCTTGCAACATATCTCAATGATTTTAATGATTATACTATTCTTTTGCTTTATTGATAAACAGATAAAAGAGGCCGATACCAATAATACATCCTGTAATATTAGCAATTATATCAAACATCTCAAAATACCGGCCTAAAATAAATTGAAATTGAAATAATTCCAGGATGATCCCAAATGAAATGACAATGATCATAGGCAACAAGAAAGGATATTTACTCTTTCGCAATGCCAATGCCCACAAAAAACCAAGAACTGTGTACATGATCACATGAATCCATTTGTCGGAAAGCCACCCAAACATCCACTCTACATTTTTTATTGCAGAGGGTGGCATCAATGAGGCTATACCTACCAACAGCGTATAAAATACAGCCAAAATTTTGTCAAATTTCAAAATGAACTTTTTCATTCCTGTGAGTAAGATGCAAAAGAAGTGAAAAATGGTGTGTAATGCCGTTGATTATCCGATCAATTCCAAATACTCATTTGCATCCAGCAGAGTTTCCAGTTCAGATAGGTCCGTGAGTCTCACTTTTACAATCCATCCTTTGTTATAAGGATCATCATTAATTATACCGGGATTATCACCTTCATTTTCATCCAGTTCGGGGTTGAACTCCAATACTTCACCGGACACAGGCATAAACAGATCGGAAGTAGTTTTTACTGCTTCAACGGTGCCAAAAACATCGTTCATGGCCAATTGCTCACCTACCGTGTCGACTTCAATGTAAACCAATTCTCCCAACTCTCCCTGAGCAAAATCAGTAATGCCAATATAGGCCGTATCATTATCGATCATTTTCAACCACTCGTGTTCCCGGGTGTATTTCAGATTATTTGGAATGTTCATTTTTATATGAATTGAAGATTAAATGAAATAAAGTATAATGATAATGAATTCAGTACAATGGTCTATGCATGAGCAGAAATAAATTGTTTCACCCAGTTTGTTGTTAAAGATTTTGGTCTTTCAAGCGGGAATCCCATAGCTCTTGCCCAGCAAAGTCCCGCCATCACACCCAGCGCTCTTGAAACGCCGAACAATACAGTATAATAACTGTATTCATTTAAACCATAATGCACCAGTAAAGCACCTGAATGTGCATCCACATTTGGCCATGGGTTCTTCACTTTACCCAATCCCTGGAGTATTCCTGGAACAATATCAAACAACTGCCACACTATTTTTATATAATCGTCTTCGGCAATATTTTGCTCTGCAAAAATCTTCTGTGCTGTAAATCGCGGATCCGGTATCCTCAGGACTGCATGACCGTAACCCGGAATAACTTTTCCTGCTTGCAATGTATCGTGAATATATTGACTGATTTGATCGTTGTCCGGTTTTGTCGTTCCCAGGCTTTCCACCATTTCAAATATCCATTTGATGACTTCCTGGTTGGCCAAACCATGCAATGGACCCGCTAATGCATTCATACCTGCAGAAAAAGAATAATAAGCGTCACTCAGAGTCGACCCTACGAGGTGGACTGTGTGAGCAGATGCATTTCCTCCCTCATGATCGGCATGTATGGTCATATACAAACGCATCAGACTTTTAAAATCGGGATGATTGATACCCAACATGTGAGCAAAATTCCCAGACCAATCCAGACTCGGATCTGCCGGAATATGATGATGATCGTGAAAACACCTGCGGTAAATGTAAGCTGCTACAATAGGCAGGCGGGCGATGAGGTTCATGGCATCTTCATACATCACATCCCAATAATCATTTTTACTCATCCCTTCAGCATAGCGGGCTGCAAATATGCTGTCACTCTGCATGGCCAATACGGCAGCACTAAATTGTGTCATAGGATGGGTATCAGCCGATAAGGCATCCAATACCCTGAATGTATGCTCAGGAACAACAGCTCTTTTTCTCCATTCTCCGGACAACCAGTCTACCTCTTCCTTTGCAGGAACATCTCCGGTCATCATCAACCAGAACAATCCTTCAGGCAATGGTTCCTTCCCTCCATGTACCCTGGGTAAATGCTCTCTGAGATATGGAATAGAATATCCCCTGAAACGAATCCCTTCTTCCGGATCCAACTCTGAAGGATCCCATATCAATCCCTTTATGCCTCTCATGCCTCCAAATACCTGGGAGATAGTCACTTCTCCTAATTTCATTTCCCCGTGTTTTTTCAGCAATGAAAGTACTTCCGACCGGACTTCTCCTGATTTATTTGCAAACTTCTCCTTTAATATGTCCATGAATTTGAGTAAAAAATTATTATTTGTGTTTGTAATACTGAATTAATAAACATTCCCTACATTAAGTTTTTAAAGCGGAGCTAAATTACAATAATTTGGAATAGATTCTGCAGTTTCAATTCACTATTCACCGGTGAATTTTGCTGACCTCCTTTCAATAAAAGACATCATCCCTTCGCGTGCGTCTGAACTCTGCATCAAAGTCATCGCTGCAGGCACTAAATCCCTGAGTGCTTCGGATTCATTATGCAACGATTTATAGGCGCTCTTCAAAGTAGCATAAACTCCCAAAGGCGCCTGAGAAGCTATGATACCAGCCAATTCGATGGCCCTGTCTTCAGGAGAATGGGGTGTAATTTCCTGTATCAACCCAATACGTAAAGCTTCCCTGGCATCAAAAAGGTCTCCGGTGAGTAAATAACGCATGGCATTGCCCCATCCGCATCTTTGAGGCATACGCACTGTTGCCCCTCCAAAGGGAAAAATACCCCTTTTGATCTCTATTTGTCCAAAAAGAGTATTCTCTCCTGCTATGGCAATATCATTGGCGAGAATTAACTCCACTCCCACGGTCAGACAGTATCCTTTTACCGCCATTACCACCGGCTTTGTCTTGTGTCTCCCTACCGTACGAACAGGATCAACCTTATTTTCTCCAAATAAGGGCTTACCATTCATCACTTCCGGACCCACTTTTTCCAGATCCAAACCCGATGTAAAATGATCCCCTTCCGCCACTAAAACTCCACATCGGATTTCCGGGTTGTCTTCCATCCAGGTAAAAGCCTCAGATAATGAATGAAGCATTCCCGGTGTAAAAGCATTCATCTTGTCTTTGCGATCCAGAGTCATGATCAATACATGGCCTTCCCGTTGAATTTTTAAATGTTCCATCTGCATTCGTTTATAAATATATCGTCAATATTAAAAAAACCTGGGGTATTAATATACATTTAATCATACCTTGGCTTACATTTTTCAATATAACCTGTACTACAAATTTGAAACCATGGTATAAATGGAACTTCCTTCCGGTTATGTACAAACCAAATGCTGTGTTCAGTATTCCAATTCATCTATTGTTTCCGAAGACCTTATCAATAATGGTCAGTTGCTCCCATCAATCTTAATTATACGTCAGGATTTCGGATTCAGGATCAACGCAATTCGCTCCACCAGATCCTCGAAATGAAATTTAGTTATCGGATCACTTACCCGGGTCCTCCTCAGATTGCTTTGTATCCACTTTAATGTTCCACGGGTGATAGCCATAATATCCGAGTTTTTATGCATATTACTATCATTTTTCATAGCGGTTTCCATAGCAGCGATATAGGCTCTTTGAAGATTTCTCCTGTACATATCTACGGGAGTACCGGCCTCCATTTCTGTAAAAATGTGTTTGGTCAGATCAGAATACAATTCATGGATGGTATACGCCATTTCTCCTTGCAGATTTTCATGATCGATCACTCTTCTCAACCGATCTGAAGATAACAAACTGTTGAGCGTAAATTCCTGTAATCCACGGATTCTGTCAACATTTCCACTCTCTTCAATGCGCTGCAATACCTCTTTATTCACCAACCATTCCGGTGTAGTAAACAGATGCTTGTTTAAAAATCCCATCGCCTCTAACTGCCTTTCTTTGGGGACATGGGTATAGACCACGTCGTTTTCATCCGCTGATTTAACAAATTCGTATACTCCTCCAATATTCGCTATCACATGGCCCAGATAGCGACGGTACTGACCTGTCACCTGATTGTACAGTTCATTGAGATTACTAAAATCTTTGCCCTCTTCAGAGGTCCACCGGATCAGATTGGGTACGATTCTTTTCAGGTTGGCAATTCCCAGATCTGAAGCTTTCATGGAGTTATCTCCCAAATCTTCTGTTTGTGCAGAAGGATCCACCGGAATACCACGTTGTCGCCCATACCTGTACACAGGGTCTCCTGCTCTTTCTTTTATCCATTCATTCAGTACCAATCTTTCTTCTTCGGGAGAGTGGACATCAGGAATAACTTTGTACCCATACATAATGCTCCATTTGTCATAGGGTCCTATATCAGGCATGAGTCCTACATCACCATCTCCTGGTTGTGCCACATAATTGAACCGGGCATAATCCATGATGCTCGGTGCAGTACCCATTTTCTTAGTAAAGGCCGGAGAGCGGAGACTATCCACAGGGTAAGCCACACTGGAGCCCATATTATGAGGCAAGCCCAGTGTATGTCCTACTTCATGGGCAGCAACAAAGCGGATCAGCCGGCCCATGATCTCATCTTTGAATTTTACATTCCTTGCATCGGGATTGATGGCTGCTGTTTGTACAAAAAACCAGTTTCTGAGCAGGTTCATCACATTATGGTACCATAAAATATCACTTTCAATGATCTCTCCACTTCGGGGATCATGTACGTGAGGTCCCTGTGCATTTTGAATATCAGTGGTAATATAGCGAATAACCGAATACCGCACATCTTCAGGAGACCAATCCGGGTCCTCTTCCGGAGAGGGAGGGTCTTTTGCAATGATTGCATTCTTAAAACCTGCCGCTTCAAATGCCTTTTGCCAGTCTTCGATTCCCTCCTTTAAATAACGCCTCCATTTGAGAGGAGTAGCGGGATCGATATAATAAACGATGGGTTTGACAGGCTCTACCAATTCTCCCCGCTTATAGGCTTCCATATCGGAAGGCTCCAACCTCCATCGGGTAATGAAGCGCTGATGGGCTGCTTTTTGTTCATCCAGACTGTAATTGGTCTGGTTGATGGAAAAATAACCCACCCGTGCATCGTAAAATCTGGGTTGCATAGGTACTTTGGGCAACAAAACCATAGATTGAGTCATTTCGACCGTGAGGGTACCTGTCAATTGATTGTCAGGTAATTTGGTTCCGGAATAAGAAAGTACATGTTTGATCAATACATTTTCAGGAAATGCCCTCATGGATTGGATAAAACTGCGGTTTCTTTCGAGACTGCGTATTCCAAAATTGGTTCTTTGCATATTGCTTAATGCCCCTATCATTTCTACATCAGTAGTAAAAAGGGGTTCAATATCAATCACTGTGGACATAGAATCTTTACCGATGGCCTGAATTTCAAAAACCATGATCACAGGCTCGAAATTATTGTTTCTCACCGATTGATAAACAGGATCTTCTTCAGTAGCGACACTGTTATAGGAAACTGAACGCAAAAGTAATTTCTCATCCATTCGCTGCCAGCGAATCACCTGCTGGGGTCTTGATTTTACACCTGCACCTCCGAAATTCAACCCTTTCACAAAACCGGAAATTCTCGATGTGATGAGTATTTCACGGTCAAGTAATGAATCGGGGATTTCAAAGTAAAACTTGTCTATTACCTTATGCACTTTGAAAAGTCCATCTTCGGATTTGGCATCGGAAGTAATCACTTCCTTATACTCTTTGATTTTCCCTTTCTTTTTAGGTTTTGGCTCTTCCTTTTTAACCGGCTCAGTCACTTGTTTTTTCTTTCCAAACAGTTGTGCTTCAGACTCAGATACATTTAGGAATAAAAAAAACAGAATAGCAGCAAGCATCCCCATCCATTTACTCATTCGATTCAATTTTTTAATGTAAAAAATGTTTGTATTCATATACTCTGGTGATTATCTTTTTTAAAATAGAAATCCTGAGAAAGACTAAATCCGGTACCAACTATTTATTATAGGGTTCATCGCCAGAGAATTTGGTTCCATAAAAAGGAGCGAATTTAAAATAAAATTACCAGATACATAATGGTATGCTTATATAACCCTAAAACTTTTGTTCAGTTGTAACCGTTTTAATGCCATGGATAAAAAAAGCAAATGGATAAGTTATCTGAAAAGACTGGGCTGGGCCGGATTCTTTTTCTTTCTCATTAAAGGGTTGGTTTGGATAGGAATTTTTCTCTTTGTGAAATCCAAAATTTGAAATTTGAGTGATAAGGCTATATTTTATTGAAAATCATACAATGACCGGAGTCACAGGATGTGAGAAAAATGTATTGTTTAGGCGTTGATTTGCTTGTTCAATCGTGAGGAGAAATTGAATCTTTCAATTAAAACATAATAGTTATTCCTTTCAATAGGGATGTGAAGCCCATCTTACCCGAATCAGTTATCTACATCGACTTAAGCCAAAATTTTGCCGTGAATAAAGGAATAAAGTTGCCCGTCAGCAGTGGGTAGTGGGTATAGGGAATTGAAGATGTCATAGGACAGGTAGCGTTTACAACCCTTGAAAATGGAGGAAATTCAGTAGCACAGGGAGTGCAACAAGCTTTTCAACAGGAGGAAGTGCCTATTCCCACATTATCACAATGGGGGCTTATATGCTTAATTCTTTTGTTTCTTATTACAGCTGTCCTTGGTATGAAAGCAACAACCTCAAGGATAGAAATGAAGCACACATAGTTAAGGGTAAAATCTATCTTCACAAAATATAGTAATTAGTAAAGGATAGACAAATAATAATATAAAATGAAACAAGTACACTTCTATTTAAATAATGAAACCATGAAAACAAATTTTACCAATTTCAAAAGATTTTTATTTTTTTTGGCCTTTGTTTTATCAAACACCTGTTATATTTTAGCCCAGGCCCCGGAAAAATTCAGTTACCAGGCAGTAGTTCGGGATGCATCCAATAACCTAATTATTGAGCAAACCGTGGGCATACAAATCACCATTCAACAAGGCTCTCCCGGAGGAACTAATGTTTATCAGGAAACCCATACTGAAATGACCAATGTAAATGGATTGGTCAGTCTTGAAATTGGAGGAGGAATGTCCACGATGATGGGAGAATTTAGCGATATTGACTGGGGAAACGGCCCTTATTTTATTCAAACGGACGTGGATCCTACTGGAGGTGTGGATTATACGGTTACAGGTAACAGTCAGTTATTAAGTGTACCTTATGCTTTGTATGCGGGGAATGCTAAAACTTATGCTATTGGAGATACTGCCTTTGGTGGAAATATATTTTGGGTTGCGGAATCAGGAGTCAATGGTTTGGTTTGTGCATTAAATGATGGAATGTCTCAATGGGGGACTCAAGGAGATACAGTCCATGCCAAACGAACTGGAATTGGTGCGGGTATTTACAATACTGAAAGAATTATTAATCATGAAGGAGAGGAATTTAATTATGCTGCTAACATTATTGCTTTAACCGGGTTTCCATTCGGAGACTGGTATTTACCCTCCATTTATGAAATGCAATTAATCAGAGACAACATTGGTGGCAATGCTCCCGGTCCTTTGAATAATGCAGGTGATTTTCAAAATGAACAATATTGGACAAGTAATGAAGATGTAGATGGAGGTGATGGGATGATAAAAGCGGTTACTTTTAACCCCATCAATGGTGCCCAACTAATAGAGGAGAAGGATGAGACAAGACGTTTTAGAGCAGTAAGAAGATTTTAAGTGACGGTATAAGTATTATATAACTATAGCGATATCAATGGCTGGAATGTCATAGTGTGGTGACATATACGCGCTGACAAAAATTGCGGTACTTATCAAATCTGTTGGGGTGTGAGGGTTGGGAAAAATTTTCTATCATCATTACATTAATGCATAAACTCTTCTATTCGAGCTGTATAGATATTTCCAGTGCCCGCCGCAAGATTAACAAATCACCTGGTGAGATAAGTAGGTGGTGACCAATCAACCGAAGTGACTGAATAAAGGAAATTGATGCCTGACCTGCCAGTGTGCATTGGTGAAATCCCGTATAATGGCCCGTCCGGAAGCCATATATGGTTTTGGATCCGAAATAACAGGCCGGGTTCCTGGAAAACAACAACCCTGGCATCATTCCAATAAGAAAGGTGATCCCCCAATATTTTTTGAGTAAACCCAACCCTACTATGACTACGAACCATAACAACCATTTTGATGGTTCTGCATTGAGGTACTTCAGAAAAAGCCAGGAGAGGAGCATCCAATTGAACAAGTCCAACATCACAACAGGTTAGAAAAGCTTTTATATAAAATAAACTCAATTTTATTGACCCATCATAATGTTAAAATTAGTATCATTACCTATAAGTACATCAAAAAATTTAATCTCAATATGAAAAATGTCGCTTTCATTTGCCTGCTGTTATGGTCTTTTACGTCATCTGCACAGATCAGTGCGAAACTGATGCGGTACATGGATGTATCCGACACCCATATTGCATTTGTTTATGGTGGTGACATCTGGACAGTTCCCAAAGAAGGGGGAATGGCCACCCAACTTACACGATCGCCAGGGGAAGAATCCTGGCCGAGGTTTTCTCCTGATGGTCAATCCATTGCTTTCACAGCAGGGTATAACGGAAGCCAGGACATTTATGTAATGCCTGTGTCAGGGGGTGTACCTGTCAGGGTTACATATCATTCCTTACCCGACCGGATGATAGACTGGCATCCCGATGGAAATCGATTACTTTTTGCTACTACAGGAGTAGATGGGGGCAGGAGGCTTCTCAACCAATTTTTTCTTGTCGAAAAAGAAGGAGGTTTTCCGGAAAAATTGCCTTTGCCTTATGGCGAACTGGCCAGCTTTTCACCCGATGGCAATCAATTGGCCTACATCACAAAGATTACCGAAAACTATCCATTCAAGAGAATACGCAGTGGTAACAATTCTGATATACTGATTTATGATATGAATACCCATAAAGTTGAAAATATTACCAATCGCTTAGCCATTGATGGTAAACCTGCGTGGTCGGGAAAAACAGTTTATTTTCTTTCTGACGAAAATGAAGATATGCGACTCAATATCTGGGCTTACGATACTGAAAACAAGCACTTGGAGCCAATTACCCACTTTAAAGACTTTGATATTTCTTATTTGGCCGCATCCACCCATAATCTGGTATTTGAAATGGGTGGGGATTTGTATTTAATGGATCTGGCTACACGAAATTACAAAAAAATCGAGGTAACTGTAGTGAGCGATCTATCAGTAGAAATGCCTCAACAAAAAGATGTCAGTAAGAGTATTGTGTATGCCTCCATAGCCCCTGACGGGAAAAGAGTAGTTTTTGAAACTCGCGGAGAGCTTTTTGATGTCCCCGCTACTGAAGGTTATACCCGAAATCTTACCCGTTCAAGTGGGGCTTATGATCACAGCCCTGCCTGGTCGCCCGATGGGAAAAGTATCGCCTACTGGAGTGACCGCACAGGGGAGTATGAACTATGGGTACAGGAAAGTAAAGGAAGAGGAGTGCCCCGTCAAATGACCCAAAGAAATAAAGGTTTTGGATATACCCTGTATTGGTCGCCCGACGGCAAAAAAATTGCCTTTATTGATGAGAAAAACGACATTTCGGTTCTTGATGTATCTTCCGGAGAAATCCGGGTAGCAGGGAATACCTACTGGTCAATCACGCATCCGGGCAGACCAGGTTATCCTATAGACTGGTCACCGGACTCCCGATGGCTTGCTTTTACACAAGGTTTGGAAAATGCTCATTGGGCAGTATTTATTTACAATACAGACACCGGAAATACTCATCAGGCTACTTCCGGATTTTATTCGGATGCCCGTCCGGTATTCAGCAAAGATGGGAAATATCTGTTCTTTCAGACCAACAGAAATATGGAAACTTCCTATTCTTCACTGGGTGATGGAACCTGGGTTTATGCAAATTCTACACAAATAGGTGTGCTCAGCCTCGGTAAAGAAACGCCTTCCCTCCTACCTGCAAAGAATGATAGTACCGTCGTAGCTGCAGAAAAAAATGGATCTGATAGCAAAAACGAGAAGGAAAAGAAAGAATTACAAGTACATATAGACTTTGATGGTCTGGAGTCAAGATTAGAAATTCTACCGGTAAAGGCCGGCAATTTCGGTAAAATGGCTGCCATTGACAATAAGCTGATTTACCTGCGTTTTCCAAGAACAGGTTCTGGCGAGCAGGCATCCGCATTGCTATATTATGACTTGAAAGAAAGGGAAGAAAAAACCATCATTGATAAAGTAAATCAATTTTCTGTCTCTGCCGATGGAAAATCCATTCTTGTGTCCGGTAACAATCAATTTGCAGTGATCGCTGCGGCTGCTGGTCAGAAAATGGAAAAACCGGTACCATTAAAAGACCTGGTGATGCAGTGGGTACCCAGAGAAGAATGGACTCAGATATTCAACGATACCTGGCGCAGATACAGGGACTTTTTCTATGACCCTCATATGCAGCAGGTAGACTGGGACGATATGAAAATTCGGTATGGTGCCTTACTCAAAGATGCGAGAACACGTTGGGATATCAGCAATATTCAGTCCAATATGCTTAGTGAACTGGCTGCGGGTCATACATATACCCGCGAGGGAGATGTTGAAACGTATACGCCCCGAATGACTGGGTTTTTAGGGATTGAATGGGGAAAGGAGGGTGACCGTTATCTGATCAAAAGAATCCTTACTCCGGCCATTTGGGATACGGAAGTCAGATCTCCCTTTCAACGTCCGGGAGTGGATGTGCGCGAAGGCGATTATATTTTAGCGGTCAATGGAATTCCTCTTGATCCCAGCAAAGAGCCTTATGCCGCTTTTGAAGGCTTGGGCGGTAAAACGGTCTCATTAACCATGATGCGGAAAGAAGGACAGGTTGAATTGGCAAAAGAATGGGTGATTACCTGTCTTACTGTAGGTCAGGAAAGGAATCTCCGATATCTGGAATGGATTGAAAAGAACCGGAAGTTAGTTGATAAACTTTCTGACGGTAAACTGGGGTATATCTACATGTCCAATACTGCCGGGGATGGACAAAGAGAGTTAGTCACTATGTATTATGGCCAACTAGACAAACAAGGATTTATAATCGATGAGAGATTTAACGGAGGAGGTCAGTTGGCTGACCGGTTTTTGGAATTATTGAAGCGCCCTGTGGTTTATAATTTACATTGGAGGTATGGTAGGGATCATACCAATCCCATCAAAGCCAATACCGGACCTATGGGTATGCTGATCAATGGATGGGCAGGCTCCGGAGGAGATGGACTTCCCTGGGCTTTCAAGGAGCTCAAAGCCGGACCCATTGTTGGAGAGAACACACTGGGTATTTTGGTCGGTCCCGCAACTCCACACAGACTTATCGATGGTGGTGGAATTACCGTTCCTGGTGCCAGGCTTTATGATAATGCCGGCCATTGGTTTTGGGAAGGTGAAGGTGTGAGCCCTGACATTGTGGTTTGGGATGACCCCAATCTGTTGATGGAAGGCAGAGACCCGCAGATAGAAAGAGTGGTGGAGGAAGTTTTAAAACTCATAGAAAGCCAACCCGCTGCCATGACACCTGCTCCTGCTTATGAAGACAGGACAGCCAAAGGATTGTATATTCCGGGAGCAAAGAGACCAGGGAACTAAGGGAGCTATTTCGTTTGCTTTCAATCAATTCTTAAAATGAAACCGCTTAAAAAGCTACCCTGGCAGGTGACTGGCTTTCATACAGGAATGAAGCAATTAAACCCGGGTTATGCAAGAGAACTTCGTGATGAGGGTTCATATGGTAATTCAGGGCGTTGGATAACATTCCACGTGTTAAATAACTAGTTATTGGTGGCAGTGCTTGTTTCAATGAGAATATAAGCCAAGATATCTCCAAAATTCTTCTATGATATATTCTTCCTTTCCAGAGTTTGTGAAAAATACGAATCCAAAATTTTCATCAGGATAAACTTCAAACCTACCCGTAAAACGATTTCCATTATTCCCTGAATGATAGTATTTAGGTCCAAAAGCTGTTTCTCTGCTAAAAATACCTAATCCGACCGATTGGGATGAATCAATATTGACTTGTTTATCACACATTTCTTTGAATAAAGGTGTTGTATAAACGGAAGATAGAAATTTCGCAAAATCTTCCGCATTCGTCATAAGTCCAAATGCTGGATGTGCTTCCATTGACATATTTCTGCCAGTGGGATTTCGCCCTTCGTGTCCAGTAGACATATTCCTTTTTGTCATTTCATTCTCAATAAAAGAAGAATGCTTCATATCATACTTTTTAATCAGGATGCTATCGAGTACATCATTTAAACTCTTCTGTTTTATTTTTTCAACGACCTTACCTAAATATTCAAAGGCTTCACCCGAATAGGTATGCTTTGTACCTGGGTTAGCATCAAATTTGAGTTTGTCTGTCCGCCAATTTGGAATACCAGTTCTGTGAGTGAGTATCATTCTTGCCGTAATTTCTCTGCTTCGTGAGTCATATGCTAAATCTTCGAAGGGCAGATATTCAAATAAAGGTTTATCCAACTCAATTTCACCATTATTGATTAGCATCATTACAGCATAAGAAAAAAATGCTTTGCTTATGGAAGCTGCTTCAAATATAGTGTTTGCATCTACTGCTGATGAGTCTTTTAAATTCTTATAACCATAATTTTGATGAAATACCACATTCTCTCCGTTTATTAGTGCTATTGATAATGCAGGAATGTCAAGTGAGTCTATCAGTTGGTGGATAAAGATATCAAAATCCTCCCTATTTACTACTTTGTTCCCCAACAGTTTGAATTTATCAAAATCGATGGAACTACTTTGTAGATTGGTGTTCGACTGTTTCGATGTTATGGTTTTATTATTTTTACAGCCTGAAATCACAAAAAGTGTCGTAAATAGAATTACAATTATTTTTTTCATTTTTTATTGGATAGATGAAAGTTTATATGAAATGTCAACTAATTTTGACTGTCATTTATTTCATTTAAGAATGATGTCAAATGTTCCAATGTCATTTGTTGCTGTTCTTCTAGTGAAATTTGAGCTTTGTTATCAAGAAACAGTTGTCCTAGGTATCCAAATTGTGAGTGATTACCACCCTTAATTATCATCAATTTTGAATCCTTGGGTAACCTATTTTGGTTTTCCATTATTTCTCCAATGCTTGCAAGTCCATCATTCTCTGCATACAGCTTAATAGTAGGTATTGTGAGATTTGATAGGTCAATGTCTCTTGGATGAGATGTTCCAAGTAGAAATAATCCTTTCATTGGATTCTGATTTTCATAAACAAATTGTGCAGCCATTTTTCCACCCTGTGAATGTCCTCCAATTATATATTGTCCTGAGTTTATATCAAACAGTTTAGATATCTTTTGGTAATCAAATTGAGGTAATCTCCAATCCATTTTTATTAAGTGACACGAATAACCGTTCTCGGCTATTCGTCTACATAAAGGGGCATATGCTTTTGGGTCTGTCATTCCACCTTGAAAAAAAATCACTTCAAATTTCTTGTCGGAATTGACAGGACTGAAAGTAATCTTGTCTTCGTCCTGACTAACGGTAATTTTTGAATTACTATCAAAAGTGTCTTTGGGTAAGTTTCTCGATTGGAATGTCCACCAATTCCAAATAAAAAGTATTCCAACTAAACTAAACCAAGCAATTCTAAATATATTTCTTTTACTCATTTTCAATCTTAATTATATTAGATGAATATTTTTTCCAGCATTGCTACCAACGGTCAAGTATAAGCGTAGTGCGGGATTAGACACACTCTACTTTCGGTTTAGCAATATGTTTGTTATTATTCAATTCGTTTCAGTTTAGTACTTTCGCCCGCATTACGCTTATACAATGTTGTGGGCTGCCAGTGTGTCCTGCGATGAATCAGGGTACTTTCAAATATAGAAACTTTCTGTTAATAGAGAGTAAGTTCTTTGAAATTGATTCATCATGACTTTAGATGAGATGAGAGGCATTTATGATTTCAAAGGAAACGAGCCAAGCCCATTATGGCACACTTGGATGTCTCACGAAAATTGAACATAAATGAATTAGTCTCTCGGATAGGCTTTATCGGAAGCGTTTTCATTCCACCCTACGGTGCTTTCCTTTCAAGGGTTAGGTACTAAACGGATAGGGAAAAGGCAGAAAGTCAGTAATGGCGGAAATCTGTCAGGAGCGGGTATAGGAGCTGAACGAAAGTGAACCGTTCGATGACGTGTCGAAAATAACTTTTACGAGACTGAAAACCGTGTGTGGGGACGGCCATACGGGATAAGAGTAGAGGTTACCGATTTACCGACTGCTTCGGTCTTCGGCATTAAGGCGGCAGGAACTATACTCTGGCTCATCTAAGGAACAGGAGAACCTACCCATTGGTGCAAAGAGAGAATGCCGAAAACCTTAAAAGGCAAGGCAAAGAGTATCAAAACAATGGAGTAGGGGCGGATTAACCCGTAGTAGCGACTTGTGCCAGGTTAAGCCTTGTGAAAGCAGGGATGAGCGAAGGGGTTAACACACTCAAGGAAGTTTTGCCAACTTTCCAAAAGGAGAGGATGAGCTTGTTTAATCCTGTAACCTGAAATGGTTACGTGAGTGTGAAGAGCCGTGTGACGGGAGACTGTCAAGCACGGTTCTGTGAGAGGCTTGGGGGTGAGATTCCCCCTTGCCTACTCGACTTTTTTATGTCAGTAATGAAATTGCCCATACGATATAAAACCACACAAATCCCAG
>DAOLDB010000024.1:0-18612 GCA_035327565.1 Saprospiraceae bacterium
ATACACGGACAAAATGTGGCTGGTCGTAATAACCGTTCGTTAATGCAACTTGGGTTAGTGTTTCGTGTTCTTGGTGCATTTGTTCAAGTGAAAAAATAAATTGTTTCATAGCAATGGCTTTTGAAGGAGAAAGTCCAAACCAGTCTTTAAAAATGCGGTAAGTGTGCATCCTTGAATATCCTGTCAGACTGCAAATGTCGAATGGCTGACCGTTCACTTTATTGGTGACTATTTGGTCAAGTAGCTTTGATAATCTTACTGCTACATTAAATTCTGCATTGTCTTTGATGATGGAATGAACGAAATTTTCAAGCCAAATAGCACGAGGGTAAAAGTCGGGCATTTCCTGAATGACATTTTCAATCATTCCCATTTTATTTGGAAGAATATCTCTGCCGTCAATTGCCCAATCAACCAAATCGCAGCAAGGCAGGTCAAATATGAGCTTCACTGCTATGGCATTTAATCTGATGCCCATTACGTGGGTTCGGGAAAATGAAACATTGATAGGCTTGGTTTGCAATCCTGATAAAAAGCAAAAATGTTCTGTCGGGTTATACGATTTAGATGTATATTTTTCGCTGTAAACTGTCCAGGGTTCGTCAAATTTGAAAATCAGGTCAAAATGTCCGTCAGGCAGCATTTTCCAATTTTGAGGGCTGTCTGTTGTCTGCTCCCAAATCATTGGAGAAAGTCCTTCCAGTTTTCTTGGTATGTAAAAATCTAACTTCATCCATCTTGCACACGGTTCATTGTCTTATTGTGTGATTCATTTTAATCTGTTGTGTCAATACATCACTTTTTGTCAACCGTGTATTTGCTTATTGTAAATTCCCATTCCCATACATCACCATCTTCGGGGTCATTCACTATCCCAACAAATTCAAAATTATTTTTTTCAAGTATTCGGGTCGAAAAATTCTTTTCCGGAAGAGTCCTTGCAGTAATTCTAATGGAGGGGTTGGTTTTCAGAGACAGGTCAACCAATTTTTTACAAATCTCTGCTCCAATTCCTTGATTTCTGTATTTCTCAAATGTCCCATAAGCTATTTCTACCGTCCCATTCATTGGTGGCCCTTTGAAACCGGCACTTCCCACTAAGTTGTCATTTTGTTTTGCATAATAACAAATCCAGGGCGGTTTAAATCCAATTTTTTTATAGAAGTCAAGTGTCAAATAAATGGTGTCCTGACATAAGGGATTGTTGATAAACTCAATGTTTTCGGCAGAGCTTTTACTAATTGCTATTAATTCCATTTCAAAATACTGTCTATGCATTAATTTTTCAATGATATGGCTGCTGTCGATGAGAATAAATACTTACACCCAAATATAAGCATAGTGTAGGATTTTGAAACATTTTATAACAGTATCTTCCGGCCAATATAACATAATTTCTGTTTCTTTAGCCGGCGCCAGATTGAGTGAAATGAAACTGAAACCTTCGGTAAAGACATAGGATACAAAGTAAAAGCCACCTGAAGTTGGTAGTAAGGTAAATTCTCTGCTCATCGGGTCAATGTATGTGTGGCAGTCTATACAGTATGGAAACTCCGGTACCGAGATATTTGCCATAAGTGATTGGGTCTGATTTTCTAATCAATTTTAGCCCCAATGATTTTAATGTAGGTATTGAATTTCAGGCACCGCTATTTTTTTAGATGGGATCGTGGGGATGTTAAGTTAATAGAGCTCATAATCATGGAGTTTAATCCGGGGTGAATTAGAAAAATTCATCAACAGACTTACTGAATTTCTATAAAACTACGGTGTTTGATTAAAGCGCCATTAAGAAGTAATTGAAAACGCTTTCCGGAACGATTAATCTCTTTCAGAGGATGTACAAAGCGGACAAACAATTATTTGAGATCAGAGAAAGTTTGTATTTCCTTGTCAATACCAGAGAGCAAGTCTGGACTAATGCAAATGTGCAACTACTTAATAGGATCGTAAAAACCCGATCTGCATACTACTCCATCTATTAATTTGCAAATACAATGTATGCCCTTGTGGATTAGCTTTGAAAAGAATCTAAATACAGTGCAAGGGCAGGATTTGTATATCCAAGTCTTTGATGTTTCCTGCTTTTCTTCAATAGACAAGCTTCTTGTCCATCCTGGGCAGAAATTGTGTTTTTTCACCTCTGTAAATAAAAAAAACCAATGATAATCAAATTACAAAACTGTAATTAACTTTGATTAAATATCAACACAAAATGAATCAAACCAACACTTCTCATGCGACATCGTTGACTCCAATATTGGCTACAGAGCGTATCCATTCTTTAGATGTATTGCGGGGTATAGTGCTATGCGGAATATTATTGATGAATATAACTGCATTCGGGCTTTATGGGTCATATGCAGATCCAACCGTTTCGGGAGGTGATACCGGATACAACCTCTTCTCCTGGTATGCCAATAACATGCTTTTCGAAGGTACTATGCGGGCACTTTTTTCATTGTTATTTGGAGTAGGCATGTTTATACTTTTGGAAAGACTGGAAAAAAAGGGCGCAGGCATATCGGGGGCAGATGTCTATTTTAGACGCCTCATCTGGTTGTTGGTATTTGGTCTTATTCACGGCTATTTACTCTTATGGACAGGAGAGATTTTGTATGATTATGCCTTGATGGGATTCCTGGTGTACAGCTTCAGAAATCTCAGTCCAAAAGTATTGGTTGGTACAGCCATTGTTCTGGTTCTCATAGGATCTACCTGGTCTTTTTTTGAGTATCAGTCAAAGGTGACATTCACAGAAATGGCAAGTCTGGCAAAAGAGTACCAGGAACAGGGGAAAGAATTAACATGGGAACAACAGGATGCCTTACATGAATGGGAAATCATACAAAGGGAAAAATCACCTGAATTTGTGGAGGACTTCAATAGTAAAATGCATGGTGGATATTTTAGTCTTGTTGCCCATTTGGCACCTTTCAATTTTAAGTCAGATACATATTATTTTTACCGTTATAATTTATGGGATGTTTTGAGTATGATGTTAATTGGAATCGCCTTCTTTAAATGGAAGTTATTGGCCGGTGAAAAACCGTACCGCTTTTATTTATTCATGGTCGCTGCCGGTTACCTGATAGGGCTGAGCATAAATTACTATGAATCCGAATTGATCATGAATAACAACTTTTCTCCATTGGCATTTTCTAAGGCCAATATAACCTATGATTTTGGAAGAATAGCAGTAGCCATCGGGCACATTGGAATGATCATGATATTTTGCAAATCTCCATATTTTGGTTGGGTAAAAAAAGCATTAGGGGCTCTTGGAAAAATGGCGTTAACCAATTACATCATGCATTCAATCATCTGTATGTTTGTATTTACCGGCGTTGGATTCGCCTTATTTGGAAAATTGCAGAGGTATGAGTTGTTGTACGTAGTCTTTTCGATTTGGATATTTCAACTCATTGTCAGTCCGATATGGCTTCGATATTTTCATTTTGGACCACTCGAGTGGTTGTGGAGAAATTTGAGCTATAATAAAAGTCATGCTTTCATGAAGAAGTGAAGTATATTTCTTCATAAAATTTCTGTCATGTAAATTATTAGATTATGTAATTTAAATCACCAAAATCAGAATGATTCAGATAAATGAACCGAAACAAATCTTAAGTATTTTGAACCACTTTTTTACATAGTTCAGATTTAGTGCTTGTTGGGGTTCCATCTATTGGCTATATGGGGCTATTTTTGTTCAATAATTTGTTAAATTTTTCACCAGATTGCCTGCATCCTACTCAAAATTTGCCTGTTCAGAAACAAAATTTAATCGCCTTTTCTCAATCATAAAAAAAAAACCAAAAAGCACTTAAAGTTTCTTGTCTCAGCCCTTCCATTTGATGTATTGTTTAAAATCCAGTGTTTCAGGCCTTAATTCTTTTATTTGATATACTGCCCTTAGTATTTCATCAGGGTAAGGTTCTTGTCCCCATCGTTCAATATGCCTTCTTAATGGGATGAACGCTCTTGCAAACAACCACATGAGTACTATCGAAATTAGTTTGTGACTGTATTCAATTTTATTCGATAGTTTGCTTGCCACAGCAGCCAATTCGTTTCCTGACATAAAATCACCAAGCAGGTTCAGCTTTTGCCCAATAGATTTTTCAGGTTCTTCAAATGCCATAGCCGTAAACTTTCCAATGTCGCGACAAGCAATATGAGCTAGTTTTGCATCATTGGCAGCCATACCCGTTATGACATTCTATTTTACGGGCATATATTTACCTCCAAAGTCATCCATAAAAGAACCCGGACAGAGGAATGTGTAAGGAATGGTTTTCGACTTGATTCAGCCCTGCTATCAGCCAAAAGAGCAGAAGCAGGATAGCAGCAGAACTGAAAGCGATGGAATTCCATCGGTGGGTACATTTTCCCATCAGCAAAATTGCCGAACTGCTACGTCTCAAAACAATTGGCTGGATCAACTACTACGGCAAGTTCCGAATGAGCGAAATGCGCAAGGTATTTAGACTTTTGCACGTTCGCCTTGTAAAATGGATACGCAACAAATACCGCAGATTCAGGAAACAGCGATGGTATGCAGCGTACAAGTTTTTACAACGCTTATCAAAAGACTACCCATCTTTGTTTGTACACTGGCAGTATGAAGGCATTCGACCTTAGAGATTTGGATTAAGAAGAGCCGTATGAATCGAGAGGTTCACGTACGGTTCTGTGAGAGGCTTAGGGGTGAGATTCCCCTTTGTCTACTCGATTTTATTTTCGTAGTGTTTTATTTCGTTCAGTTCCGATTCTTTTGATTCCTTTTCTTCCTCTATATCGAAATCGTCTTGAAGACCGAGCCAAAATTTTGCAGAATTTCCAAAATACTTGCTCAATCGCAAAGCTGTGTCTGCTGTAATTCGGCGATTTCCTTTTATGATTTCAGAAATTCGAGTTTGCGGAATTTTTAAGTCCTTGGAAAGTCGGTATGCGGTGATTTCCAATGGCTCAAGAAATTCGTGATTCAAGATTTCTCCAGGATGTAGATTAGCTAACTTTTCCATTTTTTTATTTTTTTTAATGATAATCAATTATTTCCACTTCACTAGCGTTTCCTTTGTCCCAAATGAAGATACTCCGCCATTGTTTATTGATCCGAATACTATAAAATTTACTTAATTTTCCAGTAAGTTTTTCTAGGTGGTTTGATGGTGTATTGGGGGCTTGAATTTCCAGCTGTTCCAACGCGGACTTTTCTACTCTTTGACGTCCCGAAGTGCCTGTCATTATCTGAATAACATTATTCTTTACAAACTCAGACCATGACAGGAAGTAAACAAAATCATTATCAGATACATTTTCTTTACCCCTGAGATTCAAAAATTCCATAAAGTCAAACCCGACATTGTTATCGAGATTTTTAACCTGACAGATTTTACCGTTTTCTAAGCAAGGTGTAATTCGGGCAAAAAGTGTGTCGCCATTCTGAAATTTTGAGCCGCCTTTTAATTCTCTCCTGGCTAAAGGTGAAATATATTTCTGCGTTGCAATCAAATCCTTCATCTCAACAAATGAATATTCGTTTCCCTGCTTTAAAAGAACTCTTGGATTTAATTCTAAAAAGTCAACCAACTTATATGTTTACCATTCGCTCATCATCAAAACAGTTTAAGGTATTTATCAAATAAAAACACCCGGTTTCGGCTTTGTCCGGTCATTTCTTTGAGCAGGCCGCTTTGTTCCATTTCGCTTATCAAATCGTTGGCGGCTTTGTAGCTTACGCCCAATAGGGTTTGTGCTTCGTTTACGTGGATGACGGGTTTTTTAAACAAAGCATTGAGCAATATGCTGGCATTGGCGGCTCGCTTGCCGTAGTTGTTGGTAAGGCTGCTTTCGATTCGGGCTTTAAGTTCCAGAATGGCACTAAGCGTTTGAGTAGCGTTTTCTGCTGTTTCGGCCACGCCTGCCAAAAAGTATTTCAGCCATTGGGTCATATTGTTTTTGCTGCGTACAAAGGTCAGGTTGTCGTAATACAAACCCTTGTTTTTTTCAAAATAAGCTGAGAGATAGAGCAAGGGTCTCTCCAATATTTTTTGATCCACCAAAAACAGGGTAATGAGCAAACGCCCTATTCTGCCATTGCCATCTAAAAAGGGGTGAATGGTTTCAAACTGGTAGTGCGCAATTCCGATTTTAATGAGTGCAGGTACATTGATGCTGTCGTTGTGCAGAAATTTTTCCAAATCGCTCATCAGGTCTGGTACAAAGTCTTGATGGGGTGGAATAAAGACAGCATCTAAGAGGGTATTTCCACCAATCCAATTTTGGCTGCTGCGGTATTCGCCCGGCAGTTTGTGCTCACCTCGCACGCTGCTGAGCAGGGTTTTATGTGTTTGTTTGAGCAAACGTGAAGAGATGGGCAGTTTTTCTAATTCTGTAATGGCTTCATTGAGTGCCTTGATGTAATTATTGACTTCTTTCCAGTCGTTTCTTCGTTTGGGGTTCACTTCGGCCTCTTCCAAAAGCGCTTCGTCTATATTGGTTTGTGTGCCTTCTATACGGCTGGAAACCACCGCTTCTTTGGTTACGTGCAGTTGGATAAACAAATCAATGTTGGGCACTAATCGGGCATAAGAATTCAGCTCACCCAATTTGATGGCGGCTTTTTCCAAGAGCAGGTTCAGGGTCTGGTCTTCCCATTTCCATTGCTTGTTCACTTGCGCAGGTAAAAAATAGGTATATCCTGTGTGGTGTTTTTCAAACCTTCCTGCCTTGTATGACTCAAGTTGTATCATCTCTGTGGTTTTATACAAAAGTAAAATAAAAATTCGTATATTTTACTTTGACACCACCAAGGTAAAATAAAAGATTTACTGTTTTACTTTCGTGCTTCAAATTTCATAGCCGATTTTCGCGAGGTTATGACTTCAGCTTTTGACTTAATCAACTGTATTTGTTGATTGGTCAGCGAACCGAATTGTAGAATGGTGTCTATGAGTTATTGCATATAGCATTTTTTCTTGCAAAAAGAATCTCTCTTTGTCGTTCGTGACTTACCCAATGATAAAAAGGTGTACTTGGTATGTGTGGTTGTGTCGGTTTTCTACTATTACCGCCTATCTGGCTATTTCGGTCTGACCATGCCAGTGATTTCGGTGGAACAGTGCCACTATAGAAGATCATACAGAATACTTCGACCAAGCTCAGTGCGACGCCGTACGTTAAAGTCTCCCTTCATACGGCTCCTCATGTTCTTTGTCGCTGCTAAGATAGTTAAGGTTGCACCAACTTCCAATGAGTAAATAAATTTGGGGCATTTTTGTATTGTCGCCTCAGCCATCTGACCGATGCGTACTAATACATTCCCTTTTCCCATTTCACCCATTTGAGTATTCGATGATTTAAGCCATTCCATACGTCTCTCATTCCTGCTTGCCAAAATTTATGATAGTAATTAATTAGTCCCCGTATGATGGGGTTTAATATTCGCGCAAGTTCCTGAAAGGTAATTCTGCGCTTGTGTTGTATTTCCATCTCTGTGAACTTCTCTCGTATTGCCTTCTTAGACTTCTAACTTGCAAAAGTACCGGGCAACAATAGCCATCTACCATTGACTTCCCTCATGACAGGTCGAATACTAAACCCAGGAAAATCATATTTCCTTGGATATTTCTTTTCCGCTCTGCCTCTTAGGTTCACAATTTTGGTTTTCTCAGGATGAAGTGTTAGTTTGCACATGTTCATTCGGTGCTCTATTGCACGTTTCATGAAGAGTGCTTGCTTTTCTGTTTTGCAATGTACGATGATATCATCTGCATACCGCTCAAAAGGTATCTCCGGATGGTATGTATCCATCCATTTGTCAAACACCACATGCAGGAACAGGTTGGATAGTAGTGGACTGATAACCCCTCCTTGTGGTGTTCCCGTTGTACGCCTCCGAATTTTCATCTCTTGCATAACATCGGCTTTTAACCAACGCTCAACATACAGATGCACCCATTTATCTTTACAGTTGTGCCGCAATGCTTTCATCATTAGGTCATGATCGATGTTGTCGAAATAACCCTTGATGTCCAGATCTATGGCAAAGTCATGGTTGAAACAGTTCCTTTGACTTTGAGCCACCGCATTATGTGCACTTTGCCTGGGTCGATACCCATACGATGATTCGTGAAACAGTAGCTCCCATAGAATTTCTAAATGGTGCTTTACAACTTGTTGTGCGATTCTGTCTAAAAGGGTGGGAATACCTAATGGTCTTGTTCCGCCCCCCTTCTTCGGTATCAATACAGCTTTGACAGGCTGTGGAAAGTAGCTTCCTGAACTCAATCGATTCCAAAGCTTATACAAATGACCGGGCAAATCGCGCTCAAGCAATGTCCAGGTCATTCCGTCAATGCCGGAGCTGCCTTTGTTCTTTCGTACCTACTTGTATGCCTGCCATACCATCACTTTGGTGATTGGTTGCGACTTTGTTTCATAATAGTCTATCATCCCGTTGCCGGTTGTAGGTTATTAAATGAAACTCAAACATGCCCCTCCCTTCGCTCCACAACCATTACAGCTGTTTCATCACTACTACGAAGCGGTCTGCCGCCATTGTCTTACCACAACCTATAGTGGCTGTTTCCCCTATTACGGTTTTACAGCGCGACAATGACTTCACTTGTTCCGATGTACCGCCTGTCATGTAGTCCTGCCCACTTAACCCCGGGAGTGATACAACCGATAATCCGGTGCTCGTTGTACTTTGTCTCGGATGCTGGCTTCCAATCTCAACTTTGTACTTGCCTCAGCCGGAGGCTTCGGTTCGCCGCTAAAAATGTACATTTAGTACATTTTTTGAACTCTGCTCATCCTTTCGAGGCTTCATCATTGGTTCACTCGTGTTTGTCTCATTGTATTCACACCTACAGGAATTCTTATTCCCGTTTTTCTTTGTCGCTCACCACACCACAGTTTCCTAATAGTGCAGCAAAAAGTGGTTTAATGACTACTCCTGAAAGTCGTCATTGAGAGACCTACTCTCATCTGTTTTAAAACATCAACAATTTGACTGATTGTTGTTCAAGTCACACACGTTTTTCGCAAGTCTTTATAGGCTTTTCCACTTTGAAAAATGATGCCTTCGGGTACAATGACGCCCGCCTTTCCATTGGGGTTCAGGTGCTCGGATATGTAATCCACAAACAACACTTCGCTACGGTTGCTGCTGATGGTAAATTTTTCATTTGGTCTGATACCACCTTTCGGGCTCATAAAAGGCGGATTGGCCAAAACCACATCGTAGATTTCATTCCACCGTTCTTCGCTGCTTAGTGTGTCGTACTCGTGTATGTTGGGCGTATTAAATCCGTGCAAATACAAATTCACCAAACTCAACCGCACCATATCGGGCGAAATATCATAGTCCACAAAATTCTGAATCAGCTTTTTATGGTCGTCAGGCGTCAATAAATCACCTGTCAATGGGAATTTTTGATCATCCGCTAATTGATTGTATTGGTATACATTCAATTTTCTCATTGAGCCAACCCAGGCTTTGGCTGTACTGTTTTTCAACAGAATATGTTTGTAAGCAGAAATCAAAAATCCCGCAGTGCCACATGCAGGGTCAAGTATCGTGTCCGTTTTATTGGGATCAATAATGGCTACCAAAAAATCAATGATATGGTGTGGTGTTCTGAACTGCCCTGCATCACCTTGCGAATCCATCACCGAAAGCTGTTGTTCAAAAGCATCACCGAATTTTTCGCTGTGGGTGTATTCAAATTCAAATATGGTTTTTAGAAAAAGTTTGAGTGATTCAGAGTCTTTGTATGGCAATTAAGCATTATTGAAAATATCACGAAATAGTTGGGGAATGTTTGGGTTTTTCTCCATTCCCTCAATGGCTTCTGAATAGAGCGTGAGCATTTCCGAAGCCGTTACTTTTGGGTACATCAACCTGTCCCAAGCGTATTTGCTGAATTCAATGACTTTATCCTTAATACGATCATTAGGAAATTCGGAGTCTGGTACTTTATAATCCGAGAAGAATTTTGCCTGCCCTCCCAATTCAACGGCTTCTTTGTCCATGTCGTCCATGAACTTGTATATCAACCCAATGGTAATCTGCTCAATCTGTGCTTTGGGGTCGGGCAGTTTACCTACCAAAATATCCCGGCAATCGTCTATTCTTTTTTTTGTTTGGGTGTCTAACATTTACTTTTTTTCTAGGATTTTTTTAAGTTGCCGGCCTTTCTCGGTCAGGCGATATTTTTGAGTTGGGCTATTGGGTGATTCCGGCTGGGTCATTTCTATGAATAAGTCCAACAGTGCAGGATTAAGATAATTTTCTCTAAATGTTTGTCCATGTTTTAATTTTAGTAATCCCATCAATTCGGTTCTGGAATATTCTTTTTCCATATTTAGAATTAATGTTCTTACTTGGTCGGTTACTTTTTCAGAACTTGTCCGGTAAATGATGGTTCTGAAATCCTCATCTTGTATAAATTGCGGTTCCCTGAGACCTGCTGCCAGGGATTTTTGAACTATATCTGAGGTGCCTGTGCCCTTGCGTTCTATATAGCCCGTCAGGTAGAGCGGTTGGGTGGACTGGTCTATGGATGGTAACAAATCAAAAAGGAAAGGTTTAAAAAACTTACCCAGCAAGGGGTCAGATATTAAATATTCAAACAAAAGCTTCCTCTCTTCCGAAAACTCTTTTTGAACACTGCTGATAAATATGCGAATTTTCTTCATCATAGCTTAGGCGGCAAATCTATCAAGGTTGACATAATCTTTGATGTAATCAGGAATCACTTCCCTGTATTTGTTGGCTACTGCCTTAAATTGTGAAATGGTAAGCCTTGGGTGTGAATGCAGGGAGTGAAAATCTTTGGTTTCAATGATATTGCGAATGTCCTGGTCAACTATATATGCCTTGAAAAAATACTTCATAGCCCTAAGGTTTACATCTTCTTCAGGAGGATAGATAGAAATAAACTTGTCGAATTCCTCTTGCAGTAATTCATCCTTTGATTTAAATTTTGGAATGATGCCAAAGATTTTCTCTACCACTTCACGAATAGAAATTTTACGGTCAATTTTGGTGGCTTTCCTCATTTCTTCAAGATTGAAGTACTTATAAGGTTTATCGAAAATCTCCTGCTGTATGTGGCTAGCCACTTGTTCCCAATTTCCGAGTTCTACATTTTTTTTGATGATGTCGTCCATGATGATACGGTCTTCAAACTTTCTAAAAAGCTCTCTGTCAATCCGCATTCCTTCAGGTCCAATCGGTTCTTCAACCAAACTAAAAAGCGGGTCGGGTTGGTAAGTAGTGTATTTGTCAATATCAACGCCACCTTCTCCGCCTTCACCGTTTCCTTTTTTGGGTTGCGGTAGTTTCAGTTTTCGTCATAGTCAAACTTTTCTTCGAAGTACTCGAAGTTGGCAAAGAAGTCGAAGAGTTTGAAAATTTCTTTATCGCGCCGGATGATTTCCTCTTCGTTCAGTTCGTTTTTGAATTTGAATTCAAAGGTGTTTTTTCGGGTACCTCTTCCTTTAATCTGCACAAAATCAGCGGGGCTAAATATAGGTCGCATCATGCAAATGTTCAATAAATCGGGACAATCGTAACCAGTAGTCATCATACCAACCGTAACGCAAATCCTTGTTTTGTATGAATTATAACCTTCTAACCAGGTGGTTTTGCCATTTAGGTTATTGTAGGTAAAGTTTATGGTCATTTGTTGTGCATCCCCAACTTGCGAAGTAACCTGAACGGCAAAATCAGAATTGTACTTTCCAGGAAAAAGTTGCTCTGCAAAATCGTTGAGCATTTCTGTTAGCTCTCGTGCATGGTTCTGGCTCACTGCGAAAATGATGGACTTGCCTATTTCATTCGTAATCGGATCACTTAAAGCGTTTTCTAAAAAAGTCTGGCAAAAAATCCTATTGGTTTTTTCAGAAAAAAACTTCTTTTCAAAATCACGGGAAACAAAAGTTTCTGTTTCTTCGCCTTCTTTTGTTGGAATAATTACCGCATAGCCTTCATCCGACAATAATTGAGTGGTGATTTCTGGTCTGGAATCTAAAACCCATGGATTAATAAGGAAACCATCATTCACTCCATCAATAAGCGAATATCTGAATGTCGGGTCGCCACTTTCACACCCGAAGGTAGAATATGTATCACGCAACATTCTGCGTTCAATTTCCCTGGGGTCTTTTTCTTTAACTTTATCTGGGTCAACTCCTTTGAGATAATCTTTAGGGGTAGCTGTCAATCCCAATTTGTAGCCGTGGAAATATTCAATTACCGCACGTGCATTTCCGGAAATGGAACGGTGTGCTTCATCCGATATTAAAAAGTCGAAGTCGGTGGGTGAAAAATCATAGCGGTACTTGTCATTGTGCATCAGGGATTGAATAGTAGTAACCAAAATGTCTGCTTTTCTCCAATCGCTTCTATGTTCTTTGAAAATGAAAGTGCTGTAATCGGGTTTTAAATATTCTGTAAACGCTTTCCATGCCTGGTCTTCCAGTTCCAACCGGTCAACAAGAAAGAGGACGCGACTTGCATTTTGAGTTCTCAAATACAGTCTGATGACAGCTGCTGATGTCAATATTTTTCCTGTCCCCGTTGCCATTTCAAAAAGAAATCTGTCTTTTCCATCTGCAACTGCCTCTTGTAGTTTTTGAATTGCCTTTAATTGATAGTGTCTTAAAAACCTAAACCTGTTTGTCCATATAAAATGTACGCACTTATCGACCAATTTGGGATTCATTGAATGTTTCATGCGACGTAACTCAACCATTGCTTACTATGAAAAAACCACATAATTCTCACCGTTGCCAATGTGTAAGCGGTGAGGCGTTGCCTCGAAAAATATTTCGGGATGTGGAGCATGGATGCCACCACCTGAAAAAAGCATCTTTATCTGTATCCAGGACAAGGTTGGCTTCAAGTTATACCTGATGTAGCCAAAAGGGAGCGTCCATTTCAAATACCCACCGACCTTCTACCTCGCTTTTGAGAACCAAGGAGAAAAGCTAATACGGGCAATTTCCGTGAGGGCAATTTGAACGTCAACATACCGTTTGTTTTTACAGTGCAGTTAACGGGCTGGTACTCACAATTCACACCGCATCCCCAGCGTAGGATAAACCTGTACCCGGTTTTCATCCGTCAAGACCTTGTAAAACAGGTTGATTCGAGTACCAATGGAGGTGTTGCCCCGTAGTTTCCACCAAATTTGAGGGTCGCCAAAAAATATGATTTTCTTTCCCCGGAGGTCTTTGGTGTATTCAATACCGAGATCCCGATTTTGAGTCCAGGCGACGATACTGCCTGCTACTTGCAGGCGGTAGTTGAACATTCCCCGGAAGAAAAACAAGTTAATTTGTCCGTCATGGCTTGCTCGTTGAAAGGCGCTGTAGCGGTACAAAAAGCCAAGACTGAGTACGTTTGTTTTCCAAGAATAGGTCTTCGCCACGCCCATACCAAACGAATTGCTGATGTGATAGCCAAACCCCGGTGGTGTAATACCCAGTCCCCCTGAGTAGTTCAGCGTGAGAAAAACCTTTGGCTTCCAGTATCGCAAGTTCTTGGAGACTTGTAAAAAGGCCTGCCCGACATTGCTCTTTTCACCGTTAAAATCCATCTGCATCTTCAACAGAAACAAGCCTGTGGAATCGCCATCCTTGAAGTATTCAAAACTCATTGAGGGAAAGTTTCGACGATTCAGGTTGGGGTCGAGGCTATGTCGGAAGTCGTAGTGAAATTGCAGGTTTTGCGCCCCGGCAAGCGTCGCCCATAAAAGGTGTAATCCAAAAAACCAATTTTTCATTGTTTGAAATATTTAAACGAATCTTCGACAAAGCAGATTATATGAGCGGAAATTGAACAGAAACGTAGCGGAATTTTAAAAAAAATGGTAATAACCTATGTGTATTTTTTCTCTTTCAATCCTTTATCAGACTTAATTTTCGTAGGTTTTGGCCCTTATAGTTATTGATTTAATCTGTTGGGAAGGAGATGTATGGTTTTCATCCAAAAAGCAGAATGCCACCAGACCTACTGAAAGATGATACAAAGTATTGAATGGACTTCGATGTCTAGTATGGTCAATAAAGCAGACAGTCATTAGAATATCGTTGACCGATTCTATGATGGCTCTTTTCATTAGCCACAATCGATCGGTCAAGTCCATGAGTTTGTTATTCATTTTGCTTCATACCTTTGTGACCAACTTTAAGGGCTTGCAGTAAAAGGTTTCAAAGAGTTTAATCAGATAACCATTATCACAGTAGCAGTGCTCTAGAAGATCCTCAAACAGATGGGCCAATACTTTACTAATGTGAAGGTGCACGGTTGGTTGACAAAAATCATCCAACATAACAAATATTTCAATCAACTTATTTACGTTAAATTAGTATTTCATAATACTAAATTTGGAGTGGTTGAATGGGCATTTGACCAAATCTCTCAAATTTTAGCCTAATTTCATTATACATCCCTCAAGTTCAATTGCTTGGGGCCAAATATTACGTTAAAAATGACAACTGTCGAGTTGGAAGCATTTGAGCAACTTTTCAAAGCTGTCTGTGCTAAATGTTTTGGGCAGGCATTGACAATACCACTGACAGAACCTGAAAGCCGCCATTTAAGTAACGAAATCGAGGAAAAGACGGGCTTGGTCGTTGGCTGGAAAAGCCTGAAAAACTACTCGGTCTTTGTCCTCAATCCTGAAACCTCAAAACCTGAAAACCCATCTACAGCCACGCTCGACACCCTTGCCCGCTATCTTGTCGCTGCACCTGCTACGACTGAGGTGCAGCGCAAGCGAGACAGGAAACATTTCATGTACTGGTTTCGGTATTTGAATCAGTTCATCTACGGAAGTAAAGTGCAAAATGGTTCGACTGACAAAACATTTTTGTCAAGAAAAAGAGGGCTTGTCAGGATGATTTATCTGGCTTTGATGGTTGTGACATTGGCAATTTTCATGATTTTTTCACAGGAACAGCATTCAGTGTTTTCAGATAATTTTAAAAATGTAGACGCCGAAATATTGTATCAAAATGACTGGTTACTCCTGTCAGAAAGCCCATCGCATTGGCAACGAAGAGGCGAAAACAACGGCAACCTTACTCTTTTCACCCTAAAGGGCGATAATTGGGTAAGCAAAGACCAAACGCCACGCATCAGTAACCTGCTAGTGCGACGTATTCAGGGCGAATGCTTCGATGTGGAGGTGCATTTTGCTGATTTCATTCCGAAGGAAAATTGGCAACAAGCAGGGCTGCTCCTGCTCGAAGACACCACCTACCTCGGCAAAAGTCTACGACTTTCGTTGGCATTCAACAATTTTTTTGGTGGCTTCGAGCAGCCTGATGAGATTATTGTACAGGGCGTGGCGGATTTTGGGAAAAACAGTCCTAACGTGGAGGAAGTGCAACACCACCAACTGTTTTCACTGCAAGAAGCCAATTCTGCCATTGTACACAACAACCTTAGGTTTTCTGCCCTTCGCATCGAAAAGCGGGGGAAACGATACCGGTTTTTGTACGCTGCCAGCCCGATCGAGCATTTTTACTACAAAGAATTGGATATTTACAACTTTGATTTTCAGCCCAATTTCGTGGGTATTTTCGCCCTGAAAGGTTTCGTGGAGTCGGTGGAGGAAATGCCAGTGAAGGTACGATATTTTAGGTTGGAACGAGCGAATTGTGGATATTGAAGCAATTAGGGCATGGACAGGTTTTGGACAACTCGATTGGTTGGGGAAATGAATTGAAGAAAGCAAATATAAAAGAGTGGAGAATCGAGTATGACATTAACTCACATCGTTGTAATCGTTTCCATCACTTCCCCGAAACTTTCCAATCCCGTTTCAATGTTCTCGATGATTTCGTAGGCTAAAATATTCTGGTCAGTCAGGTTGTCAAGGTCTGCCAGGCTTTTGTCTTTCATGCAAAAAATATCAAGGTTGGTTTTGTCACGGGCAATAATTTCATCATAAGTGAATTTTCTCCACTTTCCATCCGGATTTTCTTCTGACCATGTTTCAGTTCGGTCGTTTCGATTACTCGGATTGTAGCAGTTGATGAAGTACTGCAAGTCTTCCAACTGCATGGTTTTCTTTTTCAATGTATGGTGGACACTGGTTCGATAATCGTAAATCCATACTTCTTTGGTCCAAGCTTCTTTTGCTCCCGGACGGTTGTTGAAAAGCTGGACATTCGCTTTAATACCCGGTTTGTAAAATATGCCGGTGGGTAAACGGAGTATGGTATGTAACTCTATGGATTGCAGCATTTGTTTCCGAACCGTTTGACTCGCACCACCTTCAAATAGAACGTTTTCCGGCAAAACCACTGCTGCTTCTCCGTTTTCCTTGAGCAGCGTGCGAATGTACTGCATGATGTTGAGTTGTTTGTTGGAAGTAGTCGCCTAAAAGTCCTGAAGATTGTATATTAAATTTTTTTTTCCTGCTCACCTTCTTCATGGGTGAAGGTCATGCTCGACTTTTTGCCGAATGGCAGATTGGCCATCACATAATCGAATCGTTTTCCTTCAACAGTAACTAAGGCATCAGCGGATGAAATGAAATTTTCTCCGTCAATTTCACCAATGATGTGCAAGAACAAATTCATCCACCATTTTTAGGAAGAGTAAATAGGTGAGCTGCTCTAAGTAATCGCTTTAGCTTACACCATCGTCAGGGAGTACGCCGGCGAAGCTTCAGACCTTTAAAACGATGCTTGATTCGTTGCTCATTGATTTCTATTTAATACGCTTAGGATGAGTCTTTTCACAGTTTCCATTTCTTCCGGCTTGCTGACGGCAACAAAGAGTGTCAAGCTGGCCAGGGCTTCATTGCTGATAATTTGCATTCCGATGGATTTAGTCAATAAACTGTTCTGCTCCAAAAAGGAGAAGGAAGCAGGCAGCTGCAATTCGTTTATTGTCATCAGTAAAGGCGTGATTTTTCGAGATGAGGTAAACAAGCATTGCGGCTTTTTCTTGAATAGCCCTGATTAGAATCTGAATTCCTGTTTTAAGGTGTTGTACCCGCATTTTTTTTTGCTGCAGTCGCTTTTCATTTATGGCGTAGCCTTGCACGTAGTATTCTGTTTTATACTGTATCTACAACCTGAGAGTGGAATAATAAAAAACGCGGGTATCAATTTAGGGTCACCAGGAAAGACCATTTTTCTAACCATTCCTGCGACAAAGCGAAATCGACCTTTGTATAATGTTCTTGCAGTTCCGAAATTCACAACCCACATGCCAATGGAATGGGTTGGTAGTAGAAATATTGCAAGTAAAGTTACGATTGAAAATTTTGTTATTTTATTTTTTGTTTATATCAGTCCTGCACCTAAAGCAATTGAAATTATTATTAGCATAATTGCCACGGTTACTTGAAGAAATTGTAGTGTTACTTTTTTTAATAATTTATTTCCAATAAATGCACCTGCAATTCCTGCGAGGGTTGCACAAATAACTAATGTCAGGTTTTTATCTAAACCCGCTTTTGTAAAACGGGTGGCATAAACGCTTAATCTTGTAAAATCCACAAAAGTTGAAACCAGAACAGCAGTTCCGATGAATGCTTCTTTTGAAAGTCCTGCTTTTATAAGAAACGCACTCCGCAAAGCACCTTGATTTCCAGAAAGTCCTCCAAAGAAACCGCTCAATGCACCACCAATGGGTAATTTATCTTTACCAAATTGAAGTGTATTGAAATAGGGAATAAGGTCAATACTTGCAAAAATGATTAAGAGAATGGAAATAATAAATTTAACTGGAAACACATCAAAAGTATTTCCAAAAAGTTCGTATGAAAAAAGAGGTTTTGCATCAGGAATATTTAAAAGTAACCAAGAACCTATGATTGCAGCAATTACAGCAGGAATGCCAAATCGTAGCAATACGGTTTTATCTGCATTTCTTCCTACCAAAATCAACTTGAAAACATTATTGAAAAAATGCACAATTCCAGTTAATCCAATAGCTAAATCAACTGGGAAGAAAATCATAAAAACAGGTGTCAGAATTGTTCCTAACCCGAAACCTGAAAAGAAAGTTAGAATAGCAACAATAAAGGCTGCAAGGGATATGATTATTATCTCCATTTTTATTTTTAACTATGAATGATTTACTATGAACCTGCTTTTTTTTTCTTCAAATTTTGCTTTTTGGTTAAAATACTGCTTTTGATAATTTTCAATAATTCACTTCCATCTGCATGAACAGATTCAAACTCTTTCTGAGTTAAAAATTCTGAAGCTCTGAGCAATTCAATCCAATAAAGAGATTCATCACATTCTTTTTGAGCAATCGCTAACTTGTGAATAAAGTCCATTCCGCTTTCAGCGTTTTTCGATTCTCTAATATTTGCTCCAATCGATGTTGCACTTCTAAGAAACTGTTTACTTAAAACAAATTCCTTTTTCTCTAAAGTCAAAAACTGATAAAGTTTCACTACTCGCAAAGCAAATGCAAAAGATTTTTCCTTCAGTATATCTTTTCTATCGTTCATGTTTTTTTTATTTTATTTCATACATTATCGTCCTATTTCCTAGTTCATAGTTCATAGTTCATAGTTCCTAGTTCCTAGTTCCTAGTTCCTAGTTCATAGTTCCTAGTTC
>DAOLDB010000024.1:18712-54109 GCA_035327565.1 Saprospiraceae bacterium
CCTAGTTCCTAGTTCCTATTTCCTAGTTCCTAGTTCCTAGTTCCTAGTTCCTAGTACATCCTTCTATCAACCGACCAACGGCCACCACCTTTGATTAAGAGGAAGATACTACCTAGCATCATTGACCAATCTGTTCTGCTTCCGTGCATCATTTCCCAAAATCCTTGTGTGGCTAACACTTCTGTTTTGGTAGTTGCGATGGCAACAATCATTATAATAATAAGTGGAATACTTGCCAACCTTGTAAGCAGGCCCAGTAAAATCAATACTCCGCATAGAATTTCAAATGTACCGACAAAACTTCCTAAAAATTCAGGTGAGGGCAATCCAATTGTTTCAAATCGTCCAGCTCCGCGAATAGCTGGAAATAAAAACTTCTGTACACCTTCTGATAAAAATACTGTTCCAACAATCAATCGGATTATGATTGTTGTTTTGGAAGCATCAGTTTGAATTATTTTTCTGAACATTATATGACCTGTAATTTTCTGAAACTGCAAAACACAAAGTTTTGAAAAGTATCAAATGGTGTTTTGTGGTTAATAGTGATACACTTAATTTTCTCAAATAAATTTTTCAGTCGTTGAGCCATTGAGTTTTCCGAATACCTTTTTATTTCAATTCCACTGCATTTTTTTGGACCATGTTCCGAAAATGTTCCAATTACTAACACACCTGTAGGTTTAATACTCACATGTGCTGTTTGCAAGTAGTTTGAGATTTCTTGATCGTCTGTTAAAAAGTGAAATGCTGCACGGTCGTGCCAAAAATCATATTTTTCCATTGGCTGAAAATTTGCAGCATCAGCAATAATCCATTTGACTTTTTCTGCTCTGTTGCCAAGTCGTTGTTTGGCTCTTTCAATAGCTGCTTCTGAAATATCAAGAACTGTTATATCTTGAAAGCCTTTATCAAGTAGGTGGTCAACGAAGAAACTGTCTCCACCTCCAAGGTCAATTATTTTTGCCATTGTCGGGATGTTAAACTGTCTTTTGAAATCAAGCGAAGTTTCAGGTGTTGGCTGAAACCAACTTACTTCGTTTAGTTGTTTTGTCTGGTAGAAATTCTCCAAATGATTTTTTCTATCGAAATTTTCCATATGGTTTACTTTTTTATCGGTGATTGCCGTTCTGATGGTATTTGCACATTGAAAAAAGGCACTTTCTCCAATGCGTGGCAACTATTTCAGTTCAAAGTTAATGTTTGAAAGTCTGTATTAAAAATAACAGTGTCTTTGCTTTGAATGGATTTTGCATTTCTGGTATAACATAGTTCAATAAATTTGAATTCAACACATTACTTTCATTGGAATACATCCTTTCCCACCCCAGGCAGGAAGACCTATCTTATGATAAAAAATGTTAGTGGATGGTTGTTTAATTATTGCCTGCTGTGTTAAAGTCATTTTATTTCGACTTACTAAAGTTTATGAGTCCTTTGTTGTTTTTATTTGGCTCAATTAAGTCCCACATATTGCCGTATAAATCTTCGAACACAGTAACCGTTCCGTATTCAGAGACTAGCGGAGGTTTAATAAACTTTATTTCTCTGCTTTTCAATTTTTCGTAATCTCGCCAAAAGTTGTCTGTAAAAAGAAATAAGAAAACTCTTCCACCTGTTTGATTACCAATCAATTTGGCTTGTATTTCATTTACAGCTTTCGCCAATAATAAACAACATTCTTTGGCTCCTTGAGGTGCTACCATTACCCACCTCTTGTCGTCACTCAACCAGGTGTCTTCTAATAACTGAAAGTCAAGTTTTTGGGTGTAGAACTCAATAGCTTCATCATAGTTGTTAACCATCAGGGCAATATGTGCAATTCTTTGATACATTTATTTTTCTTGTCATTAGTTAGCTTATTTCAATTGATTCCGGCTTCAAAGTTTGGGTTCATTATATTCGTTTTGTCCATTTAGTGAATATCTGATTGATGTCTGATACAATGACCATTGTTGATGCGGGCTTCATTTGTTCAAATATTTGTCTGGGATTTTAAAATGATTTGTAATCAATACTGCAAGCGGTTTTCATCAAAATAAAATCAATGTTTTGATAGCCGGTGAATGTCCCATTTTTCACAAGATCGTTTCACCAAAGATAATACATTCTTTTTGCAAAGATGCTAACGTAAGAATTGGGCGGGTGCTTGCGGGCTGTTATGCAGCATTTCCTTCTTTGCGTTTGATATGATTAAGCTCTTCCTCTGTTGATTTTTCACTTCTAAAATCTATATCTTTTATTCGAACCATTGCCCAATCGCAATTGATTTGAAAAATTTCGAAAGCGTATTTTCCTTTTGGTATCTCTGGTTTCTTAAGGTCAATAGCATTCTCACCCTATGTATTTAAATAGTATAAGACTGCCATGTCATTTTAGGGTAATTATCCTTTTGAAAATTGTCCGAATAAATACAAATTAAGGTTCTATGGTTTGTGTTTTCTTTGGTTTTTTGCATGAATCATAACTTGCCCAAAATATAACCTCTTATTGTACAAATGTCAGAGTATTATCTGATTTATAGAATTCAACTTATACCTTTTTTCATATTGAAAGTCAGGTGATGTATTCAAATTAAATGAATCAACAAAAATGCCCCATTCAGCTCAATGACTTTTTAACTTACAGGAAGTATATCCAATGGGATGAATTTGGCTGTTACTCTTAAAGAAGATTCCCGGGAAAAGTTGGTTGACCCACTAGGACTCGAACCTAGAATAACAGAACCAAAATCTGCTGTGTTGCCAATTACACCATGGGTCAGTACCCTTATTCAAAAGCGATGCAAATTTACAATAATTTTCAAAAAAAGGTATAGGTAGATTTATAAGTTCATTAATTTTTTATTGTGATGACAGGTAAGTCTTAGGATGATTCTTCTGTGTAAAACGACTTGTTTTTGAATTCAAACCAATTAATAGAAAAATTCAAGCTTAAAGGTCATTAGCCCCTTTAACGGGTTTTACCTGATATCCTTCTTTCTGCAAAAGCCGTATCACCCCATTTTCACCAGCTAAATGGCCTGCACCCACGGCAAAAAATATAGTATTTTCTTTCATCATTTTAGTCATCACCGGAATCCAGTTTCGGTTCCTTTGATCCACCAACAGATCTTCATACCCCTTCATTCCCCCTTCATCATCACTGATCATCTTTATCATAGCATTGACATTTTGTTCTTTGTACATATCAATCATGGTTCTGAACTGATCGGATCCCGTATCAGAAGCACGGATGGCTTCTACCAGCATTTCTGCCTGAGCGGAGTAAGGAATGGAATCAAACATACTCAATTGATATTCGATGGTTTCTAATCCGGTTACAGGCTTTTTGGCGCTCTCTGCCATATCAAAAAATTCCATTTCATAGGATTTCATCGAGCCTGTCTGTATACCTCCAAGGTCAATTTCAGTAGATGCAAATACGGAGAGAAACAACGGTTTCATCCTTTCAAGCATGAATAACGGCATTCCTAATTTTGAAAAATGATCGCTGACCAAAGTGTAGTCTTCAGCACTTAGTAAGTCTTTCAAAGTAAGATTGTCCTTCATGAAGATGTCTTTCAACAGTGACATTTGGGAAGAAATGTCCGACATCAGACTCATATCGATTTCAAAAACGACTTTTTTTGCCCGATCAAAAGCCCCTAATGTTCCTTCAGGAAGAAAGTAATCTTCTCCCGGAATGAGATGGATAGTACCATAGAGATAGGAAGGTTGTTCAAGATCTTTGCCGTTGATTTTCCAAAGCAATGCATTCTCAAGGGTATACGAGCTCTGTTGAATCCCCTGAGCCTGAATGATTGATTTCTCAGTAGTTTTACAACCTGGCAGATTTGCCAAAATGGCCAGGGGAAGAATGAAGGCCATCCATCTGTAAAGGCCTGAATGTTTTAACATTTGCATGAGGTTTACTTTCATTTGTATAAATATCCTTCGATGACCCTTTTGCCAAAGGCATGTTGTATGATCATAGTAAAAACAAAAGCTGAAATGGAAGAAAAAAGTTTATCATCATGTCTAAAATTAACCATGAAGGTCAAAAGTAACTTGAAAGGCTTACTTATACCAGTGTACAATGCTGACAAAAGGAGAACCGCTATATAATATTTTACAACAGGATAAAGTCCAGTAACTATGGTTAATACAAATAATTGTGCTATTTGTAATACACTCTACTCAATATTTAAGGATTTTTATTCTGTTCTCATTTCTCCTTACGGAAAATACTTCGCATAATCATGAAATTATTTTATAACCAGAAAAATCGCATAAGCACACACAAAGAGTATGTTTATTTAAAAACTTCTCCGGTTTTCGACATTGATTAAATTCCTCTTCACAATCCTTGTTTAATGTTATTCTCCTGTCATTTGATGATATAATTCATAGAGTATTATTCCTGTAGCCACCGAAACATTCAGCGAATCCATCGTCTTTTCGTGTTCAATTCTGACCTTAGTATCAGCAATTTTCAAAGCTTCTTTGCTTACACCTTTGCCTTCTGCCCCTATGATAATGGCTACCGGACCTTCAGCTTTGGTTTGGCGTATCGATTGCCGGGCATTTCCATCTGCAGCCCAAACATAGTATCCCATTTGCTGAAGTTTTTCTATAGCGATCAAGGTATTTTTTTCTCTGCATACCGGAATTTTTAATAATGCACCAGAAGAGCTTTTGATGGCATCTTCATGGATGGAAACGGAACCACCAGTGCCCAATATCAACCCTTTAACACCAAAAGCCAGGGCAGACCTCGCTATCGCACCCACATTTCTTACATCGGTAATACCATCCAGAATCAAAGCAATGGCGCCCAGTGTATCATCTTGTGAGAATATGTCTTCGAAGTTATTATAGACAATGGGCGAAAGAATGGCTACCACCCCCTGATGGTTTTTATTGCGGGTAAGATGATCCAGTTTCACTGCCGGCACCTTTGAAATGGGAATATTCTGATCGCGACAGTATTGTCTCACAAGAACCTCAAATTCTCCCGTAAGCTCCCGAAGTACAAAGACTTTTTCAAAAGCCTTACCCTCTTCTATGGCGGTTTTTACCGGATTCCGCCCATATATCGTCATTTCCATAGCATCTTTTTTTGAAAATAGCATTCAAATATATCAATTACCTGTTTACGTTTTCCTGCAAATGAAGATTACTACTATCCCCGGAACCACTTTTACCTTTAATTAGTATAAAAATTCTATATTTAGTCCGGTAATCACAAAATCCAAGATAATGAAGTTATTGGAAGGAAAAACGGCTTTAATCACGGGAGGCAGCCGGGGTATTGGCAGGTCAATCGCAGAACAATATGTCCGGCACGGTGCGCAGGTTGCATTTACCTATCGTTCTTCAGACGAAGAGGCACGCGCTATAGAAGAACAATTATCAGGACAAGGAATCACGGTAAAAGGATATAAATCGGATGCCAGTAATTATAAAAGTGCCGAAGATCTTGTGAATGAAGTTCTTGCCTTATTTGGTAAAATCGATATTCTCATCAACAATGCCGGTATCACCCGCGATACTCTCATGCTTCGAATGTCTGAGGAACAATGGGATGAGGTGATCAGGGTTAATCTTAAATCGGTGTTTAATCTGACCAAACATGCTTTACGTCCGATGCTGAAAAACCGGGGAGGTTCCATCGTCAATATGGGTTCTGTGGTTGGAGTTTTTGGCAATGCAGGTCAAGCCAATTACGCCGCTTCCAAGGCTGGCATTATCGGTTTTACCAAATCCATTGCCAAGGAAGTTGGAAGCAGAAATATCCGTTGCAATACCATTGCTCCGGGATTCATAGAGACAGATATGACGGAAGCATTGGATGACAAAACAAAACAAGCCTATATTGACAGCATTCCTATGAAAAGATTGGGAACCGGGAAAGATGTCGCTGACACATGTGTTTTTCTGGGTTCTGATATGTCTTTGTATATTACAGGGCAGGTCATCAGCGTATGCGGGGCATTAAACACATAACTGAAATATGGAAAGTCGCTATATCCAGGCCAATGGACTGACATTTCATGTCAAAGAAAGCGGGGAAGGGCCACTTCTGCTTCTATTGCATGGATTTCCTGAATTTTGGCACAGCTGGCATAAAGTGATCCCCTTATTGAATTCTGATTTTAAAGTGATTGCTGTGGATATGCGAGGCTATGGACGTTCTGATAAACCGCGTTTTGTCAGAGATTATCATTACAAAACTTTGGCAGCAGACATTGCCGGAATTATTGATGCTTTCAATGTAAACCAGGCCATCGTTGTAGGTCATGATTGGGGTGCCGGAGTAGCCTGGTCTTTTGCCTCCTTGTATCCCGGGATGGTAGAAAAGCTCATCATTATCAATTGTCCTCCCCCTTCTTTATTGTTTAAAAGTCTGATCACTCGATGGCAGCAATTTAAAATGAGCTGGTATATCCTGTTTTTTCAATTGCCTTTTATTCCGGAATGGTGGATGAACAAAAACAGAAAATCATTTTTCTGGGGCATACTCCGGGGTTCCAGTGTGAAGAAAGAGGTGTTTACTAAAGAAATCATCAGTGAATATGAGAAATCATTTACCGGTCAAAGTGATTTTCGTGGACCGGCACATTATTACCGGGCTGCTGCCAGGGCACTTCGCGAGAAAGAGTACAGGACTACCCCTTTATATTCAGTGGAGACACTCGTTATTTGGGGCATGCAGGACAAAGCTATGGGTCCGTGGTTTTTAGATGATCTTCCCCGATATTTCACTAACAAATTTAAAATAGAGCGTCTTCAAAATTGCAGCCATTGGGTTCAGCATGAAGAACCGGAAATAACTGCTCAACTGATCAGAGATTTTGTCCTGGGAAAAGTAGAAAGTTGAATTTAAAAATAGGAAATTCCTTTTTAAAACATACTCAGATAACCAAAATGGATTTTTGTATCGTTGAAGTCAAACCCTCGTCCTGACCGGTTGCCGGTAGCAAATGCGATGTTGAAGATGCCCGCCTGGGTGGCAAAGTTTAATCCCAGACCTATCCCTGCTGCATGATCACTGGTCACTAACCCATCGACATTTCTCACACCGAAAATGCCATAATCTATAAATGGAAGTGACAGATATGACATTCTGTCTAATAATATCCTGAATTCTGCTGTAAATATGGAATAGTACGGTGTAAAGATGGATTCTTCATTAAATCCCCGCAAAAGCCGATTGCCACCCATTCTCATAAACTCGTTATCGAACAAGCCCTCCTGATTCCACTTGAATGCCGACCGGTTAGCCAGGCGAATTGCCGCCCATTGTCTGACATCCATGAACCGGTCAAATCCCATTCTGACATGCAATTGCAAGGTGGAAAGATTTAATTCATTATACAACGCATTAAAGTCAATTTCTTCATTTGACAGTCCCAAAATCGTCAGATTAGGTATGATGCGCTTTTGTCCTGCACTCATCCGGAATCGCAATGACCAACCTTGGGTAGGATTGAATATGTCATCCAATCGATTGAATACGAGTCCTAATTGTCCGGAAGTTACTCTGATATCCAATTGTTCAGGCAAACGACCTGACCTTAGAATGGCTTCTGAATTGATCTCAATCAACCGGGAGGAATTGACTTCCCAGCCAAATGAAATATGATCTCTTCCCGATATGGGGTAAAAGACTCCGGCATCCGCTACAATTTCCAAGAACTGATTAGTATTTCTGAACAGAAAAAATTGTCCGTCAATTCCCAGAGGAAGATTTAAAAAATAAGGATAATTGACCTGAATATCCAGATTTTGTGTTTCTGGTCGAAGCCTCCTGAACTGAGCAAAAAATCGTTCTCCCGATCCCAACTTATTTATAAACTCTCCGGTAAAATCACCTGTAATTGTCCATCTCTGCACTCCTGCTGTGGTCAGTGGCAATAGTCCTATGATAAAATCAAAACGACTGGCATTCCTTTCCTGTAATGGCAATACTACATGGGCTTTTTCATTGACAAACATGACTTGTGGGTCTTGAGTTAATTCCAAAAATGTCAGATCACGAACTTTATTCCGTATGTTCAGGATGTCTTCCTGGTTATAGGGCGCGCCTTCTTTTAAGAGAAAAAAGTTTTGAAGAAAGTTTTTTCGCACAGAAGCATTACCTCGTATGACCAATGTATCATAAGTAATCAACGGTCCCTTATCAATAAGGAGCAAAGTGTTGATCCTGTCTTTTTCTATCTGTATTCTGTCAAAATATACGGAAGAAAAGGGATACCCCTTAGTGGCTAAGTGATGTAAAATGCTTGCTTTTATTTCATCTGACCGGCTTTTTGTCATGATAATGCTCTTCCATTGTGAACGAAGGAAACCGCTGTCCTCAAGCAAGGGCTGATCCTGAGGTTGTATTTCTACCTGTCCCAGACTAAATTGCAACCCGGTGTACACATGAAAAAAGACCATACTATCGACCACAACTATGGTATCTACAGATGAGGACAAAAATCCCTGGTTAGTAAAGTAATTTCGAATGGAGTCGGCAGCTGTAAGCAGTTCATTGCGGTTCAATAAATCCGGGATCACTTCAGCAAACATATCAGACTTCATTTCGTTTCCTTCATCAACATGGATAATGTGCGTACGAAGATATTCCTGACCGGAGCACATAGGATAGACGCCCAGACTGAGAATGAATACTGTGAAGAAACCTTTTAAATACATACCTTGCACTGTATAACGATAGCAAAAAGATGAGTGGTATTTATATCCATATTCCGTTCTGCAAGCAGGCCTGCCATTACTGCAACTTTCATTTTACAACATCACAGAAGTATACAAAAGAAATGATCAGTGCTATTGGAAAAGAAGTGGATCTATCCAGGTCCTATTTTACAGGAAATATAATACAAAGCATTTATTTTGGTGGCGGTACCCCTTCCATGATTGAAACGGATAGTCTGCTTTTTCTCCTGGATCAATTATTTTCACATTACACTATGGATTCAGGGACAGAAATTACTCTGGAGGCCAATCCTGATGATATGGAGTACAACAAAATCAAATCCTGGCTCCATTCTGGAATCAACCGGCTGAGTGTAGGCATCCAATCTTTTTTTGATGTAGATCTTGTATTCATGAACCGAGTACATAAGGCTTTGGAAGCTGAAAATGCCATTAAGCGTGCCCAGGATGCCGGATTTGAACAGATATCTTTGGATTTAATCTATGGAAGCCCAACCACAAGCGAAGAAATTTGGAAAAAGAACCTTGAAATGGCGATTTCATTGGATGTGGATCATATCTCCGCATATTGCCTGACTGTGGAAGAAAAAACAACGCTTCATCACTTTGTCAAAACCGGGCAGGTAGCCGATGTAGATGCTGATAAGGCTTCACAGCAAATGGAAATGGCGATGGATGCATTGCAGTCTGCCGGATATGAGCACTATGAAATATCAAATTTTGCACGCAATGGTAAGTATGCTGTACACAATTCCCATTACTGGAAAGGAAGACCCTACCTGGGTCTTGGCCCTTCCGCTCATTCATATAATGGCATGAGCCGCCGATGGAATGTTTCCCACAATATATTGTATATGAAAAGTATAGCGGATAACATCATCCCATTTGAAGAAGAAATTCTCACAACGGAAAACAGGCATAATGAATATATCATGACAGGCCTGCGTACCGTGTGGGGTGTAGATCCTTCAAAAGTAAATACAGAATTCAAAGAGTTGACTCTCAATAAAATGCAAACATTCATCGAACAAGGCTTTATCAGGATAAATCAGGATAATCATTTTGTCCTCACCCGAGCCGGCAAACACATTGCTGACCGGTTGGCTATGGAATTATTTGTATAAATGCTGCTCACTATACTATAACATTTGGGCCAGCGCATCCATTTTATCTTTCAAGTGAAGAATGGCCTTGCTGTATTTTTCATCCCACTCATCTAACCTGCGGGTAGATTTTTGCTCGATTTCATACATGATGCCAGGCAGAATCCATGAGGCATATCCACTGAAGGGATCCGTTGAAGCGTATAAGGACCGGTACCATGGACCAAACGGCATTCCTTCCGCATCGATAAAGCTTTTTTCGAAGTTTATCAATTGTCTGTTAATCACATTTAGCTCACTTTTCAGAGATTTTTTTTCCAATTTTTCTTTGAGTTTTGTTTTCAACAGTATGGCAGAATTCTGAAGGGATTCTATTGCATTTTTTGACAGTGTAAACCCCTGGAATCCTTCATCAAAGGCCATGATTTTTTTCTCATGGTTTTCAAAATGTTTTTTCAAATCCAATGCATAGCGCTCAACATCATAAGGAATCAGATCAGCGTTGGCCAGCCGAAGGCTGATGATGCCGATGATCTGTTCTACAGTACCTCCCATTTTAAATTCCGGATCCACAAAATTCCGGTAATAATACAAGTCATCATAATTGCTGTGATAAAGCGTAGGCCCACCGGCACCTGCATTTATGGAAGGAATGCCTATATGCATGTAGAAAGCGATATGGTCAGATCCTCCGCCCAGGTTACCCAGGACAGGTTCAGGCTTGTCGCCGGCCCAGGTTTCGAAAATGCTTTTACCGGTATAAGGATGCATGACCTCTTTAGCAGCGTCCAGAATGATTTGCTTCATCGAAGGAGCTGCAGAAGCGCCAAAATATTTGCCGGAAACGGCGCCATCCAGGTTGATATACGTGATGGCTTTAGCACTCAGTTCGTCTTTCATTTCTTCCACCCATTCGCTCGAACCAATGACTCCGTGTTCTTCAGCGTCCCAATGTCCAATCAAGATAGACCTTTTGGGCCGTTTTCCTTTACGGGCCATTTTTCCTAGTGTTTCACTCAGACTAAGCAGCATCGCTGTTCCTGAATTGGGATCAGTCGCGCCATAACCCCAGGCATCATAATGGCATCCCAGAATAATCCATTCATCCGGAAATTCTGATCCTTCGAGCGTTCCAATGACGTTAAATATACGGACAAAATCTTTTTCAATATGAACCTTCAATCGCACCGTGAGATCCGGGCCTCCTTCCAAACGGTAGGTAAATGGGAGATGACCCTGCCAACCCGTAGGAACAGGTCTTCCTTTCATTAAGGCCATGATCTCCTTCGCCGAAGCATAGCCTATAGGTATTACTGGTATGGTATGAAAACCTACACTTTCAGGATCCAGTCTTTCAATTTGTTTATTGCCATCTAATGGCAGAGCCGGATGGAAAGGAGTTAATGGATCACCCGTCCAGTCGACCGTTAGCAATGAACCTCTTTGGATGGTGCTTTCGCTAAAAAATGGACCTTCGGGATAAGTGAGACCTCTGGCATATCCGGCATCTCCAGGATCGGTAAATATGATGAGGCCGGAAGCACCATATTCTTCTGCAAATTTGGCTTTATATCCCCTGAAATTGCCTCCATAGCGAGCAATGACAATTTTGCCATGAAGATCAATGCCCATTTCCTTCAATTGTTCAAAATCTCTTTTTGTGCCATAGTTGGCGTAGACTATTTCTCCGGTAACATCTCCATTGCCGGAATAGGCATTCCAGCCCTTCCACAGATCAGGATGCGATGAATAAGGGTTTTCTTTCAGGATATATTCCTGCTGATTAAGAGGAGACCTGACAGGTGTTACGATTTCCAGCATGGATTCTCCAGGCCCTTTTGAAAGGTACACATCATAAGGATAAATATCTGTTTTCCATCCTGCGAGATTCATGGTTTCCGTCATATAATCTCTAACTTTTTCATTTGCGGGAGTGCCGGCTACATGAGGTTCAAGAGTCAACTGCTCCAAATGTTTTTTGAAGCGATCAAAGTCAACGGTATTTTTGAATTGGCCTTCCCATTCCAACTGCCTAAGTGCAGAAGCTGCTGGAAAACCATCAATTGATTGAGATTCAACAGTATGTATAAACAGGAATATCCAAATTCCCAGAATGAGATTGAAAAACCGGAAAGTGCCCATTGATATCCATTTTGTCATTTAAAAACTGATTTGAAGGCAATATATAATAATTGAATAAAAGCAGAAAGGAAAGTCATTATACTTAAGTTATTCCAATATGAAATGGTTGCATATTTTTTTGAAAGTAGAATGGATAGGTAAGCAAAGATAGACTCAATGGCAGACTATATTAAAATATATTAAACATTTAGTAAAATGTATACAATGTAAAGTAGCAGATTTGGAAAGGGAATAATATTCAAAATAATTTGCTTTATTAATTGATTGGAAATATATATGTATTTTTGTAATTACAGGGATATTATTTGAAATACTAAAATTCTGTTATTGCCGCCAAAAACAATTTTTTCAAGTGTAAATGGTCTATGTAAATGAAAATTGTCCTTATAACATTTTTCTTTATTGGTGTGATAACAGGCATCCATAGAGATATGCCTGACAATAGGAAAAGTACTCTTCAACCTGCACTTTTCAGAAATGAAGTGTCTTCAGATAAAACACTTCCTCTGATTAAATACTACCTTACGGAAGAAATAGACACTTCGGAGTACGCTTTGGGGACTCACTGGATCTACATACCACAAGACAATTCAAGTTTTAAAAATGTTTTCTATGTAGAGACTGTAAGGGATACCTTGATTGGAAACAGGCTCTGTAACATCATCGGCGTGACTGCCTACGATGAGTACCTGCCGGAAAGTGAAATCCCCATATTCTATAAGGATGACAAAGTGTACTTTTATGAAGACGGCCGGTTCTGGTTACGCCACGATTTTTCCAAAGATCTCCGTCCCGGGGACACCGTATTTTACCACCTGCCATCGGTGTCGCATCTTTACGATATGACATTTACAGCTGAAAGCCACATAACTTCTTTTGAACCGTATGCGTATATCATAGAATCGATCGATTCGGTACTGACGGAAGAGGGAGACTTTTTGCGAAGATGGCACATAAGGGATATTTATGAGGATTTTGATCACTGTGCTGAATCAGGCCCCACTATCGTGGAAAAAATCGGCTCGGATCGTTCGGCCTTTTTTGGTATATATTGCATTCAACTTCCCTCGGGTTTCTATGGTTTTTTTGCCTGCTTTACAGATTACAACAAGATCAGATACATCAAAGATGAAGAAGGTTGTCGTACCGCTTCTTCGATTAGGCCAGTGCCTAACCAAAAAAGTATTTCCATGTTTCCCAACCCGACCTCCGGCATAATAAACATACAGGTGGAGTCAGACATCAGAGAAGTGAGTGTTTATAACTTTTCAGGTCAAAGGCTTCTTAATGTGATCAATCGGAATTACATCGACCTGGCCACTTTTCCTCAGAGTGTGTATATTTTACAGGTAGTGTTTGCTGACGGTAGTGTACATGCTGAGAAGATATTGAAGGAATGAGAGTTTCCATCAAGAAACTAATTTTCAATAAGTACTTATCACAAACCAGATGACTGGTAGTAATTCATTTCTAATGAAATAAAAATTTAAAAAGTGAATTTTTAATCAATCTTCTGTTGTACTGGTTCCGGGGAGATATTTTTCTTTGATTTTTTTCTCAATTTCTTCCATAACTTCAGGATTATCAGCCAAAAATTGCTTGGCAGCTTCTCTGCCCTGGGCTATTTTAGTCCCTTCATAACTATACCATGAACCACTTTTTCCGAGCACATCCAGTTCTGAACCCAAATCAACTATTTCTCCTGTTCTGGATATACCTGCTCCATACATGATGTCAAATGTAGTTACTCTGAAAGGTGGAGCCAGTTTGTTTTTAACCACCTTCACTTTGACGGAATTACCCACTACATTGCCATCTTTGTCTTTTATAGCAGAACCGGATCGGCGAATATCCACCCTCTGAGAAGCGTAAAATTTTAATGCGTTTCCACCCGTTGTGGTCTCCGGGTTACCAAACATAACTCCGATTTTTTCCCTCAATTGATTGATGAAAATGCAACAACATCCCGTTTTTCCTATGGTACCAGTCAGTTTACGCATGGCTTGGGACATCAATCTGGCCTGAAGGCCCATTTTTGAATCACCCATTTCACCTTCAATTTCACTTTTGGGTACCAAAGCAGCCACTGAGTCAATGACAATGATGTCAATGGCTCCGGAACGAATCAGATTTTCTGCAATTTCAAGGGCCTGCTCTCCATTGTCGGGCTGAGAAATCAATAAATTGGTGGTATCCACACCCAGATTTTCAGCATAAGAACGGTCAAAAGCATGTTCGGCATCAATAAATGCAGCAATGCCTCCTTGTTTTTGGCAATTGGCTATGGCATGGATGGCCAACGTGGTTTTCCCGGAAGATTCCGGACCATATATTTCAATCACCCTGCCTCTGGGAAATCCCCCTGTCCCTAAAGCGATATCAAGGCCTAACGAACCTGTGGATATGGAGTCGACGTCAATCACTTCCTTATCACCTAAAGTCATTACGGTGCCTTTACCATAGGTCTTGTCCAGTTTATCTACTACGGCCCTGAGCGCTTTGAGTTTTTCGTCTTTTTCTTTTGTCATTTTAATTGGATTCCGGTTATAAAAAAATTGGACTGTAAATATAAAGATAATTTTAATATATCAATTTACCCTAATGAGTTATTTATTATTAATTTTTTCACAACCATTTCCATTATTTATAATAAAAAAAAACTCCGGATGTCTGGTGACAAATCCGGAGTTTTTCCCAAACTTTTAACAAATATTCCTAATTGGAACCTAAGTTTTGTATTTTATACTCAACCTGATCTTTGTATTTGTCGCCTTTAATTTTTTTATAAGTGGAAATGGCTTCCTCAATTTTATTTAAACTCTCAAGCACTTGCGCTTTAGCATAGTAAAATTTATCAAAATCGGCTTCTGCATCACCTTCAGATAAAGTGATTGATTCACTTAAATGCTTCAAAGCCGCATCATTCATATTCTTTTCTGCCAGGGATTTACCAATATAATAATGTATATCGGCATTGGGCATCACATCAAGATATGCCTTGCCACCTTCAATGACAAAATCGTAGTTCTTATCAATAAATGCCTTGACAATGAAGTTTTTTGCTTTGATGTTCATTTTTTCCGCTCTGTCCTCCTGTTCTGCTGATATATATGCCGAAGCAGCCTCCATATATGCCAATAAGGATTCAACATTCACTCCTTTTTCTTCCATGGTCATGGCCTTCCCTAAATAATTAGAAGCATTTTCAGGATTCAATTCAATGCCTATAGCAAAAAAATCAATGGCTGCATCGAGTTCACCATTCTTTCTTTTGTCATTGCCTACGTTATATGCTGCAACAGAACCGTTCTTTCTTGCCAGATCTAATACTTTTTCCTGATTTTCTTCTTCTGCTTTGGCCAGCGCCTTAATCATAAGGTCGAGACCGGCTTCATAGTTTTTTTCTTTAAGTGCTCCAAGTCCTTCATTATACAGTGATGTGGCAGAAGCGCTAGTATTGTTGCTCTGTCCTTGAACAGAAAGTGAAAAACTCACTATGAATAATAATAAACCATACCATCTTCCGGTGTGTCCATAAGCTTTAATAAAATACTCCATGATTAAATTTATTTGTTGTTAAATGAGTTAAAGAATGGATATAATAATGTGATTTGATTGGCGAGCCTGGATAAGCCCAAATCAATTTTAAAAAGCAGCAAAGATATAAAATACTTTTTAAAGTTGAAAATCAATTGAATATAAAAACTTACAATTAATAGACATAATCAAAATAACGTAATAATTAGGTAAAATGCTGCCACCCTTGGGCTTCCAAAGGCACTAATTTGCCGCCGGTTGTATGCAAATGAATGCCATCTTCGGGATCAGTGATGTCTCCCAAAAGAAAAACATCAGGCATATACCTCACTTTTTCAAGGTCTGAAGGATCAATGGTAAAAAGGAGTTCATAATCTTCACCTCCATTTAATGCGCAGGTAATAGGATTCATATGGAATTCCAACGCTTGTTCTTCTGATTCAGGATGGATAGGCACTTTGCTTTCTTCAATGAAAGCCCCGGTGCCACTTTGTTTGCATATATGGAATAGTTCAGAAGCCAGCCCATCGGATATATCGATCATGGAAGTAGGCAGAAACCTGGATTGTTCAAAATAGGTGATGGCATCAGCCCGGGCTTCAGGGCGAAGTTGCCTTTTAATTAAGTATTGGCGGGAAGAAAAGTCCGGTTGAATGCCAGGTTCATTTAAAAATATTTCCTTTTCTCTTTCTAACAATTGAAGACCCAGGTATGCCGCTCCTAAATCACCGGTCACGCAAATAATATCACCGGGTTTTGCACCACTTCGGTACACTACCTTATCGGGTTTTGCTTTCCCTATCGCTGTGATGCTGAGTACCATTCCCCTGGGTGAAGAGGTGGTATCTCCTCCTATCAGATCTACCTGATAATGTTCACAAGCTTCTTTGATCCCTTCATATAATTCTTCCATAGCTTCTACCGAATATTTGCTGGAAATGGCAAAAGAAACCAATACCTGTGAAGGCTTGCCATTCATAGCATAAATGTCTGAAAAATTGACCACCATGGATTTATAGCCCAGGTATTTCAAAGGAGTGTAGACCACATCGAAATGAATTCCTTCTACCAGCATGTCAGTGGTCAGCAAAATAGCTTCATCACTTGTAGTCCTCAGGACTGCAGCATCATCTCCTACACCTTTTATAGTATTGGGCTGCCTGATGTGAAATCCTGAAGTTAAATGATCTATCAGTCCAAATTCTCCCAATTGATTAACGTCCGTACTTTTCTTTTCAGTCATCATTTTTTTTTGTATAAACACTTCTAATGAAATAATAAATTAATCCGGCAGACAAGTTAACCCTGTCAGCGTCCTATTGTTGTACGTCTGGATCTTCAAAAACAAAAATAAAATATGAAACAAGATATTAAAAGCAATGGTCAGTCAGAAGGTTTTAATTACATAAATGAATTTATTCATGGTGAACTGATTGAAGAAAATAAACAATCTTAAGTAGTTTTGAAAAACCAGGTTATTGGATTCAAATGCTGAGAAAATGAGAGTATTTATCGGAAAGGTTCACCCATTTATTGTTTTATTAATTTGTGCCAGGATAATTTATTTCGTTTCAGAAAATGTCCTTTTCTATTATCAATTTTATGGATTGAATGCAAGCTATTTCAGAATGAGTTCCTTTTGAAATATGTTAGCGTAATTTCACAAGATTTATTGCTGTATTATTTCTTTTCTATGTCTGAAATTTTCGTCCTTCTAAAGAACTTACGTTTGAATTTTTAGATAAATACGGACTTCCATAATACTTGGGTCAACATAGAAAATAAAGCAATAAATTATTTTATACAACAGTATAAAATATTGGTTAAAATTTAAAATAATTATTAAAAATTTGTAATAAATAATTTTGAATAAAATAATATTTAAGTCAATTCTTGAATTTATATTTGAGTCAGGAAACAGTAATGTTTTCGATCTTAGAAGTATATTTTATTCATTAACCATTAAAAATTCTTACAAAAATGTTGAAGATTTTATCTTTTAGTCTATTAGTCATTTTACTATCTTGCAAGAGCAATCAGCAAGCCGGGGTAAATGATGATGCAACATCAAATGAAGGAATAGCTCCTGTTGAATTTGCTGATGCCAAGTATGTAGATATCGGAAAGTCGGGATTAATGGCACTTGCATCAAACGATATTCCAAAATATATGGAATCGTTTGCAGACAATGCTGTTTACTTATGGAATAACGGTGACAGTATAGTCGGAAAGCAGGCCATCACTGAATATTGGAACCAAAGAAGGGGCAGTGAAATTACTTCCTTGTCTTTTCAAAACGATATCTGGCTTCCAGTAACCGTAAATACACCGGCAAATGAATATCATACCCAAGGTGTATGGTTGTTGGGATGGTATCAGGTATCTGCAACTTATTCAAATGGAAAATCTATGTCACAATGGGCCCACACCGCTTTGCATTTTAATGATAGCGATAAAATTGATCAGGTTGTACACTATTTGGACAGGGAGGTAATTACTAAAGCCAGTATGCCTGCCAAAAAATAAAAAATAATTCAGATATTTAATGAGGTATAGTGTTGTCTTTAGGGTTCCTTTTTAGGAAATATGCACTTTTATAAAGTAATTTACCTGGAATTAAGCGCTATCAAAAGCATCTTCCTAATTTAAAACAAACAAGATGATTTAATACATCAAAAATATTCTGTTCTAACGCTAAATATCAGGACTTCCAAAACATCTTCAATCCTCTGATTCAGGCAATCTTTGGAATAGGAATAATTAAATTTGAATGATGTAATAAATAAAAAAAACTAGTTCAATTCTTCCTGGAAGAACTTAGATTAGTGGTTATAAATGGAAATATGAATAGCATTCATTAACTGGATTTGTACATTAGGAATGATTAAAGATAATACCACTTCAAGGCCAGCACTTTTCATATTTATATTATTGTTAGGTCTTGCCGCTTATTTGTACTTCTTTACAGAATATGACGTGTCTTGGCCTGGGTTTTTTGCCATGTTGGTATTTTATGTTTTGATATTTTATATTGGAACCTATGCAGCAAGTCTGAGGAAAAATGATGACGTGAACAGCATCCTCCTGGCAGGCCGTCAATTGCCTTTATTTATTGCAGTATTTACGATGAGTGCTACCTGGATCGGAGGGGGGTTCATTAATGGAACTGCAGAGTATACATATGATAAAAATTATGGTTTAATTTGGGTGCAGGCGCCCTGGGGATACGCCTTGAGTTTGTTTGCCGGCGGCTTATTTTTTGCCCGCAAAATGAGAAATTACGGCTTCAAAACCATGTTGGATCCCCTTACCCAACGATTTGGAAAACGAATGGCAATCCTTTTGTTTATACCGGCACTCAGCGGAGAAATATTCTGGACTTCAGCCATCCTCACTGCATTAGGTACTACCTTTGGGGTTGTATTAGGCCTTGAGCTTCAACCTGCTATAGTCATTTCAGCTTTCATTGCTATTGCTTACACCGCTCTGGGTGGATTATGGGCAGTGGCACTTACCGATGTGGTGCAATTGATATTGCTGACCGTAGGACTTTTGGTCATTTTACCATACGCGGGACAACACGTGGGGGGCATAAATAGTGCATGGGAAAAGTATTCACTCCAGATGGGATCCAGAGCTACTCTTTTGCCCTCTAAAGATGTGCTGGGTGAGTATTACTGGATGTGGTGGGATTATGCATTATTATTGATTTTTGGAGGTATTCCCTGGCAAGTGTATTTCCAGAGAGTACTGGCTGCAAAATCTGCGGGAGTTGCAGTTCGTTTATCCTTTTTTGCTGGGTTCATATGTTTATTGGTGGCCATTCCTGCTTCTATAATTGGGATTATAGGGAGTGTAACGGATTGGACAGATTTGGGACTTCCTCTTCCGGACCAACCGGCTATTATCCTGCCTCATGTGATGCGATACCTCACCCCCACTGCAATAGGAACCATTGGTCTGGGTGCCATTGCTGCTGCCGTAATGTCTTCTGTTGACTCATCTATCTTATCCGCTGCTTCTATGTCGGGCTGGAATGTTTACAGGCCTCTGTTCAAACCGGATATCAGTTCCGAAAACCTGGGAAAGGTAATCAGCCGGTGTATCTGGATCATTGGAATAGCCGCTACTTTGATAGCTCTTAATATAACAAGCGTGTACAAACTTTGGTTTCTATGCAGTGATTTTGTTTATTGTTTGCTCTTTCCCGCCCTCTTGTGTGCTCTATTTGACCCTAAATCCAATGTATGGGGTGCAGCAAGTGGATTTTTTGTGGCTGTAATTTTACGATTTGGCGGGGGAGACGAAACGTTGGGAATAGAACCTTTTATTCAATATCCAATGATTCGGGGTGACGAAGTTTTATTTCCATTCCGTACATTTGCTATGCTCATCGGTTTATTTACCATATTGATCGTTTCAAGGCTTACGCAAAATATCAGTCCACCCTTAGCTTTGGTTAAAAGCGATTAAAGGAAGAATTTGATTCTATATAGTGTTGAGGAAAATTATAAATTGAAGTGACTAATGCTTGCGGTTTGATATTCAATGGCTGCTAAAATAGTAAATTATATCTTTAATCCTCAATGCATTGTTCCAATCAGTCAACAATCAGTTTTTCTCGGTCCAGTATTTGCTGATTAATACCCTCAGGCAAAATCCTGGGTCTATATTGCTGATCTCTGAGTTGTGGTTCAAAACCGGCTTCCCTGATAGCCTGTTGAATGCCTTCGGCAGTGAACCTGAATGCCGCCCCGGCTGCCGATACTACATTTTCTTCAATCATGATACTTCCAAAGTCGTTCGCGCCGGAATGAAGACATATTTGAGCTATTTTTTTACCCACGGTGAGCCATGACGCCTGTATATTAATAATATTAGGCAGCATAATCCGACTCATAGCTATCATTCGTATATATTCATCACCGGTTACGGTATTTCTGGCGCGTTTTAACTTTTTGAGTATGGTATCTTCATCCATAAAAGGCCAGGGAATAAAGGCAATAAATCCTACAGCATCCTTGGGTTTTTCCGATTGCACCTGGCGTATTGCTACAAAATGCTCCATCCGTTCTCGATCGGTTTCTATATGACCGAACATCATCGTTGCCGATGTAGTTAATCCGGTTTTGTGTGCTGCCCTCATGATGTCGAGCCATTCCTGACTTCCGCATTTTCCTTTGGAGATCAACCTCCTTACCCGGTCACTCAATATTTCAGCCCCTGCACCAGGGAGAGAATCCAGACCGGCTTCTTTTAACGCTTTCAGCACATCTTCATGAGTGCTTTTTTCTAATTTTGTGATGTGAGCAATTTCCGGAGGCCCCAAAGCGTGAAGTTTTAATTGGGGGAAAATGCTTTTGAGTTCTCTGAACAAATTCTCATAGAACCTTAATCCCAGCTCAGGATGATGACCGCCCTGCAATAAAAGTTGCTCCCCTCCCAACGTAAACATTTCTTCAATCTTTTCTCTGTATTCTTCGATGGAAGTAATATAGGCTTCTTTGTGACCCGGTCTGCGGTAAAAATTACAGAATTTGCAATTGGCAACACAAACATTAGTGGTATTGGAATTGCGATCGATGATCCAGGTAACCTTATTTTCGGGAACATGTTTTTGTCTTATTGAATGACCGGCCATCATGAGATCGGTTGTGGAAGCATTATGGAATAAATATTCTCCCTCCTCAACAGATAAAAACTGAAGATTGATTGCTTTATCCAGTAAATTATAAATATTGGTATTCATGATCAATTAACTGCAATTATCAATTAGAACACGAAGGTACGCTTTTGGTTTTTAGGCCAGGCAGTGTCCCCAATAATAATAAATGATTATATTACCTCCTGAAAATTAATGGAAAGAAAAATGGCTGGAATGTATTGGGCTTCGGGTCCGGTCTTCACCAACGATGCTGTGGTGTTGGGACTTTTAATGTGTGTCATTGCTTTTGTTTTTTACACCTCTTCTTTAGATCACCCTTTTTGGAAAAAGATTTACCGTTTTTTTCCACCCCTTCTGGTGGCCTATTTTATACCGGCACTTTTAAATTGGCCTTTGGGCCTCATTTCCGGGGACGAATCAAGATTGTATTTTGTCGCGTCGCGCTATTTACTGCCGGCATCACTCATCTTATTGTGTCTGGGCATCGACCTCAAAGGGGTTCTGAATCTGGGACCCAAAGCGTTGATTATGTTTTTTTCAGCTACCTTAGGGATCATCATTGGCGGGCCTATAGCATTACTGGCATCCGCCTACTTATTTCCAGGGGTTATACAGGCAGCACCGGAAGATCTCTGGAGAGGATTATCAACCATTGCAGGAAGCTGGATAGGTGGGGGCGCTAATCAAACCGCAATGAAGGAAATATTCAATGTGGATGATAATTTGTTTGGAACTATGATCGTGGTGGATGTTGTGGTGGCTAATATTTGGATGGGTGTATTGCTTTACGGAATCAATATTAATGAAAAAGTGGACAGATGGTTGAAAGCCGACAGCAGCGCCATTGAAGATTTAAAACGGAGAGTAGCTGATTACAGGGCCAAAGTTGAAAGGATTCCTGACCTTGTGTCGGTGTCAGTTATGATGGCTATTGCTTTTGGGGGAGTAGCCATTTCCCATTGGGGTGCGGATGTCATCACTCCTTTTCTCAAGCAGTTTGAGCAAACCCTTTCACAATGGAAACTTAATTCAATCATATCCGATTTCTTCTGGATGATTGTCATTGCTACTACCTTTGGATTATTTCTTTCCTTTACCAAAGCACGCAAATATGAAGGAGTCGGGGCAAGTCGATGGGGGTCCATGTTCATCTGGATTCTTGTAACTACTATTGGAATGAAAATGAATCTGGGGGAAGTTTTTAATAATTTGGGACTGTTTGCCATCGGTTTCATATGGATGATTGTTCATGTAATTATTTTATTGGTGATGGCAAAAATTATCAGAGCGCCTTTCTTTTTTGTAGCAGTAGGAAGCCAGGCCAATGTTGGCGGTGCTGCATCAGCACCTGTGGTTGCATCGGCTTTTAGTGCCTCTTTGGCTCCTGTGGGAGTTTTAATGGCTGTTCTGGGATATGCTTTAGGCACTTATGGAGCCATCATCTGTGCCCAAATGATGAGCATGGTCACTTAATCAGAGTGAGTTTTAAAAACCAAATGGGACTTTACCTGGTGAAAAATCTTTAATATATGGACAGCAAAGTCATCATAATTGGGGCAGGAATGGCCGGTTTGTCGGCTGGGAAAATTCTTTCAGCGTATAATATTCCATTTGAAATACTGGAAGCAAGAGATAGGACAGGGGGTAGAATTTACACCCAATATGACGAAGAAGCGGGAATATTGGAGTTAGGGGGCCAATGGATCGGTCCCACTCAGGATGAAATGTATCAACTCTTAGAAGATTTTAATCTGGAAGTTTTTCCCACATATACTGAAGGGAAAAATCTGATAGCCTTCAATAATAGAATTTTGCAATACAGTGGTTTGATTCCAAAAGTTTCAATTCCTGTATTGTTGAACATTGATTTTGTAATCAAAGATCTTAATAGAAATGCTATGGGCATTGATATTCATCAACCATGGTTTCACCCAAAAGCAAATTGGTGGGATTCGATAACCCTTCAACAGTACTTGCATAAGAAAGTTTGGTTATCTACTGCGCTGGAAATATTACAGGCAGGACTGGAAACGGTATTTGGAGTAAATCCCAGTGAAATTTCATTGTTGCAGGTTCTATTTTACATAAAATCAGGAAAGGATCTGAATGTGTTGTTCAATATAGAAGGAGGTGCTCAGCAACACAGAATCAAAGGGGGAATGGGAGCGGTAGTGGATGGTATAGCAAAATCTTTTTCTTCAAGTATACATTTGAACCACGCGGTACGATCGATTTTAAAATCAGGGGAGGGTTATCAGGTGAATTCAGACAAAGTAGCATTCAATTGTCAACGGATTATTTTGGCTATACCTCCTACTTTATGGTCATCTATACAATTTGAACCCGACCTTCCAACATTGAAATTTCAGGTAATGCAGCGTATGCCCATGGGGACAGTAATAAAATATTATGCAATGTATAAAGAGCCGTTTTGGAGAAAAGAAGGTTTAAGCGGAATAGCTGTCACCGATCCGACGTTTCCTTTTCAGACTGTTTTCGACAATACAGAGCCCGGAGCGCAAGGTGGAAAACTGATGGCTTTTAGTATTGCCAACCGGGCAAGAGCACTGCAAATCTTTGATCCGGAAAAAAGAAAAGAAACGATCATCAAACACCTTGCAACCCTCTTTGGAGATCAGGCAAATTTTCCTACACACTTTGTGGAGCAATGCTGGTCAACCGAAAGGTGGAGTCGTGGGTGTTATGCCGGAATGAAAACTACCGGTGCCTGGACTGCATTCAAAGATATACTTTCACAGAAAGTGGGTGGAATTCATTTTGCTGGAACAGAAACTTCACCCATATGGAACGGTTATATAGAGGGGGCCATTTTATCAGGAAAAAGAGCTGCTCTCGAGGTAGTTAATTCGTTGTAATAGAATGAAAAAGGTTTTTACAGTTGCCATAGTTGTTATCCTGATGTCCATCTTATGGCATTTGAGTTGGAATGATCCTCCACCTATAAAAGGGAAATTAACCATCGATGAATGGGTGGGAGATCCGGATTCATTGGAAGAATGTTTCACTACCGTAGTAGGTGTCCAGGCCTTTATGGAAACGGATGACTATGCATCAGCCCATCATTTTTATTCAAAAATGAGAAACTATTTGCATGAAATCAATGATGCCGGTATATTGACTCAAGAGAGCGTGGTTGTTTTCCCTGAACATATTGGAACCTGGTTGGTCGGGGTGGATGAAAAAAATATAGTTTACAGCTCAGGGGACATGAACTTAGCAATGGTATTTATCGCATTAAGGCGGCCTTTGGGTTTTCTTAAAAATTATTTGAAGTCAAAAGAGAAAAACCGGCCAGCTGCAGCATTATTCAGGCTGAAGAGCCATCAGATGGCCCACGACTATTTTACTGCTTTTTCATCGTTGGCTATTGAATATGGTGTATATATTGTTGGGGGTTCAATAGTTTTAGAAGAACCAGAGATTAATTCGGGACAAATCATAACTAATCCGGGGAGGTTGTACAATGTCAGTGGCGTATTTTCTCCTAAAGGTTTTGTGGTGGAGCCTTTGATATTCAAATCATTTCCAACCTCTGAGGAGCTGGAATTCATTTCTCATAAGCGGGAGTATCCGGTTTCTTCATTTGAAAACAGTCAAACTACCTATTCAATACTGATATGTGCAGATTCCTGGTACCCTGAAATGTACAGAAGTATACCGGAAAAATATCCGGATTGGGTACTGGTTCCTTCCTTTGCTCCAGGAAGAGGTATTATGGAAAAACCATGGAGCGGTTATAATGGCCATGTGGCCCCTGAGGATGTTATGGAATCGGACGTGGGCTATTTGACCGAGGAAGAAGCATGGGACAAATATGCCCTGGAAGGACGATTGCTTGAGCCTGATACCCAAAAAGGAATGAATATATTTATGAAAGGGAAAATCTGGAATATGGTAGGGGAGGGTTCATCAAAATTGATTGCTCACCACGGAATATCTAAAACTCATCCATCTTCCAGATCGGCCATTTTATTTTCTTGCAGCAAACCATAATAGATGTGTGACACCATTGCAATATTAGGAAAGAATACAAGTACCGGTTTTTCAATGTTTGCTAAAAATTCAGATAGAGAACCCAATGAAGCACAGGTAGTGATCCGGATTCCATCCATGGAACATGAGAGTGACATGGTGAAATGCACCTACATTTCTATACCACAGGTCAGGCAGACGTATGAAGTGATCCTAAGTAAGCCTTTTCACATATGGGGAGCGGAAATGGGTTGCAATGAGAAGGGAGTGGCTATTGGCAATGAAGCTGTTTTTTCAAATTTTAATAAAGCTAAAACCAATACTGGATTGTCCGGGATGGATATGGTAAGACTGGCATTGGAAAGAGCAAACAATGCGGAAAAAGCGGTAGACCTCATTTTTGAATGGGTAGCTGAGTATGGTCAGGATGTATGTGGGGGCTTTCAGGATAAGAATTTCTTTTATGACAATAGTTTTCTGATTATTGACCCTCAGACAGCATGGAAGGTAGAAACGGCTGGAAAGTTTGCTGCAGCCATACAAATACAATCCTGGGATTCTATATCCAATGGTTATACTATTGAATATGATTTCGACAGGGTTAATCGCGTTTTTGAAAAATGGATAAAAAGTGAAAAACCAAAATCGGGTTTTTCATTTAAGAAAAATTTTTCAGACAGCATTATGTCACATTTTACGAGGCAGCATACTCGAAGAGCATGTTCTTTGAATTATTTGGAAACAGCAGCACCTGAAGTTGCTTTGAAGGACTTGGCGATGATCATGTCTTCCCATGAGGAAGGCTTTTCTTATAGCGGAGGTACACCAAGGAGTCTGTGTATGCATGCAAGTGGTATTTTTTGTCCTCACCAAACTACCGGATCCATGATTATAGAATGGAGGGGTGAAAAAACACCTTTAGTGTGGGCGACCGGTTCCAGTCATCCCTGCCTTTCAGAATATAAGCCCATAGCTTTCGGTGGCACAGGCTCACGGTTTACTGAAAACGAAAATGACGGACTGATGTATTGGGTTCTCCATGAATATGGTTACAGGTCGATGATTTTAGAAAATGATGAAAGTTGGCTACAATTCATAGAAGAGAAAAAAGAAATCAAAACAGACATTTTAATTTAAGTCTGTTTGAAAAAGAAGATAGACAAAAATCATCTGCATCTATTTTTTCCACTTATACTAACTTGTGGGAGAAAAGTGGTTTGTATGCAATACAAAATTTGGAAAAAGCATGGAATGGATTCAATCTTAATATGACAGGCTCAATTTTTTATAAGTATTTCTGGAATAAGAAAAACAAAGAATTTCAGAAACTTTATCCTCATGACCTGTTTTTCTCTAAAAGTTCAAGTACTATATCCCACAATTCTTCATAAGGAATGATTTCCACATCACTAAAGTATTCAGAAAGTTGCATAGGAGATTCCTTCATTCTTTCATAAAATTTTGAAGTGTGTCTTTTTACTGCTTCAGGGTGATAATGGGCATCAGGCAATTTCAGTATCATTTTTATAAATGCATTGGAACGTAGTGTGTCATCATTTCTTAAATACCGGTAGGAATATTGATTTAGAGCATCCATTCGGTCTATAAACTGACTATATTTTTTTTCAGCTAAGAGATGAAGCATCTGAACAATCAATATTGAAATATTCAAGCCCCGTTTGTCCTTATTAAAATAGGGCACTTTGTTTAGAAATTTTCCCAGTCTGAATTTTTCATGTCCATTCTCCTCAAGAGTACTGTGATCGATTTTACCCATTCTGACCAGAAATTCAATGTAAGCTTCCTTTATTAGCCACAACTCTTTATATTGTTCAGGCAATTTGTCGAAGTTCTTATGGTTGATATTGTCATTCAATAAGCTAAAGGCATCATTGTATCGTTTCAATACCAATAGATTGGTAAAAATCAGAGAGTTGATACCAAACCAGTTAAAACCTCCTTCTGCTGGGCCTTGTTCTTTAGCCTTATTGAAACTTACCAATGCCTCCAGTGGTTTGAACAGGATCAATTGACAATAACCCTTCTGAAGGAGGAAAGTAAATATACCCACTTTGGAAAATCCTTCCTTAGCCTGAAAAAAATCAATAGCTTCAGAGCTCACTGACAACAATTTCTTATAGTCCTGTTTTAGTATAAAGTAATAATAAAGTGCATTGAAGACATAGAAATTAAACATGAATGTTTTGTTTTGATTTCTATGTGGAAGCAAAATAAGTAAGTCATTAAATAATTTGACCATGGCTTCTTCATTGCGCTTCCTTGCAGCAATTAAATGACCAAAATGGGAATAAATACGATCGGCCTCTACTTCCTGTATATAGTAATCCTGATATTCAGTATATAACTGTTCGAAATAATCGGCTTTGCGTGAATTAAAATCAAAAAGTAAAAAGTGTTTGTTCAACCTTCTAGCCAACAACATGACCACTTCAACAATATCGAATCTGATTGCGAGCCTAAGGGTTTTCTCAGCCAGTTGGAGTGCGGTTTTCCTCCGGTTTCGGTCAAGGAGCAGGATGACTGCCAGATAGTTTCTGGTGCATTTATGCAATGCTACTTCATATCGACTGGAAGCAAAATTTTCAATATCAATAAAAAACAAAGTATTGATGAGTCGGCTTTTCAGTCGATTTTTTAACCGTGATAAATTTTTTAATTTACTTTGATCATTATTATAGAGTTTTTCTATACCTTCATCATCAGATGAAACATTACCATTTAGGATGGCTTCATACAGTTCTTTGAGCTTAACAGCGGACGAATCATCATCAGTGATTAATTTTATTTGGGAAATTTTCTGTTTGTAAAGCAGACCTGCCAGTTCAATAAGCTCATTCATTAACACACTATATTTTATTGATAATCAAGAATATACTTTTGCGTTGTTATGTAATTTGGACTCAAAACGCATGGTAATAATATGTAATTTTTGAATTGTTTGTATTCACAAATATACTGCATATTTGTGTAACAATTGAATTTAGGAATAATATCCTATTTTCGCAACAAGTGCATAATCAAAGGATTATGTCATTTTCGATACAATTATCGCATTGAAAAGGCTGTAGATTTTCAGATTACACTGTAGTTTTTTAACTTAAAGTGCCACTGTATCTTTGTGTTATTATTAACAATTAAACTATCAGATCATGGCAAATCAAATAAAATCAATGTCAAACATGGCGATTCAGGTTCTTGTCGCTTTGGGTATCATCACTGACGTTGACGGTTTCTAGTGAAGAAACATTAAGTAGACCTTAATTGAATAGATTTAATAACTACAGAAAATAACAACAATGAGAATCATAACCGATGTAGATGGATTTTAATCCTGGTCTGATTTTTTAAATCTGAAAATAACTCCATGTTTACTTTGTAAACATGTGCATATAAAATAAAGCTTTTACAGCGATATAAAGATATATTGAGTCCCATTGAAAAAGCCACTTCTTCTGGAAGATTTCACAGATATTTGAAATGACCAAAAGAAGTGGAAAGGAGAGATAGGATTCAGTATATATTACTATATACTTGTCATAGATAGTTTTAATTCTCATAGCAAGGTAAACGGTCTTTTGTTCCCAGCAAAAGGCCTTATCTTTTTTGAACGATACAAAAGTATTAACTCCAGGTTTATTTTTATAATATTTCTATTAATCAAGGGACGAATAGCATAATTCGTGGGATAAATGGCTTCCAGTATAGCTATTTGAGCAATTTATCAATTGTAAAACTGTCCCTTCTGTCACTAAAGATCCTCCATTTGTACCTCCTTCCGGTCCTAAATCAATGATATAATCGGCAACTTTGATAATGTCCAGATTATGTTCGATCACCAGGACAGTATTTCCTTTATCAACTAATTGGTTTAATACTCCAATTAACTGTTGTATATCCTGAAAATGCAAGCCTGTAGTAGGTTCATCTAATATATATAAGGTGTTTCCTGTATCTTTTCTGGACAATTCTTCTGATAATTTTACTCTTTGTGCCTCACCTCCGGAGAGCGTCGTAGCTTGTTGACCCAATGTTATATACCCCAATCCTACACTATACATCGTTTTTAATTTCCTGAATAAGGACGGTACGGATTTGAAAAACTCCAATGCTTCTTGTACCGGCATTTCAAGAACTTCATATATAGATTTTCCTTTATACAAAACTTCTAGTGTTTCAATATTATATCTCCTACCCATGCAGCTTTCACAATCTACTAATACATCAGGAAGAAAATTCATTTCTATGACCTTCATTCCGGCACCCTGGCAAACTTCACACCTGCCTCCTTTGACATTAAAAGAAAAGCGGCCAGGTTTGTACCCTCTGATTTTTGATTCGGGTAGTTCAGCAAATATTTTTCTGATGTCAGTAAACAGACCCGTGTAAGTAGCTGGATTGGAGCGGGGTGTTCGGCCTATCGGATTTTGATCAATCTCTATGACTTTATCTATATATTCAATTCCCGCAATGTCGGCGTATGGCAAGGGATTCTTTGTGCTTCTATACAGATGTTGGCGTAAAATGGGATAAAGCGTTTCATTGATTAGAGTAGATTTACCAGATCCGCTCACCCCGGCAACACAAATCAATTTTCCCAGGGGAAAGTGTATCGTGATGTCTTTTAAATTATGTCCTTTTGCTCCATACAATATAATTTCTTTTCCATTTCCTTCTCTTGGATTTAGGTTTGCTTCAATCATCTTTCTTCCCTTTAGGAAGTCAGCAGTAATTCCACCAATGTTCAAAAATTCAGCAGGATGTCCCTGTCCTACTATGAAACCACCATGTTCGCCGGCCCCAGGTCCCAGATCTATGATATAATCAGAGGACAACATAATATCTTTATCGTGTTCAACCACTATCACAGTATTGCCAATATCTCTCAAATGATGTAATGCTGTGATCAATCGTTGATTATCCCTTTGATGTAAACCGATACTGGGTTCGTCCATGATGTAGGTGATTCCGGTCAATTGGGATCCGATTTGCGTGGCTAATCGAATACGCTGTGATTCACCACCAGATAAAGTTCTTGTAGGCCTGTTCAGCGAAAGGTAACCTAAACCTACATCTAATAAAAACCTTAGTCTGGATTGAATTTCTTTGATTACTTCCTCGCCAATGGTTCTTTGGTGATCGGTTAATTTATTTTTACTATTCCGGATCCACTCATTAAGCTCGTGGAGATCCATTTCTGCCAATTCACCAATATGACGGTTTCCTATTCGGAAAAACATAGATTCCTTCTTAAGCCTGTAACCCTGGCAGTCAGAACATTTTGCAATACTCATATATTCTTCCGCCCATTTTCTGATTTTTTCAGAAGTGGTTTCCTGATACCACCGCTCTAACATATTTACAATTCCTTCCTGAGCTAAATTATATGAGTATTCCAGATCACCAAATTGAAATTGTGTATTAATAATATCATCCCCACCATACAGTATGGTATTCAATGCAGATTTTGGAATATCCCTGATGGGAGTATTCAGATCAAAATTATATTTCTTGGCTAATACCTTGAGTTGTTTGAAAGTCAGATTATCTCTTACCTCTCCCAGAGCTGCAATTCCCTGTTCGGCTAAACTCAATTCTTCATTGGGAATCAATTTCTGCATATCTACCTGATGGATGACGCCCAATCCTTTACAAGATGGGCAGGCACCATAAGGGCTGTTAAAAGAAAATGTATTGGGAGAAGGTTCGTCATAAGCCAACCCTGATTCCGGATCCATCATTTTTTTTGAAAAAGGAACAATTTTGTTGGTGTCATGATTGAGAACCCATATGAAGTCATTACCCATATTTAAAGCCAACTGTAATGATCGAACTATCCGGTCTTTTCTATCCGGTTCTACAAGCAAACGATCAACAACCAGTTCAATATCATGGGTTTTATACCGGTCCAACTGCATTTTAGGTTGAAGGTCTGTAATTTGTCCATTCACCCGCATTTTAGTAAAGCCTTTTTTGCGCATTTGCTCAAATAACTCCCTGTAGTGGCCTTTTCTTCCTCGTACTATGGGTGCTAATAAAATTATTTTTTGATGAGAAAATTGAGTAAAAATTCTTTCAAGAATTTGCCGCTCAGTAAATTTTTCAAGTATTTTACCTGTTATATGAGAGTATGCTTCACCACATCTGGCAAAAAGTAAGCGCAATAAATCGTAAATCTCAGTAGTAGTGCCTACGGTGGACCGTGGATTCCAGGCAATGGTTTTTTGTTCAATAGAAATCACCGGGCTAAGGCCTTCGATTTTTTCTACCTCCGGCCGGTCTAAATTGCCTATGAATTGTCTCACATACGCTGAAAAAGTTTCCATATATCTTCTCTGACCTTCAGCATATATGGTGTCAAAAGCCAAAGATGATTTTCCACTTCCGCTGATTCCTGTGATGACTACCAGTTTGTTTCTGGGAATTTTGACATCGATATTTTTAAGGTTATGTTCCCTTGCTCCGGCTACTTCAATAAAATCTTCTTCAATAAATTCCTTTACTATATGGTTATTGATGATGGTCATAAGAAGTTTTATTGTACATTATAACGAAAAGCTCTTCTTAATAATCGGCTTTTCTTTATTTTGTTTATAAAATGTCAGTGAAGATGGAGTCCATATTTGAAAAAGCCAAAGAATCTGCATTATATATTAAAGACCGAATATCCATTACACCGGATTATGCCATTATATTAGGTACAGGCCTGGGGGGACTAAGTAAAAACATAGAGGGCGCTCAAACCATTCACTATCATGAAATTCCGCATTTTCCTGCCTCTACCGTCCAAAGCCATAAAGGAGCCTGGATTGCCGGAAAGATTGGAGACAAAGTGGTAGTGATTTTATCAGGCCGATTTCATTTTTATGAGGGGTATAGCGGAGCACAAATTGGATTCCCTATCAGAGTTTTAAAAATGTTAGGGGTTCGGGGAATTATTATTACCAATGTATCGGGAGGTTTGAATCCTCATTACAAGCCAGGGCAGATTGTTATGGTAAAAGATCATATCAATTTAATTCCCGACAACCCACTCCGTGGTATCAATGATGAGCGTTTGGGCGTTCGGTTTCCCGATATGAAAAAAGCATATGATCCATACTTCATGGACATAGCCAGAAAATCTGCCAAGGGACTTTCGTGTCCATTGGAGGAAGGCGTCTATATTGGTTTTCAGGGGCCTAATCTGGAAACCCCTTCAGAATATGTTTTCCTCAGAAAAGCAGGCGGAGATATGGTAGGTATGTCAACAGTGCCTGAGGTCATTACGGCCAGGCATGCGGAAATACCTGTTTTGGTATTTTCTATGATCTCCAATGTTTGTTTTCCTGTTGAATCTATTCAGGAAACTACCGTAGAAGATGTGATTGCTGTGGCTGAAGAGAATGCTCACATTCTTCAAAAATTGATTGTTTCTGTATTGGAAAGTTTGCCATAATGGAAATAAAAGCAAAACCATCACTGCTTTCCGAACAAAATGTTATTGTCATTCGCAATGTAGTCATTGTGATTTTCATGGTAAGTATTTTGTATTCAGTTTGGACTTTGTCAGTGAGTATGATTTTGCTTTTTCTACTTGCCCTCCTCTATCGGGGGACTTCATTTAACTGGAGAATGGATACATTGTATCGCACTGCAACTTTACCTTTTTGGTTGTTTCTCCTGGGGAGTCAATTTACCGGTCAATGGGTGGAGCCTCCCATGATGCTCTTGCCATTCCTGAGTATGCCTCTGGCCTTCTATAATTTACCATCCCTGGCAAAGAGAGATTATTTATTATTGCATTATTGCTTTGTCTTCATCGTATTCATCAGTGTTATTCCGCTTGTGATACAGATTGTAGGAAATACAGATATATATATAGAGAAACTAGGTATGGGACAGCCTTTGCCTACACCGATTAACCATTTGAAATACAGCATTATAGTTGCTTTTGCTATCCATGTACTCATACAGATACGCTTTCAATCTTTTATATATAAATATGCCATAGAAAAGAAGATTCAGACGATTAGCATTGTTTTTTTATTGATTTTCCTACACTTACTGGCTGTGCGGACGGGTCTGGTGGTTTTTTATTTTTCGGCGGCTTTGATGATGATTATATATTATATAAGAAGCAGGAATTGGAAAATTCTTATGCTTATGATGGGGTTATTAATTTTCATTCCAATCCTACTGTTTACTGTCTCTCCAACTTTGAAAAAAAGAATAGAATATATGAAATATGACTGGTCCATGTACCAGGCTGGAACCGGACAATTTTATTCTGATTCAGAGCGTCTGGAATCTATAAAGAAAGGGTGGAAGATTTTTCTGGAACATCCATGGTGGGGCACAGGACTGGGTCACCTGAAAGATAGGATGATGAACGAATATGAAAAAATGACAGGCAGCAGAGAACATTTCAAATATCCCCATAATCAGTATGTTTATATGTTGGCAGGAACAGGAATCTTTGGACTTGTTATTTTTTTATTTGGATTTTATCTTCCGGTTAGATGGATTCAGCCTGAGTCGCCTCCTTTCTTATTGATCTTATCGGTCATGTTTGCTCTTGGGTTTTTAGTTGACAATTTACTTCTGCGCTCATTTAATGTGGGGTTTTATACATTGATATTATCATTAGCTTTGAGTAAGCATAATGAGGGTTTAGCATAACGGATCTACGATAATCAATTGTATTTGAATATGAATTTAGTTTTGAAATATGTTTACATTTTTTTTAGAAAGAAATCACAACCTGAAATCCCTGAGAATATGAAATACCTGATTGCAGGATTGGGAAACATGCATCCGGAGTATGATGATACCCGGCATAATATAGGTTTTGATGTATTGGATGTTATGGCTGAAGAAGCAGGCATTCCCTGGAAACTTTCCCATCTGGGCGCATTGGCAGAATTGAAATTTCGTGGACGGAAGTTGATTTTATTGAAGCCTTCCACTTTTATGAACCGAAGCGGAAAATCGGTAAAATATTGGATGGATCGAGAAAAAATTCCAATTGATAGATTGATGGTAGTGGCAGATGATATCCATCTGCCCTATGGCACCATACGAATACGGCCTAAAGGGAGTGACGGAGGGCATAATGGGCTGAGAGATGTTCAAAATCATCTGAATACAACCAATTATCCCAGAATGAAACTGGGTATTGGCAATGCATTTTATCCCGGCCAACAATCGGATTATGTATTGGGGAAATGGAGCGCTGACGAGAGACAGTTAATGCCTGACATCCTGCAAAAAGCCGGGGACGGCATACGAGCATTTACAATATCCGGTATAGAACAAGCCATGACCCGATATAATGGTTGATCCACAGGAGACATTTTCCATGTGTTTGGCTGCATGGGCCTCATATTGTCATTTACATATTTTCTCAAATGAACAGGGAGAAGTGTAAGGTCAAAAAGAAATGCTCCTATCAACGTTGTAGAGATCAGTATACCTTTAGCGAAGCTGAGGGGGTTATTGGAAAATAGCATCAGTAAAAACCCAAAAAAACAATTTGATGGTGGTGAACATGATGCCTTTGCCCGTTTCTTCAAAGGTCACTTTTAATGATTGTTCAATATTTTTTCCGTTTCTCATCGCCAGTTTGAACTTGCTAAAAAAATGAATGGTATCATCCACGGCAATCTACAAAATGATAGCAAATACAACAGATATAGCCGCATCTAATTCAATCCTTGCATAGCCCATGATGGCAGCTGCCTATAACAGAGGAAAAAGGTTAGGCAGGATAGCTATGAGAAGGATTCTCCAACTCACAAATAACAATCTCATCACTACTATCACTGCCGGAATAGCCAGCACTAAGCCCGAAAACAGGCTATTCCTGACATGTGCTGCATTTTTTGTAAGGATTAGACCAGTTCCGGTGCGTGTAATTTGGACTTCAGAAGTGTCCAGATTTGTGGACGCCCATTGATCAATCCGTTCTCCCAAAACTGTGATACTGCCATCACAAATGACCAGGATTCTTGATGATATCCTTGTTTCACTTTTGTCTTTATTCAGCAATACAATAGCTTCAGACAAAAGGCTTTTATCGATAATTCTATTTGCTTTTTCAAAGTCAAAAATATTTTCTGGGAAGCGATAGTCATCAGGTGAATTTCGACCGTTCAGATCCGAATAAGACAGCCTTTTGTTGCCCAAATGATCACGGATGTGGTATTCATAACGAGCGACTTCATCGATGTATTTTATTCTACCTTCAGAATGATAA
>DAOLDB010000025.1:0-53026 GCA_035327565.1 Saprospiraceae bacterium
ACGTTAATGTTGTCCATTATATCAGCTCTCACCATCGATATTTCATCTATAATTATAGCATCCAGATTTTTGTATAGTCTGTGCTGGGCTGTTTTTCTGATGTTTGATGGATTGATCATATTTGGAGGAAATCCAAAAAAGGAATGAATGGTTTGGCCACGTACATTTAACGCTGCTATACCTGTGGGCGCAAGCACTGCAACTTTCTTTTTGGTGGTATTCCTAAACACCTGAAGCAGGGTGGATTTACCTGTTCCTGCTTTTCCTGTAATCAAAAGGGATTGGCCGGCACCTTCCATTTCACTCATGATATCGTGAAACTCTTTAGATAAGGTTAGTGGCTCTTTCAGGTTCAAATTTTGCTCTTTTAATCAGGTATAGGTTCTCATCGAATGAATGATAATTATCATTGATAAACGAATCGGTTATAGTTTTTTTACCAAATGTATATAAACGGGAAAATGATCACTGTAGCCTCCCTGATACTTGTCAAAAGAAAATGTCCTGTAAGGATAACCTTTATATTTGCCGGAAGGTTGAACAAGAAATTTTGGATTAAAAATAAATGCTTTGTGGTAAAAATAACCGTTTTCTTTTTTGTCAAGCAATCCCTGGGAAATGATAATCTGGTCGAAAAGGCTCCAGGAATCTCTGTAGGCATTACTCCCTTGTCCTCTTCTATAAAAATCTGTCATAGGATTGAAAAGATCACCGGGTCTCAATTGTTTCATATTCCCATTAGCGCGTAGATGGACTTTTATACTTTTATTGGTAGGATCATCATTAAAGTCACCCATAATGAATATTTTTTTACGGGGATTTACTGACAATAAAGAGTCTACATGTTTCCGGTTAAGCCTTGCCCCTGTAATTCTGGAAGGTTCTGTCCTGCTTTCGCCGCCTCCTCTGGAAGGCCAGTGGTTGACAAGCACGTGAATGGTATCCCCATCTAATATTCCTTCAACAAATAATATGTTCCTTGTATATCTTCGCGTACCATCTTCATTATAAATGCGGAATGGAATGGTATCATGATGAAGTGGAGTGAAATGCTGAGGATTGTATAGCATAGCAACATCCACACCTCGACGGTCAGGTGAGTCGTAGTGGATGATGGAATACTTTCTTTCAGCCAAAAGTTCATGAGATCTCAGATCTTCCAATACTTTTCTATTCTCCACTTCTGCCACTCCCAAAACAGAAACTCCCAGCGGATTTAGATTCAGCCCGATTTGCGAGATAGCGTAGGCCATATTACCCTGCTTTTCCCAATATCTTTCTTCTGTCCAGGTCATTGCACCTTCGGGGGTGAAATCCTCATCTCTAGTCAAAGGATCATTTTCTATATCGAAGAGGTTTTCCAGATTATAAAACCCAACGGTAAGGATTTTGTATTGATCGGATTGGCCGGAAAGTACAGCAGCATTCAACAAGAGAATATATAGAAAAACTAACCATTTCATCTCCAAAAGCAGGGGTGTAAAATAAATACTGGTTATAATTTTTGGTTTATAGAACGAAATTACAATTAATATCCATGTTATAGCCAATAAGATACATTTACAATTTTAGAAATTTTACCGCATGATTGAGATAATCTAAGCATCCGGTATTGTACATTTAACACATATTTGTTCGCTATGTCTATCTGTTTTTGATGAAAATAATAACAATTAATTTCTCCTTAGTTTTCTGTACAGTCTTATGGATTTCTGAACTATGGGGGCAGGGATCGGTTTCCGGCAGAGTTCTGGATGATACCCGAAGGCCGGTTCCAGGTATATTGGTCGCGGCTGAACATACTGATTATGCTATTTATACCAATGCGTCCGGACGTTTTATATTATCGCAATTGCCTACCGGAAATTACAGAATCATTATTTTGCGCGAAAGTGATAATCTTAAATTAGAAAGGAATGTAAGCATTGAAGCTTCAGATGTGTTTTTAGGCGATGTAGTCCTGGAGCAAGTTTCTGAAAGTATAATTCTTCCCGGAGATATCGCCATCATTACTTCTTTAGATCTGGAAACCGGTTCAGAGAATAATGACCAGGAATTTTCGAGTATACTTGCTTCCGGAATGGATTATTTTGAGAATGCATCCGCATTTCAGTTTTTTGCTGCCCGCTTTCGCATGCGGGGATATGACAATATGCACAATCATTTATTTATCAACGGAATGCCCATGAATGATCTCGATGATGGGAGAATATTATGGTCGGCCTGGGGAGGATTGAATGATGTGTTTCGTAACCGGATGACCCATTTCTCTCTCAATTCATCAGAAGCGGGAATAGGAGGTGTGGGTGGATTGACCTCTATTGATCTAAGGGCTTCCGGTCAGAGGAAAGGTACCCAGCTTCGGTATTCGCTGTCAAACAGAACGTTTGTTCACCGGTTGGCCGCCACTTATAATACAGGCGAATCCAAATCGGGTTGGGCGCTATCGTTGTCCGCTTCCCGGAGGTGGGGGAATGAAGGTTTTATTCAGGGTACTTTCTTTGATTCCTATGCTTACTTTGCTTCATTAGAAAAAAAGTGGAATGATCAGCACCGGACCAATGTAGTCGTGATGGGAGTCCCTTTAAAGCGGGGTAGAGCCGGAGGAAGTTTTCAGGAGATGTACGATGTATTGGATGATGTCTTTTATAATCCTTTCTGGGGATACCAAAATGGAAAAAAAAGGAATGCAAGGGTTTATCATGCGCATCAACCCATTATGATATTTAATCATGATTGGCAGATCAACAAGAAAACCAGCCTCAAAACTTCTATAGGAATGCAAACCGGTCGTTTTGGTACTTCAGGGCTGGATTGGTATCTGGCTCCTGATCCCCGTCCTGACTATTTCCGGAAACTGCCATCTTTCCAGCAGACAGCTCAAATGGAATCGTTAATCAGCCAGTATTACAGAGAGAACCCTGAAGCCGCACAGATTCAATGGGATCGCCTCTTTGATATAAACCGGAATAAATTCGGAATAATTGAAAATGCTAATGGAATTGAAGGAAATACAATCCAGGGAAGATTATCATCCTATGTGGTGGAAGAGCAGCGCTTTGATAATAATAAGTTGACATTCAATACCCTTATTCATACGGTGTTGACCCCACGAATTCATTTTTCCGGAGGGATCATGCTGGCCCATGAGTGGATAGAAAATTTCAGGGTATTGCTCGATTTGTTGGGAGGGGACTTTTATGTGGATTTTGACCAGTTTGCCATTCGCGAATTTCCAGGACAAACCGACCTTTTTCAGAACGACTTGAATCAACCCAACCGGGTTTTGTATGAAGGGGATAAATTTGGATGGAATTACGATATAATTACTCAAAAAGCTCTAAGCTGGGGCCAGGTTGAGTATACCGGCAGGCGATGGGACTACCATTTTAGCGCTTCATTGAGTACCCACAGGTTTTATAGAGAAGGGTATTTTAAGCATGGGCGCTTCCCAGATCGCTCATTGGGAAAATCCGAAACGCATCAATTTTTCAACTATGCACTCAAAGGGGGAGGAACGCTGAAAATTGATGGAAGAAACTACCTGTATACAAATTTGACCTGGAGAACTCATGCCCCTTTGGCCCGGTTTGCCTATTTGTCACCACGAACAAGAGACCAGGTGGTTGATGGTCTGACCAATGAAAAAGTTGCAGGGGGTGAAATCGGATATATTTTCAGATCACCCACTTTAAAAGGGAGGTTGTCAGGGTATTATACGAATTTCCGCAACAGGATTGATAATATAAGCTTTTACCATGATGAAGAGAGGACTTTTGTCAATTATACACTGACGGGAATTGATACCCGGCATATGGGGATAGAAGCAGGTATTCAAATGAAGATTACTCCCAAGTTGGAGTTTGAAAGTGCTCTTGCATTAGGAGAATATATCCATACATCCAGGCCGCTGGCTACCATTTCACGAGACAACACTGCCGATCTTTTCGATGTGAACCGTACTGTATACATGAAGAATTTTTATGTTGCCGGGATGCCACAGACAGCCGGAACATTGGGTGCCCGGTATAATTCATCGCGATTCTGGTGGGCTTCATTGCATTTAAATTATTTTTCCCGTGCATTTATTGGAGTTAATCCGGACAGAAGAACAGAGAGGGCTGTCGAACTATTATCAAAAGAAGAAAATCCTGAACTATGGAATCAAATTATAGAGCAGGAAGAATTTGACAGCAACTTTACTTTGGATGGGTATGCAGGGAAATCCTGGAGATTGAAAAAAGGAATTCTGGTAATTAATTTTAACATCAATAATATATTGGGAAATACCCGTTTTGTTACAGGTGGATTTGAACAATATCGATTCGATTATCAGGGAAAAGATGTTAATCGGTTTCCTCCACGATATTTTTATGCGTTTGGTAGAAATTATTCATTAAATGCCAGTTACCGGTTTTAAGAAACATGTAAAACTATGAAATCATCAATTTCATCAAAATGGCCGGATACAATCAAAATGCTGCATGGTTGTTGGATGCTTATCTTGTGTTTATCGGCATGTGTTGATACTCAATTTGATGAACCCCCCTCAGGAGGCAGAGATCCCAATATCGATCCTGCAAATATCACTACCTTGGAAGTGGTGCTTCAGCAATGGATACCTGGAGAGTTTGTTGAATTAGGCATTGATCAATATATACAGGCCATTGTAGTGGCGGATGATGATAGTGGTAATTTCTTCAGAACCATTATCATAGAGGATGAAAACAGCGACAGAGGAATTGCAGTACTGATTGATGAAGTGGAGCTGTACAATGTTTATCCTGTTGGCAGAAGAGTCTTTATTCATTTGCAACATCTTTATCTGGGTGATTTCAATGGTCTGCCTCAATTGGGAGGTGCTCCGTATCTGGACGGGAACCGGCTAAGGATGGCAGGAATACAATCAGAAATTGCCAAAGACCAGATTGTTATCCCCGGTGTGTTTGGATTGCAGGTGATACCCAGAATCCGAACGATACAAACCCTGAGTGAAAGGGATAACAATACGCTCATCCAGTTGGAGGAGGTGCAATTTTCAGAATCCTCTTTAGGCAGCACTTATGCAATCATATCTACACAGACGGCAGTCAACCATAATGTGCAGGACTGTGATGGAAATAGTATCATCATGCGCACATCAGGATTTGCTGATTTTGCCAATGAATCGCTACCGGAAGGAAATGGCCGCATGAAAGCTATATTCAGTGTGTTTGGAAGAGACAGACAATTATTGATTCGAAGTCCCGACGATGTCCAAATGCTGGAGGCAAGATGTGAAACTTCAGTTGTTTCCATTTCAGAGATTCGGGATGCTTTCCGGGAAGGAGCTGTTTTTTCCCCCGGAGGTGTCATTATTGGTACCGTAATTTCAGATGTGTTAACCCAAAACATTAGTGCAAGGAATGTGTATTTGCAGGATGAAAGCGCAGGAATTTTAATACGATTCACCGGCAATGTTTCTTTACCTTTGGGTTCAAGATTGATTGTTGATGTTACAGGACGGGAACTCAGCCGCTTCAGGGGTCTTTTGCAGATTAATGATGTGCCATTTAGTAATGCAACCTCATTGGGCATCAGTGAATTGCCCCAGCCCAAAACCGTAACTATTTTGGAGCTGACGGCACAATATGAGAATTTCGAATCACAAAGAATTCGGATCGAAAATGCCTCCATTTCAGGATCATCTGTTTATTCAGGGAGTAAGACCATCAGTGATGGAAGCGGCACCATTGCCATGTTTACCCAGAATACAGCTACGTTTGCCAATGTGTCCCTTCCAACAGGACAGGTCATGGTAACGGCTATAGCCTCCGTATTTGACGAACCACAGCTCGTATTGAATAATGCTTCGGATATTGAAAGTACCGGTATGGGTGGTTCAGGCGATCTTCTGACAATTAAGGCTATACGCGATCTATTTAGTACCGGTGTGAATATTTCGCCTGATGGATTTGTTGAAGGAGTAGTCATTTCAGACCGGTCTACCAATCATATCAATGCCAGGAATATTTATATTCAGGACGAAAGTGCCGGAATTGTAGTGCGGTTTAATGCCAACCATATTTTTAATCTTGGTGATAATATCAGGATTCAAACTCAAGGTTTACTCATCGAAGAATTCAATGGTTTACTTCAATTGAACAATGTTCCTAATACCTCTGCAGAATTTGTGTCTAATGGATTTTTCCCGGAACCCACGGAGGTGACCATTTCTCAGATTAATAATAATTTATCTGAACTCGAATCCCGGCTGGTGAAAATTCGTAATGTGTTACTCAGTGGGGGTTCTACTCTCATGGGAAATATTAATGCCACTGATGGTACAGGCAATATTACACTATTTACCACCAACACTGCAACCTTTGCCTCTCACCCTTTACCTCAGGTATCCCTGGATATTACGGCCATTGTGTCCCGTTTCAATAATCCACAAATTCTTATCCGGAACCTTACGGATATTTCTTCCCAAAACCAAGGCGACACGTATCTTACTATCAAAAATTTGAAACAAGCCTCCGCTCAGGGGGCCATGATCGCGCCGGATGGATTGATCAATGGTATTGTGGTTTCGGATGTAGTCAATGCTAATACAGCGGACAGGAACTTGCATTTGCAGGATTCTACCGGTGGTATTGCCATTCGACTGACTGTAGCTCATGAAATTCGGTTGAATACAGAAATCACTGTAGATGTTTCCGGGCTTGAACTATCCAGGTTTAACGGGCTTTTGCAGCTCAATAATGTTCCCATGAACCGAGTCACGCAACTAGGGCTTAAAATGTCCCCTGTGCCCAAAAAGAGAACTATAGATCAGATTCTCATGGAAGTAGATGAACTTGAGTCTACTTTGGTTGAAGTATCCGATGTGACTTTTTCCGGTGCTTCTATATTTGCGGGAAATGTAAATCTTACTGATGGAACAGGAAGCATTGTTTCATTTACCAGGAATCAGGCATCTTTTGCCAATCAGGCATTGCCCCAGGGAAAGAAACGGATTATGGCTCTGGTGACCTTTTTTAATGCCCCTCAACTGACTTTCCGAAACTTAAATGATATCATAGATGAATAATAGGCAGTGCAATGGTTGTCATAGAATTAAGTCCGGTCTGGCATTTCCTCTGATAACATGGAAGTAAACAATCATTTCAAAAGTGAGCAGTCTTCATTCAGGTGCAAGCAGTTTAATATACGCCACGAAAGGAGTGTTATGAAGGTGAATACGGACGGAATCCTTCTAGGAGCCTGGGCACCGGTTGAAAAGGATACTCAAATATTGGATATAGGAACGGGGACCGGCATCATTGCCATCATGATGGCTCAACGCAACGCCCAAGCCATAGTTCATGCTGTGGAAAAAGATCAGGAATCTGCGGAAGAGGCAAAAGTCAATATACTATCTTGCCCGTGGTACTCACGAATACAGGTGTTTCACCAATGTTTTCTGAATTACACCCATCGTTACAGGGGAACATTATATGACCACATTATTAGTAATCCACCTTTTTTTAAGGGAGGTACAATTTCTGAAACCGGCCGCAAAAACAAAGGAAGACATACGATGGAAATGGGCCATCAGGAAATGCTGTTGGCTTGTGCACAAATGATTAGAGAAGGTGGAAAAATTAGTGTTATTCTTCCTTTAACGGAAGGTCAGCATTGGTTAAAAATCGCTAGAAATAATGATTTTTATCCTTTGAGAATTACTGAAGTAAGAAGTAAGTCAAGGAAGCCGGTAGAAAGGCTGTTGATTACTCTATCCAAAACTTTTTGTGCAGTGAGTACAGATCAATTGGTGATAATGGAAGAAGGGGATTCCCGGATTTATACGGAGGAGTACAGAAAATTAACAATGGATTTTTACCTGCATTTTTAATAGAATAGGATGGGAGGATGGTTTGTATATTATTTAATTATTTATCCGCTAGGGCACTTACCCTGGAAGTTGATTTATTTTTTATCGGGGGTATTGTCATTTCTTCTTTCGGATGTCTTTCGATACCGAAGCCAGGTGATCCATGATAATATCTCAAAAGTGTTGGGGCATCTTCCTGAGTGGAAAAGGAAGATCATTATTAAAAATTTTTACAATAATCTGGCAGATATCACCCTGGAATCGGTAAAAGGATTTTTTATGTCCAACAAGGAATTAATGGACAGATATATCTTAGTAAATCCGGAAGTACTGGATCCTTATTTTGATGAGGAAAAGACTGTTTTAGTTGCCGCAGGTCATTTAGCCAATTGGGAGTGGGCAACCATGGCATTGCCCCTTTATCTGAAGCATAAATGCTCAGGTATTTACACTCCACTGACCAATTCATTTCTTGAGAAAAAAATGAGCCGCACACGTTCAGGAAATGGACTTGTCCTGATCCCTAAATCAGAATCATCTGCATACTTTTCATCTATGGGTAAGGATCCGGAAGCCATCTTCTTCCTGATTGACCAATCCCCTTCCAATCCGGACAGGGCCTATACACTTAGCTTTATGGGTACAGAAACTTTAGTTCATTATGGTTTGGAAAAATATGCAAGAAAATTCGATGCTCCTGTTTTTTTTCTTTCTGTGGAACGTATTTCAAAGGGTAAGTACGAACTTGTTTTTAAAAATATTACTGATCACCCCAAAGAGGAAACAGGAGGAAATATATTAATAAGGGCATATCAGGAATTAGAGGACTCCATCATGTCAAAACCCTCGGATTGGTTGTGGTCGCACCGCAGATGGAAACATCAAAAAAACAAAAGGGAGTAATTTTTTACAGAATTACTCCCTTTTCCATCAGATTTGGGCAGTTTCCCTTTCTTTTAGAATTTTATTGGCAACATCCAGAATGGTGGTGTCTTCAAGATGTACAATGCCACCGTTAGGGCCGGGTTGTATGTGATGGCTAACAATCTCGCCATTTTCAAACTTCTTTGCTCCAAAGTAATTCCTTACGGTTTGTTCCTCAATGTTCAGTTCTTTAGCAATCCTGCTTACACTTCCGGTGGGAAGGCTGTGCTTAATTCTTCTTAATTCTTCAAACGAAATATACATGCTACAGATATTTAGTTGATAAAATGAAAAGTTTACCGTTGTAATTTACAAAAAATTAATCTTAAAGTAAAGCCTTTTACTATTTTTTAACAAGAAAAATATCAGTAGGTTCGGAATTTCATGACAAGTTTTTTAATGGATTTATTAAATAATTGAGCAGATACACTTTATTCACAAATCAATTTGGAAAGTAAAATACAATGGATGAGCCGGTCAACGATTACAATTTTCCCAGTTCAATTAAGTTTTCATTTTCAAAGGCGGCTAAAATGGCAGCTTTGTAGCCCATTTCATACATGAGAAGCATGGTTTTCCGAGCCTCTACTATGGAAGAATAACGTCCAATAAAATATTGAGTCATTTCAGCCTTTAAATTGGTAATGGTACTGATATCCCCTAAAAACGCCAGCGCTTCAAATCGCAGGGTAGGGTCGTGGTGCACTAAAAAAAGTATTCTGTAAGAGGTGGAGGATTCTTCGGTTTCGTTTTGTATTGAATCACCCCAAACTTCTATTACTGGATGAATATCTTCAGCATCATGGATTTGTATTTCTTCACTTTGAACATCATGTTCAATCTGTTGATCTTTGGGTTGACTTGTTGAGATGAGCTTCTCGCTGAATAAATATTCATAATTGAAAAAGTTATCAGAAGGATCTAAATATAGCGGGAAAACCATCATGTCCACAGCGCTGAATAGCTCATCAAAATGGTGTTCGATATCCTGGCAGGGGATCATGAAGTACTCTTCAACATTCTCTTCTGATGCCATGAATTTCTCAGGCTCGCTCCCGGAGACATCTTGAGAAGCCCATGAGTCATTGCGCTGAGCTTCTCTTAAATTTTGTAACCGGGATATTGCCAACGCCTTCTCACCCTTAAATCTCTGGAGGAGACTATTTTGCCATCGTTGACTCACCCGCGGAAAATGAACTAGGATGCCATTCCTTGTCCGGCTTCTTTCGCGATATACCCTTTCAATGATTTCTTCTTCGGAGAGTGAGGAGAGGTTAGCTGACCCCAGGGCATATTTGAATACATTGTTAAACGGGCCATGCTGAACTGCAGTAGACCAAACCACATCTTTCAGTACTTCAGAATATTGATCCAGATTCAAATGTAAGGCCTCTTCTATTTTCTCAACAAAAGGCAGGTAGTATTTCCGCTCAACAAAATCATGCTGAGCTTTCCTGAAGTTTCTCCCATCCTTTGAAGCAATTTCTTTCCATTTATTGTTAAAAGCAGGTGTGCCCGGATTTAAATTTTTAAAATGTTCACTATATTCCAGTCCTTCATTTCTGAAAAAATCATTCAATGATCCATATTTCGATGATATTTGATACACGCCATAGGATACCCCGCCGGGATCACCTTTTCCTTTAGAGATGGTACCCGGGCCGCGTTTACCGCTTTCCCAAATGATGGACAAAGATCCCAATAAATGATTTTCAAACTGATTAACATTTCGGATGGCGATATCAGAAAAATCTTTATGGTAGGGATAAGGGCCACTTTCATGATCAGCAGGATTAAATAATCCATCTTCACCACATCTTACCCAAACATCAAATTCACAAATGGTAATATTACCTGATTGATCGACAAAAAGTCCTTGAAAGGGATGAAACCCACATTCTAAATAATCTCCGGGCATAATCACTTCACCAAAGCGCAAGTGATAAAATTCAACCGCATGAATATCGGATTGATCATCAATAGCAATAACAGGAAATTGAGCTACCGCGCCATTTTCTAGACTTTCAGCTTTTAAAACGAAGTGTTTTATAATACAAGCGGGGGGAATTGTATCTTTCTGACAATACAACCCGATAGGATGAATAATGATCCAAACAATTGACATCCACAGCCCCGAAAACAAGGGCATGTGAGGATGGGCAGATTTTCTCATTAGGACATGCATTCTTTGATATCAAATCATTATAGACCTGATATGACTGGATAAATATACTAAAAAATATGAGTTTTGTGAATTTAATCTTTGTTAATTTTTTGTTTTGCGGTTCATCCAGGAATGAATAAGACTTGAAACAATAATAAAATATGGTGAAACTTTCATACTCTGGAACAATTGACAATAGCAGAGAGATTGTCGATGAGTATATTTCCTTTTTTATGTATATTTTTTGCACCGGTGAATGCTTCAATGCGGATATACTCAGAGTCAATATCAGGAGTAAAATCTACTTCATAGGTTTGCCATTGTTTGTGGTTGATGAGAGGTGATTGAAAAATGAGCTGTTGTTGCCCACATTTTTTGTTGCTGATCCATATTCTTATTTGTATGGCCTCATTGTATCCGGAATAAGTAGCGGAATGGGCCAGATCCATTAAAAAAGAATAGCAAAAGTCTTTTTTCAATACTCCGGATAACCGTTGACCTATACTTTCAAAAGTTCCGTTTTCGCGTGTGATCAATCCCACATAGCTTTCTCCTTCCGAAGGGGGCTGGTAAACACCCCAATACCCGGGCAGGATATCCGGAGTAGTCAGTGGCTCACATCCCCACCAACCATGAGGCATGGTAGCATCGGCCGGTTCATCTTCAAATGATGGGTTGTGAAAAAATACTTTTACTCCGGTTGTGCTTTGACTTTGAATTCCGGAAGAAGTATCTGTAATGAGCAAAAGTAGAATAAAAATAATCGCCATATAGGCTGTATAACTCCTGATCCCAAGTAGAAGTTCAAGTGGGTAATTTGTAAAAAGTAAAGAGCAAGCACGAGCCGGTTTACCGCGATTGATAAGGGTTGGGACATTTATCAATTGCGATAAATGTTTTTTTTCTAATGGCATGTTTTTTTTTAAGAGAAAATAAATTTTTTATTAGTTTATAACATTTTTATAAACAGTAATTTATATATAATATATAAAAATATATAAAAATATATAAAAATATTTTTATTATATTTACGATGAAAGTACTTTCTAAATCCTATTTTATAACTTTAAATTTTACTAAAATGAAAAATGTAGTATTATTAATTTGTGCTGTATTTATATCTTATGCAGCAATGGGAAGTAACGCTATACCTCATAAGGATATTCATCCAAAAGAAAACCCTGAATTTAATGAAATTGTGAGTGAAGTCATTATAAAGTTTAATGACTTATCTCTTATTTCAAGTAATAAAGAGGAAGATTTTTATTCGTGTGATCCTTGTTTTATTATAGAAGTAACTTGTTGTGGTCAAACCATACAAGCACAATACTGCGAAAATTGTCATCATGGACCTGAAGGAGCTTATAATTTGTGGTTATGTGCTCAACTTTGTAGTCAACAATGATTAGTATTTTTTATCAAAAGCTCGAAATCAGGTTTTTTACAACCTGATTTCTGGTTTTTTAAATTTTATTAAAGCATGAATATTATATTAATTATTTCTTTACTTTTAAATGCTTCGATAGCTTTTGCACAGACCAATAATGATTGTGAGTTATTTGCAAGGTATGAATTTACGTGGTTGAAAGACACTGTTCATTTGGAATATAATTATGAGGATTACAATTTAGTGAAAACCCATAATCATGTATACTTTTTCAATTCAGCACATGAACATAATGACAGTATATATACTGCCGCAGGATACAATATGAGTAATTATACAGATAGGGAGCAATCAAAAAGGTGGCGGAAAGATTGGAATGAAGGAAGATTCGCTTCCTTCATAAAAATTCCATTATCAGAATTAATCTACTTCTCGGAGATGCAACGTAAAACAGAAAACTATGTGCGATTTAGGGATATGGGTAAACCGCAGTATTACTCACTATCGATTGACATACCTTCCTGGGATATTGCCAATGAGAGTGATACATTAATGGGTCTGGAGGTGATCCAGGCAAAAACCAATTACGGAGGCAGAAATTACATTGCCTGGTTTGCACCTTCTATACCCATCAACGAAGGGCCTTATGTATTCAGAGGTTTGCCAGGTCTCATTCTTAAAGTTACTGACGATGAAAACAAATATTCTTTTGAATTAATACAGTATAAAAAAAATGTAGATAATTGCTTTATTCCTTTTGAAGTTGATTGGGTGCATAAAAGAGTTTCCTATGATGAATGGGTTCAAGTCAGGAAAGAATGCTATTACAACCCCCGTATGGTGGTTCAAATAAAAGAACAAAAAGAAAATTACAGGAAATACGTCTTGAATAACTCAAGGTATTTATTATTGGAAAGGTAATGATAATTGTTCTCATCCTGATTAAATTACATATAAAATTGTTTTATGTATTAGTCTTTGCAATATGACATAAATATTATGGTATTTGAAAAGCTAAACATCAGGATTTTAAAACCTGATTTTTGGCTTTTCAATTTTTTTAAAAATAATAAATGGATATGAAAATCATAATATTTTTATCAATTTATGCTGGGATAACGTTTTCGCAGCCAACGAAGGGTATTGAGTTATATGCCAGTTATAAATTTACATGGTTGAAAGACACTGTTCATTTGGAATATAATGATGAGGATTACAATTTAGTAAAAACCACGAATAATATATATTTCTTTCCTTCTGCTCGTGAATACAACGACAGCATATTTACTGCTGCTGGATACAATATGAGTAATAGCTCAGATATGGAACAAGCAAGAAGGTGGCAAAAGGATTGGAATGAAGGAAGATTTGCTCAGTACATTAAATGGCCATTGTCAGAGCTGATCTACTTTTCGGATTTACAACGAAAAGATGATGGATATGTTCGGTTCAGGGACGTAAGTATACCACAGTATTACTCATTAACAGTTGATGTACCCTCCTGGAGTATTACCAATGAGAGAGATACTTTAATGGGTCTGAAGGTGATTGAGGCAAAAACGATATACGGGGGCAGAAATTATACGGCCTTGTTTGCACCTTCCATACCCATCAACGAAGGACCTTATGTATTCAGAGGACTACCGGGCCTTATTCTCAAAGTTGTCGACGATGAAAACAAATATTCTTTTGAAATAATACGGTATAAAAAAAATGTAGATAATTGCTATATTCCCATCGATATTGATTGGATGCATAAACCGGTATCCTATGATGAATGGGTACAAGTAAGGAAAGAAAACTATTACAACCCCCGGATGATAGCGCAAGTACCCATTGATAGATTAGAGAATTACAGGAATTACGTCTTGAAGAATTCAAGGTATTTATTAATGGAGAGGTAATGATTGTTCTTTATAGCATAGATAATGAAAGTCTTACTTGCTTTTGGACTGAAAATATTATATGGATCTATATAAATTGCTTTTTTTCATTTTTTTTATTTGTTTTTATCAGAATATTTATTCGCAAGTAAAAACAACCGGCATTGTATTGGATCAAAATGAACAACCGGTGACTCAGGCAAACGTTTTGGTTTATAAAAGCATCAAGGGAGACTTTCTTGGTTTTGGTGTTACCCGACAGGATGGTACATATGCGATTAACATAGCCCATAGTCTTGATAGTATTTTAATCCAGGTGGAGCATTTAAGCTATGAATCCTATTTTATAAAGGTAAAATCCAATGAGTATCAGAAAATTATCCTGATAGAAAGAATAACCGAACTTCCTGAGGTTAAGATCACACATGACAGAATACAACGAAGAGGGGATACCATTATCTATGATGTCGTTCAATTTAAAAACGTTAATGATGTTAATATTGAAGATATCATACGGAGGCTGCCGGGTATTGAAATACAGGATGACGGCAGAATATTTTACAATCGCGAACCCATATCCCATTTTTATATTGAGGGCCTTGATATGTTAGGAGGCAGGTATAAGATTGCCACACGGGCACTCAACATAGATGCGGTGAGAGAAATACAAGTGTTAGAACATCATCAACACATTAAAGCGCTCAAAGATATAGTAGTGCCCAGCAGTGCGGCAATCAACTTAAAGCTTAAATCAGGAATTACCCACACAGGTCAATATGAAGGAGGGGCAGGTTTTACACCCTTATTATACAATGTAAAGGGTACCTTATTTGGCTTTAGTAAGAATTATCAGTATAATGTGATAGGAGCGGGCAATAATATTGGTATCGATAATTCAGACTTATTTCAGGTCATGACCTTCGTCATTATGGATGGACAAAACACCGGATGGAAAAGGGATTTGTTGGATGTAACCCTTCCCATTAAACCACGACTTAGAAATCAAATGTACAGAATGAATAATGAACAGGCGGTGGGCATCAACTTTTTAAAAAAATTAAACAATGACCTCCAATTTAAGTATAATGCATCAGCTCATCAAGACAAACTAAGATGGGAAGGAGGCAATATATTTGATTTATATGACCAAACCGGTACATATACCATATCAGAAACCATTTCAACAATAAACCGAATTAGAGGAATGGATCATTCACTGAAACTCGAAACGAATAAGGACAAAGTGTTTTTTCTTGCTGACATCTTAGGCGAAACGCTTCCATCTACTAACACTGGTGACCATTTCATCAACAATACTGATGTTGTGGAATATCTCAAAAAGTCACTTGTAAATGTAAGTGCAGACATGAAGTTCATATTGCGAAAAGGCTTACAAGCGTACCGCATCAATTCATATATCGAATACCAAAATAATAATGACACACTCAACATTATGCCTACTTCTTTTATTTTGCCTGATGCTGGCTTATTATCTGTGCCATCTGCAAATCAGATTATGCGGCAGCAGCTTGTAAAAAGTCATACCTATACTTCTTTTTTAGCCAGAATTAATCAATTTAAATACGGATTATCTGCCGGAATTAAAACAAGGCATGTTTGGTTAAAAAGTGGTTTAGAGGGAGTGGATTCACAAATATCAGAACAATTTCACAATGATATTTTTAATGGAGCTACAAGCTTGTATACAAATCAGGAAATTAAGAGGGAAATGAAGTATTGGTCTTATGGCCTGAAACTACCTGTTTCCCTCCAATTTATTTCTTTACAAAACTCAGAAAATCCCAATACATTAAGCAGGCATCAATTTTTAGTATACCAACCTTCCGCATCCCTTTCTTATAAATTTAGCTATAAATATAACACATCTATATCCATTTCCTATAGTAACAATGCAGATTATCAGCAATTATATTATGACAGATACATCCTTACGTCCAATCGCAATATTTCCCGGAGACTTCCGGAAGTCTTTCAATCGCAAGGGTTAAATCTTTCTTCTTCCCATATGTTTTCTAATCTATTGAAGGGAAACGATCGGTCATTTATTTCATTTAATTGGAATAAAGGTTCTCAAAATCAATTGCAGAACAATAATTTTAACTCGACAAGTATAGTATTAGATGTTGTAAATCAAGAAAACAAAGTCAATGGATGGGGTTCTTCGGGTATGTTCAAATCAGAGGTATTTACCCGAAACTTAGTGTTTGAACTGAATTACAATTTGACGGTAAACTATACAGATCAAATTCTTAATGATGATGTTTTGAGAACAAGAACTGATTTTTGGTTTATACACACCTCTATTGACTTCACACCATTTGATAGGTTGGGCTTAAAAGCCAATATAAACTTCAATCGCTTTGCCACTAATTTTGCACCTCCATCTAACAACACCACTTATTCTGGCCAAATATATATTAACCCATATAAAAATATTGATTGGAGATTCAATTTTGACCTGGTACATAATAAGAGTGTGAATCAGAATACATTAAACAGTGTATTTGGTAGTGAAATTCAGTACAAACTATCACCTCAAAAGCTAAGTTTTTCTCTACAGGTATATAATCTTACCAACACGACAGACTATCAATCGATCAGACAAACCATTTTCCAGCTACATGAGAGTTTTCTTAGGTTAAGACCAAGACAGGTATTTTTATCGGTGAAAAAATTGATTTAATCTTAATGGATACAATAATCCTTCCGCTTACTCTTTCTCCTTTAACGAAAAATCCCAGATTGGTTTTGCACCTAATAGGTGCTCAACAAAATAATTCCAACGCTTCTTTAAAAAATAATCTCCATGTTTGCCACTGTATCCATGTCGTTGACTTGGGAAAATAAGCATGTCAAACTCTTTATCTGCCAGAACTAAATTTTCTGCCAATTTAAAGGTCGCAGAGGGATTTACATTTTCGTCAATGCCTCCATGCACCAGCAACAATTTACCTTTGAGCTGGGCTGCCATAGTTATATTAGACTGGTTGTGATAAGCAGAATCCACCGGCCACCCCATATACATTTCGGGCCACCAGGCCTTTTCCATACGGTGATCATGATCTGCTGAACTGGCCACACCTACTTTGTAAAAATCAGGAAATTCCAGCAATGCATGCCCGGCATCATAACCGCCGGCGGAATGTCCGAAAATGCCCACCCGATCAATATCTATCCAGGAATGTTTTGCTGCCCATTGCTGAATGGCCAGCACGTGATCTGTCAGATTGCGCCCCATGTTTTTATACGATACATCATGAAAAGCTTTTGACCTGCCGGAAGATCCCGTTCCGTCTATCATTACAACGATAAAACCCAACTCTGCCAGTGCCTGATTGCTGATGCTGAGTACACGACTGAAGTTGCGCGGGTACATCTGTGTATGCGGCCCGGTATAACTGTGGTCGATGACAGGATATTTTTTGACCGGATCAAAATTCGTTGGTTTCCACATAGCGCCGTAAATTTCTGTTTGACCATCCCTTGCAATGGCCGTTAATGTTTCCGGGGCCTTCCAGTTCATGTTAAGCAAAGTCGAAATGTCTGCTTTCGATAATTCCATCCACACTTTACCAGAATCTGTATCCCGTAAAAGGGAAGTTGTGGGCGTCTGTGCTGTTGAATAATTATCAACAAAATATTTACCTCCCAGGTCAATACTGATTTCATGATGAAAGTCTTCAGGTGTGAGCAAAAATACCTCGAAATTATTGATGTCTGCACGATACAAATGCTGAAAATACGGGTTTCTGCCTTCCTCTTTACCCGAAGCAGTAAAATAAACATAGTTGGTTTTCTCATCCAGACGTATCACATTATCTACATAATAGTCCCCCGGGGCGATAGGGTTTATGGATTTGCTTTCCAAATCAAGCACATAGAGTTGTTTCCATCCACTTCGTTCTGATGTAAAAATGATTTGATTCTTTTCTTCCATCAGCCAAAAATGAAACTGGTCGATATTGGTTGCACTCTGCTCATGGTTCAGCTCCTGCCATTCCATGCTTTGCATGTCTAATACTTTGAGGTAATGATTTTGAAAACCACGGGTTGCATAGTTGGCATACAGTTTGTCACCGCTTTTAGACCATCGTACATTCACAGCATTGATGTGTGTATTGCGTGGTAATCCGGGATTTATCTCTTTGCCATTCTCTACATCAAACAAAACCGGTATCATGTATACCATTTGGGTATCACCAGGTGAGCCACGGTAGTATGAAAGCAGTTTAGGCCTGAAGAGCGTATCAATACTCCAGTCGAGCAGGTACATCTTACTGGCACTCCGAAAATCACAGACGTTGGTGTAAATCCATTTACTGTCAGGCGACCAGTTCACATTGAAACGCTCTGGACGGTCTCCTCCTTCTCCTTCCATAATGTCGCCCCAGCCATAATAGCTGGCGTACTCATAATTTTTTTCTCCAGCATGACTGAGTTTTTTTTCCTCACCGCTTTTTGTTGATTTTATGTATAGATTGTAATCTTTTGTATAGGCAATCCACTTCCCGTCAGGGGAAGCGCTTTCAAGAAGATTTCGTCTTTCCGTGGGTTTGTTTATTGTCATTTGGTAATCTGTTAGATCAAGATTGTACCTTTTTTCCTTTAACTCAAATTTTAGTTGGTTTTTACTGATATACTGCACGGCGCTGATAGGTAAGTTGTTAGCATCTATCTCGTCTTTGAGTTCTTTCGCTAAAACACCTGCCAAACGATGATGATCAAACAAATCCCTAATTTGCATATGTGCAAATTCAACTTTCAAATATTTATTTCCTTCAGGGTGGAATTGTTGGAACCAGAATCCTGTGCTATCGGCAAACCAATGAGGTGTGAGATGCAATTGAAAAGCTTTTTTATTGTTTACATTAGGCCAGAGAAAACTTACTGCACGTTCATAATCAGATAAATGAATTTGCTGTGCCTGTATAAAAGTTGTAAATACAATAAAGAAGATCAGCAAAATTGGAAAGAGGGATTTCTTCATAATTTAAAATGCATTTTGGGTCAGAATTCAAAAATACTTTTTTAACAGGAATCATGTTGATGCTTTTTGATTCTATGGCAAATATTGTAGTAAAAATTTGTAGGTTACATTATGATATTTCAAATATAGTCTCAACGCTATCAAGCCCGGAAGGATGAAGTAAAGTATATATTGATTGGATAAATCTTTTGAGCTTTATTTTGAAAGATTTTAAAGTGTTTTGCCAATATCATTGCGAAAGCTGGGTTTAATATCCACAGTATGGTTAAGTTTTTTCCATTGGTTAACTGTGACACTCATTTCTTCTTTGAACGAAAAGCCCAGATAAATACAAAAATCCATAGAGCAATGGTCCAACCTCCAAAAAGATTAACGAGGAAAATCAAAAAAGTAGCCACTGAATTTCTTCCCGATGCGATGATGGTTGGCAAAAAATAAATAAACAACGCACCTAAGCCAAATAAAATGATTGTGATCAATTCCATAGATGATTTTGCTTTAATTTGAATGGAAGTTTATAATTTCAGTATCCCCAACTTATCTGCTATTACAGAAGACAAAATCCATTCTAATTGTTTTCATACACAGATTATGTTACACTACAAAAGTACCCAAAGATGTAACGATAATAAAAATTTATTTGGAAAGATTTGGATGTTGAATAAATTGCAAATGAAACAATTAAGATTGATTGAAGGATACTCCAAACCGAAAGTAAGATGAGATGTGAGTGGGAAGAACCATCAGGTGCGAGGGCCCCGTGATCGAAAAGAACATAATTCTGGCAGTAAAGGCTTTTAAATGCAAAGGAATTCAGGGATAAAACTTCCGTTGAAGGAATATATCATGGATTCATGGGCATCAGTCCCAATTGAACCATAATGCTCATAGTATCATAGTAGCGGTTATCGGCAACAATTTTGCCTCCATTGGTAAATTGCAGAAAACGTCCCATCAAAATTCGGATATTGCGGTTTGTGGGTGGAATTACCCCGCCGGGACTTTGTAAATTACCTTTATGAGTACCAGCCAACTCAATTTCAAATGCGGCAGTATGGTCATGGATTAATATGTTGCCAGTTATCTTTCCTTTAAAATCAGGAAAACCTACAATAAAATCGGTTAAATCTCGAAGAATAGCTTTTTTGCCTTTGAGCGGCTGATCATAGAAAGGATCATAACATGTAGCATTATTTGTATAAATTGAAACGAATCCTTCAGTATCGTGACTATTAAAATCATCCAATTGTTTTTGAATTATTGATTGTAATTTCATGGTTGGATCATTGGTGTTGGTGAATGAATCTTTTTAATTATTTCTATACTTTTGAATTTTGAGTATAATTAACATTTAACGGTGACCCTTAAATAAGTAGCGGGAATGAAAGTGCTGTCAGCATATTCACTTTGGTTTTGACTGTTAAACAGTTCATCTAATTCAAGATACAATGCTTCAGCCCTGCCATTATTACCAGCCGCTTCAAATGCATTCATCGTGGGGCCGTAAAAGTTTTTAAAAATCGATAAAAACTCAGACGGAGAATAGGGGGCATTAAAGGTGTATGTATCTTTGACCGTTGAAATGTTTTCTCTGGTTATACCTGCCTGGCCAAAGCGATCAATAACATTGTTCTCTACACCCCAGGTCATCGGACTGATAAATCCATCCGGAGGGGGAGGAGAATAGGAGGAACTGATTTTGAGTAGCTGGGCTACAAAAGTAGGATCCCCGGGAATCCAATTGCCCATGATGATTTTTCCTCCCGGTTTTGTGACGCGCACCATTTCTTTAGCAACATCGAAGGGATTTGGAGCAAACATGGCACCGAATATACTTATAACCATATCAAATGATTTATCCTCCAATCCTTTTAAATTGCAGGCGTCACCTTCCTGAAAGGTACAATGGGTTAAACCTTCTTTTTTAGATCGTAAATTACCGGCTTCTACCAGGTTTCTCGCAATATCCACGCCAATGACTTCAGCACCCAGTTTTGCTATGGGTATTGCTGTAGTACCGTCACCACATCCGAGATCAAGAACCTTCATCCTATCAGTAATGCCCAGTTTATATACTAATTCTTTACCGCTTTGGCGCATGGTTTCAGCAATAAGGGTAAAATCCCCTTTTTCCCATAATGTTTTATTGGGATTCATAATGTTTTATATTGTAGTACAAAATTATATGTATATTAGGTAGTACTCCTGATTAAAACAGGTCATATTGTAGAAGAAGTAAAAAATGGCATAAACAGGCCATTTTTATTCATGTGCGTATTATCTATATTTTAAAGCCATCATATACTGCATCCGGAATGATATGCTTTATAATATTTTGCTTTTTGCCAGCGCAGCAACCGCAGCAGAACGTGAAGAGACATTAAGTTTCTGTAAGATATTTGAAATATGACGATGAACTGTATGTTCACTACGGAAGAGAATCCCAGCGATTTGTTTGTCAGTCTTACCATCAGCAACCAAACGAAGTACCTCCACTTCACGATGGGTTAATGGGAGAGTGTTTTGGTCAAGGTAAACTTTTCCTCTCTTTGGACTTTTTCCTAGTTCTTCAAGCAATTTCTGTGACATTTTCCTTCCATGAATGGCCCCAATTTGATGAAATGCATTGAATGCAGATTGTACTTCCATTTGTGCCTGGGGAATTCTTCCGATTTTTGATAAAGCGCGTGCCAGATTCAGACGAGCCATGGATGTTTCAAAAGTAATCGAACATTTGCCAAAACAGTAAACAGCATCTTGTAACAATTGGCAGGCTTCCTTATATTCTTTTTTACATAATGCCAACAAGCCTCCTGTATAATAAACTGAACCGCGAATAGGCAAGGTGTTTATTAAAGAAACGATATCTTTGAGTTTTCTATAGACATTATCAGCTTTTAAAAACATACCTGTTTCTGCAAAAATTTTAGTTTGAAGTTCAAGTGCCGGTATTTGTTGAAGGAGGTTTGCTGCAGGCAACGTGCGTAGGTAGTAATCTATCATTTCACTTGCAGATTGAAAATTTGCATTTTTGTCAATGAGTATTTCTGCCTTTCCAAGTATTGCAATGGGATGGTATTCTACCTGATCAAATAGCTTTTGTGCTTCTGCAAACCTCCCTTGTCGCCTACGTAACTCGCCTAGTCGGGCAATACTTTCCATTACATAGGGAGGACGACTGCTTTCCAAATCGATCAATGAACCCTGCAATTCTGATTCAGCTTCGGACCATTTTCCCTGCCATATGAGAGTCCCCGCAAAATGTGCACGACAAATGCCCAATGTAAATCTGAAGTTGATTCGCTGTGATAGTTCCTTCATTTTATCACACCACTGTTTAACGCGCTCTAAATCACGGATTCGCTCACAGGCGTATATCAAATAGCAAAATGTCCATGTGACAGAATATAATTCCTGCACTTCCCCGGCTGTAGCAGCAATCCCTGCTTCATCCAGCAATTGCATCCCTTCATCAATGTTACCCTGGCTTGTTATCGCCAAACCTTCCATAGCCATGCCAATTACTTCTAAATCAGTTACCTGCAGGATTCTACCGATTTTAGCTGCTTCTCTTGCATGTTGAATCGCAGTTTTAGGTTCCTGTTCAAGTTCAATAGCTACTGCTCCATTTTGTAATGCAAGCCAACCATGTTCAGGTAAAAGCTTTTTACCGCTTAAAAGGCGACCAGCACGTTGACGCCACCCATTGGCTATCACATTTTCACCTCTAAATTCAAGATAATCCGAAGCAATCCAAAGAGCAGTTCTTGCAGCGCTTCTGAAATCATTTATCTTTCGATATAGAGTGTAAGCTCGTTCACGAGCGGTAAAGGTTTCTTTTTCTTCGCCTAGCCACCATGTTGTCCAGGCATACTTTTCAAGTGCTTCCGGCTTTTCCTCTTTTAAAAGATATTCAGAAAAAAGCTTTTTAGCAAGATACCAGTTAGTACTTTCATAAGCTGTACAGGCATTTTGGTATAGTTGTGGGTCGGAAGATTGACTACGCTTACTCACATTGATTTTTTTTCTTGCCAGATAATTTTCGACCTAAATATTGTTCATTTCATTTTGTGTGTGCCAGAAAAAATAGATTAGTTTGGCAATGGAAAACTTTTATTTTAAATATTTGATAATGATCCTCCAACGTTTAAGAAATGCTGAATTTTATTAAAGAAATTCACCTGACTTAACAATTGCTTGCCACGCAATACAAGATCATCCGCCACAGAGCCAAACGCATGTGAACTATAAATGGTCAACATTTCTACGAAGATATTAAAATTATTGGAGCAAACGGGATACTGTGAAAGGGTGTTTAACATATTCTGCAAATACCTCTTGACTATACATCATGAACTTTAAGGGTATTCCCTATCATGAGAAAACAAATATTTATTCATCTGAATCTTCATTTTCATACTTCACAAAGAACACCTCTGGTAAAATTATCTTCACCTCTTTTTCACTTTCCTCATCCCACCAGTACACCAGGAAATTTACATTCGCACTTTTCATCATAAACCCTTTGCTTTCGTGCTTTTGAATCGTTTCTATAAAGCGCCTTGAAAATTTCAACACCATTTCATTCTTCATATTGGCACATCCATCTTCTTTAATATTGAGCGGATCTCCACTGACTAACTTACTGATTCGGTGTTGGACAAATTTAAAATATCCCATTTGAACATCATTATGGGTAAGATGTATGGCCAATTCTTGTGGAGGCAAGTAGATTTTACTGTCGTGAATCCAATTCATATTCTCAGCCGATAAGTTGTCCAAAAAACTCCCATTCAGGTGAATGGATAAATTCCTCTTTGCTCTTGTCATGGCTACATATAGTAGTCTTATATCTTCGTCTTTTAATGATTTGAAATTTTCTAGCATCAGGAAAACATTTTCAAACTCTCTTCCTTTGGCTTTGTGTATGGTTGAAACAAAAATGGTCTCACCACTTTCATTGTAGAAATCCTCCAGCCGTGATTCCCTGATAAAAACTTCCAGATCAGACCTGTATTTCCTCTTTGGATGGATTGCTTCAAAATCTTTAATCATGTGGGTACATACTTCCAATCGGGCACTTTTACGAAATTTACCGATCAGCTCACTCTTTGCACTATCCCACACTATATCACTGATAAGAAAAACATCCTCTCCCAATCCCAATTCATTGACAAAGAATCTGACTTCCAAAAGATTGTACAAGCTGAATCCATCGTTGGACTGATTCAGCTTTGCGGGTACTCCATTTCTTATAAGGGTTCCTGCAATTTGCAAAGCTTCCTCATTGGTCCTGGTAAGCACACAAGTAGTGCCGGTGAGATCAGTGGAAGCTAAATCTTTGACGAGAGGAGTGATAAGATGTGCACTATGGTAACGCACTATTCTAATTGTTCCGAAGTCATTTTGTCTGGCAATGATAGGAGTATCTTTTAACCGGTGACGGATCTTTTTTACAAACTGATTGAAAAAGTGAACCAGGTTGGCTTTACTTCTGTAATTTTCAACCATTTCATGTTTTGTTGCTTTCTTTGCCATGATAAAATGTTCCAGATATTTTGAACTGGATCCCCTGAATTCAAAAATATTCTGGTCATCATCTCCGACAGCTATCACTCTCATAAATTCGTTCTGCTCCATTAATGTGGTAATCAGCGTAAACTCATCTTCGTCCATATCCTGGGCTTCGTCTATCACCAGTACTGTCTTAGTAATCCGGTTTAGTTCAACCTCCATGTTTTTAATTCTTTCAATGGCCTTTTTGATGATATCACCGGACTTTTCCAGATTTCCGACTCTTCCCAAAAGATCAAAGCAGTAGGAATGAAAGGTTTTTATATCTATAAATAATGCTGCATTTCCAATCAGTGCGAGTAGTCGATTTCTGAATTCTGTAGCCGCTGCCCTCGAAAATGTAACCATTAACAATTGCTCATGTTTAACATCCTCCATCAGCAATAAGGAAGCGAGTTTATGTACTAATACTTTTGTTTTGCCACTGCCGGGTCCGGCAGCTACCACAATGTATTTAGATTCTTTGTCATTAATGATTTTCAATTGCGTCGGGGATAACCCGCCAAAAAGTTTCCTGAATTTTTCGGGAGTCATCTTTAACTTGAGTTGATCAGCTTTACTACCAGGAAAATATTTTCTTAGAAAAGAATCATAATTTAACTGAAAGTAGTCTTCTACAAACTGTAGTGCATCCCTGTAGTCTTTAATCATTTTCCGGGCATATTCACCAACGATATGGATCTGATGCACCTTATTTTCGTAGTACTGATTCAGTTTCTCATAGTCGTCTTTAGTGTATTGTTTCTTATTGTCCAATTGTAAGCGTTTTATGGTCAGGCTGTTATAAACGACCAGGAATCCTCCTTCAATTTTTATGGCCTCTATTCTTGCCAGATAAAATAAGGTGTCCTCAATATCATCAATACTGATGGTATGTTTAAAGAGTGTTGGGCTTTTTTCGTAGGCCTCTTTGAGTTCGTGAACTGAAAACTCAATCAATACGTCTTCCTTATCCTCTTGTGCTTCACTTTGGAGACTTCTTTCATAAAGTAATTCAATAATGAACTTTGCCAGTTCATGTCGTTTCTGAAGCTTTTCTTTCAACAATCCTGTGGGATGACGGCCCACAACAGCTACATGATTTCTAGAATAGTCCAGGGTCTTTTGCTTTATCCAATTCTTTATTGTCCAAAAATTGAAAAGGGTTTTAAGTTTTTTGATGCTTACCTCTTCGCATCCGTTGTTTTCGGCATTTTCATTCAATTCTTTGAGATTAAAGGTCTTTTCCTTTTCTTCTAATAATGGAAGCAGGAAATTTTCAATCCTGGCGTATGTTTCCAAGATATTCAATGAACGATTCTTTTTATCTCCTTTTTTAATGAAGGCCGTTAAGTCTTTTGTGTCGGCCAGAATCTTTTCTTCGCGAAGGAGGTTAACGATGTTGATCACTTCTTCTTTAACAATTCCTAAATGCTGAGCGAGGTAGTCTACCCTTGACTCAGCCGCTTCATCATCCGTATGCTTCCGGCTTTTGCTGGAATAAAGTTTTTTAATAATTCGTACACCTTTGATTTTTTGTTTTTCATCAAATTTTATCGAAGCGCTGATTTTCTGTATAGCCTCCTGGGCGTTCCTGGTGAGTATGCTGTTGGCAAAAATCCTGGGCATATTCTGCCCGCGTTTCAAATAACCGGCTTCTTCAAGGGCGGCTATGGCAGTTGTGACTCTTGTCTCAATCTCTAACACATTATCATCCCAGCCCGCTTTTTGCGCTATTTCCAGAGCTGAATTGGAAACGGTTGAACGGAATCTTGTGATTTCCTTGATCGCTTTCCAAACCTGTTGGATTTCTTTGATGGAAAGTTTGGTTTGATTCAGTAAAATAAAATGCTTACCAAGGTCTTCCTCGTTAAATAACACATAGCAATCCGCTTTCATGTTTTCATCTCTGCCTGCGCGGCCAGCTTCCTGAATATAGTTTTCGAGTGAATCAGAGATGTCATAGTGGATCACCATGCCCACATCCTTTTTGTCCACACCCATTCCAAATGCAGAAGTGGCTACCATGATCGAAACTTCCCCATTCATAAATGCTTCCTGGTTTTCGGTCTTTTCATGCTTATCCATTTTACCGTGATAGGGTCGGGCATTGTAGCCGTCCTGATTCAGTCTCTCTGCCAGTTTGTAGGCTTTGTATGTCCTTGATACATATATAATGACAGGACAATTTTTTGCCTCAATTAAACCCCTGGCGGTTTGATATTTTTCTTCTTCATTTTCTTTTGGTAAGACCTCATATTTCAGGTTTGATCTTGAAGCTTTCGAGTTGAATAATTCCAGGTCAATTGAAAGTTTTTCTTTGAAATACTGTCGTATGTCTTCAATCACTTTCAATTTTGCCGTTGCTGTGAAACAAGAAACCGGAATACTGTCTTCAAGGTTTTTCTTTATCTGTATGGACTTAATAAAATCACCGATGTATAAATAGTCGACTCTGAAATCCTGCCCCCAAGATGAAAAGCAGTGTGCTTCATCAATGACAAAACGCGCTATTTTTCTTCCCAGAATCAGTCTTTCTATAGTTCGTGAGCGCAGTGACTCCGGTGAGATGTAGAGAATGGACGCCGATCCATTTTCCACTCTCTCAAATGATTTAGCCCTTTCAATCGGGTCGAGCAATCCGTTGATAGTGACTGCCTCGGTTATTCCCACTTTTTCAAGGTTGTCTACCTGATCTTTCATCAGAGATTGCAGTGGAGAAATGACGATGGTTAGTCCACTGGAATTTTCCGCATTCATTAAAGCAGGCAATTGAAAAGTGAGCGACTTACCTCCTCCCGTCGGAAATATTGCCAGTATAGATTTGTTATCAACAGCGGCTTTCACTGCTATTTCCTGTAAGGGTTCACCTTCGTAGATTCGAAATGATTCAAAGCCGAAAAATCTTTTCAGACCTTTATAAATATCCAAGGCTTTATTACAATATGGACAGCCAACTATACACGGCTTGCTTCTTAGCAGGAAGAAGATTTTCTCCACCTTGGGATAACTCTTCAGTACCCAAGGGGGAGTGATGGATTGTAGTTTGTTGTGGTGGATGAACGAATGGATCAAAGCCAGGCAGTATGCCAGTTCAACCGGATGTTTTTCAATGATTGTTGAAAGGTGAGCATTTAGGCAAATTTCGTTTTCAAACTTTTGCCTGATGAGTTCTTTGGGATTTGTATAGGCACTCGTAAAACCCAGATACCTGAAAAAGGACTGGAACTCTCTTTTATCATATAACAGAAAATAGTAAATTCGCTTGAGGACATCGTCTGTTTGCCTGAAGGCAGTAACTTCATCATTGAATAAATCCTTCGCTTTTATAGAGTCATTCAAAGGATTGTTTGTGTCTTCGGATTGAAGCTTGTCGTCTTTTAATAATGCGTGATAAGGCTTAGTGGGAAAGAGAAGTGGCGAAAAGTATAAAGTGTCAATGATATTTAAAGAGTTGATTCCCGCATCCTGAAGGGCGTTGCCAATATACTTGATGTCGTGATTAAAAATATTGTGTCCGCAAATAAACTGAGATCCTTTAATAAAATGAATAAACTCGAATATAGAGGTTTTGCGAAACTGGCTTCCATCACTCTTAATGCTTCCAATGTCAAGAATCGTTTTGCTCTTGCGATCAATCTCGGTATCTATGAATGCAATTGAGTTCATATTCAAAGTAAACAGAATCTATACATTTGGCATTATTGCAGTGGTTCCAATGTATATAAAATTATATGCCTCCGATGGTTGTTATTGACGAGTGGTAACCACCAGGGAATAATGTCTTCCAGTGCAATGAGTGTGCCACTAATAATCAGTGCCATAGAGTGTTATTAATTATAAAGGAATAGGCATGAAGATTAATATGAATAGGTGAGGATGAGCAGGTTCTTGTCGGGTAAATGAATGGGTGGTTGAATGTTTTGATTTATTCTCACCTTTCAAAGACAAAAAATCCCTTAAAAGATGAACACTCTTCCCGTCTCCTATGGAAATTATATTAAGGTTAAATGATATATTTGCCGATGATGAAATCTTCGAAAAAAAATAATCAATCCTCTACCTTATATTCTGTCCTCTCCATAGCCATCGTATTATTTATGGTAGCTTCTTATGGCATCATCTTTTTACACGCCGGCAATATTTCCAATTTGGTCAAAGAAAAAATCAATATCATAGTTGAAATGGAAGACGCATTGACCACTCCTGGCATTGATCGGTTAATGAAGCGCATAGAAATGATTGAAGGTATAAGGCCCGGATCAGTGACTTTTATTCCCAAAGAAAAGGCAGGTACTTTAATGGAGGATTACATCATTGGACTGATCGAAGGAGAGGATATTCTGCCTTTCAAGAATGTGATTACGTTCAACCTTAAGGCTGCGGATTATAATGAAAAGAATCTCAGAGAAATCTCAGCACGTATATCTGGAGAAGCGAGTGTCATTGGCGTCTACGCAGAAAATGATACTGTTGAGCAGGTTAGGCAAAATGTACAGCGTTTTTCCTACATCACACTGCTGATCGGTCTGATATTCGTCGCAATGTCTTTATCCATTATATATAACACCATTCGCCTTAAGCTGCATGGAGACCGTATGGAAATTAAAACCATGCAATTGGTGGGGGCTACGCGGATTTTTATCGCAAAGCCTTATATAGAAGAAGCAATAGCCATTTCTATAAAAGCGTTTGGAATAGTAGTGGCATTATTTGCAATGCTTTTTCTGATGATTTACCTGCAGGTGGAGGGAATATTTGAAATTATCAATTGGTTTTACGTATGTACCGTATTGGCGAGTCTATTTGCAGGAGGAGTAGTCTTTACTGTGGCATTGGCCCGGTCGGTGGTTAAAAGTTTTTTAGATGCAAAGGTGTCAACTCTTGTTTGATAATTGACCTGAATGGTTTTGTATACAGCGAAGTTTCGGTACATTTGCATATGCATTCAATCTGTTTGATGAAAGCCAATAAAGCACAATCAAAATACACTGTTCATTTTCAACATGGGTCTTCGGATCGAAATATAATCACATTCCATGAGCAAACGCAAAAAAGTAGTTGTTACCACATCTAAGTCCATTGAGGAATCCACCAAAGGAGTGAGAGCAAAATATGTTTCACCGGCAAAATCCGGGGGAGGCCCAAAAGAAGAAATGTTGTTTGGAATTAAAAACTATAAATGGATGCTTTCGGGCATCGGACTCATTATATTAGGTTTGCTTCTGATGACTGGCGGTGCTATGCCCGATAAGGAAACTTGGGATCCTAGTCTCATCTATTCATGGAGAAGAATTACGCTCGCACCTATCCTTTTACTTACCGGATTTGCTTTTCAGATTGTAGCAATTTTTAAAAAGTAAATTATGCACGAGATTGTGGAAGCCATTGTCCTGGGTCTTGTTCAGGGTCTTACTGAATTTTTACCGGTCAGTAGCAGTGGACATCTTGAAATTGCCAAATTCATATTCGGTGAAAATTGGATTGCGGAAGAGAGTCTGCTCATGACCATTATTCTCCATTTTGCCACAGCCCTTAGTACTATAGTGGTTTTCCGTAAAGAGATCGCTGAAATTACCATTGGTTTTTTTAGTAAAAGCGATTCTCAATACAGATTATTTGTAGGGTTTATTGTCCTGTCAATGATTCCTGCCGGATTGGTGGGCCTTTTGTTTCAGGACGTGATCGTTTCCTTTTTTGCTGACAATATATTATTAGTGAGTTGCATGCTGTTGGTCACAGCATGTCTTTTGTATATTGGAGATACGACAAGAATTACCGACCGGAATGTCACCGGCTGGCGGGCATTTATTATAGGTATCGCTCAGGCTGTGGCCATCCTGCCGGGAATTTCAAGATCCGGCACTACCATTGCCGTCTCGCTGATGCTAAAGATTGATCGGGAAAAAGCAGCAAAGTTTTCATTTCTTATGGTACTTCCATTGATTATCGGAAAAATGCTGGTGGATGTCAGTGACGGTACACTGAGAGATTCTTCCCTTAATGGAGGAGCATTGATCGGTGGCTTTATTATGGCATTTATTTCCGGTCTGTTGGCATGTAAATGGATGATTGCTATCGTGAAAAGGGCAAAATTGAAATATTTCTCATTGTATTGCCTGGCAGTAGGTTTAACCGGAATTACATATGTTGCATTCTTCACATAATATTTTTTCTCTGAGCAAGCCCCTTCATCAAAGTAGTTTTAGTGAAGGTTGTTTATTACTGGTAGATAAACCATTGGAATGGACATCTTTTGATGTTGTAAACAAAATAAGGTCAAAAATTAAATACATCTTCAAACTCCCAAAGATCAAGGTAGGACACGCTGGTACACTCGATCCTCTGGCTACCGGTCTGCTCATTGTATGTACAGGTAAGTATACGCGACTGATAAATGATATGCAGGATATGACCAAAGAATATGAAGGGTTGATTTATTTAGGTGAAACCACACCTACTTATGACCGGGAATCCGAAGTGCATGCCAGATTTTCTATTGAACATATTACCGACAACAGTATTGAAGAAGCCTGTCTTCAATTTAAAGGGCCTGTTATGCAACAACCTCCCGTATTTTCTGCCATCAAGATCAAAGGTCAAAAAGCTTATTCATTGGCACGAAGGGGGGAAAATGTGGAAATGAAGCCGAGGCCGGTGATCCTTCATGAACTTGTGCTGAAAAGAGAAGATATGCATACATTATTTTTCAAAGTCCATTGCAGTAAGGGTACATACATCCGGTCATTAGCCCATGATTTGGGAAAATTTCTTGGATCCGGTGCTGTACTGCATCAGTTGCGAAGGACAAGGATTGGAGATTACCCCATTAAAGATGCCCATTCAATCGATACTATAATTCAACACATGGAGCGGAATGCACCTGAAGACTTTTAATCATATTTTTACCACTATTACAAAGAGTTTATTTATCAATACATGAAATCCTTCATAGTTCCGTTAGTAATTAATATCAAACAGACGGAAAAACTATATTCTGGAACCAGATATGATCATTGAAGTAGAAAACCTGGTTAAAGTGTTTAACGGCAAAGTAGTCGTGAATCAAGTCTCTTTCTCGAGTGAGAAGCCAGAGATTATTGGGCTCCTTGGCGCTAATGGAGCGGGTAAATCTACGACATTGAAAATTCTGGCTGGTTATATAAGGCCGTCATCAGGTACAGCCAATATATTGGGAATGAATGTGGAAGCGCACACATTAGAGGTGAAAAAAATAACAGGGTATTTACCTGAATCCAATCCATTATACTCCCATATGTATGTCAGGGAGTTTTTGCAGTTTATAGCACAATTGCACCAAATCCCCAATCGCCGGCAACGAGTGGAAGAAGTAATAGAAATGACGGGACTGCCGGAAGTGGCCGGCAAAGTAATAAGTACTTTATCAAAAGGCTTTAAACAGCGTACCGGAATTGCCCAGGCCTTGGTTCACGACCCTAAGATTTTGATTCTTGATGAGCCCACTTCAGGTTTGGATGCCCACCAGATATTGGTGATCCGGGAGTTGATTCAAAATCTGGGAAAGTCGAAAACAATCCTTTTTTCTTCACATATTATGCAGGAAATTGAATCCTTGTGTCACAGAGTCATGATCATCCATGAAGGCAAGTTGCTTCATGACAATACCATCGAGTCCATCAAAAACCTGGAAACACAAAGCAGTGAGATCATAATGGAACTTGAAAATCCCAGTCACAATCTTCAGGCCTATTCTCTTTTGCACCCTTTGATGAATATAGTGCCCACCAATCAAAACAGTTATAGGATACAAATACCTGACGGATATGATATCAGACCTCAAATATTCAAAACTGCTGTATCCATAGGCGATGTGATCATCAAAATAGATATACAAAAAAATAGCATGGAGAGTGTTTTCAGAAAGCTAACGTCAAAACCATGAAGACCATTTATTTAAAAGAAATCTCTCATTTTTTCAGCACCATTTCCGGATATATGGTCATTGCTTTTTTTATATTGGTATCGGGTTTGTTTATGTGGATTTTCCGCGATACTGCTATAATTTACACGCCTTTCGCTTCATTGGACCCATTTTTTCAATTGGCTCCTTTTTTACTGTTATTTCTTGTGCCTGCCATTACGATGAAAATTTTTTCCGATGAGTATCAGCAAGGCACCATGGAGCTTCTCCTTACCAGGCCTGTGAACACGGAAAGTATTATCCTGGGAAAATTTCTGGCTTCCGCCACTTTGGTAGTTTTAGCCATCCTGCCCACATTATTATATTATATAAGTATATGTTTTTTAAGTGACCCTAAAGGCAATGTAGATCATGGGGCCATAATTGGTTCATACATAGGTTTGATGTTCCTGGCAATGGCGTTTACAGCTATGGGGATATTTGCATCAGCCCTTACAACTCAGCAAGTAGGAGCATTTTTATTGGGAGTGATCATTTGCTTTTTTCTGTATTGGGGATTTCATTATATAAGCAATCTGCCATTCTTTGATGTACGTATGGAGTATGTAGTTCAAAAGTGGGGAATAATGCACCATTATGAAAATATGAACCGGGGTTCGATCGATAGCAAAGGTATCGTCTATTTTGGTCTTCTCACCTGGTTTTTTCACCGACTTACTTTCATGGTTTTGGAAATAAAAGGAAATCGTTGATGAACCTGACCCTCTCATATGTTAAGCGGTTTTCCCTGTTTCTTTTGGTGGTTATAGCAGGTAATTACCTGTCTACCCTGAAAGTTTTTCAACTCGATTTAACAGAAGATCAAAGACATACGCTGCACAGAGAAACAGTAAAATGGATTAAGGCTCAGGAAGAAAATGTACTGGCAGAGGTATTATTTGCCGGAGACTTTCCTCCAGGGTACAAAAGATTGCAGGAAGCCACCATAGATTTTTTGAAAAAATGTAGAAATCTCAACCCTTCCATACGGTATATAGTAAAAGATCCAATGGAGGGGCAAGAAGAAGCAGTCAATGAACGAATATCGGCATTTTCAAAAATGGGTATGGTACCTCTTCCGGTACGCTTTGAAAGCGGAACTGAGTTCATCGTAAAGCAGGCATTTCCGTATGTGGTAATTACTAAAGGGGCTAAAAGAGTGATCATCACCCTGACAGAAGGAATGATAGCAGGTCCTTATAATGAGGAAAAATTAAATGAAGCGGTCGCTAATATCGAATATAAGTTTACCAATGCATTTCAAAAGCTGATGCAGGAAGAACGTAGAAAAATTGCCTTCCATACCGGAAAAGGCGAATTATCGAGACAAAAAACTTTCCGGCTTGAACAGGAACTTTCCAAATTTTATCACATTGGCCGATTTAGTCTGGATACGGTACAATTGATCAATCCAGCCATCGATCTCATCATTTTTGCCAGTCCGGTTGAAGCATTTTCCGAAAGGGAGTTGTTTGCCATTGACCGATACATTATGGAGGGCGGTAAAATCATCTGGCTTTTGAATCCGGTGATGATCAGTATGGATAGTATTGCCAAACATGATCCCTATGTTCCTCTACCCTTAGAATTGGGGTTGGAAAACTTATTTTTTAAATATGGAGTAAGAATGAATACCGACCTGGTACTGGATATGGAATCGGCTCAAATTCCTCTTGTTACCGGAATGATTGGCGGTGAACCTCAGATCGATTTGTATCCATGGTATTTTTATCCCCTGGTTCGGGGAAGCAGGGAAAACCCAATCAATGCCGGAGTAGAGCCTCTGTTGATGCGTTTTCCTTCATCCATAGATACGGTGAGGACGGATGGACAAATATTAAAGGATATTGTACTAGCTACATCCAATAGAAGCAGAATTCAAACTTTACCTTCTCAGGTATCTTTGGAAATGGTACGCTTTCCTGTTTCTGAGGATCGTTTCATCCAGAGGCAAGTACCTGTAGCTGTCCTGACAGAAGGATTTTTTCCTTCTCTTTTTGCCAACAGGCTGACTCCCTATTATACCCAAATGCTTATGGATTATGGACTGGAAGCAAAATCCATAGGGGATTACGCGATTCAATTATTTGTATCCGATGCCCGGTTAATTATATCTGATTTGAATCCGGCCACCGGAGAGTTGCTTCCAATAGGGTATCACAGAGATGAAAGGAAAACTTTTCCAGGGAACAAAGAGTGGATTTTAAACGCAGTGGAATACATGATGGGCAATGGCCCGGTGTTGCATTTGAAAAATAAAAAAGTGTCTTTACGTTTGTTCAATGCTGAACGCTTACAAGCAGAAAGGAAATGGTGGCAATGGTTTAACACTGTATTTCCATTGGTCTTTTTGACGATCGGCGGAGTCATTTATCAATGGGTACGAAAAAAGAGGTATAGTCAACCCATTAAAATGAATCGATCGAAGAAAGAATCCTTTAGTTAACGAAACTTATGAATGTCAATGATCGGTTTGAAAATTGAATTCATTATCTAATGAATGGAGATCCACTTTTAAGTTTTTTACTTTATTGTCCCTTGGTCACTTTTTTAATATTTTAAGAAGAAAACAATGATTATCCAAGCATATATATGGTGTTTGATTTTGATTTCGGGGTTCGTTCAACATAGGGTTGGGCACACTGAATGGGAAAGCTCATTGCCCCGTACATTCCTTGATGGGTGGTGTGTACCCGGTCAAATCGATTGTGGTTCCAACGAGCCGAACTGGGGATTTTATGGACATAGGAAAATCAATGAATTAGCTGTATTTACGTTGCCTCCGCCACTGATTGGATTTTTTAAAAAACACATCCGATATATTTCCGAACATTCTGTAGATCCGGATAAGAGAAGGCATGCCAGCCGTTTTGAAGCTATGCGCCACTATATAGATCTCGACCATTGGGGAGTATTTCCATTTGACAATATTCCCAGGGATTATGATGAAGCCATTTGCAAATTTGGTGTATTTAAGCTGGAGCGACGTAATGGCCAGATCGTTCCATTTCAGGTTCGATTGGATAGAGACAGTTTGAAATTTGTTCGAGGAAGAACGACAATGAAGGTATGGCCAAAAAGAGAATTTTTAAAATATTTCCGCGATTCATTGAAGCCATTGTATTATGAGGAGGTATGGAAAAAAAGTCTAACGGGTGATACTTTTTTTGGAGAGGGATGGCACAGTGTCGAAGTGAAGGACAGTTTTAGTGATTACGGTATCGTACCCTATTATTTGGATACCCACCATGCCCGTCTGGTTACGGCCATGAAGTCCGGGGATGCCAACCGGATCATGCAATTGGCAGCGGAATATGGTCATTACATTTCCGATGCCCATGTTCCATTGCATACGACTGAAAATTATAACGGACAGCTGTCCGGTCAGGATGGCATTCATGCATTTTGGGAATCGCGTATCCCAGAATTATTTGCAGAAAAGTATTACGATTTTTTTGTTGGCAGAGCTGAATATATTTCAGGACGTAAAGATGCTTACTGGCAGATCGTGTTAGATAGTCATTCCGAAGTTGATAAGGTGTTAGGCATAGAAATGGAGTTGAGAAATACTTTTCCCATGGACAGGCAATACTGTTATGATGAAAGACTCAACCGCACAGTGCGACTGGAATGCCCAGAATATGCTGCGGCTTATCAGGAAAAAATGGGCACCATGGTAGAAGATCGGATGAGAGCCTCAATAAAGGCGGTAGGCGATTTGTGGTATACTGCATGGGTAGATGCCGGTCAGCCCAATATCAGCGGTTTGGAAGCCGAGCGCATCCTTGCGCCGGTCTATGATACTTTGAGAATAGATGGACGTCCTGTAGGCCGCATGCATTCCGATTATTAATCCGGTGGAGGATAAATTCCTTTTTAAATTTTACTTTCTTTGCATATACCTAAATAGATTTAACACTATGCAATGGATAAAAAAGGCAATCCCTTACATGTGGCGGGGTGCTGCCATCGGAATTGCTGAAATCATACCCGGAGTATCAGGAGGCACCATTGCTTTCATCACCGGAATTTATGAAAAGCTGATTTATACGATTAAAAGCATTGATCATATTCTGGTATCGGATTTTTTTACCGGACGGTGGAAGTCGATTGCCGGTAAAATGGATTTTGCATTTTTAATATATATCCTGGCCGGTATGTTTTGTGGGATCGTTTTAGGTGTTTTTGGAGTTACCTGGCTTTTGGAATATTACCCGGAACCCTTGTGGGGTTTCTTTTTCGGGTTGATCATTTCTTCATGCTTTTATATTGGAAAACAGGTAAAGGGATGGAAGCACGTCACTTTAGCCTTGTTCATATTGGGCACCGTTTCAGCGCTGACTATCACTTTAATGAATCCTTCTGAAGGAATGGATTCCCTGTGGTATGTATTCATTTGTGCAATCATTGCCGTTTCGGCATTGATACTTCCTGGAATATCAGGGAGTTTTATTCTTTTATTGTTGGGCATGTACACTGTTGTCATACCTGCAGTAAAGAGTGTATTGACACATTTTGATGGGGAAAGTATCAAGATTGTAAGTGTATTTGTTGCCGGTTGCCTGGTCGGTCTGGCTACTTTCAGCAGGGTGATGAGCTATCTTTTCAAATATTATAAAAATTCAACTTTGGCTTTGCTCACCGGTTTTATGGCAGGATCGCTATATAAGATATGGCCATGGAGGAATGTGGTTTCCATCCTTTCCAATGAAGATGGCAATGTTCAATCCATTCAATCATTGCAAGAATTGGCTGCATTTGAAAACGTGGGCTATAAAATTCTTGTTGAAAATCAGGTTTGGCCGTATCTGTATCACGGAGATCCCAAAATTTTATTGACTGTTTCGTCCACAATTTTGGGTTTGATTGTCGTGTGGATTATGGAGTATTATAACAAAAGTAGCGGTCCTGATATGATTGGATTATAACATAATATCCTTTTCCATCAATCTTTTTTTACCGGACTCTATATGAAGCAAGTACTGCTCAATGATTTTTTTTCTCGCAAAGTTGCCAAAGACTTGAAGATAAAATTTTTAACAGGTCTAAAGGTTGCCAAGTCCCGCAGGTTTAAAATAAGCACTATAAAATAAAAATTTTTTGATAAGAATTTCCGTAAGGATTGGCTTTGTAATAGTAAGCTGTGGGCAGAGAATTGAAAATGGAAAATTGTTTTTCGTGGAGGTATTCATTATTGGTACTTTGTGGTCTTTATGCTAAATTCTTCATGGCCTTTGCGGTAAAAAATACCCTGTGCATAATAGGCAGTGGACAGTGGGCAGAGAATGTTGGGGTGTTTATTCGTTATGGTGTTGAGTCGTTTAGTGTTGAGATTTTCTTTGTGCTCTTTGTGCTATTCTCTTTGTGGCCTTTGTGGTAATAAAAAAACCTGAGTATAGTAGGCATTGGACAGTGGGTAGAGAATGTTGGGGCTTAATCAAGCAAGTTGCATATAATAACACAACTGATATAGCATTAATGGCTGGAGGAGTGAGCAAGTACAACACGGGATTATGTGCAGTTGCAAAAGCATCTGTAAATGGTTTTAGTTCACCTATTGCACCAGTAACATGGGAATCCTTTGGCTGGAAGAAATGAAGGGAAAAACTTATACCATCGAACCAGGAGTAGAAAAAGTTTTGAGCATCTTATTCAATGATCTTCAATACTACGATCTCAGCGATAGAGAATTTGTAATTGAGTTTGAGTATTCAAATTTGATAAGAAAATCTGATAGTATTGTAAGAGGTAAAATTTCAATAGATAAAATAATGACTAAAGTTTGTAAATAATTTTATAAGTTTTCAACAAGAGATCAGAGGCTTATTGCTTCTATAGACAACTCCTAATTCAGAATTATAGGAAATCTAATAATTCAAGGTATACCGCACCTCTTTGGTGTAAATTATGAATGAATTTAGTTATTTTAAACATCTATCTAAGCATCACCATATAATTTTTGCCAAAGCAATTGAACCAAACCTGCTTTTTAGTATTTAAAGTTCAATCCGCATCTTTTAGGGATTTTGTAAATACAATACTTATGATTTTACTTTTGTCGGGGACTAACAGATTTGATAGCAATACTAAATTGGTATCGGATACCCTATACCGGTTTCTCAGTGAAGAAGATGGGGAAGAAGTCAGAATGTTGTCATTGGAGACGCTGCCACTTGACACAATGGGTGATTTTATGTTTGGAAAAGTATCCCCTGCATTGGCTGCAATCCAGGATGAACTGATCATCCCTTCCGATAAATGGATCGTCATTGCTCCGGAATACAACGGGAGTTTTCCAGGAATACTCAAGTTATTTATAGATGCCATTTCTGTTCGTAAATACAAGCAGAGTTTTGCAGGAAAATATGTAGCATTGTTGGGTGTGGCTACGGGTAGAGGGGGCAATTTAAGAGGGTTGGAGCATTTGACAGGTATTTTTCAATATCTTAAAATGCATGTCTATCATCATAAGCTTCCCATAAGCCGGATTGAAGAAATAAAAGATGATCTGGGTAATCTAAATTTGTCTACCTGCGAGGAGATTTGTAAAATGATCTCCGGTTTTCTTGATTTTAGCAGACAAAACCAAAATTATTTCTTCCCATAAAAAAAGGAATCTCCAACACCTTAGAGACTCCTTTTATATTATAAATCAACCTTTACCTCCAGGGTAAATTATTGATTTTTTGTCCTATTCTAAAGCCAAGATCAACACCGGCATCGGCATCCATTTGAAAATGAACTCCCAGGGGAATCCTACTGTAAGCGTTTTCATATGCCATATCCTTCAGACGATTGAATCTTCTGGGGGTACCATTAAATTCTGTTCTGCCCTGATGCGTTCTGTCGGTAAAGCTGTAATTGGTTCCAAAGAAGTCTTCCAGAATTTCTGTAGCCACTGCACCAAATGTAGCATGACCGGAAGGGTAAGCCGGGAAGTTAGGGGTAAAATAGTTTCCGGAACCATCGGGACACATAATGGTGTTCCAATTTTCCTGTCCCATATGACGTCGGATATAGTCAATAGGACGCAAATAATTGTATTTGTATTTTTCACCCCAGCAACGAACTCCTGCATCATTCAATCCCATACCCACTTTGGCGTAGATGAATACTGCATCCATCAAATCCAATCGTTCTAGCTGTACGAGTTGGCTGGTAATAGAGATGAAACGGGCAGACGGTGTGAGTGTAAGGGTAGGGCAATCATCACTCCAAAATTCTGCAATCCATTTGTCTTCAGCATGCTGTCCTGCTTTAATTTCATTGACTAATTCCAAAACCACCCTTGCTTCTTCATAAAGAATGGTACCCGGGGTTGTGGTAAATTCATGAGGAGGAGGCACCACATCACTATTATTAGCTGCGAAGGTGTATGCTTTGCCCCAATGGGGTAAAAGTGCCTCTGAATAATCCGGATATGTCGGTTGCCACATTTGCGCACCTAAAGGAGGAAAATAATCCGGATCATTGTTTTTCAAAAATGCCTGATGACCCCATCTGTCCCTGACGGACCAACCATATACTTCATTGGCTACATAACGACCCCATTCGCTTGAACGGAAGAATACCTCCGGAGCTACGCGGCTTTGGTAAATCTTATTATTGGTGTTAACCAGATCTCTGATTTTAAATTGTTGGGCAGCGGGTGCCGTTGGAAACATATGGGTGAAGGCAGTTTCATAAGCTGCATGCAATGCGATTTCCCAGTCGATTTCTTCATTTCGGGCAGGAGGGGAAATGGATAGTCCCTCATATATGTGGGCAATAGATTTATATCGATCAGGAAAACCCGGCACTACAGTTTCATAAGCTATCAATCCAATGATACCTGAAGTTCTTCCGGAAACAGGAGGTCTGTAACCTGCTGTAAAACGCTCCAGGTCTGTGAATAGCTCATTCCACTGCAATGGAACTATATAAGAAAAATCTGCGGGGGGACGCGTGTCAATAAATGTTACTTCTCTCTCACAGGCAGCAAACACAACTATCACCAATAAGTAAAGTAATTTTCTCATATCTGTTCGTTTTTAAATTATTCTAAACAAGGCCTATCACTGATTTTAATGATTTCTTCTTTTAATACTTCAAACCGGCTGTCTTCCCATTGATTGATTTGAATCATCAACTGGATTTTTTCATCCTCGAGCTTTTGAATGTTTTTTGACAATTGCGTTAAATGATCTACCGTAAGAGAATCCAGAATTTCAACTTTTCTCAATTCCATTTTGATGGTGTCATCCAATCGGTTATACCATTTAAATATGCGTATCAATGGTGCATTGGAAAGTTTTAGTAAATTTTGTTTTTCTCTTTCCGGCATATCGGCGGGAACTCTGCTTTCCAACATTTGATTAAACCGGGTCCACTCATTTTGAATGGAATCGCGCAATTGAAGAGATTTACAATTGATTTCATTGATTTCCAATGCTACACTTTTTAAGCGTATTGATTTCTTGTCAAAATCTTTATTCTGACATCCCAGCATGAAAAGAAAGATGAAAAGCAAGGATAGACTTTTTATCTTGATCATCGGGTCTATGGCTCTATTTGTGGACAAATTTAATAAATCTGCTATTTTAACGAATTCTTAAAACAATATTTTTTTTACTTTTTTATCATGGGATTCATGAGGAATATTATCTTTTATTTGAATCGGAAAGCATACCCCTACGGAATAGATATTGTAAAACTTGTTTAGATAGAAGTCGTAATACCCTCCTCCGTATCCTATTCTGTATCCATTTAAATCAAAAACCAAACCAGGCACTAAAGCCATATCGGGTATCTTTTCATACATTATCTCTTCATCGGGAATTTGTGTGCCGAACCCTCCCTGTTTCATTTGCATTCCAGAGTGTAATTCAAGCAATTGCATTTCAGGTTTTCTTAAAATCCTGGGAACCAATACTTTTATATTATTTTGATGACATTTATCAATGACGGTATTTACATTCACTTCACTTCCCATCGGAAGATAGGTGAATATCGATTTTACCGGTTTTTCCATTATCTCTTTCCAGATCAAATCACATATTCTTTCAGAATGTCTTAAGATATACTCCGCTGACAGGGCATCCCTCTTTCTTAGAAATACAGCTCTAAGATGCTTTTTTTGACTCCTGATTTCATTGCCCGATTTGGTATCTTTGCCCGACATACCGCCCATCTTTTAATATGTATGCTTTAAATCACAAAATCACATTTATTATGAAAAATAGAAACTATTTTTGAATAACCTTTGAAAGGTAGAAAGGCGCATTGCGCTTAGTAATGTAAATATAGTAAAAAATCACATATAAACTACTTGTTATATGTAATGAATTGTAAAATAATCATCCGTTTAAAAATTTATTGAAGTAAAAAGTGGTTGTAATATAATGTAAATAAGTTTAATTAGCCTGATCAATAGTTGTTCATGAGGATAATCACTTTTGGTATATAAGTTTAAAAGTCATTGGCTTGTAAACAATTGATCAGGTTTGTCCGGTACTCTGAAAGTAAGGATCCGTTAATAGAAGAAAAATGAAAATAAAAACAATAAAAGGAAATGTAGTGTATGTTCCCATAGAGGGAGGTTTCTGGGGTGTCATGACAAAAAAAAACAGAAACTATTTGCCTATGGAAATGCCAGAATCTTTAAAAAAAGATGGAATAGAGGTCACTTTAAAGGTGCGAATGGTTAAAGACGCTGTAACTATGTTTATGTGGGGATTGCCGGTTGAAATCATTGAATACAAAATGGTGTGATTTATTTCATTCAAAAGTCAACTTGGATTGCTGTTTGGTAGTCAGCCAGCAGGCAAAATGAGCTGCAATTTCGGCTTCATCCCTGTACATTCTTGTAAATGCTTCACGGGTAAAGTGTTTCTGAATAAAATGTGTATCCAATACTCCTTCCACAAATGCCGGATGCTGCATGACAAAGTATCCAAATGGCAGAGTAGATTGAATCCCCTTAATAATATAATGATCAATGGCCCATTTCATTTTTTCTATGGCCGCATTCCTGTTTTTACCATAAGTAATCAACTTTGAAATCATGGGATCATAAAAAATAGGGATTTCATCACCTTCAACATATCCATTATCTACCCTTACTCCCTGGCCTTCAGGAATTTCGTACCTTTCCAGTCTGGAAATAGAGGGAAGGAAATGATTGAACGGATCTTCTGCATAAATTCTCAATTCAATGGCATGCCCGTTTACTTCAAGTTCCTTTTGATGTATGGCAAGTTTCTCACCGCGTGCAATGTGAATTTGTTGCTCGACCAGATCTATTCCTGTGATCATTTCAGTTACAGGATGTTCTACCTGAAGACGTGTATTCATTTCTAAAAAATAAAAATTCTTATTTTCATCCAGTATGAATTCAACAGTTCCAGCCCCTCTGTATTGACATGATTTAGCCACCATGACTGCGGCATCGCCCATAGTTTTTCTCAGATTGGAATCCAATGCCGGACTGGGAGCTTCTTCTATGACCTTCTGGTGTCTTCGCTGTATGCTACACTCCCGGTCAAACAAATGAATGGTATTTCCATAGGAGTCTGCCAATATCTGAAACTCAATATGTCTTGGATGGGTTATATATTTTTCAATAAATACCGAACCATCTCCAAATGCCGATTTTGCTTCACTGATTGCAGCTTTCAGGCTTTCTTCCAGTAATGTTGGATCATGGACAATTCTCATTCCTTTACCGCCTCCTCCGGCAGACGCCTTTATTAATACAGGCAACCCTGTCCTTTCTATTACTTTTTGTGCTTCTCCAATATCCGGAATTGGATAATCGGTGCCCGGAACCAGGGGAACATTAAATTTTTTTACTGCTTCTTTTGCGGCCAATTTGCTCCCCATGATTTCTATAGCCTCAGGAGTTGGGCCTATCCAGGTTAGACCTGCCAACTCAACTTTCCTGGCAAATTGTGCATTTTCACTCAAAAATCCATAACCGGGATGAATCGCATCTGCACCGGACCGTATGGCACATTCAATAAGTAGATCCATTTTTAAGTAAGAATCACTACTTGGTGAAGCTCCTAAATATATAGCTTCATCAGCCCACTTTGTATGCAGTGCATATCGGTCGGCATCACTGAATACTGCAACAGTACCAATTCCCATTTTTTGCGCTGTGCGGATAACCCTGCATGCAATCTCACCCCGGTTGGCTATTAATATTTTTTTCAATTGATTTTTCTTTTAATACATTTACGATATGCTGTAAAATTAAAAAATTGTCATTATGATCCTTATTTTGATCCAATTATGATGTTTTCTGCTTTAATTGGTATTCCTTTTATATTATTTAAAAAAAATGACAAAGTATATTCAAAAACCTCTTTGGTATCCGGCAGATGGCATGATAAAGCAAAGTCATCTATACCGCTTTAAAAAGTTTATTGAAAAAGAATTTAAGATACACTTTACAGATTATGAAGAATTCTGGAGGTGGTCAGTGGATGATGTCTCCAGATTCTGGCTATCCATATGGAAGTATTATGATATTAAATATTCCGGAAAGATTGAGAATGTTCTCTCAGGATCTCAAATGCCTCATTTCAGATGGTTTGAGGGAAGTTTAATCAATTTTTCAGAACATTTATTTCAATACGCCGAAGACAATAATGTTGTTATTCACTCCATACATGAATCTGGAATTCAACGTTCTTTGACATGGAAAGATCTTCGCCGCTCAGTCTTTGCGTTTCAACAGCTGCTATTGAGCTATGGGGTGGGGGAAGGTGACCGGGTTGTGGCTTATCTGCCTAATATTCCTGAGGCTGTGATCGCTTGCATCGCGGCAACTTCCCTGGGAGCAATATGGTCATCTTGTTCTCCGGATTTTGGAGTCAATAGTGTGATTGACCGGTTTGCACAAATTGAACCGGTAGTTTTTATCGGGGTTAATGGTTATTCTTATAATGGAAGAAACTTCGAGAAAATAAGTCATTCCGATGCCATTGTCAATAAGCTTCCAAAGTTGAAGCTAAAGGTAATGGTTCCCTATCTGGAAGGTTTGGATGTTGATGATGATAAATATGTTTCGTGGCCCGATTACAATACCATCAATGAAAATGAAAGCTTACATTTTACCAGACTGCCTTTTGATCAACCTCTTTGGATCTTATTTTCTTCTGGCACTACCGGAAAACCCAAAGCCATAACCCACTGTCATGGTGGTGTATTGCTGGAGTTGATGAAATATATCACGCTGCACAACGATTGCAAGCCCGGGGAGAAATTTTTCTGGTATACAACCACAGGCTGGATGATGTGGAATTACTTGTTCGGGGCATTTCTTGCTGGTGGTACGGTGGTTCTTTATGATGGAAGTCCCACCTATCCTGATCTTGGTAATTTGTGGAGGTGGGCTGAAAAATTACCCATTCACCATTTTGGAACCAGTGCTCCCTTTCTTATAACCTGTATGAAAGAAAAATTTTCTGCCAGTGAATTGAAATTAGATCATTTAAGATCTATTGGTTCTACAGGTGCACCTCTCCCTCCTGAGACTTTTGAATATGTATACAAGAATATTAAATCCGATGTTTGGTTATGCAGTATGTCAGGGGGTACAGATGTGTGTACAGCATTTGCAGGAGGGAATATTATGAAACCAGTGTATGCAGGGAAAATCCAGTCAAGAGCTTTGGGTTGTGCCCTGTGTGTATGGGATGCTGAAGGCAATCCGGTTGTCAGCCGGATGGGAGAGATGGTCATTGAAAAACCTATGCCTTCCATGCCTGTATTTTTTTGGAATGATCCCGGTAATAAGTGCTACATGGAAAGTTATTTTGAAACATTTCCCGGGGTGTGGAGGCACGGAGATTGGATAAGCCTTGATGAAGAGGGTCAAATAACGATCTATGGCAGATCGGATGCCACACTCAACAGGCAGGGTATACGAATTGGTACAAGTGAAATATATTCTGCTGTCCATCGCATTGCTCAAGTGGAGGACGCATTGATTGTAAACATTGAGAAGAGCGATGGAAGTCATTTTATGCCACTTTTTGTTAAAATGAAACCGGATGAAAAGTTTTCTGGTCAGGTGGTACAGGCCATCAATCAGCGTCTGAGAGATGATTATACTCCCCGGCATGTGCCTGACATAATACTAGAAGTGCCGGATATACCCTTTACCATCAGTGGTAAAAAACTGGAAGCTCCCGTAAAGTATATACTTTCAGGTAAAAATCATGAAGAAATAGCCAATAAAGAAGCCTTACGAAACCCTGAGGCACTGGATTACTTTATAACCCATAAAGATACAATCCTGAAATATGCACGGAAATAAAGTAAAAAATGAAAACATACGAATGGATAAGGAGCTTTTCCAAAGGAATTGTGATTATCTAACATATGGTAAATGTGTACATAATGCCAGTAATACCTATAATATTTATCAAAAGATCCATCACTATTGTTGTGATTTTCAGTATTTTAATTTTCTCAAATTGCAGGAATATGTCCCACAATATAAATAGAAAAGCCAATCAACTGATGAATGAAACCAGTCCATATCTTATCCAACATGTGTACAATCCGGTGGATTGGTATCCTTGGGGAGAGGAAGCACTGAAAAAGGCATCACAAGAGGATAAAATGATTATCATCAGTATAGGATATGCAGCATGCCATTGGTGCCATGTAATGGAAAGGGAATCATTTGAAGATCATGAGGTTGCAGAAATCATGAACAAGCATTTTATTTCAATAAAAGTCGACAGGGAAGAACGCCCGGATGTAGATGATGTATATATGACTGCATGTCAATTGGCAAGCGGTGGCGGTTGTGGGTGGCCTCTGAATGCCTTTGCTTTATCTGATGGCCGTCCGGTTTGGGCAGGTACATATTTTCCCAAGGACCACTGGAAAGGTGTTTTGGAGCATTTTATTCAAATAAAATCGAATGAACCGGACCGTTTATTGAGAACGGCTGAGCGTTTAACACAGGGCATCAACCAGTATGGAAGAATTGACCCACCTCAGGAAAAATCCTTTATTGATAAAGAGCATTTAGACTCCATCACCTTTCGCATGCTTCAACATTTTGATTTTCAATATGGTGGGAATAAAGGAGCTCCCAAATTTCCAATGCCCAATATCCTGGAATACTTTCTCAAATATTATTATCACAATCAGGATCTCAAAGTGAAAGATGCGCTGGAAGTCAGTCTGGACCGGATGGCAGCAGGAGGTATTTTTGATCACATAGGAGGGGGCTTTGCCAGGTACTCTGTGGATCCCTATTGGAAGATACCCCATTTCGAAAAAATGCTATACGACAATGCACAGTTGTTGAGTTTATATGCCCAGGCTTACGGGTTGTTTAAGAAACCGGAATGGGCAGACGTTGTACATAAAACGGCACAGTTTATTATTCGTGAGTGGACCGATCAAAGTGGTGGATTCTTCTCATCATATGATGCAGATTCTGACGGAGAAGAGGGCCTGTTCTATGTATGGACCGTCAAAGAGTTGCAATCGATATTAATGAATGATTATCCGGTAGTTGCTGCTTTTTACAGTGTGTTACCAGAGGGAAATTGGGAAGGGAAAAATATTTTACATATAAGTACACTTCCGGAACTTATCATCGATTCGTTTCAATTGGAAGATCACACTACGCTCGATAAGATCATAAATGACGCTAATAAAAAACTTTTTCTGGAAAGAGAAAAGCGCACTAAGCCTGCTTTGGATAATAAGATTTTAGCTTCATGGAATGGATTGGCTGTCAGAGGACTTGTAGAAGCATATAAATTCACAGACCATAGTGAATATTTAGAAGCAGCATTGCAGGCAGCCCGATTTATTCAAAAAGAACTGATAAAGGAAGACAATAGAATGGATCGAAATTTTACCCGGGGTACATCTTCCATCAATGCATTTCTTGAAGATTATGCTGCTGTTATACAGGCCTTTGTTCATCTCTATGAAGTGACATTAGATCATGAGTGGCTGGAAATTTCCAAAGGTCTTTTAGAATACAGTATTGAACATTTTTATGATGAGGATGAAAATTTATTTCGACTGACCAATATAAATGATCCTCCTTTGGTTGCAACCAGAATCGAAGTATACGATAATGTAATTCCGTCGTATAATTCTATGATGGTGCACAACCTTTTTATATTAGGGACTCTATTTGACCATAAAGAATGGTTAAGAATGTCAGAAGTTATGATGAACAAAGTATTGAATCTCATATTAAATTCAAGACAACCTTCCTATCTGTCCAATTGGTGTCAAAACCTTTTACAACAGGTATATTCTCCTTTTGAAGTGGTCATCATGGGTGATAAAGCCAGAGACATCCTTGAAGAAATGCAATCTCAGTTTACCCCGGATGTCATCTTTTCTGGAGGTTCTGATGAAAAGCTGCCATTACACCAATATAAAAAAGTTGAAGGTGAAACTACCATATATGTATGTGTAAACAAAACATGTAAATTTCCCGTAAGGGAAGTTGAAAAGGCCCGGAAATTGATGGCCAGGTGAGAGTTGATTACTCAACTTCAACGAGATTTTTATCCTTACATTGAAATGTTCTGGCCGGAAATTTATCCAGTATTCGTTGATCATGGGTAGCAAAAAGTACCCCCATCTTGTTTTGTGCAGCAAGGTCTGACATTAAATATAAAATTTGATCACTGGTTTCAGGATCGAGATTTCCGGTAGGTTCGTCAGCTATCAATAATTTGGGATGATTTAAAATGGCTCTTGCAAGTCCTAATCTTTGTTGTTCCCCTCCGGAAAGAGCATATGCACTGCTTTCAATTTTATGCATCAGGCCTACTTTCTGGAGTACTTCATGTATCCTTTGCTGGCGATTGTGAAGCTCTTTCCAATCGGTCGCCCTCAATACAAAATCAAGGTTTTCGAAGACAGTCCAGTTTAGAAATAAATTAAAGTCCTGAAATACCATTCCAATCTTCCTTCTTAAAAAGGGAATATCTTTGGGCCTGATTTTTAAAAGATCTGTTCCCATGACTACGGCATGGCCTGAATGGATAGGAATTTCGCCGTATAGACTTTTTAGCAGTGTCGATTTACCACTGCCCGATTTTCCAACCACATAACAAAATTCCGCTTCAATCAACTCGAAATGAAGTCTGTTGAAGATTTCATTATTTTCATTAAAAATTGTAACTCCGCGAAGTTCTACAATTTTCTTTTTTCCCAGCATCAGGTGGATTTGGCAAGTTGTAAATGAAGATTCTCTTTTCTTTGTAATAAAACGTCCTCAGACTCTCTGCGGTCAGGATCCGGAACACAGCAGTCAACCGGACAAACCGCTGCGCATTGTGGTTCTTCATGAAACCCAACGCATTCAGTACACTTGTCGGGGACAATATAATAGTACTCGTCTGATATAGGCGACATTGAATCACTGACATTGACTATGGATCCATCCTCCAATGTATAAGTTCCTGTTAAAGAAGTTCCGTCTTTCATAGCCCATTCAATACCTCCTTCATAGATGGCATTATTGGGGCATTCCGGTTCACAAGCTCCGCAATTGATACATTCATCTGTGATTATAATCGCCATAGGTTTTACTTTCAGGTTCTATTAATGTAGAACGACACTATATTTTTAAAGTTCAAAAATAATAAACTGTTCAGGAAGATCGTCTTTTTTTAATCATATATCTGCTGCATGATAGTATGATGTAGGTACCAATCATAATGGATAGTGCAAATCCATTTCTCAATAGCCAAACGGATAAAAAGAAAGTGATCAGGAGGAAAACAATAATCATCCTGTCGGTTTTCTTCTTCATTCCTTTCTTTAATGAAATCATAGTCACTGGGCAGATCATGAGTGCAGCCAATATCACTGCAATCATGGAATAAATGAAAGGATCACTGACCCAATATTCAACCATTTCAAGATGTGCACTGTGCCCGAAAAATAAACCGGCTAAAAACATGGCTGTGGCTGGTGTGGGGAGTCCCTGAAAATGTCCGGATGTGTCAGGTAAAGTATTAAATTTTGCCAGCCTCAAGGCACTGGCCAAAACAATGAGGCTTGGAAAAAAATATGCAATATATCCCTCTACAGGACTTATAAGAAAATATATATAGGAAGGCATGGCACCAAAACTGATTAAATCGGCCAAAGAATCCATTTGTTTACCGATTTCACTTTGCACATTAAGAGTACGGGCTATTCTGCCATCTAATCCATCTAAAATTACACATGCCAGGATGATCACGCCTGCCAGTTGCACCTGACCTAACAAGATTCCCAAAAAACCTAAAAGCAGGTTTAAAGAAGTGATGGTAGTCGGAGCAAATTTGTTCATGATTGACGATAAAAATAATACCAACTAAAAATATAAGGCGGCTCATTAAATAGTGGTCAAATATAGAATATAATTGTCAAAGATATGGGTGCCTTTATTTTTCCTGTTTAGGTGTTTTTGGGGGTTTGCCTTCTTGCATGTTTTCTCTGACTTTATCCATGGCCTGGATAATGATATGTAGCAACTGGTGTACATGCTTTTCCTGGATATAGGTTTGACCTAAAACGACGCGGATGGCAAATCTCTCATTGACTTTGGTATGGCTTAAATATGCCTTACCACTCTGATTGATATATTCCAGTAAAATTTTGTTCCATTGATTCACTTCTTCCTCATTTTTACATTCAGCCGGATTCCAGCGGATGCAAGAAAAATTCAGAAAAGGGGGAGTGACATGATCCCATTCCCGCATATTGTCAATTTTCTCTGCGAAAATTGTATTGAAGCGTATATGATTACGTAATTTTTGCCTGATGCCTTCTACTCCATAGCTGCAAATCACCCACCAGAGCTTGAGCGCCCTGAATCTCCTTCCCAAAGGAATGCCCCAGTCACGATAGTCATTCACTAATCCTCGCGTAGATGTATTTAAGTACTCAGGATTCACTTCAAAACACCTGATCAATTCATCAGGATGTTTGACAAAAAGTATTGAGCAATCAAATTGCGTAAACATCCACTTATGCGGATTAAAAACAAAACTGTCAGCAAATTGTATCCCTTCAATCATCCAATGATATTCAGGAAGGATGGCTGCAGTCCCTGCATAGGCTCCATCGATATGCAGCCAAACGCCATATTTCGAAGCTATTTTTCCAATGGGTAGGATAGGATCGATCCCCATCGTGCCGGTAGTGCCTGTGGTTGCAATAATACAGCAAGGCCGGTAGCCATCTTTTATATCCTGAACAATCTGCAACTCCAGATAAGCTGGATCCATAGCCATATTTCTGTCAACTGCAATTTTAATCAGATTCGCTGTACCGATCCCGCTAATGGCAACCGCCTTTTCTATTGAAGAGTGGGCTTCTGCAGAAGTATATATACGCAAATTGCCTGGAACACCTATTTTGTTCGATTGAAAATTAGTTACTCTTTCCCTCGCAGTAAGAATGGCTGCTAATGAGGCTGTAGAAGCAGTGTCCTGAATGACACCTTCCATACCCTTCGGCAATGAAAGCATGGATGCCAGCCATTCGGTAACAAGTTGTTCCAGTTCGGCAGCGGAAGGGGAAGTCTCCCAAATCATACATTGGGCGGCTAAGGCAGAAGTAACCATTTCTGCTAATAACGATTCGGTAGATGCATTTCCGGGAAAGTATGCATGGAAATGCGGATGTTGCCAGTGTGTCATCCCCGGAAGAATCTTGTCATCGAGCTGCCGAAGAATTTCATCGGTAGTAATCCCTGTCAAAGGGGGCGCCTTAGAGAAAAGTTTGTAAATATCTCCTGGCTTCACATTTGATTTTACAGGAAGAGATTCAATGTTTTTGAAATAATTATTGATCCATTGTACAATGGCTTCGCTATGATATTTGAAATCTTCTCTTTCCAGCATATCAATTGATTGTATATGGTTTACAAATAGTATCGTACACGGCCAATCTAAGAATTTAATCCAATCCCAGGTTAATAACTAAAATCATTTTTTTAAATAATCAATGGTATGAGTAGTACATAATAAATGTTTTTATGAGTTTTGCTTCTATCTTTTATAAGTAAATCCTTATGTACAGAAATATTCCTGTCACTATGGCAACCTTTTTTATACTTTTTTGTATAAATTAATATATACTTTTTTGTACAAATAAATGTATTTTCTATTTTTGCATTTCTATTTAGATTAAATATAAATAAGTATGAGTGAGTCGATGGATATGTTGGAATTGCATACACGCAGTGAATATAAGCATGGATGGACTTCCAATATTGATATGGAGACATTGCCCAAAGGTCTTAATGAAAACACTATTCGTTGGATTTCTGCAAAAAAGAATGAACCAGAGTGGATGTTGGCATGGAGGCTTAAGGCATACCATCAGTGGTTACAGATGAAAGAACCAAGGTGGCCTAATGTTACATACAGTAGAATTGATTATCAGGATATTATATACTATGCTGCTCCGAGGAAGCTGTTAAACAGCCTGGATGAAGTAGATCCTGAGTTGTTGGCTACTTTTGAGAAACTTGGCGTCCCCCTTGAAGAGCGAAAAGCATTGGCTGGAGTTGCTGTCGATGCAGTGATAGACAGTGTCTCCGTGGCCACTACGTTTAAGGAAACCTTAGCTGAACTGGGAATTATTTTTTGTTCATTTAGTGAAGCACTCCAAAACCACTCAGAATTAGTTAAGAATTACATAGGGAGTGTTGTGCCTGCCAATGATAATTATTTTGCTGCTTTAAATTCTGCGGTTTTCAGTGATGGTTCTTTTTGCTATATACCAAAAGGAGTAAGATGTCCAATGGAGCTGAGCACTTATTTCAGAATCAATGCAGCCAATACTGGGCAGTTTGAAAGGACTTTGATCGTTGCCGAAGAAGGAAGCTACGTCAGCTATCTTGAAGGTTGTACAGCCCCAATGCGTGATGAAAATCAACTTCATGCAGCTGTGGTTGAAATTGTCGCAATGGAAAAAGCCCATGTAAAATACAGCACAGTTCAGAATTGGTATCCGGGAGATAAAGAGGGCAAGGGGGGTATATATAATTTTGTTACCAAGAGAGGAATCTGCAAAGGAAGTCACTCAAAGATCAGTTGGACGCAGGTAGAGACCGGTTCAGCGATTACATGGAAGTATCCCAGTGTAATTCTTAAAGGAGATCATTCTGTAGGAGAATTCTATTCCATTGCGGTGACCAACAACAGGCAGCAAGCGGATACAGGTACCAAAATGATCCATCTTGGTAAAAATACAAGCAGTACTATTATATCCAAAGGAATTTCAGCAGGTTTCAGTCATAATTCATATAGAGGGTTGGTAAAGGTGGGG
>DAOLDB010000026.1:0-51451 GCA_035327565.1 Saprospiraceae bacterium
CATCTATGACCTGGTAGGAGACCGGGTTCAAAAGCTTTTTCATACTCATGCAGCAATTATTGCCAGTTTCGATCTGGCAAATAAAACAGAACATTTTAATTATGTATTTGAAAATGGTAAAAAGTATAAACTGGATGCAAGGCCAATCGGTGGTTTACGTCAATTGTTAATTGATAAAAAACATACCATTTACATAGATACGGAAGAAAAGGCTAAAAATGAATTTGGCACCATCGCAATCGGAGATACCAAAATGCCCAAATCATTAATATTTGTCCCATTGCTCAGTGGAAACCAAATAAAAGGATATGTGAGTATCCAGAATGTTGACAAAGAGCATGCCTTCAGCGAATCAGACATTCGCCTTCTGGAGACCTTGTCAAATAGTATGAGTGTCGCTCTTGAAAATGCCCGATTGTTTGACGAAACCCACCGTCTGCTGAAAGAGACGGAACAGCGCACTGCTGAACTTTCCGTCATAAACAGTGTGCAGGATGGACTGGCTAGAGAGCTCGATATACAAGGAATTTATCATCTGGTTGGGGACAAGTTATGTGAACTTTTTCCTGATACACAGACACTTGTCATCAGAACATTTGAACACCAGACCGGTTTGGAACATTTTCAATATGCCATAGAAAAGGGAAAAAAATTAAACGTAGAAACCCAAAAAATTATGTGGGCAAGCCGCATATTAATAGATTCAAAAAAACCTATTGATATCCGTGAAAATTATTTTGCTAAAGCCCAGTCCCATGGAGGTAAAGGAGTTACTACAGGGAAACCTCCTAAGTCGGCTGTTTTTGTTCCGATGCTTTCCAGTGGCTCAGTCTTTGGTTCTATCAGCCTGCAAAATGTGGATAAGGAACATGCATTCAGCGATTCAGATATTCGTTTGTTGACCACTCTCACCAACAGCATGACTGTAGCACTTGAAAATGCCCGACTGTTTGACGAGACTAACCGACTTTTAAAAGAAACCGAACAACGCACCGCTGAATTGGCAGTGATCAATAGTGTTCAGGATGGGCTGGTGCGCGAAATGGATATCCAGGCTATATATGACCTTGTAGGAGAACGAATATGTGCACTGTTCGATACACAAACCGTTATCCTTCGCACCTTTGACCTTGAAGAAGGAATGGAACACTGGAAATATGTAATTGAGAAGGGAGAAAGACTTTACAGTGAGCCCCGTCCGATAATTTGGGCCAATAAGGAAATCATACGTACAGGTCAACCCCTCTTGATCAATAAAAATTATATAAAAACGGCCAAAAAATTTGGGAGTGTTGGTTTTACGAAAGGTTCTCCACCTAAATCAGCAATGTTTGTACCATTAAAAGTGGGTGATGAAGTAAAAGGCTCGGTAAGTCTTCAGAATGTTGATAGAGAAAATGCATTTTCCGATGCTGATCTTCGGTTACTCACTACTCTCACTAACAGTATGAGTGTGGCTTTGGAAAATGCCCGTCTGTTTAATGAAACTACAATATTGTTGAATGAATCGAAGCAAAGAGCTGCAGAATTGGCTACTGTAAATAATATAAGTAAGGCTATGGCCTCATTGCTAGATCCTAAAGACCTCATCCAAATGGTAGGCGATCAGATCAGAGATTTATTTAAGGCCAATATTGTTTATCTGGCATTATACGATGCACATACCCGAATCATTCACTTTCCTTACCAATATGGAGAGGAGGTTGAATCGAGGGAAATTGGGGAAGGACTTACTTCAAAAATATTGATGACAGGAGAACCACTGCTTATCAATCACGATGTAGCAGAACAAAGCCAGCAAATGGGAGTTCAGATACTGGGGATCACTGCGGCTTCATATCTCGGAGTACCTATTCCTGTAGGGGATGAAATGATTGGAGTGATGAGTGTACAAACTACAGAGGAAGTAAATCGTTTCAATGAAAATGATTTGCGCCTGCTGACAACCATAGCCTCCTCAGTGGGAGTTGCCCTGCGAAATGCTACATTGTTTGAAGATGTGAAAAAAGCTAAGCAGCAGGCAGAGGAAGCTACTAAACTTGCGGAAGAAGCCAGTGCAGCAAAAGGTGCTTTCCTTTCAACGGTTAGCCATGAATTAAGAACACCGCTGACCTCTGTATTGGGATTTGCAAAAATTATACGTAAGCGACTGGAAGAGAAAATTTTTCCTCTGGTTGATACCTCAGATAAGAAAACGGAAAAAGTGATAGGCCAAATTGCAGAAAATTTGCAAGTTGTAATTTCTGAGGGAGAAAGGTTAACGAACCTGATCAACGATGTGCTTGATCTTGCAAAAATTGAGGCCGGGAAAATGGAATGGCATAAGGAACCCGTATCATTACCGGATATAGCCGAAAGAGCCATTGCCGCTACTTCAGCGCTATTTAATCAAAAGTCCTTAAAACTGATTAAAAATATAGATACTGATTTACCTGAACTTATAGGTGATAAGGACAAATTGATACAGGTAGTAATTAATCTGATATCCAATGCTGTCAAATTTACTGATGCAGGGTCAGTTTCTTGCAGTGTATATCGCCAGGTAAACGATCTGATTCTATCAGTCACTGATACAGGAATTGGTATAGCCCGTCAGGATTATGGCGCTGTGTTTGAACAATTTAAGCAAGTGGTAGGCGATACTCTTACCGATAAACCTAAAGGCACAGGACTGGGCCTTCCTATCTGTAAACAAATTATCGAACATCACGGAGGTCGTATATGGCTCGAAAGTGATCTGGGTAAAGGCTCCACTTTTTTTATTTCCTTACCAATCACACAGGCAGATCAACATTCCAAACCTTTATATTTTAATGATTTGCTTATTCAATTAAGAGAACAGGTAGCCCATTCAAAATTGCAAAGGATAGGTGAAGCTGCAAATATTTTAATAGTTGATGATGATGAATCTATACGCTCATTACTTCGTCAGGAACTGGGAGATGCTGGCTTTCAAATTGAAGAAGCCAGTAATGGAAAGGAAGCACTTGATAAAATCAGAGTAAAAAAGCCAGACCTTATTATTCTTGACATTATGATGCCAGAGATGAACGGATTTGATGTGGCTGCCGTTTTAAAAAACGATCCTAATACCATGGATATTCCCATCATTGTGCTTTCGGTAGTACAGGACAAAGCCAGGGGTTTCAGGATCGGAGTAGATCGTTACCTTACCAAACCTATAGATACCGGTTTGCTTTTTGGCGAAATTGGCAGTCTTTTGGAACAGGGAAAGTCGAAAAAAAAAGTAATGATTGTTGACGAAGATGAAGATGCAGTAAAAACACTGACTGAAGTACTCGCCACCAAAGGATATGAGGTAACAGAATCAAAAGAAAGTATATTGATGGAGGATGCTGTAAACCATAAACCTGATATCATTATCCTTAATGCTGCCCTATCCGATAAAAACAATATTGTACAGACGCTTAGATTTGAAAATGGTTTGGAACATGTGGTGTTTTTATTATATCAGTAAATACGTCTCACTTGTCATTACAATAATTTTAAAATGCAAATTTAAAAGATGGAACCAAAGATTTTGATTGTTGACGATGAAGCTCATATCAGGATGCTAATTGAGCAAACATTAGAGGATTTGGAGGATGAAGGGGTAACATTTTTTACCGCTGAAAATGGAGAAGCGGCCCTGGAGGTGATACAGGAAGAAACGCCTAATCTCGTATTTTTGGATGTAATGATGCCCAAACTTAATGGGATGGAAGTATGCCGCAGGGTAAAAAAGGAATTGGGTATGGATCAGGTATATATTGTGCTGCTCACCGCTAAAGGGCAGGAAACAGATCGTCAAAAGGGATTGGATGTAGGCGCTGATGTGTATATGACCAAACCCTTTGATCCTGAAGTATTATTGGAAAAAGCAAAAGAAGTTTTGGGGCTGTAAAGATGCAAAGCTTGTCTGATGGTATAGTCCCTTTGTAACAAGCAGTAAAAATTGATGTAACTTTTTATGGTAAGTCCAACAGTAAAATCACTGCTGAGAAAAAAAGGTGAAACTGTAGCACTGCTAGAATCCTGGCAGCAAATTTTTCAAGCCCAATGGCTTGTGGAAGACGCTACAAATATTCCACTTTTTGGGGCAATGCCTGATGGCGATCATGTGCATCGTTTTGCAATCGTATATGACAATCAAGTAGCTGGATATGTGTGGGGTGATGACAAAGCCAAGCCCATTGCAGATATGCTATCGCTTCTCTTGAATAAAGAAGCAGAACGAAAAAGATTGGGTACCGAAGTGTTGCAGGTATACCAGGAGTTGAATGTGATTTATAATTTTTCTGAAAAACTCATCGACACCATTGATCCAGAAGTAATAGCTCGTGTAACACTCGAACAGGCCATACATTCTATACCTTCAGAAAGTGGTATCATTGTTCTCAGAGATGAACAGACCAATGAGTTGAATATACCTGTGTCTTCCGATAATTTACTTTTTGATTTGGAAAATTTACATAAACACAAAAGTCTCATGTTTGGAATGGGGTTGAGCGGTCATTCTGAAATTATGGGCGATTTATCAGAAGTTAGAGTAAAGAGTGTTTTATCCCCCACTGTAAAATCAGTCATATATGCCGCCTTGAAAGTAAAACAGCGAATTTTGGGCACAGTCATATTGGTAAGTACAAAATCTGATGCCTATACAGCTGCCCACTTAAAACTATTGGTAACCCTCACTCTCCAGGCAGCCACTGCCATTGAAGCGGCTACACTCTATGAAAAAAATTTAAACGAAGTAAGAAAAAGGGAAGAAGCCATCCTGCGTATACACGAGATAACAAAGAAATTTGTACCCAGTGAGTTCATTCAATCACTTGGAAAAGAGGCTATAACCGATGTAAGACTCGGTGACCTTGTTGAAAAAAATGTAACTGTACTTTTTACTGATATTCGCGATTTTACATCGCTTTCTGAACGGATGACTCCAGAACAGAATTTTCGCTTTGTATCTTCATTCAATGAAAGACTAGGTCCTGTAATAAGGCAGCATCATGGGTTTATCAACCAATACCTGGGGGATTCTATCATGGCATTATTTCCACGTGAACCTGGAGATGCGCTGAAGGCAGCCATAGGTATGCAAAAGGCTATATTTCAGCTAAATGAGGAAAGAGCAGTTACAGGGGACACTCCCATTAAAGCTGGCATTGGAATGCATACCGGTAAACTGATCATGGGAATAACCGGAGATGAAAGCCGGCTTGATGCAGCTACTATTTCAGATACAGTCAATACAGCTGCTCGAATTGAAAGTTTAACCAAGTACTATAGAACACCTTTATTACTCAGCAATGAAACACTAAAGTATATTCCAGTAAAAGAAAATTTTTATTTCAGAAAACTCGGCGAAGTGCTGTTAAAAGGTAAAAACAAACACCTCCTAATAGTGGAATGCTTAAATGGTCTAAGTGAAATACACATGACATGCCGGTTACGATCTCTGCATTTATTTGAAGAAGCTATACTTAATTATCAACAAAAAAACTTTGAACATGCATTTCAGATATTTTCTCAATTACTGCAACAAGATCCGGAAGACTGGACAGCGCTTATTTTTAAAGAAAAAGCATTTCAATATCTGAAAGAAGGAGTATCAGACCATTGGACGGGTGCTGAAGAAATACTGTTTAAATAGCAAAATGTTCATCTCACCAGAAACCAATACGGTTATTTTTACAATGGCAAAAGAAACCATATAATGATTGAAATAATTTATCAGTTTGCTGATAAACGGTTTAGGGATAATATCTAAGAAAAAAATATATTACATAAATATATTCGCAAGAATAAGTTAAATCAGTATCTTGCAAGCATATAAATGACCGACCTGTTATGAAGTTCCTAGTTGTTGACGATGAAAAAGATGTTGAATTATTATTTCGACAAAAATTCAGAAAAGAAGTTCGGAATGGGAATCTTGAAATCGTATTTGCCTATTCCGGTCAGGAAGCACTTTCCATTCTTAGGAACCAGAATCCTCCTGAAGTCATGTATATCTTTTCTGACATCAATATGCCCGGCATGACCGGGTTCGAATTGCTTGAGCAAGTGAAAAGAGAGTTTCCGGCTATCAGGGTAAGTATGATATCTGCATACGGCGATAAAGAAAACTTTGAAAAAGCAATGAATTCAGGAGCCAAAGAATTCTACACCAAACCTATAGATTTTCAGTCACTGAAGTTTGAAATTCATAGCATTTTATCTTAATAAAACTGTTGTAAGAGAAAACTTTTTATAGCTTCATCCCGCTCCATTTTTTTGAATTCCTGATAATGATAAAAGGTAGTTGTATAGTTTTTAATAGGTTGGCATTCAAATACCATCAACAGACCTCACCCACCTAACGTCTCATTTTTTTTCTGCAGATTTTCGCAGATTTTTTTACAGTTAATCTTTTGGAACAATCTCACCCTCCTTCCCTCTTACCATTATACCATCTCCACATCAGGGCATTTTTCCATAATAATTTTAATTATAATCTTATTTTTCTGTTCATATTCATGTAATATACAGTTTAACGTGTCCTTCATAAAACAAGTAATAATTTGGCTTACTCTGATTCCTCCGATCGAATCTAGCAACCTCTTTTCCCAGGTAGTTTACAAGACTGAGCATTTGACGCTGGAAGATGGATTGTCCCATAGGTGGGCATATGATATACAACAGGATACACTTGGCTTTATATGGATTGCTACATTTGATGGTATTAATCGATTTGATGGTCATCGATTTAAAGTGTACAAACCCTACTTTCCTAAATTCCCTTATCAGCAAACCAGAACCATTGCCCAGGTTGACCTTCATCCTGATGGCACAATATGGGCGACATCCAAAGAAGGAGTTCTCATGGAGTACTCGGCCTATGAGGATCGATTTCATATCATGGAATTAACAGATCGGGATATTTATCCTCTTAAGTTTAGAAAATTAACCAATTTGGAAAATACTGAAGTTTTAGGATTGTTAGGGGAACAAGGGTCCAATAAAGAGTGGCTGACATCCATTTCTGTAGATAATACAATAGATACAATTGGTGAGTTAAATCCCATCACTTTCATTAGAAAGCACAGGATTAACCTGGACAATTTTGATGCCTTTTGGATTTATTCTGATAAAAACTATATGATCATTCAAAACCGCTTAAAACAGATTAACTATATTTTGTTTTCAGAAATTCCTGGTGTTAAAATTGTCCATCATACTTTACCCATTGATAGTCAATCGAGATTTTGGTACCCAATTTCAGATTCTGCTTTTGATTATATACAATTGCCTGCTCAAATCCCACTCCATCAATGGCAACGATTTAGTCTGGACAATAAGAATAATTTTTGGTTTCAAACAAACGATAAAAGATTCTTTCGCTATAGTATTCTTACCGGGAACCTGGAAGACTTTGGTTCTTTTTTATTCTGGGATTATGATATCGGCTTTCCTTTTGAGGACAAGGAGGGAATTATCTGGATTCCCCATTTTTATGGAGTAACTCGCCTGGTTATTCAAAGAAATCATTTTGAAAACTACTTGCCTCAACCGATGGATGAACATAATAAATCCACACAAATGTTGAGCATTTATAAAATGAAAGAAATAGATGGCCAGGTTTATGCCAATGCGCATAACGAAAAAGTATACTGGCTTGATCCGAGTACACACCAACTGGTGGAAACCGATAGATTAATGCTACCCACTTCACAGACTCAAGAACACACGTTGATCAAAGGACTTCAAATATTAAAGAAGGAAAAGGTAAATATTTTTGGAAACACAACTTCATTTTTGAATCCTGATGATTCCCTGCTTTTCCTTACCCAAAAATCCACTCATGGCATTTATCAGATTGATTTGCCCAACCAATCAATCATTCAGTATATTCAGCTTTCTGATACTTCTTTGAATGTTAACTGCATTTTACCTGTGGAGAAAGGATTTTGGATCGGTACCGATAATGGATTATATTTTTATGATTATACTACTCAAAATGTAAACCATTACTCTACAAAAAATGGATTACCCAATAACATCATTTACTCATTAATTGAAGATGGAGAAATGATCTGGATTGGCACTCAATATGGTTTGTGCCGGCTAAATATTCCCACGGGTGTTACAAGAAATTTTTATTTAGAGAATGGCCTTTCTCATAATGAATTTAACACGGAATCGGTATTGAAAGGAAGCGACGGTAAATATTATTTTGGAGGACTGAAAGGTGTCAATGCATTTTATCCCGAAGAACTGGAATCTTCTTCACTCCCTGTTCCTCCTTTTTTACATTTAAATCGAATTACAAAATATGACACCAAAAATGACAAATTGATTGATTTATCATTGACCCGCGTCATGGGTCGGGAAAAATTATTATTGGAACCCAATGACCGTTCTTTGGTATTCGAATTCTCAGTGAATAGCTATGTAAATCCACCCAGAAACAAATACCTTTACTTTCTGGAAGGTTGGGAAAATAAGTGGGTAAACAACACCTTTGACGGCAAGGCTGCTTATCAATATTTGCCTTCAGGGTCATATATATTCAGGGTAATTGCGTTTGATCCTTTCGGGAATAAAGCTTTGAATGAAATTGAAATTCCAGTTTATATTCCAAAGATATGGTACCTGAGATGGTGGGCATTTACACTATATTTTGTTTTGTTCACAGGTCTATTTCTTTTTATTTATCGCATCCGCTTACGACAACATTTGGATAGACAAAAATCTATTAGATTACAAGAACTGGATGCATGGAAGACTAAATTATATACTAATATCACTCATGAATTTCGAACACCACTTACTGTAATCCTTGGGTTATCTGATGAAATGTCCCGTGACCCCGAAATCAAAACGAGTCAAAATAACTTAAGAGCCATTGACTTGATTCACAGAAATGGCAAGAGTCTTCTGGTACTGATTAATCAACTACTTGATTTATCAAGATTGGAAGCAGATAAAATGTCGTTAAATTACATCCAGGCTGATATCATCCGTTATCTTCGATATTTATCCGGGTCATTTATTTCTTTGGCAGCTCAAAAGAATGTAACCCTTACTTTCTATTCCAAAGAAGATTCATTTATTATGGATTTTGATCCAACGGTTTTATTGAACATCTATTCCAACCTTTTGTCCAATGCCATAAAATTTACTCCCGAAGGAGGTAAAATTTTCATCCGCACTTTCAATGCTAATCAAATATTTCAAATGGAAATTCAAGATACCGGGATAGGAATCGCAGATGAGTACTTGCCATTTATTTTTGAAAGATTTTATCAGGTATTCAAACAGGGGAAATACCAAAATGTAGGTACTGGTATTGGTCTTACCCTGGTAAAAGAATGGATAAAAGTACTAGGTGGTTCTATTTCCGTCAAAAGTAAGCAAAATCAGGGATCTACTTTTACCATTTTGATCCCAGTAACCAATATGGCACCAATAGACTCAAACTATGATATTTATGAAAATCTGGATGAAAGATCCCCAACCAATACATCTGTGTTTAATAAAAACAAAATACCAAAACGCGAATTGCCAGTTCTATTGTTGGTAGAAGACAATCCTGATGTTGCCGAATATATTACTGGTAGCCTTAATGAAATGTATCAAGTTCTTCATGCTACAGAAGGTCAGGAAGGAATAGAATATGCCATTCAATACATTCCCGATCTTATCGTTTGTGATTTGATGATGCCGGGTAAAGATGGATACTATCTCACAGAACATCTGAAGAATGACATTCGAACCAGTCATATACCCATTATTCTTCTCACCGCCAGGGCAGATTTAGATTCAAGATTAAAAGGACTGAATCTAGGTGCAGACGACTATTTGACTAAACCATTTAACAAAGATGAACTGATGTTAAGATTGCGCAATCTCCTGGATCAACAGAGGAGGATGCAATCGAAGTATTTTAAACAAAATGGTTTCGAGAATGAATATCTGGTGGAAACATATGATCCTGAAAATGATTTTTTAGCTAGAGCAAAACACAGCATCATTGATCGTCTGGATGATCCGGAATTTGGTAATGTTGAATTGTCAAAAAAGATGTCCATGAGTGAATCACAACTTAACCGGAAAGTTAAGGCACTTACAGGTAAAACATTGTCCATTTTCATCCGAAGTGTCAGATTATATGAAGGTCATAATATGCTCAAAGGCAACCAACATACAGTCTCTGAAGTAGCCTATGCGGTTGGATTCACAGATCCGGCTTACTTTTCACGCACATTTTCAAAAGAGTTTGGATATACACCCAGTTCATTGATTAAAAAGTAATAAACTTTCATCTTGTTTTATTTAAATGATTAAGAAAAGATGAAGTAAGAATGTGAAGTCAAGCTAAGAAATCTGAAATCGCAAAAATGCAGGAATAATCCAAACAATTGCCGAAATAGTGAATTGCTTCTGACATCAAAGTGTTTTAATTTTGTCATATGACAAATAGATGTCTATCCTTATTATTTAACATAAAAAAATTAATTCTTATGAGTTTACGATTAGGAGATGTAGCTCCAAATTTCAAAGCAAAAACCACTCAAGGTGACATTGATTTTTACAATTATCTTGGTGATAGCTGGGGAGTGTTGTATTCACATCCTGCAGATTTTACTCCTGTTTGCACTACTGAGTTGGGAAGAACCGCCGCTCTAAAAGGTGAATTTGACAAGCGAAATGTAAAGGTGTTGGCGCTGAGTGTTGATCCATTGGATTCGCACCACCGATGGTTGGAGGATATTGAAGACACCCAAAATGTGAGCATGAATTTTCCTGTTATCGCGGATGAAAGCCGTACTGTTGCTGAATTGTATGATATGATACATCCTAACGCCACAGAAAAAGCAACCGTCAGGACAGTTTTCGTTATTGGACCTGACAAAAAAGTAAAATTAACTATGACTTATCCTCCCAGCACTGGCAGGAATTTCAATGAAATACTTAGAGTAATTGATTCTCTCCAACTTACGGCTTATCACGGAGTAGCTACCCCGGTGGATTGGGAAAATGGTCAGGATGTGGTGATATTGCCTTCCATATCTGACGACGATGCTCAATCCAGGTTTCCAAAAGGATTTAATACCTTAAGGCCTTACCTTCGGACAACTCCACAGCCCAATTTATAAATTGTAAAAGGCCGGGTTATAATTACCGGCCTTTTTTTTTAAAATCATTGGATATTTGCCGTCAAAAATCAATGGCAAAGTTCCTGATGAATGCCATTCATTCAGGAAAGATTATATCAGATCAGGCAGGCGGCAGTCGAAAGAGAATGTATAGGCGTTTTTATGTTTAGGCGTGAAGCGGCCCATCAAATCTCATCATCAAGCTTTCTTGTTTTTTCCCGCAGATAAAGCGCAGATTTTCGCAGACTTTTCCTTACTCTCACCATCAAAACCAACAAACTATATTACCATTATACTATCACCACAATTTGTTCCGATGGTCCCCAAAGCTTGGGGGGATCAAATCATACCATTAATGCCTTCCTTTTCCACATATAATATAATCCGAATCCGGGTCCGGGAAGGAGAAAAAGGAAGAGAATGTTATTCGGCACTAAATCAGACAAAAATTGTAAAAGCTGGATACTCAAAATGGTTATGGCAAATCCTATGCAATTAACAATGGTAAGAGAAGTTCCCCTGGTCTCTTCAACAGCATATCTGGCCACTTGAGATGAAAACAAAGGGGAATCCGTAATGACCACACTCCCCCAAAATAAATAAAATAAAAGCATGGCCGGATGGAAGGGATAATGCAGGATAACAGGAGACACCAGACAACACAAAGCAGAAAATAAAAGAGCTGCAAAAGCAGTTCTAAACTCACCATATTTGGTAGACAAGAAACCTCCTATAACACAAGATACTGAACCAATTCCAATAATAAAAAATGACCATAATGATACATATTGAGAGTGTTGAGTACCCCAATGTTGTGTTTGAAAAGATAAGATTACAGGTATAAATGCCCAGAAGGCATACAATTCCCACATATGTCCAAAGTAACCAAAAGCCACCACTTTAAATTTCGGATTTTTAAAACCTGACATAAATGATTTCCATTGAAATTCTGAAAGTGTCTTACGATAAGGTCCATCTTTGATTAAACATTTTATAAGAAAACCACCGGTAAAACATAAGATAGAAGTGTAGAGAATAACAGTTTTCCAATGCAACCCAAATTGGAAAAATTTGATCAGGTGGGGTAAGGCGGTACCCAATACCAGTGCCCCTACTAAAAATCCTAATGATTTTCCAAGCCCTTGTTTAAAATGATCGGAAGCAATCTTCATCCCCACAGGATAAATGCCAGCAAGAAAAAAACCAGTCCCAAAACGATAAACTAACAGCAAAAATGGTGTACTGCCGTCCAAACATAATCCTAAATTGAAAATAGAAGCCATAACAGCACTGGAAACAAAAACATTAACCGGACTAAACCGGTCAGCTATAGTAAGGATGGCAAATACTAATGTGCCAGTAATAAAACCCAATTGTACCGCGCTGGTCAGGTGAGCAACAAATCTACTGTCTACACCGACAGTTATGACAAGATCAGTCATTACCGCATTTCCTGCAAACCATACCGAAGTACAGAAAAACTGCGATAGGACAATGATGGTTAGGAAGAATTTCATGATAAGGGCTGCAAACGATGATCAGACCGGCTTATCCACTTTCAAGTCAAACTTGATACGTAAATCCTCCAAAACAGGATTAATATTTTTCATAATTGTATACTTTTCTTTGGTGGATAGGACCTTTTTGACAGGGGTTTCTTCATATCCTGGAAATTGAGCCGGGTCAATTCTGACATCCATTAAAAGATCCGGTATTCCCGTTTCATTCCTGATTTTTTCAATCAAAACTGTTTCTTGCAATATTGAATTGCGGTTGATCTCATTAGGAACATAGACAACCAACATTTTTTTGTCCAATGATTTAATAGCCATCCTCAAATATGCTTTTATACTCTTAGAACCCACTTCAGTCAAATAATCTTCCCATATCTTGTTGATGGTATCTAAACTAAGCTGTTGTCTTTGAGATTTTTTTACTATTTCTTCAGATTTTATTTTTGACAAAAGGTTTGAAAAGTCACTGATGACAGGGGTATTAATGACTGAGTCCGGAACAGATTCATCCGATATTTTTTGACTCTCATTCTTCTCATTCACTTTAGGCAATTCTGTATACAAGTTTTCTTTTATAGGATCCTGGTTACTTTCAGTCCGATTTTGAACCATTGTGTGGCTGGTAACAGGAGCTTCTGATCCTTCAGCTTTTGCAGGTTTACTTTCGATTTGATCAGACTTTAGGGAAGAGTCACTGTTTACTACTTTAGTTTTTTTTTCCTCTATTTGATTCTCTGTTACTTTGTGACTGAGGTAACAGATTTTGGAAAGTGCTATTTCTGTATAAAGCCTTTTATTGTTTGCTCTTGGTAATGATATATCACACTGATTGAGCAAATGCAAAGAAGATAAAAGAAAAGAATGGTTAGCCGACATCGCCTGATTGGAATACCTTTCTAATAGTGTCTTACCCGCATCCAATATTGAAAGTGTCCGGGGATCTTTACACATCAATAAATTTCTTATATGCTCTGATAGCCCTTCCACCACCTGTTCAGGCTCAAAGCCTTTTTGAATAATTTCATTCAGAACAGTCAACGTTCTGACCAAATCTTTTTGCAGCAATGCATCCGTTAACATAAAGAAATAGTCAAAATCGAGAACATTGAGGCTGGCCACCACATCCTTATAAGTTATGTGAGTGGTAGTACTTGCAATTTTGTCATAAATAGAAAGGGCGTCCCTCATGGCGCCGTCTGATTTAGATGCTATGAGATGGAGGGCTTCAGGTTCAGCAGTCCGGCTTTCTTCAGTGTTTATTTTCACCAACTGCGATACAATGTCTGATGTTTGTATTCTTTTGAAATCAAAAATCTGACACCTGGAAAGAATCGTGGGGAGTATTTTATGTTTTTCGGTGGTGGCCAATATAAATTTAACATGGGAAGGGGGTTCTTCCAACGTTTTCAAAAAAGCATTAAAAGCCTGAGAAGTAAGCATATGTACTTCATCAATAATAAATACCTTATAATTCCCGGTTTGTGGCTGAAATCGTACCTGTTCTATAAGATTCCTGATATGTTCGACGCTATTATTTGAAGCCGCATCCAATTCAAGGATGTTAAACGAAGCATTTTCATTGAATGACTTGCAGGAATTGCAATCATTGCAAGGATCAATTCCATCATTCTGCGGATTCAGGCAATTGATTACTTTGGCAAGAATGCGGGCTGTAGTAGTTTTACCCACTCCCCTTGGTCCACAAAACAAAAAAGCATGGGCCAGCTTCGCCTGACTTAGAGCATTCTTCAATGTGTGGCTAATATGCTCCTGCCCCACCAATTGTTCGAAACTGGCTGGTCTGTACTTGCGTGCCGATACAAGATATTTACTCATATAATACAAAAGTAAAAATTAAGCACTGGAAGTAACGGAATTCAAAAAAATTCTTATCCGTTCACTACTTTCTTTATTACCAATCAAGGCTAAAGTATCAAATAAATCAGGCCCCTGTGCGCTTCCCGTAATAGCCATTCTCAATACTGGTAAAATCTCCCCGGGTTTATAGCCATTTTGATGGATGAAGTCGTTCACCCTTTCTTTCATTTTCATAGATTCGTGATTTTCCAGGATTTCCGATATTTCAATAAATGCATTTACATTCTGTGACTTAAACTTCTTTTCTATTATTTTCTGATCATACTCTTTGGGCCGTTGAAATAGATAGGGAGTGGAATCGATAAAATCATTGAGTATTACTGCCCTTTCCTTCATCAACTTTGCCAAATTCAAAGCAAATTCATGATCGTAATGATCATTCAATTCTTTTAACTTAGGTAATAACCACTGGGCTATGGTTGAATTTTCCATAGAAATGATATACTGTTGATTATACCATCTTGCCTTTTCAAAGTCAAAACGGGCTCCGGATTTCACAATTTTTTCAATTGAAAAATTGTCCACAAGCTCTTTCATACACATGATTTCTCTGTCGTCACCCGGATTCCATCCCAAAAAAGCCAGAAAGTTCACTAAAGCTTCCGGCAAAAAACCTTCCTCTCTAAAGCCTTTAAACTGCTCACCATCTTCTCCATTCCATTCTAAGGGAAATACCGGAAAACCAAAAGCGGTGCCATCCCTTTTGCTCAACTTTCCCTTGCCTGTTGGTTTTAAAATCAGAGGAAGATGTGCAAAAAATGGAGGCTTCCAATCGAAAAACCGATATAGCAAAATATGATGGGCAGTACTTGATAGCCATTCTTCACCCCTGATGACATGGCTGATTTCCATTAAATGATCATCCACTACATTAGCCAAATGATAAGTGGGCATTCCATCCGCTTTAAGAATGATCTTATCATCGAGTTCATTGGACTGAAAGTAAACAGAGTCACGGATTAAGTCTTGGATCTCAATTTTTTCGTCATCGGGAATAAGCATTCTGATGGTATAAGGATGACCCGAAGTGATCCACTGTTCCGTTTGCTCCTGGCTAAAAGTCAGACTGTTTTTCATAAGGTACCTTGTCTGGATTCCATATTTAACCCCTGCCACCCCCTGACTTTCCATGCCCGTACGCATCATTTCTAATTCTTCCGGAGTATCAAATGCATAATAAGCGGTGCCCGAATGAATTAGTTGTTGGGCATATTCAAGGTAGAGATTCTTTCTTTCAGACTGCCGATAAGGGCCATACAGTCCACCTATATGAGGTCCTTCATCAAAATGAAGTCCACACCACTGTAATGATTCTATAATATACTCCTCTGCACCTTTTACCCATCTCAACTGGTCTGTATCTTCAATTCGGAGTACCAGCCGGCCATTTAATTTTTTTGCCATTAAATAATTATATAAAGCGGTCCTGACACCACCAATGTGAAGGGGTCCCGTAGGGCTTGGTGCAAATCTTAATCTTATAGCATCCATCAATTTATGTATTCTATTGTAAATAGTGACAATTTGAATTCTTTTAACGAATTTGTGGGCGCAAAAATACCAAACCATCTGTTGCGCCTATACAAAATACCTGATTTTATTCAATTTTGCTTCTCTCAATTGATATGGCGTATCCCCAATTCCGAAAAGAAGGTTTTTCTTACATTTGATGATGGTCCACATCCACAATCAACCCCATATATTCTGGAAATGCTGGAGCAGTTTGAAGCCAGAGCAACCTTTTTTTGTTTAGGTGCTCACATTGAGCTTTATCCTGAAATGTTTAACAGGATTTTGAATGCAGGACACGGAATCGGCAATCACGGTTACCATCATTTGTCCGGATGGCAGACTCGCATTGAAACCTATATAAAGAATACAAGGCAAGGTAGTAAAATTACAGGTTCTGACCTATTCAGACCTCCCTATGGAAGATTAACCTGGCAACAATACAATAACTTAAAATGTGAATTTAAAATACTGATGTGGTCTCTGAATACATATGATTATGACCAAAAACAAAGCCTAAACACAACCATAAATAAATTGTGCAATCATACAAAAAGTGGCTCAATTGTCTTATTTCATGATCAGCCTTCATCGTTGAAAACAACATTGTACATACTATATGAGTATTTGAGCCACCTTACGGAAAAAGGATTCTCATGTGAAAGCATTGAAGAAGCCGGGTTATCACCAAAATATCATCTATGATGTCATATTTAAGAAAATTGTACAACCCGGCAATCTTTCAGGGTCATTTGAAAAAGAAAAACTACTTTGAAGGATGGTATTATAAACTGGTGGATGATCATGGCAAAAATGCATTGGCTATTATACCGGGAATATCCATAGGAAAAGAAGCTCCGGATCATGCATTTATTCAAATACTGGATGGTGTTCAGGCAAAGAGTTATTATTACTCATTTGATATTAAAGAGTTTTTTGCAGGCCAAACAAAATTTGAGGTTATCATTGGTAATAATTTTTTTTCCGAAGAATACATCGCTCTTGATCTGCCTGTATTGAAAGGAAAAGTTTACCAAAATAATCTTCATCCTCTGAAATCAACCATTTTATCTCCCGGAATCATGGGATGGTATTCTTTTGTGCCATGGATGGAATGTTACCATGGTATAGTCAGTATGCATCATACTCTTGATGGAATACTATCATTGGGGAAGAATGAAATTCTCTTTACAAAAGGTATAGGTTATATGGAAAAAGACTGGGGCACATCATTTCCGCGTAGCTGGATATGGATGCATTCCAATCATTTTGAAAAAGAAAAGATTTCAATTATGGCATCATTGGCACATATTCCTTGGATGAGAAACTACTTTCCCGGTTTTATTTGTGCATTTATGATGGGTGGCCAAATTGAAATTTTTGCAACCTATAACGGGAGCAAGGTACATGCAAATATCCAAAATCAGGGGGTATATTTATCTTTTACCAAAGGGCGTAAAAAACTGGAACTGGAGGCACATCCCGGAAATGGAGCCCCACTTCGATCCCCTGTACAGGGCTTGATGACCGGCAAAGTAAATGAGAGTTTGCAAGCAAAGATCAGGTTAAAATATTCCGAATCGGAAATTTTGCTTTATGAAGGGATTGGCATACACGCCGGATTGGAAGTTGCTGGAGAAACAGACATGCTTATGGCTTAAAACTTAGTAAAGTTTTATTTTTCAATGACCTTTATTTTACAATCAGTTGATTATCACTTGAGGTTATGATTCTATTCGTCTTTGAATTGAAAATTCGAAAAAAAAAATTATTATCTTTGCACTCCGAATTCTTAAGTAGACGAATAAAACGATGTAAGATGGGTAAAAAGAAGCTTTTGTTTGTGACGCAGGAAATGAATCCCTTTACTACTTTTTCGAGAATATCAGAAGTTGTAAACAGACTACCTCAATATACTAATGAAAATGGTTTTGAAATCAGAGTACTGATGCCAAGATTTGGTACCATCAATGAAAGGAGGCACAGGCTGCATGAAGTGGTCAGGCTTTCAGGTATGAATATTATTGTCGATGATGAAGATTATCCATTGATTATAAAAGTTGCATCCTTGCCAGGAGCCAGGTTGCAGGTTTATTTTCTTGATAATGAAGAATTTTTCAAACGCAAATTCATTTTTACCGATGAGGAGAAACAACCCTTTGAGGACAATATGGAGCGAATGGTATTTTTCTGCAAAGGCGTTATGGAAACAGTAAAAAAATTTGGTTGGCCGCCTGACATCATTCATTGTCATGGATGGATGACCAGCCTTGTCCCTTTCTATATTAAAACGGTGTATCATAACGACCCAGTTTTTACCCATGCTAAGGTTATATTTTCTGTGTATGATGATCATTATGCCAATATCTTTGATGATCGGTTTCTGGAGGTGGCAGCCATTAACAACCTGGAGGAAAAGGATTTAAGAATATTTTTGGAAGAAGGCCGAATAAATCTGATGAAAGGGGCACTATTTCATTCGGATGTGATCGTTAAAGGAAGCAAAACATTGAATGGTTCCGTTACTGATTATGTATCATCCGGAGAAGTACCGGTAGTTGACTATCAGGAAGATATCCAGGATCTATTGACGAGTCATATTGAATTGTATAACCAAATTACTGAAGAATAATTCCTCTTTCAAGCTCTATGCAAACAAAGTTTATTTTACTGCTGATTTTTATATCAGCTGTATTATTCAACCATTCTTGTAATGAACCGAGCATCATCGGTATTGATTTATTGGATGGTGAATCTATCGATACCCGATTTACCGATACCCTCACCTTCAGAGCCTATACCTCCTCTGCGCGACCGGTACTTTCATCTAGAATTGCAGCACGTTCATTTTATACAGGCAATTTAAATGACCCCATTTTTGGTCGAAGTGAAGCCAATATATATTTTGGAGTTCAAAGACTATTGGAAATAGATAGTTTGGCCGGAGCTGAGATTGACTCTTTGGTGCTTAGAATTGCTTTTGATTCATTGGCATTTTATGGTTTACACCAAGAAGCGCTTTTTGACCTGACTTTGTTCAGAATGTTGGAAGGATTAGAAAGCGATTCGCTATTTACAGACAAAACTATTATACTTGATCCGAATCCCCTGGCTGTTTCATTAGGTAGAAAGATAAGTTTTTCTGACTCAGTCAAGGTGATTCAATATGCCAATGATATTGAAGTATCGGTGCCGCCACAACTCAGACTCCGATTGACTAATGAATTCACCCAGGAATTTTTTACATTTCTTCAAAATTCAGATAACGATACTGACCTTCAAAATTATTTGAAGGGATTTTGTTTAGCCGTTTCTAACCATTCTAATGCCGTGATTGGCTTCAACATGAGTCCGGATGCAAGGTTTGGAGGAATTAATTCTTTAAGAATGTTTTACAGGGCTCCGGGTGGGAGGAAATATGTGCATGATTTATTATTCAGAACACGTCGCTTTACCCAGGTTCGGCACAATTACGAAGGATCAGTAGTACAAGGATTTATCGAACAAGAAAACCCACCTGAGGATTTATTATTTATTCAAGGAGGGGGGGGAATTGAAACAAAAATTGACATCTCTCCATTTCTTGCATTGGAAGGCAAGTTGATTAACAGAGCTGAAGTAGAAATTACCGTTGCACAAGAAGATCGTTTTATTCCATCTGTATTTCATCCGGTCACGAGATACTGGTGTTTGTATCCGGTTAGAAACCGCTTTACTGCAATATCCGACTTCAATTTTATAGCCAGCTTTGGGGAAGGAGTTTTTGGGGGCCAAATTTCAGAGGTTGACATTGGGAATGGTGAAAAAGTAACGAAATTAAAATTCAACATAACCAATCATGTTCAAAGATACTTAAAGGATCCTGAAGGTATTGGGAACACTTTAATTCTTTCATCTTTTCCGGAAGGGGAGAGAATTGGGCGTACAGTTTTTTATGGACCGCAACACCCCGTTCATAGAGCTCGCTATAATGTATTTTTCACTAATTCTACTAAATAAATCGTTGCATGTGTGGAATTATAGCATATACAGGAATCAGAGAAGCATATCCCATCATCATGGAGGGATTAAAGAGACTGGAATACAGAGGGTATGACAGTGCCGGTATTTCTTTGTTGGATGGAGCCATGAAGACCCTTAAGAAGAAAGGGAAAGTATCCGATTTGGAAAAATTAGCTTCTTCTTCTTCCGTAATAGGTCACATGGGCATCGGACATACACGATGGGCTACCCATGGAAAACCAGATGATATCAACGCTCACCCCCATCTTTCAAAAAGTGGGAACATTTCTGTAGTACATAATGGTATCATCGAAAATTATCAGTCTCTTAAAAAGCTGTTGATTGAATTAGGATATGAGTTTAAAAGCGAAACTGATACTGAGGTGTTACCCCATTTGATTGAAGAAATAAAATTAAAAGATCAGGTTGATCTGGCAGAGGCGGTAAGACGTGCTTTAAGCAAAGTAGTAGGAGCCTATGCCATAGTAGTAATGGATAAAGAATCTCCTGGAATTTTGGTAGGAGCCAGGAAGTCCAGTCCTTTGGTATTAGGAATTGGAAATGAAGAGTATTTTCTTGCTTCAGATGCTTCACCTATTATAAAATACACCAAAAAAGTCGTGTACTTAAATGATCATGAAATCATTGAGGTAAATGTAACAAATGGTTTTTCAATCAAAAGTATTGAAAATCAGCTTTTGGAACCTCATATTGAGGAATTGGATCTGAAGTTGGAAGCGTTGGAAAAAGGTGATTTTGAGCATTTTATGCTTAAAGAAATATTTCAGCAACCTCATACCATCACTGAAAGTATGAGAGGAAGACTCAATGAAGATGAAGGTTGGGTTTCATTAGGTGGATTACGGCCTTATATATCCAGATTGGTTAATGCGGACCGAATTATTCTTACATCTTGTGGCACCAGTTGGCACGCAGCTTTGATCGGGGAATATCTTTTGGAAGAACTCGCAAGAATAAAAGCTGAGGTGGAATATGCCTCAGAATTCAGGTATCGAAATCCTATCATTTCTGAAAGAGATGTAATTGTAGCTTTATCTCAATCCGGTGAAACGGCTGATACCCTCGCTGCAATTGAATTGGCGAAAGAAAAAGGAGCCCTGATCTACGGTATTGTCAATGTTGTGGGTTCAAGCATTGCCAGACATACCGATACAGGATCATATATTCACGCTGGCCCTGAAATCGGGGTTGCTTCAACCAAGGCATTTACAAGCCAGGTAACTGTGCTCACTTTAATGGCTTTACATTTGGGAAGAGAAAGAGCAGCCATATCCGATGATTATTTCAGAGAGCTTATTTATGCTTTATCTGACATACCTGTAAAAGTGGAAGAACTCCTTAAAGCTAACGACAGGATTAAGGAAATTGCAGAGGCAATTAAGGATTCGCATAATGCACTTTATCTGGGAAGAGGATACAATTTTCCAGTGGCTTTGGAGGGGGCACTAAAACTAAAAGAAATTTCATATATCCATGCGGAAGGTTATCCTGCAGCAGAAATGAAACATGGACCCATAGCTCTGATAGATGAAAAAATGCCAGTAATCGTTATAGCCACTAATAAGAGTGCCTATAACAAAATTGTTAGTAATGTACAGGAAGTAAAAGCAAGAAAAGGAATTGTAATTGCCGTTGTAAATCCAGGTGATGAGAAAATAACAGCTTTAGCAGATTATACAATAGAAATACCGGATACATTAGACCCCTTAACTCCTTTATTATCAGTTATTCCTTTGCAACTACTGGCATACCATATAGCTGTTCTAAGAGGTTGCAATGTAGATCAACCAAGAAATCTGGCAAAATCCGTTACCGTTGAGTAATTATTGTTTTATATGAATTTAATTCTACTTTTATTCTCGAATTTATACCTTTAAATAATAAAAAAAATATGGTTAAGGAACACGTAGACCTGGAATACAACTCACGAAGAGAACATTTGATTATTGCTGAGTATGGAAGACACGTCCAGAAAATGATTCAATATGCAAAAACTATAGAAAGCAAAGAAATCAGACAAGCATTTGTAGAAGGAGTAATTGAATTAATGTATCAGATGAATCCGAATCAAAGAAATTCACAGGAGGTCATGGATAAACTCTGGAAACATGCCTACAGAATTTCAGGTTTTGAACTCGATGTGGATCCGCCGTCAGGAATCGTTCTGAAAAAACCCAGTTATGAAGATTCCCTACCTGAAAAATTAAGTTACCCGCAACAGGTCAGAAAATACAGGCATTATGGAGGGTACATTCAAGAGATGATTGAAAGAGCCAATAATATTGAAGATCCGGTAAAACAAAAAGAGTTCTATGATATAATCGGGTCATACTTAAAGTTGGCGTACAGAACCTGGAACAAAGAACATTACATTAATGATGAGGTGATCAAAACGGATATTGTGGAATTGTCTGAAGGAAGAATTACTGATCCTAACCAGATTAATTACGAATTAATGAACCCTCAATCTACAAAGCAGGAAAGGGTGAGCCAGCATGCTCCCTCCAGAACAAACAAACCTCCTTTAAAAAAGAGAAAAAAAAGAAAAAAGTAATTAACACAACCTATGAGTGGAAATCCTCCCGGTCAAGCCTTCAAAGTAGAAGGCAATTGCAAAATTTCAGGAGATATTGTTCCCCAGGGCGCTAAAAATGAAGCCCTTCAAATCATTAGTGCCACATTACTCACTAAAGATCAAGTAATTGTAGAAAATGTACCCGATATCATCGATGTCAGAAAATTGATTTCCCTGCTGAAAGGTCTTGGTGTCATAGTCCGGGACCTTGGCAATTCAAGTTTTAGTTTCAAGTCAGAGGATATCGAAATTGAATATATGTCTACCGAAGAGTATCAGAATGATGCCCGAAAAATCAGGGGTTCAGTTATGTTGTTGGGGCCTATGCTGGCGAGATATAAAAAAGCATTTTTACCCAAGCCGGGGGGTGACAAAATAGGACGAAGACGATTGGATACTCATTTTTTAGGTTTTGAAAAATTGGGCGCTACATTTCGCTATGATGATAGTGAATCAAAATTTTATCTGGATGCCCAAAACCTGAAAGGGTCTTTTATATTAATGGATGAAATTTCAGTCACCGGAACTGCCAACATCGTCATGGCCGCAGTTTTGACTCCGGGTACTACAACTATATACAACGCTGCCTGTGAGCCTTATATTCAACAGCTATGCAGGATGCTGATCAATATGGGCGCCATTATTCGTGGCATAGGATCTAATTTACTTACTGTGGAAGGCGTTGAAATACTGCATGGGACAAAACATACCATTCTGCCTGACATGATCGAAATCGGCAGTTTTATTGGTTTGGCTGCTATGACTCAGTCTTCATTGAGAATCAGGAATGTATCTTTGCCTAATCTGGGAATCATCCCGGACACGTTCCGCAAGTTGGGAATAGCCATACATGAAGAGCACGACGATCTCATTATCCCTGCTCAGGATATTTATGAAATTCAATCATTTATTGATGGTTCAATATTAACGGTATATGATTCACCGTGGCCCGGATTTACTCCGGATTTGATGAGTATATTACTGGTAATGGCAACCCAGGCCAGGGGAAGTGTGTTGATTCATCAGAAAATGTTTGAAAGCCGGTTGTTTTTTGTAGATAAATTGATCGATATGGGGGCACAGATCATTCTTTGTGATCCACACAGGGCTACAGTAATAGGATTGGAACGGAAGTCAAATCTTAAAGGTATAGTGATGAGTTCACCGGATATCAGAGCAGGTGTTGCATTGCTGATCGCTGCACTTTCTGCCTCCTCTACCAGCATCATTCACAACATTAATCAAATAGACAGAGGCTACTACAATATTGATGGGAGATTGAATGCATTGGGTGCCAATATTGAGCGGGTCAATGCATGAGATCATGAATGGCTGATTTCTAAAACTCCAGCAATTTTAGAAATTACTGTATTTTAAAATCATAAAATGCTGAAAATCAATAAGGCAGATTCTTAGTATAGGGAAAATGGTATTGACATGTCTTTGTATATCAATGCTTTATGTCCATAATGTGTCAAAACGAAAGTAATTTTTTATAATCCTCACTTCTTTCTTTGGGTAACGTAATGAACAAGATGTTCCAGTGCCCATCTCGACCGGCTTTCAGGAAATTCCATTAGAATGGCTAATGCTTTGGCTTTGTATTCTTCCATCTTCTGGATTGCATATTCCATACCTCCTTTTGCATTTACAAATTCAATGACATTTTTAACCACTTCAGTCCGGTGGCTATATCTTTTGATCTGATGAATGATATCTTTCTTTTCTCCGGAAGTAGACTTTGAAAGGGCAAAAATCAAAGGCAAAGTCATTTTCTTTTCTTTAATATCTATACCAAGAGGCTTTCCAATATCTTCCTCACCATAGTCAAATAAATCATCTTTAATTTGAAAAGCAATTCCGATCCATTCTCCAAATTGGCGCATTTTTTCAATTTGTTCTACATTTTCAGTGACAGAAGCCATGCCCGCACAGCAAGATGCAGCAATCAGTGATGCCGTTTTCTGGCGTATAATTTCAAAATATATATCTTCTCGGATATCCATTTTCCGTGCTTTTTCAATTTGAAGAAGCTCTCCTTCTGACATCAATCGAACAGCGTTCGATAGTATTTGCAAGTGTTTGTATTCACCATTATCCAATGCAAGTAATAGTCCACTTGAAAGCAAATAATCTCCTACCAAGACAGCTACTTTATTTTTCCAAAGCGCATTGATGGAAAAAAAGCCCCTTCTCTTCCTGGCATCGTCTACCACATCATCATGAACAAGTGTTGCCGTATGAAGAAGTTCTACCAATGAAGCGGCAACATAGGTGGAGTCATTGACCTTTCCTTGCAACTTTGCACTTAAAAATACAAACATGGGTCGGAGTTGTTTGCCTTTTCGCTGTACAATATAATACATGATTTTGTCAAGCAGAGCAACATTGCTACGCATAGAATTCCTGAAATGAACCTCAAAGTGAGCCAGTTCGTTACTGATAGGTCTTTTAATGTCTTCCAATCGGGTTTTCATATAGAGGTACTGTAATCCAAAGAAAAATCAAAGCGAAAGGTAAGGGATATTTATCCAAAATAAATGAAATAATTGGTCGAACTTTATCCAGAACGCTGCGTTCGTAAACAAAAGCTATTTCAAGGTAAATGGATAAAAAATATCCATTGGACAGAAGAATCCCCTTCAGTAATAATGTAAAAACCGTTTAAAACAGGACTTGCTTTTGCGGTCTTGATTCTTCCGGAGACAGAAAACTGGGCTCATATTTCACTTCATTCAATTCAAACATTTTCTTCACTGCTTTAGCCTGTCTGTAAAATTCTGAATAATTGGACCATGTATATTTCGGATTGAGTAATTCCTCAGGAATTCCAGGGCAAAAGCTGGGAATGGCCAAATCAAAAATGGGAGCTCTTCCGAAAATGACTGCATCCAGTTTATCATCAAGGATGGATTGAATGATGGATCGGGTATATTTAAGGCTAATGCGTTTTCCAACTCCGTATCCTCCCCCCGTCCAACCTGTGTTAATGAGCCATACCTGGGTCTTGTATTTTTCTAACTTTTTCATAAGCATATCAGCATAAACTAAAGGAGAGAGTGGTAAAAATGGCAACCCAAAACAAGGAGAGAAGGTTGCTTCGGGTTCGATTACACCCTCTTCGGTTCCTGCTATTTTTGATGTAAACCCATGAATAAAGTAGTACCGGGCTTCCTGAACAGATAATTTTGAAACCGGAGGAAGAACCCCAAATGCATCACATGCAAGAAAAAATATATGTTTTGGATGCGGGCCGATGGAGGGGTTTTTACTATTTTGAATGTGTTCAATGGGATAAGAGACCCGGGTGTTTTCAGTGATGGAACTGTCGGAATAATCCGGAATGGTACTACCAAACATGAAACCTGTGTTTTCAAGTAAAGCCCCTTTCCGTATAGCACCAAAGATTTCGGGTTCCTCCTCGGGTTTCAGGTCGCAGCATTTTGCATAACACCCTCCTTCAAAATTAAAAATACCGGTATCTGACCATCCATGTTCATCATCCCCAATCAATGCGCGATCCTTATCCGTGGACAAAGTAGTTTTGCCAGTCCCTGAAAGTCCAAAAAACAATGCGGTTTTTCCATCTCTTCCTTCGTTAGCACTACAATGCATAGGGAGTACATTGTGTTCAGTAGGAAGTAGTAAATTCAAAACTGTGAAAACCGACTTTTTAATTTCTCCGGTATAACCGGTCCCTCCTATAAGTATCATTTTTTCTGTAAAATCAATGATTACAAAATGATCAGACCGTGTTTGATCCAATGCTGGTATAGCATGGAAATCCGGCACACATAGTATATGCCATTCCGGATGAAAGTTTCTTTGTTCGTATGGAGTAAGCCGGATAAACATATTATGAACAAACAGTGCACTGTAGGGCTTTTCAGCAATCACACGAATATTTATACCATACTGCCTGTCGGCACAGACTGTGGAATCCACAACAAAAATTTCTTTGTTTTGAAGATATCCAAGCACCTTATTCCTCAATAATATGAAAGCATGATCGCAAAATGGCTGGTTGATTGTACCCCAATCAATTCGGCCGGAAGTGAAGGAATCTTTCACAAAAAACCGGTCTTTCGGAGATCGTCCGGTAAATTTGCCGGTATGGATCCAAAGTGCACCCCGATCGGTCCACTTGCCTTCGCCTCTTTCGATGCTCTTGTGAGCAAGGAATTCCGGGGGCATATTATAATACACCGGTCCGGGTTGTAAATCTATCCCTTTACATAATGGGACATCCGGATGGTGAATACCTGTTATATTCAGCATAGGGTTGAGATTTGCCGGTGAGCAATATTACAAAAAGGTTTCGGTCATAAAAATATCTAAAAAAGATCATTTGGCCAATAGTGCCAACCCAACACATTGAACAAATCTGATGAGGAATATTAGTGTATTTTTGACAAAAAGTTTTGTTTTGTTGGGCTTCTGTCTGATATGTTAAAAAAAAATAATTTAAAAAAATTATTAATAATTTTCTATATCTGTTGAAAAAGGTTTATTTGATTCACGGTAACCATCAAAAATGTCTGAATACTGAGGTTATGACTAATGTTCAAAGACATCAACTACTATAATTTAAATACAATTTGGAATGAAACCTTTAAATCAAGAAACTCTAAATAAATTGATTGCACAGAGCGCTAGAAATAAGAACATTCACGGATCAGTTTTTCACATTGAGTCAAGTGACAAGTCATTGGGTTTGATTTCAGTTTCAGGAAACTTTTCTCCCGAAACCCAGTACTACATTGCCAGTATAAATAAATTAATAATTTCATTTATTACGCTTCGGTTCTATAAAGACAAGACTTTAGATCTTGCAGACAAGCTTTCAATATACTTACCTAAGGAAATGATAAACGGATTGTCAGTATACAATGGAAAAGACTATTCAGGCGATTTAACAATCAACCATTTAATCTCTCACACATCAGGTTTGCCTTGTTATCTGATAGATAAAAGACCTGATGGTAAAAGGAATATGGACTTAATATTAAATGGAAGTGACCAATCCTGGCCATTAGAAAAGGTAATGAGAGAAGTTAAAAATATGAAGTCAAAATTTGTCCCAGGGAGTAATGGAAGGGCAAGTTATTCAGAAACCAATTTCAGACTTTTAGACAAAATACTGGAAGTAATTACCCATAGAAGCATACAAGATTTAATGACTGATGTTTTTCAGGAATTAGAAATGAATAACACCTTTGTTCTTACTTCAAATTCAACTGACAATTGTGCCCCTATTTATTATAAACAAAACCAAATTGAATTAAGAAACTATTGGAAGTCAACTCACCATGACATTGCAAGTACAGCCGCTGACCAAATGAAATTTATCAAAGCATTTTTTGATAGTAAATATTTTACAAAAGAGTTAATTGATGAACTGAAGAAATGGAATAACATCTTCTTTCCTTTCAAGTATGGTATTGGAATTCAAAAATTTTACATTCCCTGGTTCTTATCACCATTTAAAGCTGTGCCAGAAATTATTGGACATTGCGGTTCTGTTGGCTCTGTTGCATTTTATGTACCCGACAAAGATGTATATATTACTGGAACAGTGAATCAATCAAGCCATCCAAATATCGTATTCCGAACAATCATCAAAATAGTGAATAAACTCTGATAGATTAATCCACAAGGCATAATAGATGTTTGGATGATTGGAGGTTGATCCCATATCATTCGTCACGGGACAGATTGTGGAAATATAAACACAAGCCTGACGTTAGACGGGTTCTTCCGCACATCAATCCCCAACGCGTTGGGTACTTCAAAATCTGCTACTGCCTTAGGTCTAAAAACAAATATTATCACTCTATCTCGAATTGCTTAAATTCAGCCACAGGGAATTCAAGGTGGGAAACAGAATATTAACATTAGAGGCAAAAAGCCTTACCTACACCTTCAGAGTAAAAATAAATCCTTTTCACTTATTGGGGCAACGGTAGTTTTATAGTAAAAGTGGTCCCCAAATTCAGTTTTGATTGCTTTACAAAAATCTTACCTTTATGGTATTCCTCAATAATTCTTTTTGCCAGGGACAAACCTAATCCCCAACCCCTTTGCTTTGTGCTATATCCCGGTTTGAATACTGACTGAAATTTTGAAGCAGGAATTCCTTTTCCTGTATCACTGATATCGATGATAGCGAATCGGTCTTCATTTTTTACTTCAATGCTTATTTTGCCAGAGCCATCCATAGCATCCAAAGCATTTCGTATCAGGTTTTCAATTACCCAATCGAACAATTGTTTATTGATGTTCACAGAAAGTGAGGGTTCATTATCTTCAGGAATGTAGTATTCCACTTTCCGGGGTGATCTTCTTTTCATATAGTTGGCACATTCCCGAAGCTTTTCATGCAAATCAACTTTTTCAAGATCAGGAGCAGAACCAATTTTTGAAAATCGGTCGGCAATTAATTCCAGCCTTCTTACATCTTTCTCCAACTCTTCTACAATTTCTTTTTGCTCAGGATGATGATCAATAGTAAATTTCAAATGTTCTATCCATGCCATAATTGCACTGATAGGAGTGCCCAATTGGTGTGCTGTTTCCTTAGCCATTCCAGCCCATACTCGGTTTTGTTCCGCCCGTCTTGAAGCGCTAAAAAGAAAATAGGCAAATACTACAAAGAGTGACACTAAAATGATCTGAACTATTGGAAAATACCGGATATACGTCAATGTATTGGAATTGAAAACATAGATTCGAGCGGCATATCCACCCGGACCTTCCAACATTACACCGCCTCTCTTTTCATAGGTGGAAACCATATCTGCCAGAAAAATCTGATGGGTATCTTTAGCAGACCCAAAATTGTAACCCTCCATTTTACCATCATCACCTACAATGATGTTAGGTTGCGAAAATGACTCTAAGATGGATTGTTCAAAATCAATTTCTTTATCGAGATCCCCTCGTTCCTGAACAATCTTTGTAAGGGTTTCTTTATACAAAGCAGCATTTTTTCGTTCACTCTCAGCCAGTTGATTTGCAAGATAATTGGAATAGACTATAGTGATGATCAAAATGACCATTCCCACTGACGCCATGATAATTTTCCAATAGGAACGTTTTTTATAAATATCCATTAATTATCAACTTACATTATAGTAAGGTTAAATGTATAGCAAATTTAGGAATACATCCTCTATTCTCCTGGTGATCCTCTTTTACATTTGCCTTAAGTTTCATCCATCAGGAGAAACTATATCGTGTAAAAATATATTGTGTAAGCAACTCAAAGACCATGACAGAGATTTATTTTTACAGGCATGAATGATAAATCAAAAATTAATATTCGAAATCAGAATTTAGAGCAATTGCAACATTTTGTAGCCGCTTTGGGGCAGCCTGGTTACAGAGCTTTGCAAATTTACGATTGGCTTTGGAAAAAAGGAGTGCAAAACTTACAGGAATGCAACAATATTCCTAAAATAATGCGAGAGCATTTTGAATCTAATTTTTATGTAGATGGAATCGCTGAAGATACTGTTCAGGTCAGTTTGGATGGTACTATAAAAACGCGATTCCGGTTGATTGACCATTCGTTGATTGAATCAGTGTTGATACCGGTCCCTGAAGACGGCAGATTCACAGTGTGTGTTTCCTCTCAGGTAGGGTGCAGTCTGAGTTGTAAGTTTTGTGCTACAGGCATGATGGAAAGAGTAAGAAACCTGACTCCGGGTGAAATATTTGATCAGGTATTTAAAGTCAATATACAATGTTTGGCTTTTTACGGCAAACCGATTACTAATATTGTATTTATGGGCATGGGGGAACCATTATTAAATTATAAAAATGTTATGACTGCCATCCATCATATTACAGGAAAGCATGGCTTACATATGTCGCCTTCCAGAATTACAATCAGTACTGCCGGGATAGCCAAAATGATCAGCAAGCTTGCTGATGATCAAAGCAAGGTCAATCTGGCTTTATCACTTCATGCAGCGGATGACGACAAAAGAAATGAAATTATGCCTATCAATGAAACTAATAATCTGGAAGCATTGATGGCAGCTCTTTCCTATTTTTACAAGAAAACCAAAGGGAAAATCAGTTATGAATATATTGCTTTTGAAAATTTCAATGATTCCCCACAGGATGCATCCAAACTCGCCAGGTTATGCCAATCGTTTCCTGTCAAGGTCAATATTATAGAATATAATCCGGTCGAAGGAGTACATTTTGTTAAGTCAGAAGAAAATACAATCGACCGGTTTGCGCGCAGTCTACGAGATAAAAATATCATGGTAACTGTTCGGAGAAGCAGAGGTAAAGACATTGATGCTGCTTGTGGTCAACTGGCAAATAAATAAAATTTTGCTTCTATTGTTTCTTTTACAAATGCTTACAACTTACACATTTTCAGATTTGAAAAGTAATCAAAAAAAAATATGGATTTCAATCTTTAATCTATCCTTAAATAGGATTTAATCATTAATTTTAGTCCGCAAAACAATTCCAACCATGAGAAAAGCGGGCATATCTCTATTGATGATGATTTGGATGTGTGCTCTTGTCTCAGCCCAACCGCAAATATCTGTTCAAGATCTCGAACCTTTTATGGATGGTGTTATTGGCACCTTAATGAAGGAAAATAAAGTCAATGGTGTTACGGTTTCGGTAGTGAAAGACACCTCCATTTTATGGAGTAAAGGCTATGGATTTGCAGATTCAGAACGTGGAGTGCCGGTTGATCCGGCAAAGACTTTATTCAGGATTGGCTCGGTATCGAAATTATTTGTATGGACAGCAGTGATGCAATTGTATGAAGAAGGCAAAATAGATCTCGATGCAGATCTGCGATATTTAACAAGAGAGTTTGATATACCAAATGCTTTCAGCCTACCCATTACTCTTAGACATTTAATGAGCCACACACCGGGCTTTGAAGATTATTATCTGAATCTTTTTAGTGTGGACTCTCTTCCACCCAGATCATTGGGTGAGGAACTTAATAAGCACATGCCTGCACAAGTACGTCCACCGGGCATTCAAACCAGTTATTCTAATCACGGCACCGCCATTGCTGCTTATGTCGTAGAAGAAATTTCAGGGTTAAAGTGGGATGATTACGTAGAGCTGAAAATCTTTGAACCCCTGGGAATGAAATTGTCTTCCTTTCGTTATTTACTCCCCGATTACTTGAAAGAATTCCACTCGAAGGGATACGTATATCAAAATGGAGATTATAAAAGTAAACCATTGAAAGGCATTCCTTTGGCACCTGTAGGACTTGCTTGCAGTAGTGCAGAAGATATTGCTCCTTTCATGATAGCACATCTTAATCATGGGAGATATAAAAACAAGAAAATACTGGATAGCACTACAATTGCCCTGATGCATTCTACTTTGTTCACCCATGACCCGGATTTGAAAGGAATGTTGTACGGTTTTTTTGATCACAGTAAAAATGGATACAAAATCATTGGTCACGGTGGTGCAACTGAATACTTTTTTACAACTCTTATGTTATTGGTTGATGAAGGATATGGCATATTTGTCTCTACCAATACCACTGGCGGAATGTCGATTGCACAAAAAGTACCTTTACAGTTTATAGATAGATATTTTCCTGATACAATGGAAAGAAAAACCTTGATTTCAACTACCCCGGATGTTTTGGAAAGATACAAAGGAAATTATTTATTTAACCGCAGACCTATAACACGGCTGTCAGGTATAATGGCTTTGTTTCATCCATATTTAAAAGTTGATTACACAGAAGGTCAGATTGTAATAAAAGACAATGGTGAAATTACTTTTTGGGATCCGATAGGTTTAAAAACTTTTCAAAACGATAAAACGACAGACAGAATTGCTTTTGGCAAACGGGGGGATGATGAATATCGATACCTTTATATGGACGACCGTCCCCATTTTGCCTATGAGAAAGTACGGTTTATCGAATCGAAGCAACTCCATTTTTCTATATTTATTTTAGCAATGGTCTTGGGAGTTTTCGCTTTTTTTTATTGGACTCTTCTGTTTTTTTTCAAGAAAGCCCATCGAATCAGAACCCGGAGGCAATTATCACTAACATCAAAGTCCTTAGCGGTGATCAATCCTCTCTTATGTATTGTTTTTATAGTCTTTATGGGTCAATACCTTGATGAAGATTTTTTGTTCAGATCGAGAACAGTAATGGACTATGTTATATTTTCTCTTCCAGCATTCATTGCCATCATGGTATTTTTTCAGCTGGTGAAAGCTGTTCAACTCCTTAGTAGAAATGTCCCTGGAAGGGCAAAAATGTTTTATTCTTTACTTACTCTGAGTATGGTGGGAGTGATTTGGCAATTGATTTATTGGAACTTGATGGGGTTTCAGTTCTGACTTATGCGCCAAAATTTATATTGTAATAAATAAAAAAAAGGATGTGAAGACACACCCTTTTAAAGCGCCCCCTCAAGGACTTGAACCTTGGACCTACGGATTAACAGTCCGCCGCTCTAACCAGCTGAGCTAAGGAGGCTTTTGTTTTTATTAAAGCGTTGCAAATGTATAACACCTATTTATATTTTTAAATTTTTTTAGGCCCTTTTTTTGAAAATGATGGATAGAGATTAAATCTACTTGTTTGGATAAGTATGCAGTAAAAGTTGTCTTAAAGAGTAATAGCCTACAATACTTTAATAATATAAACGACACTTTACTTTTTAATCACTTCACCATTCTTCATAACAAAACATACTTTGAGAAGTGTTTCTATGTTATCAATTGGATTATCATCAACAGCAATAATATCTGCCCATTTTCCAGGAGCAATGGTACCTAACATATTTTTCATCCCGAGTAAGTCAGCTGCATAATATGTAGCTGTTCTTATGGCTTCAATGGGCTTCATTCCGGCTTCTGTCATATAGATAAACTCACGTGCGTTATCTCCATGAGGAGAAACTCCAGTATCGGTTCCAAAGGCAATTTTAACACCTTTACGATAGGCACGGGCAAATGTTTCCTGAATTTTTGGCCCTATTTCAAGTGCTTTAGGTACAATGATGGCTGGGAAATAACCGGGCTCTTTGGCCTTCTCAGCTACAAATTTACCCGCTGAAATGGTTGGAACAAAATAGGTTCCTCTTTCGATCATCAAGTCCATGATTTCATCACTCATCATGGTTCCATGCTCAATACTATGAATGCCTGCCAATACCGCTCTTCTCATTCCTTCTTCCCCATGGGCGTGTGCAGCAGTTACCATACCATAATCGTTAGCGGCCTGAACCACAGCCTGAATTTCTTCCAGTGTAAACTGAGGCCCGCTACCGTCTTTTGCAACGCTCAATACTCCACCGGTTGCGGTAATTTTTATTACATCCGCTCCATTCTTATATCTTTGTCGAACTGCTTTAAAGGCATCTTCAGGTCCATTCATTACTCCTTCCTTTTCTCCCGGATCACTCATAAGGTCTTTACGGACTCCATTGCTTGGATCTCCATGACCACCTGTTGTTGATAAAGATTTTTCACTGGTAAATATTCTAGGGCCTTGTATGTACCCAGCATTGATGGCATTTTTCAGAGAAACGTTGACACCTGACCCTCCAAGGTCTCTGACTGAAGTAAACCCGGCTTCAAGAGTCCGCATACAATAAACTGTAGCTCGGAGTGCAATATCTGCCTCATTTAATCTAAATCGGTCTTCATAATTCCGCGGACTTGATTGGCTTTCAATGTGCACATGCATATCTATTAATCCGGGTAATACGGTTTTATCTTTTAAGTCAATGATCATACTTCCATCCTCAGGTTGAATATATCCCTCCTCAACAGATACGATCCGGCCTTCAAATACCACAATCGTCTTATCAAAGAACACATTTTCATTTTCTGCCGTGATCAGTTTTCCACAATGAAGATAAACCGGTTGCTGTGAGTAACATGGACTGAATAAGAAGAATAACGATACTACAGTGAAAAGTAAGAATGTTGATTTCATCATCATGCAATGATTTTATTTATAATAAATTATCTCAGAGAGACCCTTCAGTAATCTTTGGTGTTTTACCATATCCAAAACTGTTCTCGGGTATTTTACCATGTACACCATTCCAGTAGTTATTCAGAAAATTCCAATCTTCTGCTTCTTCAGTACCAGGAAAGAAAGGCTCACTAAAATGAACTACTTTGTTTTCAAAATCAAATTTAACCAACAGGATAGGTATGCCGGCTTCTTTGGCTATATAGTAAAATCCCTTTTTCAATTGGTCAACTTTTTTTCTGGTTCCTTCAGGTGCTATAGCAATACGCAATTCTTTGGTGTTTCGAAATACTTCAGCTATATTTTTGACGGTGTCAGATTTTCTGCTCCGATCGACCGGAATGCCTCCCAAAGCTCGAAATAACCATCCAAATGGGGGTTTAAACAAACTATTTTTTGCAATAAATCCTGCTTTTAATTTATATCCCCATTTCACCAAAATGCCAAGAGGAAAATCCCAATTAGAAGTATGGGGTACCACCACATACAATTTCTTTTTATGTGGATCATTTATATTGCCGGTGATGTTAAAACCAAGCCAGTCAAGGATTTTTTTAGAGACTGCAGAAACCATATTGTGAATCTAATAAATAATACATTCCAAAGCTAATCATTTCAATATTATTAGCTGATATTGAACACCGGTAGTGTCGAGCAAAGAGAAAGTATAGTAACTTCAGGACCTGGATTGAAGAACTTACTCCAATTTTATGTATAAATTGAATGCCTGCCCCAACCTCTTTTTGCTCAATGACATTTAAAAAGTTTTGATCTTCATTCGTTTATAACAAAAAACTAACTATATTGCTATTAAACCTTTATAAGAATCTTTCGTCAAACCACCAACAATGGCTTAAAGATGTCGACATCGAGCAGAGCAGAACTGGGTGACGATACCATCATTCAGATGATTTTACTGGAACAAACCAAGGAAGAAGGTTTCAGGCATTTGATGATTAAGTATCAGGAGCGTTTGTATCACCATGTCCGAAGAATGCTGATCAGCCATGAAGATACAGATGATGTTTTGCAAAATGCCTTTATAAAGATTTATAGAAATCTTGATGGATTTAAAGGAGATGCTCAACTATACAGTTGGATGTATCGAATTGCAACGAATGAAAGTCTCACTTTTTTGAGAAAGAAAAAAAGAAGGCTATCATATGCACTCGATGCCGATGAAAATAGTCTTTCAGAAAGCTTGAAGGCAGATCCAGATATAGATGGTGACAAAGCAAATATACTATTGAAAGAAGCAGTACAAAAACTTCCTGAGAGACAAAAACTGGTATTCCATATGAGATATTATGATGAAATGAGTTATTCTGATATTTCAGCGGCACTAAATACATCTGAAGGATCACTGAAAGCTTCTTTTCATCACGCGTTAAAGAAAATTGAAAATCATATAAAAAATGCGACCTAATAATAAAGAAATATTGAATGAGTTGGAAAAGTACGCTCCTTCTTTGCTTCAAATAGAAAAGAGTGGAGATATTGATACTCCTGAAGGTTATTTTGAATATTTTCACAAGGAAGTTCTTCAAAAGTTGGGGCTGTCTACAGAAGAGCCTGTGTATACCACCGAGTCCGACTATTTTAATCAATTACCTGATCAGGTCATTAAAAAATTGCGAAATCAATCTGCGCCTACTGAAAGAAGGGTGATTTCTCTGAGCATATGGAAAAGATGGGCAGCAGCAGCAGCAGTTTTTATTATTGCCATTGGCACCATTTTTTACCAACAAACAAATGTTTATCGCACTGAAACAGAAATATCCAACGAGGCTCTTCTGGCGATAATGGAGGACTATTTTAATGAGTTGAGAATCAACAGTATGATGGATCAGGAACTGCTTTATGAAGCTTGGCTACTTCCTGAAATCGAATTGTTAGGGGAAGAATGGATTACCTTGAGTGATCATGGAATAATAGACGATTATGGAGTTTACGACCTGGACTATTAATGAAAGAGTGGATTACACATAAAACAAAGAAAAATAATAAAATTTTTAAATCAATAAATTTATGAACATGAGATTGTTAATTCCTATGATGTCTGTGCTGATCTCATTGTCTGTATATGGGCAACATGTAGACGACAAAAACAAAGACCGCTACGATGCCCAGAAAATTGCGTATATTACGTCTAAATTGAGCCTAACGGCAGATGAGTCTAAAACGTTTTGGCCTGTATATAATAAATATCAGGAAAAGTTTGATCATCTGAGAAAGCAAAAAGATGAACATCTATTCAGAGATGATATGACCAATGAAGAAGCAAAAGCTTATCTGGATCATAGAGCAAGAATTGATGATGAATATATTGCATTAAGGAAAAAGTATTACAAAGAGCTTCAATCTGTAGTAAGTGTCAAAAAAGTTGCTATGTTGACTGTTGCAGAAAGAGAGTTCAGAAATGAAATGTTTTCCACAGTCAGAAAAAGATTGACTACTAAGGAAAAAGAAAGGCAAAGAGAGAAAAGAAGGTAGTTGGTTAAATTACCATAGAAAAAGCCAAAGATTAAAACTTTTGAAGGAGGCACAAAATTCAACATTGTAGCCTCTTTCTTATTTTATACCCCCTACATAAGCTATTACTTTGGTATTATTATTAAAAAAGTAAAAAAAGAATTCCACAACAAGTTGTAAGACTTGATTATGTGTAAAAATATAGGGATTAGTATTTTATAAATTTTGCTCTCTCTTATGGAATACATAAATCGCTGAATATCAAATATATAGCAATATAGCCAAATTTGTATTAATCAAAAAAATATGTGGAAAAAAATATTTAAAGCCATAGATGGTATGGGTATTTATTATTTATATTTGAGTGCACTTTAAATCCCTAGACAAATCAGTATGGAACAAAGAACAAAACGAGACCTGGCAATTATCAACTTGGTATCAGAATTTGAATCGCAATATGAAAACGGATCCGTACAGTATCTGGATGAAAAAGCTTATTATCAATTGATCAGATATTATGAAGAAGAGAGTCAATGGTCAAAAGCTTTGGATGTTGTCAATCTTGCATTGAATCAGTTTAAATACAGATCTGATTTTTATTTATTTAAAGCCAAAATCCTTTTTGCACTTAATGAAAACGAGCAATGCTTGCTATGCATCCAGGAAGCTGAACACTTATCACCCAATGAAACTGAAGTTTTGCTATTAAAAGCCAAAGCACTTAGTAAATCAAAACGATTTGAAGAGTCATTGGCCATTTTGTCCAATGTAAAAAAATACGTTATGGCCAGTGAACTTACAGATTTGTACTTATGTGAATCTTTTATTTTTGAAATGATGAAAGATTATGACACTATGTATGAAGTTTTGAAAAAAGCAATTTTTCTGGACCCCAAGCACGAAGAAGCGCTGGACAGAATGCTTTTATGTACAGGGTTGGGAAGAAAGTACGAAGAAAGTATAGTATTTTTTAAGCATATTATAGAAATAGAACCTTATTCATATCTAGCCTGGTACAATCTGGGGTATGCCTACAACTATATCGGAGAATATGAGAAAGCGATTAATGCCATGGAATATTCTTTCATCATCAATCCGGATTTTGAATCGGGTTATTTAGAATGTGCAGAATTGTGTTTACAGGAAAATCAGTATGAAAGAGCTTTTCAAATCTATGAAGAAAGTAATAACATTTTTGGACCGGATAGTGAGTTGATCACGAATATGGCACATTGCTTTATTAAAATGGGTAAAATCGATAAAACTAAATATTTGCTTGCAAAAGCAATACGTCTGGATCCTTACAACGATGAAGCTTATTTTCTTTTAGGTGAATGCTATTCGAAAGAAAGCAATTGGTATTCAGCTATCAATGCCTATCACAAAGCCGTCAATATAGATGAAAGATGTGAAGATTATTATTTTGGCCTGGCTAAAGCCTATGTTAAAGTTGAAAATTATACAAAAGCGGTGTATAACTTCAACAAAGCAACAAAAAATGGTCCTGAACAATCGATTTATTGGTCAGAATATGTTTCATTTCTTCTGAAAATTGGATTATATGAGGAAGCTCTGGATATCCTGGACGAAGCAGAAGATTATACCTTTGGAGCCAACTTACTTTATTGCAGAGCCATCACTTTATTTTATCTTGGAAAAAGACAGGAAGGTATGCTTATCCTTGAAGAAGCGCTCACAGAAAATTTTGAAGAACATAATATTCTTTTTCAAATAGCGCCAGAACTGGAAGTGGATAAAGAGATACTCTCAATGATCAAATATTTTAAAGCAGAATTGGATGAATATTAAAATTACCAAGTAAAAATTGCTCAGTTTAATTACTCAATTGAAAGCAACCATCTGTTTTGGAGGGTTGCTTTTTTAATGGCATGAATCTGTAAACAATCAATTTGACTTTGAAATAGGCAGTGCAATACCAACTGTAGGTAAATTGAAAGTGCCGTCAAATTCACCGATTCTTATAAATCCAACATCAAGAAAAATATCACCACGTAATTTTATTCTTGCATTCAAGCTTACAAAGCTGGAAAAAAAGTCGTTAAAAGCATCCACTGATATCAATTCTGCCATCAAAGATACTTTATTTGAAATTTTCGCAATTCCACTGAGTGTATAGAAAGCTGAAGAGACTGATTCTATTCCATCAATACCAAAACCAATACCCAGGTTGATATTGTACGATTCATTACCTATGGTTGCGTTACCAAATAAAGCCGAGACAAAAAATTCACTTCGAAAATAACTGATGCTATTAACTCCGAGATAAACATTTTTGGTAACAGGTACATTAAATTTTGGCGCAATGAAAACTGTTGGAAATTCTCCGGCCAATAATGTCAAAGTCTCAAATCCTCCTGCTATTGAAAAGTTTGATGTCACCCCTATAGAAAAAGCATTAAAAAATACATTCATATTTCTATAGTAAATGTCCCCTTTATCCATAGGGATTGCAGAAGAAAATAAAAAGTACCTGTCCTGTAAATAAGCAATTTCAGGCTCTATACCCGTCTCACTTTGACTCATGTATGCAATATTAGCGATGGGAATTCTCGTAATTTCTTTCCCTTTTTTCATTCTGATCTCACGATCGGTTTTACTGATAAGCTCACCCGATATCTTTTGTCCGTTTTGTAAAGTAATAGTGATCACGGATCCAATGGGATAATCCTCCTGAGCCTGTATTGGAGACGATAGTATCAAACAAAAAAGGAATAGAGTGATACTAAAAAACAATAATGGATAAGATAAACGCATGTTGAATAAAATCTATAAATGAACAGAGTGAGGTTCAGCTTGGAAAGTCAAAGTCTTCAAAGCATAGGCAGCACCTATTATCCCTGCACTATTGAGCAATTGAGCAGGCACAATTTTGTGTTTTAAAGATAGAAACTTGCCGAATGCAGGAAATCGTTTGCTGACTCCTCCTCCAATGATAAACATATCCGGGCTGAAGATAAAATCAATATGGTTGATCACCCCATCTAATTCGGCAGTCCAGGACTTATATCCTTTATGATTTTTTAGACGTGCGCTATTGGCAGCGTAATTTTCAGTGACCCCTTCTTTGTAATACAGTTGTCCTAATTCTGTGTTGGGCAATAAAATTCCTTTATTAAATATTGCAGAACCGATCCCGGTTCCCAAAGTGAGCAGAATTACCACTTGTTCGCGGTGATCCTTCCCTATGCCAAATTGCATTTCTCCCATTCCTGCCGCATCAGCATCATTTAACAAAACCACCTCTTCGGTAAAGAGTTTTTTTAACTTATCTAAAAGAGGAAATCCTATCCAGCTATGATGGATATTGCTGGCAGAATAGCAAATTCCACTTTTTATAATAGAAGGAAATCCTACTCCGATAGGTTTGTCGTACCACTTGAACGATTTTACCATTTTATCTATGGTCTTGATCATTTCTTCTGGTGTTGCCGGTTGAGGGGTTTTGTATTTTTTTCGATTGGTCAACAAACTTCCGGATTCAATATCAACAATTGCTCCCTTAATTCCCGTGCCCCCTACATCAATTCCCAATACTATATTTTCATTTTCTTTCATAGTTCAGCCATCCTTGGTTTTTGTATAAGTTAAATGAATTTACTACTGTATAACAGTCACCTTTAAAATTTTAATATCATCAGCAGGCCTGTCACCTGGCAGAGTGGGTGTCTCTGCAATTTTATCTACTACTTCAAAACCTTCGATCACCTGGCCAAACACAGTATAAAGTCCATCCAGGTAAGGTGTTCCCCCATCTTCGATATATCGGTTTACAGCTTCCTCACTATAATTAATTCCGTTTTGATTAGAGTATGAACGTATCATTGACTGGCTTAATGCATCACCATGTACTATATAAAATTGAGAACCTGAAGATGCCCTGACAGGGTTGACCTGATCCCCTTGTCTGGCAGCAGCCAACGCCCCCTTATAATGATGTAATTCATTATTGATTTCCGCATCAATATTATAACCGGGACCACCATTTCCTATTCTAGTTTCCGGCCGGGCATTTCTTGATTGTGGATCCCCTCCCTGAATCATAAATCCTTTGATCACCCTGTGAAACAATAATCCCTCATAAAAACCTTCATCAGCCAGCTTGATGAAATTGTCTCTGTGTTTCGGTGTTTCATGAAATAACTCAATCATCATATCACCACGGTTTGTCACCATGTGAACAAGACATTTCTCCGGAGGTGAAATAAATACTTCTTTTGTCATTTTTTTGGTTTTTTTCCCCCGAAAAGCAGTGAGATTAACAGGGTATCTTCCTGAGAAAATAAATTTGTGCAATACATGAGTATCCCTGGAATATATTCCTTGTTCAGGTTCCCAAATGAAAGAATCGGCCTTCTCTGTGATGTTTTTAAAATATACTGTAGCAGGAGCCTGATGGGAAATGTATTCAATTTCAAACATTGGCCTGGGCGTTACACAGGCCATACATAACATAACTACCATTAAAATGAATAGATAATAATTCATTCTATGATTTCACTCGTCTGATAGTCATTATAATATCTTCAACTGGTCTATCTCCTGCTCCGGTTTGAACTGAAGCAATTCTATCAATAACATCAAGACCTTCAACCACTTCACCAAACACAGTATAGTCCCCGTCAAGCGCAGGGGTGCCACCCAAATCTTTGTACTTCTTTTTCTGAATATCATTGTATTTGATCCCTTTGGTTTGTTCAAAAGTACCTATCTCAATTTCGGATACAGGATTACCCTGAACGATATAAAATTGAGAACCTGATGATTTCTTTTCGGGATTGATAGCATCACCCTGTCGGGCAGCTGCAAGTGTTCCCTTAAAATGCGGTGACCCTATCTCGTGAGGAATTGTATAACCGGGGCCCCCGGTTCCTAATCGCTTCTGAGGATCAGCATTCCTGGAATCCGGATCGCCACCCTGAATCATAAATCCCTTTATAACGCGATGAAAAAGCAAACCATCGTAATATTTTTCATCCACAAGTTTGAGGAAGTTTTCCTTATGGTGTGGGGTACTTTCATAAAGTTCAATTTTCATGTTACCCATTGTGGTTTCAATGAGAACATATTCCGGGCCCTTCTTACATGAAGACATGAAAAACAAGATGGCCAAAACCATCACTATGTTTAATGAATAATGCATATGATCAGTTATAAGTGTTAAATACTAAAAAATTATAAAATTGATATTCTAAATTAATTTTAATCATTAAAAAATAACCCGATTTTTATTTTAATCACTAAAGTACTGAATGATCTTTTGCTTTAAAATAAATTCTTGATCTTTTGAACCCTTAATTTCAAAAGGCTTAATCATTTCCCAATGTGGCCATCCATCTTGATCCCTTCCAATAAACTTGTAATATCCATCAGGTTCCAGTAATGTACACACAGCTACATGCATTAAGTCCTGCTTTTCCTCTTTTGAAAATTGTTTCTTTTGAATCCAATTGCCAAATTCCTGGACACCTATCATAAATAGAATACCTTGAAGATCGGGTAAAGATGAAGAGCCTAAGCTTTCCTTAACAAAATGTCGTATTCGCAGCCATTCAAAGTCCAGTTGCCAGCTTTCCATCAAGATACTTGAATATTGATTAATAATGATCAAAAGCGAAGCAAATATACAATTTAGGTAATTATTGCTCCAATCTGACGTAGGGAGTTATTCTGGAAGCCCGGATTGCCGGAAGTAATGATGCCAGAACCCCAATCATTAATACCAATGTCGATACAAGCAGAAAATCATTCCATTTTAGCTCAATGGGGTAAGAATCGATCAGAAATCCGGCAGGGATGGATATTAAACCGTAGGTTTTTTGAAGAAAATAGAGAAAAAGAGCAAGGCAAATACCGGAAATCAATCCTGTAATCGATATAAGAATACCCTGTAGAATAACCAACCTGCCGATTCCTTTACGGGTATATCCCATGGCCTGCAAAATAGACATATCCAGCTTTTTTTCAAGAACCAGCATCCAAAGAGAACCTACCATATTGAATGCAATGATGAGCATAATGAATCCGGCAATAAAAAATGACACCCATTTTTCTGTATTCATTACTTTGAAAAATGTTTCATCCTGTTCGTATTTGTTTTTGATGGTGAAACCATCGCCCAAAAGATTTAAAATGGCTTCTCTTACGCGCCTTTCTTTAAAACCTGACGAAGATTTGATTTCCAGAGCTGTATATGTACTTTCCAATTCTAATAAATATGAAACCTCTTCAAGATTGCTAATTATATACTGATTATCTGAATCACTACCTGCAGAAAAAATCCCCGCCGAATAGACATAAATCGTATTATAATCCCTGGCCATAGGACCTCTTTGTTGCCGGGTAGGCATATAGACCGTTACCGGATTTAGTGGATCGTTATAATGCAATGATAATTTTGCACCTAAGCCACTTCCAATCACACCATAATTGATTTGGTTTTCCTTTAGTTTGTACTTTCCTGCACGCAGACTTGAATCAATGTGAGTAACTGCAGTATAAAATGTGTCAACCCCTTTGATAATTCCTACCTCCTGAATGTTTTTATAATCAAATAATGCGACCTCCTCCAAAGTAGCAGACAAAGCCTCGATTTCAGGCAGGGATCTCAATTGGTACAATTGATTCTCATCCATTTCAAAATACTTGCCTGAAGAAGGGACCACCTTCAATTCAGCATTGAATGCATCAAATAATCCGCCTAACACTTTTTCAAAACCATTAAATACAGAAAGTATTAAAATCAAAGCTGCAGTACCAATACTAAGTCCCAATACAGAAACCCATGTTATGATATTGATAGCCTGGGTTGATTTTTTACCCAGCAAGTACCTTTTAGCAATTTCTAATGATAAGATCAAGGCAAAACCGGTTTTTCCAAAGACTGATAAATAACCGATTGGACTCTTTGACGGAATTCATATTTATTTAGTGTGTTGTTGGACATTCTTGGGTAAGTTCGATTGCTTAAAAAAACAAACACTATGTTGTGAGCAGGATCAGCATATACACAAGTGCCTGTAAATCCCGTATGTCCATATGCACTTTTCGAAGCAAGAGGAGACATGTTCATAGGTTTGGACTTATCCAGTTCTTTCATATCAAAGCCAATACCTCTACGGGTGGACTTTCCGTAACGGGTAGTAAATAATTCAACCGTTGAGGCTTCGATATATCTTTTTCCCCCATAATATCCATTATTGAGTAACATTTGCATTAAGACGGCAAGCTCATTGGCGTTCGAAAATAAACCTGCATGGCCTCCTACACCTCCCATCATAGCGGCACCCATGTCATGTACATGACCCTGAATGCGCTGTCTTCTGAAATATATATCCTCTTCACTGGGTGCAATCATCGATACAGGAATTTTATCCCTGGGATTAAATCTTGTTTTCCTTAAACCCAAAGGTTTGTAAAAGTGTTGTTCGGCAAATTGGTCAAGTCTGATTTTACCGACATTCTCTATGATGTTTTGAGCCAAAAAAAAGGATAGATCACTGTAACGATAGCCGGGGCTCTCCCTGAGTTTACTACCATATATAATGCTCCATATGGAATCCTTGTAATCATTTCTCATAAATAAATTTTCAGCTACGGGTACTGCAAACCCCTCATTCAATCTACGTTGGTAATAATCCGGTAAAGGATTGGGATTTCTTTTGTTGTCATCCATGGTGGATTTATAAAATGGAATCCAGGCCTGCAATTGAGCATAATGAGCCATCATTTCATCAATCTTGATATTCTTTTTATTGGTTGTATCCAATTGTGGGATATATGTACTGGCTTTATTTCTAATATTTACCTTTCCCTGATCCACTAATTTCATCATTGAAATGGTAGTAGTTAAAATTTTTGTTACAGAGGCCAGATCATATATGTCATCTTTTGTGACAGGGCGATTATGAGTATAAGTGAAATGTCCATACGATTTTTCAAATACAATCTTTCCATCTTTGGCTATGAGTATTTGCCCTCCGGGGGCTGCTTTTTTATTTATCATTTCATCCATGATCACATCAATCATCGCCAGGCTATCACTCGAAAGTCCTACACTTTCCGGGATATCGTACCCCAATCGTCCAATTCCTTCTCTCATGATCCCGGTACCAAATGTGTATTTGCCCGCGGATACCGGCAATCGTCCTCTGAAATTTCCTGCTCCAAATATGGCCTGAGCCACCACATCCTGAACTATATCATCTTCTTCATATGCTACGATTAAGGATTTAACATCCTGAAATTTAGAGAGCGCATAAGGACTCCCAAACAATACGGTTATAACCTGTTTATTCTGCTTCCTTAGAGCGCTGATAAGCTGCAACTGAGAATCTGTAATGCCAAAATTTCTTTCAGGCAGTTTTTGCATTTCGTGAATACCCACTATTACACAGGTTACGTCTTTCAGTCTTTGAATCAGGTGGCTGATTTGTTCATCGGTAATGGTTTTGCCATAATGAAAATGAATGCCCTCCACATAATCAGAAATTCTGTTTTGGAAAAAAGTTCTTCCTTTACTTCCCAGGCTGATGGTTGCAAATTTATGACGGTCAATGTCCATGATGGGCAACCATTCAGCAGAGTCAGAAACCAGAGTAACCGACTCACGAAATAATCTCGATTTTAATGCCCTTGAGTTTGGATTGTTCAATCTCTTCTCAATCCCATCAGGATTCAAACTAATTGTACCCTTTGAAAGTCCTGCGTCATATTTGGCTGTTAAAATTCGCTTAACACTTTTTTCAATTTGATCTTCTTTAATAAGTCCTCTTTGTCTGTATTCCTGGATGGTTTTTATCGCTTTTCCAATATCTGTTGAAAGCACTATCATATCATTGCCTGCGAGCAAGGCTTCAGCCTCAGCTATTCCCGGACTAAAATGATTTGTGACCCCTTTCATTTCCATAGCATCAGTAAAAATGAGACCATTAAATCCCAATTTATTCCTTAACAGTTCAGTGATGGCATTAGCTGAAAGGGTTGTAGGTCGGTTAGGCCGGTCATCAATCGAAGGAATATGCATATGAGCCACCATAATACTGGCAACACCTTGCTCAATGAGCACCTTAAAGGGCATAAGTTCAAGACTGTCAAGCCTGTTCATGTCGTGATGAACAATGGGTAAATCAAGATGTGAATCCGTATCGGTATCCCCATGGCCAGGAAAATGTTTAGCGCAAGCTAATACACCATTATCTTGCATTCCCTTCATATAGGCGAATCCTTTCGCAGCAACATTGTAAATATCTTCACCAAAAGAGCGATCGTTAATTACTGGATTTTGAGGATTGTTATTGACATCAATTACCGGTGCAAAATTCACATGAACTCCAATCTCCTTACATTGAAGAGCAATATGTTCACCCATCTCATAGATCAGATTTTCATTTTGTATGGCACCAAGTGTAAGTTGTCTGGGAAATGAAAACACCTCATCTCTGAACCTCATTCCAATTCCCCACTCCCCATCTATAGCAATCATTAAAGGGATTTTGGATTTGCTTTGATACAAATTGACCAACCGGGCCTGTTCAGCAGGACTCCCCTGAAAAAAACACAACCCTCCAATCTTGTATTGTTCAATTTGCTTTAAGATTTCATCGGTATGGGCTTTATCTTTTTTTGAAAATGCCCGTTGCATAAACAACTGACCGATACGTTCATCGTCGTTTAACACATTATATATACTATCTACCCATTGCTTTCTCATTTCAAAGTCCTGGGCAAATAAGTTTCCAGAAAAAATATTAATTAAGCTTATCCCTATATAAAATGTCAGTCTATTCATACCATCATTTCATTTTTGATTAAACGCATTGGGATCCAATTCCATCGCTTTATTTCTGTAATAATTTGAACTATCCTCATTTCCAATATTCCGGTAAGCTTGTGACAGGAGAACATACCCCGAGGCATGTTCAGGCTGTAAGCGCACCATTTCATAAAAATATTGTACGGCCTTATCGTGATTACCACCTATCCCTTCAGCAACTCCCAGTAAACGGATAGTTTCTGTATCGGTAGGATTGATCTCATGTGATCGCAAAAGCAATTGGATAGCTCTTGGAAGATCATTTTGCTGCTCTCCTGCATACCGTCCTGCACTTCTCAATGCGAAAGCCAGGTTACCCTTTGCTTCCTGGTACCCAGGATCAATACGTAAAGCCTGCTCATATTTTTCAATGGCTTCATTATGTTCATCTTTATAAAAATGAGCATTGCCCAAAAGCAACCAGGCATTTTTATAATTGGGATGTATTTGAACAGCTCTTCTCAGGTATCTCTCGGCAGTCTCCAGATATTGTATTCTTTTAAGATCATTATCCATTTTTACACTTGCCTCTACCAGCACTCCACCGGCTGCATTTAATGCTTTGGCGCTTTCACCACTTACTTTTACATCAGTGGTATATAATGTGAAATTGTCTTTCCAAACTGTATTCCTGGTTACTGTCTTAAAAGAACATAAAACTAATAAAATAATTACGGATCCAAAAACATAGATGGATCTTCCGGTGGAAAAGATTTTAAAAATGAAAAAACCTGCCAGGATTGAGAATCCTAGTGAAGGTATAAATAAAAATCGCTCTGATAGATTGGTTCCTATAGGAAAAGGAATATTGCTGTATATAAAAAGAGTGATCAGAAAAAATCCGGTTGCAAAAGCAATAAGAGGACTTTTTTTCCTCAGAATCCATGTAAAATACAGCAATAGCGCATAGAACGAAATACTTAGCCAAATCATAGGCCTTGAAGGATCAGGATGTCCTGTCATATATGGATAATAATCATTGGTGAGTGGATGGGGCCAAATTAAAAGTTTGACATAATAACCCAAATTGCCTGCAATGGCCAACCCTTTTTCCCACGCAGTATACATCTCATATTGATTACCGTTAATCCTTATAAAAGGATTGTTCATAAGTTCCAATGGAGTACTACCCAAACCTGGACCCAAAATGATACTTCTTTGTATAATAAATAGTATGCCGGATACCAGAAGAGGCCAGATCAATAACAAAGACTGAGTGAAATTCTTTTTTTTAATTATTATATAAAACAACCAAAGACCAGGAATCATCATGATGGCATTCTCTTTGGAAAGTAGTGCCAGATAAAACAAAGTCAGAGATATTATTTTCAATCTCAAATGTTTACCAGAAAATAAAGCCATGGATGCCGACAAACTAAACAATAGTGCCAATAGCTCATCGCGGCCTTTGATGTTTGCAACTACTTCTGTATGAACAGGATGTACCAGGTATACCAATGCAACCATAAAAGCCAAAAAAGGCAAATGATCTTTATTAATCACACTTTGAAATCCCTTTAAAACAAAATAAAATATAAGGATACACAACAAAGCATACAGGAGTATGTTGATGGCATGCATAGGGGCAGGATGTAGTCCAAAGATCTCAATCTCCAATGCAAACATTGCCAGAGACAAAGGTCTGTATCTTCCTCCTGAAACAATCTTCTCCTTCCCTTCTTCTTTGAAAAATCCAAAGAAAGTATCTTTGGTAAAAATGCCGGGTATTCCCTGTACACCTTGAATAGTATACGCATTATCTGTAATGACAATAGCATCATCCTGTACAAAATCATGACCCAAAGTGTTGCAATACAATAGTATAGCCAGCGAGAAAAGCAATATGATATAATGGGAAGTACTTATACCTTTCGGAATCCAATTCCGTACCTGTTGGAGTTTTTGTGTTTTCTTAAGAGACTTCATCCTGTTGCAAAAATAACAAATTGAAAATAAATAGCCCTGACAATTTTTAAGGGGGTTCTCCTAAAATATAGAATTCTCCATTGACTTCCGGTTTGAAAGGATGGTTGGTGTGTATTACAAAGGTGAGGAATGCAAACTAAAAAAGCAGAACGGTAAGTGTTCTGCTTTTCATTTACTTTGATTCGATTATTAATGTAATAAATCCAATACAAACAGCCTGGATATATCAACCTGTGCCTTAGCGTATGCCTAATTTTGTTTTAACCAGTCGGGTTATATCCGTGCTTTCATCCGCATAAAGAATGATTCCCAATGAAGCATCGAAAATATAGGTATAACCATTTTCTGCTGCCACATCTTTAATGGCTTGATTTACTTTGTCCTGAATGGGCTTAAACAGCGTTTCACCTTTTTGCATAATCCTTTGCTGTGAAGTTTCTTCATACTCCATAATTTTTTGCTCCTCATCTTTCAATTTTGCCGCTTCAGCCTCTAATTGCTTAGGAGATATTTCACCTTTGGCTTGTTTATCTTCCAATGTTCGATATTTCGTCTGGAATGCAGTGATCATTTCCTGACCCTTTTTTTGTAATTGTTGTTTGAGTGTCTCGATATCAGCATTGGCTTCTTTGACTTCCGGCATACTACCTATAATCTCTTGTGAATTTATGTAACCAAATTTTTGAGCATCGACTTGAGTTGAACCCATCATAATCATAAGGGTTGCCATGAATATTTGAAATACAGTTTTCATATTTGTATTAAATTTAAATGGGTTGATGAAGTTTCTTTTCATATTGAATCCGCAAAAATAAAGCATTAATTGACTTGAACAACTATTTAAGAAATCAATAACATGATCAGGTTTTACCTCAATCTCCTTCGGATGTCTTCAGTTTTATCAAAGTTATTATTCACAAAAAGAAGTCCAGTATTGCCCCCTTTATCCAGAATGATATCATAGGCTCTTTCTGTAGCATATTCATCAATGACTTTATATATTCTTTCCTGGATGGGAGTAATTAATTCCTGACGCTTCAAAAAAAGATCTCCTTCTGGGCCAAATCTTCTTCTTTGCAATTCCCTTACCGATGCTTCTTTAGCTACAATTTCGTCTTCCTTTTCCTTTTGAGCCTCAGGGCTTAACAATACCTGCTGCGCCTGATAACGATTGTACAGTGATTTAATCTCATCCATTTCCTGAGCGATTTCCTGTCTCCATTCAGAAGCCATGCGATCGAGTTCAGATTGTGCCTGCCGGTATTCAGGCAGATTTTCCAATACTGCATTGATGTCTACTAAGGCAATCTTTTGAGCTGACAATGAAATTATTCCTGTAAACACTAGCAATAGAATCGTAAATGATTTTAAATTTTTCATATGTATATTTTTTAATGGTTTTAACTCTGCACTCTGTGTTTCTTTGGTTTTAAGTTGTCTTAAAAGTACTATCACGTATTTGACGCTTTACAAAGTAAGAAAGTTTCTTTTAAAATGAATTCTTAAAATTGAATATTAAATCTAATATCTACATTTTCAATAATTTAACCAATTGTATTTGAGATGAACCTTCTGTTTTTAACAGTAGTTTAACCACAATTTGTCTACCTGACGAGATGAACATAAAATAGCAAAGGAGAATCCTCCAGTTAAGAAGATTCTCCCTTATTATATTCTGTTTTATTTGTTTTAACATTAAGTTAAAAATGGAGCTATTACCAAAGCCACTACTGACATGAGCTTCAATAAAATATTCAGAGATGGCCCTGAAGTATCTTTGAACGGGTCTCCTACGGTGTCTCCGACTACTGTAGCTTTATGAGGCTCTGACCCTTTGTAATACATTTTGCCATCAATCTCCACGCCTTCTTCAAACATTTTTTTTGCATTGTCCCAAGCTCCACCGGCATTGGATTGGAATATGGCCATCAGCACTCCACACACTGTCACTCCTGCCAAAAGTCCACCCAACATTTCAGCTCCACCCAAGAAACCTATTACAACTGGTGAGGCAATTGCCACAATCCCGGGTAAAACCATTTCTCTGATGGAAGCTTTTGTAGAAATTTCCACACATTTTCCATATTCGGCTTTGCCATCGGCAGCTTCAAAAGTTTTCTGATCTTCTTTTGACCATGACTGAAAATCTTTGTCTTTATTTTTATTCATCACCTCAAGTGCTTTTTTCAGCTCGGGTATATCTGAAAACTGTCTCCTGACCTCTTTGATCATGTCCATTGCTGCGCGTCCAACTGCTCCCATTGATAATGATGAAAATAAAAATGGCAACATACCCCCTAAAAACAAACCAGCCATCACAAGAGGTTGAGAAATATCAATAGATGAAATTTTTGCTGTGGTCATAAATGCTGCAAACAGAGCGAGCGCAGTCAGCGCAGCGGATCCAATGGCGAATCCCTTGCCAATAGCGGCGGTTGTATTCCCTACAGCATCCAACTTGTCTGTCTTTTGTCTAACCTCTTTTTCCAATTCTGCCATCTCAGCAATACCCCCGGCATTATCCGATATTGGTCCATAAGCATCCACAGCCAGTTGAATTCCTGTATTGGA
>DAOLDB010000027.1:0-51075 GCA_035327565.1 Saprospiraceae bacterium
GAAATACGGAATAAATATTGTCAGAGGGGGGATGTGTGAATGCTGCGGCACCGCTCATTGGGGTTATCCAGGGAATTCCATTTTCACTTAAAAAATCCTTTACGGCCATATTCGTAGCGGTTCCAATTCCACCCACAACTGCAAACACTTCATCTCGTTGAACCAATTCCCTCACCGCAGGAACTGTTTTTGATGGGTCGTAAGCATCATCTTTATAGATAAATTTAATTTTTCTTCCGTGGATTCCACCTTCATCATTGATGAGCTTAAAATAAGAATCAATGCCCTTTACTACATTTCCCCATAGTGCTGCAGGACCGGTCATGGGACCCCAGGAACCAATGACAATTTCATCATCTGTAACGCCGGTTGAATCTCCATCAGGTCCTGACGTTTTACATGAATTTAAGGAAATGAACAACAAAAGTGAAAAGGTGAATAATAGATGAACAGGGTGCTTTTTCATAGTGAATAATTTTTAAATATTTTATAAAGATAAGAATTAGGATTTACCGGTACATCGCTTCTATTAGCGGGGTATAGTGTTCATTAATAAATTTTCTTTTTACTTTCATCGTGGGTGTTACTTCACCGTCCTCTACATACAATCGCTTGTCTAAAATACTAAATTTTTTAATCATTTCAACATTGGATAAGGCTTTGTTTACCTTTTGTATCTCCTTTTCTATCAATAATTTGATATCGGAATTCGATGCCAGTTCACTATACGAGGAATATTGGATCTTTTGATCCGATGCATATTTATTAATATTTTCTTCATCCAATATCACTATAGCTGTGATGTACTTTTTGCCATCACCAATTACAATCGCATCATTGATATATGGACTTTCCTTCATTTTATTTTCAATGTATTGAGGTGCAATATTCTTTCCACCGGCGGTAATGATAATATCCTTTTTCCGATCGACAATTTTCAGAAAACCATCCATATCGACTTCTCCAATATCTCCTGTATACAACCATCCCTCTTTAATGGTTTTTGCTGTAGCTTCTTCATCTTGATAATATCCTTTAAATACCCCGCCATGGCGTACCAATATTTCTCCTTCAGAATCCAATGAAAGCTGTGCACCCTTCAATGGAATGCCCACAGTACCTAATTTGTAAAAGCTGGAATCCGAAATGGTAATGATTCCTGTGGATTCTGTCATGCCATACCCCTCCAGCAATCGGATTCCCAATATGTGATAAAAAAATAAAATTTCCCTTGAAATCGGGGCAGCCCCACTGATGGCGTTTTTCATGTTGTTCATTCCCATCATATACTTCAATGGATATAAGACACAGTAATAAGAAATCCATCTTAGCATCTGTAGTGTAACAGGAATTTTTTTACCATCCAGTTTCAAGCGGGTATATCTTTCTCCTATGGAAATGGCCTTTTTAAACATCCATTGATTCAAAAGCGGGGCATCCTTCATTTTTAAAAGTATTGAAGAATGGAATTTTTCCCAGACTCTGGGTACAGCATATCCAATGGTAGGTCTGATCTCTCTCAGGTTTTGTGCAATGGTTTCTGTGCTTTCAGCAAAATGTATGGTATATCCATATACTAATGGCAGATACACACTGAATAAACGCTCAAAAATATGACACAATGGAAGAAACGACATGGTGGTTTCTTCCTCTGAAATGAGTTCGGAGGTCGAATCAATGATTGCATTAGCGATCCAAAATATATTTTTGGCTGTTATCATGGCTCCTTTGGGATGCCCCGTTGTACCTGAGGTATACACCAGGATGGAAACATCGTCGGGATTGACCTCATTGGCAATTTTCAGGTGTTTGTCCCTATCGGTGGAAAATGCTTTCTGACCCATTTTTTTGAGGTCATCGAAAAATATTAAGTTTTCATCATCCAGCTTCTCAAGTCCTTTTTTATCCCAATAAACAATGTATTGTAAAGAAGGTAAACGATCTCTAATCATTAACCACTTGTCGACCTGCTCTTCATTATCAGCAAAAAGTACTTTACATCCGGCATGTTGAAGTATATAAAATAATTGTTCAAAGGAGCTGGTAGTATAAATACCTACCGAAGCAGCTCCGGCTAGCTGTATACCCATATCTGCATAAAGCCACTCAGGAGAATTGTCTCCAATGATGCCCACAAAATCGCCGGGATGAACCCCTAATTTCATAAGGCCATATGCCACACGTAAGGCCTGCGATTTATATTCTTCCCACGAAACATCATTCCAAATACCCAGGTCCTTTTGTCGCATGGCAATTTTATCTTTTCTTTTTTCAGCCATTTCAAGAAAAACCGAGGGTATATTTCTAACAGAAAGTGTATTCATCGCCAGGTGCGTTTTCTTTTATATCTCTGGTATCCTTTCAGGGATACGGAATCTTTGATTCCCAGATAAAATTCCTGTACATCCGGATTTTCTTTCAATTCTGCTGCTGTGCCGGTGAGTACAAATTTTCCGTTTTCCATTATATAGACAAAATCAGCTACCTGGAAGGCCATATTGGCGTTTTGTTCAATCAAAAGTAATGTAATTCCCTGGTTTTTGATTTCTTTGATGATGCTGAATATTTCACGTACGAGCAAAGGCGACAGACCGAGTGAAGGTTCATCAAGAATTAGCAATTCAGGTTTATTCATCATGGCACGTGCTATGGCAAGCATTTGTTGTTCTCCTCCTGATAATGTTCCGGCTAATTGTTTTTGCCTTTCCTTCAATACAGGAAAAAATGTAAACATTTTTTCAAGATCATGCCGTATTTCCTTGTGGTTATTTCGCAGATAAGCGCCTACCCATAAATTTTCTTTTACAGTAAGTTCCTGAAAAATTTCTCTTCCTTCAGGAACATATGCAATTCCCATCGCTACTCTTTTTTCGGTAGGAAGGGTATGAATGGATGTATTTTTAAATATAATCTCTCCTTTTTCCGGTTGCTTGTCAATGAGTCCCATAATGGATTTCAGAGTGGTTGACTTTCCTGCTCCGTTATTGCCTAAAATAGCAGTAACTTTGCCTTCATTTACAGTAAAGGAGAGCCCATTCAATACTTTTATTTTTTCGTAAAATGTATCAATATTTTTTACCTCCAGCGACATAGTTACTTTATCATTTAAGTGATCTCTTCTCCGAGATATGCCATAATAACGTCTTGATTCTGCAGCACTTCCTCTGGCTTTCCTTCAGCGATTTTTTTACCAAAATTCAATGCCAATACTCTGTCAGAAATGTCCTTGACCATTTGCATATTATGTTCGATGATGATGATGGAAATCTCCAATTGATCCCGAATGTCATTGATCCAATATATCATATCCTGTCTTTCCTCATTGTTCAATCCGGCAGCGGGCTCATCCAGCAACAGGAGTGAAGGCTCCATAGCGAGCGCCCTTCCCAACTCTACCAGTTTTTGTTTTCCATAAGATAGAGCAAACACAGGATAGTCTCGGTAAGCCTGTAAATCCAGTAAGTCTATGATCTCTTCTACTTTTGCACGGTGACTGACTTCTTCCAGGGCTGCTTTGGAGCGTAGAATATTCAATCCCGCTACCTGGAGGATGGTGGATTTCATTTTTAAATGCCTGCCCAACAGTAGATTATCTATAGTCGACATATATTTGAAAAGTTCCAAATTTTGAAAGGTACGTGAGATGCCTGATTTGGCAACCCTATGAGGTGGCCAACCGGTAATATCCTGTCCTTTGTAAAATATACTTCCACTATCAGGTTTGTATATTCCATTGATGCAATTAAATACTGTCGATTTGCCGGCTCCATTCGGGCCAATAATGGAAAAAATTTCTCCTTTGCTGATACTAAATTGGAGGGCTTTTAATGCATGGATGCCACCAAAATACTTTGTCATTTCCCTTACTTCCAATAATGGACTGGTCATACTTTTCGAGTATAATGGCTACCGAAAAGTCCGGATGGCCTGATTAATAATATAAGAATAATTAAAGCAAAGGCCACCACTGATTTAAACTCAAGCGAAATGTAAAATCCAAATAAATTTTCAGCCAATCCCAGGAGTAAACCACCTACGACAGCACCCGGAAGAGACTTCATCCCTCCCAGAACAGCAGCGGCAAATCCTTTGAGCAAGGGATCCCACATCATTGAAGGATCAAGAGTGGTAAGAGGAGCCACCAGAATGCCGGCTATAGCGCCAACCATCGCGCTGATTCCAAATGAAATGCCCAGTATCCGGTTGGCAGGAATTCCATTGAAACTTGCTGCATCTTTATTTTGTTGAACTGCCTTCATTGCTAAGCCCAGCTTTGTATACTGTATGATGATATACAGCCCAAACATAACCGCTATTGCAATCAGAATAGTTGCTAGATTTTGCTCAGTCATTACATATTGGTCCGTCCTGAAAACAACTTTTGAATTAGAAAAAGGAAGGCTGAAAGTACGCTGGTCACTGCCCCATTTCCAGGATGCCAATCCAAAAATCATCAATTGAAACCCAAGGGTGATGATAATAAAGCCTAATAGGCTAGGGGTTTTGGCTCTGCGTATTATGGCAAACTCAAAAAGAATACCCAATAAAAAAGAAAAAATCAATGTGATCAATAAGGAAGTATAAAATGAATAGCCATGGATTTGTAACATAACAAATGTGATATATGTAGAAATCATTGCCATTTCACCTTGCGCAAAATTAGGTATTTCTGATGCTTTATAAACGATAACCATAGCTAATGCCATCAAGGCATAAATACTTCCCGCAACCATTGAATTGATAAGGATTTGTATGATCATCTTCTGTTATTTAAAATGGCCACATTTTCCAGTACCTTTTAATGCGCAGCCACAGTCCGAATAGTCCCAAAGGTTCAAACAATATGACCATGATAAGTATAAGGCCGGTAATTACCCATGTTATATTGGCAATACCTGAAGGATTCATAAATAAGCCGGTGAACTTCATGATCATATGACCCAAGACAGGCACTTCCACAATTTTCTCTAACTGTAGTGATAACCATGACATTAAAATAGCACCCATAACAGAACCGGTCACGCTTCCCAGTCCACCAAGTACTACGGTGGCTAAAAATAATACTGACATCATAAAACTAAAGGAACCTGGAGTCACAAACTGAAGATAAAGCGCCCATAAACAACCGGCGAGTCCTGCATAAAACGCACTGATTGCAAAGCTCATGGTTTTATATTTTGCTAAATGTACACCTGCTACAGAAGCAGCAATATCGCTGTCGCGGATGGCCTGGAAGGCTCTGCCAATTCTGCTTTTTACAATATTTCTGGTAATTATAACCATGATCACTGTAATACCAATAAATATATAATACAAAGAAATATCGTATTTCAATCCAGTCCATCCCAGTTGAATTCGAGGTACGGACATACCCATGCGTCCACCAAATACATCAAGTCTGCCAATAATGATGGTCACTGCCATGCCAAAAGCCAGAGTTGCAATGGCAAGATAAGGACCTTCCAATTTGAAAGAAGGGACACCTATTAAGGCGCCAATGAAACCGGCAATTATACCGGCCGAGAGTAAAGCTGGTAGAAACGGCAATCCCAGGTTTAATAACAAAGCTGAGCTGTAAGCACCAATGGCAACAAATCCGGCATGACCGAGAGAAATTTGACCTGTATTTCCGACCAGCACATTCAATCCCAATGCAACCAAAATATTCAGACACATCAAATTGACTACGGATAGATAATATGTCTTTACTATGAAAGGTAATAAAAATAGAAAGCTAATGAGAACAATAGTCCAGATCATACTGGCTTTATTGGGAAATAACCGAAAATCTTCAGAATAATGTTTTTTTAGCTTCATCTTGCGGAAAAGATAAGCCAAAAAAAGAATATTACGTACAGAAATGTTTAGGCAACAGTAGAAAAGCGATTTCATTAATGAACCACCACTACTTTTTTCGTCAGAACTTCTTGTCCAGCCCTCATACGTACAATCCAAATACCCGGATGAAGGCCTCCAGTGTCTAATATGAAATGGTGACTTCCTGAATCTGTGATACTGAGTGGAAGGAGAACGGTAACCATCTGTCCGGACAAATTAAACAATGCCATTTCCACTTCCATAGCTACATCCAAATGGTAATCGATTCGTGCAAACTGAGATGAAGGATTGGGATAGATAGAAAATCTTGCTTCATGAACGGGCCTTTCCCTGAAGGATTCTGAATTTGTTGCTACCTGCTTTATTTCAATGGTTGTGGATTCTTTCATCGTATTGCTAAAAATACATTCTCCAATTTCTGCATTAAATTCACTGCCTTCTTTGGCATGGAAGCCCGCCGTCAATGTGATTGATACTTCTGAACGGAATTCAACTTGTGTGAATGGTTCTACTTCACCGGTTGAGGTGATAAAATGGGTGCTTTGATATAAGCCCGATTCAATGGGCTTTTGGCTTAGATACAAAGGATTTTCACTGCAATGGTTGGGAGGTAAGCAACCCATTGAGCCGGAAAGACTTACCCTCCTGCCTCCACTGATCAGCTCGGCCATCATACGTTGTCCCTGACCTATACTAAACATGATCATACACTGGTCATCGGTGTAGTCCATATAATTCATAAACATTTCAGTGTGGGGTCCTCCTGCACAATTGTTGGTTTTGGGATGGGTTGGACAACCAAAATTTGAAGATCGATGAACAGGAGTATCTGCTACGAAATCATTGCCACACATAGTATTACCCGATCCCCAAATATGAAGTAAATTGAGCCAGTGTCCCACTTCATGCACAGTGGTACGACCATACCCATAGTTCCCTCCTGCCGGATTTGGATTTTCAATGGAACCAATACTGTAATAAGCAGACACAATGCCATCTTTATCCGCCGGCCCACCTGGAAACTGTGCATATCCTAAAATATTTTCCAGGAAATGAAAGTTTACTGTCCAAATATTAAGGTACTCATCTCTGTTCCAAATGGTGGCCGGCTTCAATGTGGCTTCGATCTGGAATGAAAACCAACTGGACTGTCCTCCATGGATGCGGTTAATACCGGTAGTGGGATTACCATCCGGATCTCTTTGTGCCAGACAAAACTGAATCATGGTATTACCATGTAATGATTGAAATAAAGCAGGAATATTCATTTTATCCGGATTGGCAGCGGCAAAATCGAGGTTCATCTGTTCCAATTGAGCCAAAATCAGTGCTTCGGATATATTGGGTCCGGTTCCTATTGCCTGACCGTTGTGTACAATATGAAAAACTACTGGTATGGTAATGACCTCCTGTGACCGGATGTTGCTGACCCTGTATCTTAATTCTTCCTCATACTGCTGTATTCTTTGCAGCAACTCCGGATCTTGTTCGATCTGACTTTGCAGTACCTCCATCGTTGCACAAGTCCGTTGGGTATACAGTTCTGTGGAAAGAATTAAAATGAAAAAAAACTGAAAAACATATAAGTTGAATACACTGTATCTGACAGGTAGCCACATAGGTTATTTGTACAATTTTTATTATGGTATAAAGATAATGAATAAACCAAAATACTAATTCTTTACAATGACCAATCTCTCCGTTTTAATTCCTTTTTCACCCACCAGTTGGACATAATACATGCCGGGTGAATAATCACGCAAAGAAAGTTGAAAAGGATATATTCCCGGTTCCAGGGCATTTTGATTAAGAACCGTTTCCATTAACTGACCATTTTGATTGAAAATGAGCATTTTTACAGGTTGTGTCATCTCATTGGTGATGGTTAACAGGGTATTTTCAGAGGTTACGTTCGGAAGCACGGATAATTCCAGTCCTTCTATTGAGTGTTTGAAAAATAAAGTCCGGCCAGGCAATGTATCTCTTTCTGCTATTTCTCTTGCTTCGGACACAGGGTCACAGGGATAAATAAAAGCCCGGAAATTAGCGCCATGCATGGCATGAAATCCAGGGGTAAGCGTGATACTCTCCCCTGCCTGAAAAACGATTTTATCAGGGTGAGTGGCTGGATCGATGATCCAATCAGATATAATAGTTAATTGTACAGCAACAGAATCCTGGCCGGGATAATCTAAAATGTCCATAGATTCAGTATTGCAATAGGAAGGGTCAGCAGGATCAGAAACATACACTTTCCATTCCGAAAATCCAGCACATGGTCCACCATGATTGGAAGACACCGTTATTAATATATATCGTGCGTTCCTGCCGGTGAGATTAGGCCCGGACACCCCGGAGTAGTATCCTGACCCTTGTGCCTGAGGAATGGAATAAATAGATGCCTGTATCCATTCACTGCCATTTTCCGACACATCAATAATGATTTCATTAATACCACTTTGCAAGTATTCCGGTACATTCAGGTTCCAAAAATGAGTAGGCCCCAATTGATGTATGAATCCCAGATCGTATAGAATCCAGTGAGACAAACCCCTCACAGGATTGGGACTATTAGACTGCTGACAAGATATCCAGGTATCTTCGATACTGGTATTATGCCGGTCAGGATCATACACCTGACTAAATAGAGCCGAAACAAAAAGCACATTGAAAAAGAATATTCTAAATATAGATTTAATGGAATGTTCTAATGAAGTCATACGAAGCCTTAATTATTGGGTATGGAATGATTCTTAATTTAAAACTGTCAAAAGACAGGACACGGATATTAAAAATGGGACTTCGTAAAAGATGAATAGAGAAAAATTTCCATCGATGTAAAGCTAAGGCTCTTTTCATTCATTTTTATCCGTATTTTCCCTGATTTTATACCTTAATTATGATCTTAATCTTTCATGACTTAATCTTTTTTTACCGGAGCACTATAAATCGTTGTGTTTTCATGTCCTGGCGTGATAAAAGGGTTAAATAATACATGCCGGCAGGAAACGGCTCTACATTCAATTGAAAAGTATGTACTCCAGGCTTGAAATATTCATTTCTAAGCAATTGATGTACCATTTGTCCACTTTGGTTGAAAATCATCAACTGGATTTCATCTTCTTCATTCAGAATAATTTCAATGTTGGTATGCCTATAAGTGATGTTAGGATAAACATGAATTAAGATTTTATTTGAAACGATCAGATTTTCAGGATCTACTGATGATTGCTGTAGTTCTAAAGTGTCGGGAAGTTCAGATGTTGACACAGCACATGACTCTATATAAGCCTGAAAATCTGTGCCTGCCATGGCGTGGAAGCCATCCAATAATGTAATTTTTTCACCCGCTTTGAAGCTAATAGGATTTGGATTTTCATTAGAGGCAATGACCCAATCGGAAGTGATTTCATTGATAGCAGCTACAGTACTCCCTGGGGGTTTGCTGGAAACGTGGATAAATTCCTGTTCACACAATCCGCTTGTTGCACAAAATGGGGTGATTTCAGAAATACCAAATTGTCCTCCGGATGCAGTAACCTGACCTAATGGATCGGTTAATGTATAGTATCCATGTCCATATTCACAACAAATGCCATCTCCCCAACTGTCAAAAATTCTGAACTCATAACATCCCCCGGGCAAACATATATACTCTGTGATTGTCGTATTATTTGGATAAACACCCACCGCGGGGCCTTGCGCTACGACTTGATTTTGATCATTTGCAATGACCCAGCTGGTTTCATACCCATAATTATCTGTGCGTAGAGTTAGGGTGTACAGATTATTGTTACAATTACAGGTGCTTTCAAAACCTATGCTGGCAAAGGCAGTAGATATGCAATTATGGTCATTGCTTTTCCGGACAAAAATGGTATATGAACCTGCACTTAAACCGGTAAAATGGCCGCTGGATTGGAAGTTACTTCCATCCATTGAGAACTCTAATCCGGTACAATCAGTGCAAGTAGCATTGACGGTCAACGTCCCATCCAAAACTCCCTGACAGCTGACAGGAGTGCTGCTGGAACCGCTTAGTGTTATTCCACAATTACCGGAGTTAGAACAATTTGGGCATCCAGCCAAAACGTTTCTGATCCTGTTGCCTGGCTGGGGGCCGAAGCCCAATGAAAAATTGATTCCAACAGAAGTGGAATGACAGTAACTCATGATGGTTCCTCCCCCAGGGGGAATAGGTGGTCTTGGACAATTTCCCTCCGTGGAGGCGCAGCCATCAATGGCTGTATTATTGCCGTTCCAAACGCAAGCTTGCGTATGATCGGAGCCCAGGTTGTGTCCCAACTCATGGGTAATCACCATTACTGACCAACTATACGTAGGAACATTTTGATAAGTGCTGTTAATCTTTGAAAAAGCGGTTTTATAATAATTGCTCCCACCACAAACCGTATTAAGCCAGGCTACTCCCCCACTCGGCAGGGCAAGGTGCATCGATACCAGATGGGCAAGGTCTCCGTTAAATCCTCCGGACATGGCATTGGAAAACGAAAACAGTGCGTTCGAAGAAGAGGAGGAACTATATGGCTCCAACTGTGTCCATACTAATATTTGTGAAATGGATAAATTGATTTGCTCGTTATTGTACAAAAGGGCAACCTGATTATACAGGCCTGTCAGGTAATTTACTGTTTGAGCTATATTACTGCCTTTATTTTGATAAAGATGGTAGCTGGCCTCAATATATTGCCGGAAACACAAAGTGGTAGAACGGGTTTCCAAACTATGGCGATCTGCATCCTGTGGTGAAGAGGTGCCCGATGGAGGCTCCAACACCTCACATTCAAATGCCAGTTCCCTGAATATTTCAGTAGAACGCCGTACAACAAAGGTGGATGTTTTACTTCCTCCATCTTCTTCCAAATATCCCATATCAATTGAACCTTCCTGATCTACGATCATGCCAATAATATCGTCTTCAAAAAAACTGATAGAATAAAGGAAGGATTGACTCCCTTTCTTTATTCCCTGGTAGTAGACTCCAGGTTGATAATCAAATAATGTATTTTGATGGTGGCTTCCGTGATACACCTTCATGTTTTCTATAAAAGATTCATTTTTGATTAGATCAAGTTCCAGATTTTTTCCTTCAAAAGGAAGTGATATCCTGAGTTGCTCCGGCTTTTGTTTCAGGAGGGATCGAAGTAAAGCCGTATCTACCCGGTAAGATTGAAAACCGGTCCCGGAAGACCTTGCGGTATCATCAGATTCCGGAACGAAAAGATAAGCAAAATGCATTGTGTCCGGATCGGAAATCCATTTTGGTTCCTTTGTAAAGTTTTGATCACTCTGAAAATTGAAAGATATTTCTTTTTGCTCCTGAATTTCCGAAGGAATAGCGTGGTGAAAGCCGGGCCAAAAATTCATTCCTGATAAAATACTCAGTATATACCCCACCTGGCCGGAGGCTTTCAAAATAAATGCCAAATGGGAAAATACCCAAATGGAGGAAAAAGAGAAATATAGTATTGAAATGAGTTTTCTCAATGGATTGATAAATTAAAAAACCAAAAGTTTTAAGACTAATATGAAAGCTTATCTGGATATGCACATGGGTCATGCGCAATAACTATATTGGGGACATATACTAAATCGATGATCAAATTTACAATAATTCCATCACAGAAGATATAAAGTTTAGTTTTTTTATAGAAATTTTACTTTAAATGAAGAGCGTAATCATTAACGAACCACTATGAGCCTTTTGGTTTGGATATCACCTGATGATACCAAAGTAATATAATACACTCCTACGGGAATCGTTTCAAGATTCAGATCATAAGTATGGATGCCGGAGGTCAATGTAGTTCGGGTAAGTAACTGTTTGATCACCTGACCAGATTGATTGAATATCATTAGTTGAATTTCCCCTTCCCTCTCGATTTCAATTTCTATAGTAGTATTGATACTGGCTACATTAGGGTAAACTGTGAGCTTAGAAGTCTTTTCAATAAGTTTGTCTTTTGCCATCAATAAAGGCTGGAGAAGCTGATTGGTCTCAAAATATTCAACGAGTGAACCCGGGCATGCTTCAATATATGCCTGAAATTGAGATCCAGCCATAGCGTGGAACCCAGGTTGAAGAATGACTTGTCCTCCGGCTTTAAAAGTGATCAACGCCGGATTTGATGAAGGATTGATAGACCAATTTGAGGTGATCTGTTGTATGGCGGCTACAGTGTTGCCTGGGGGTTTACTTGAAATATGGATATTGGTTTGTTGACATTCACCCAATGCCAGAGAACAATCCGGACAACCTCCTAACACAGACCTGATCCGGTTACCGGGTTGAGGGCCAAAGCCATGGTTAAAATTAATGCCTACACTTCTCAAATGACAATAACTCATTATGGTACCGCCACCTGCGGGATCAGGTAGATTACAGTTATTATTTTGGCTGTTTGTACATGTATTTTCTCCGTATCCTGCTTTTTGTCCGCAACAGTCAATCGGAGTATTATTTCCATTCCACACACATGCATGGGTATGACGGGAACCCAGATTATGACCCACTTCATGTGTGATCACCATAACTGACCAGCTGTAGGCAGGCACATTGTTATAAGAACTACTAATCTTTGAAACTGCAGTTTTCACAGAATTATTCGAACTACAAACAGTATTATACCAGGCAATGCCCCCGGAAGAATTAGGATTTAAAGTAACCAGGTGAGCCAAATTTCCATTGAAACCTCCTGACATGGCATTGGAAAAATTAGTATGATTAGTGCTTGTACCATTACCATAGGGGTCATTTTGTGTCCAAACAAATATCTCCGAAAGACTCAGTATTATTTGTTCATTTTGATATAAAGCTATCACCTGATTGTACAGTCCTGTCAGATAATTGACAGTATTCGTAACATTACTTCCTTTGTTTTGGTAAAGGTGAAAATTAGCCTCTACATACTGTCTGAAACACAAACCGGATGACCTTGTTTCCGGCAGATACCGGTAATCATCATCAAAATCTGTTGGAGTGCCCGGGGGATCCCAAACCTCACATTCAAAATTGATCTGCCGGAATGCATCATCAGATCTCCGCAATACTAATGTGTCTGTTTTTCGGCCATTTTTATTATCCAAATATCCTAAATCTATTGGGCTTTTGTCGTCCTGAATGATTCCAATGATATCATCTTCAAAAAAACTAATTGAACTCGTCATAGGGTGGTTACCATTTCTTGCACTTCGATAGTAAACACCAGGTTGATAGTCAAGCCGTTTTTTATTTTCATGTGTGCCATAATACACCTCCGGATAGTCAGAAAATATTTCTGCTTTTTCCAAATTTAAAATGAGATCCTTTCCTTCAAATGATAGTGTGAGCTTTAACCTTTCTGGTTTGAAATTTAAAATCTCCTGAAGCAATTGGGTATCTACTTTGTAATAATAGATTTTATCATTTGTTTTTTGAAATATGATTTCATTTTCTGGCAACAACTCATCCGATGTCTGAGGGGAAGTAGATGAATATCGATGATTGAATAATCTTGTAAACTCAATGTTCTGTTCACGAAAAACTAAATTTTGGTGGTAATTACAATCTTCATGTTTATCTGCCCAATCATTATATCCTAAAACGGGATGGTTAAGTGAAAAATAGATTACAGCCAAGAGGGTTAATGAAAGATGTTGAAGTATATCCATGATCAATAAATAAATGACTTTTTTCTTATTTTAAATGTTAAATGAGGATTTAGCATGAGACCAAAAGCAAACCCTTCAGAAAGCTGAAAAAATAAACAAAATTTCATTTTTCATAATTAATATAAATATTTGTAATGTATAAATTATTAAATAACAATAAAAAATAATTATAGTGGAGTTATTGTAAAAACTATGAGAAAGAATCCTGCCAAAATTAAAATTATTTATTCAAGGGGTGAATAGGTATTTACCCTGAATTTGAAAATTTTGAGACTTGTATTTAATCAGTAAAGAATCAGGGGCAGTCGAATTGGAGAATTATGCAGCAATTGGCCATTAATGTTCAACAAATTATCAAATGCGTTCAAGTAGTTTGAATGATTCTTGAGATATTTGTTATTTATTTGTAAATTACATGTTTGTTTTACAAGCAACTATGAAGTTTAGGTTCAATTCAATAGTTTCAGTTTTGTGGTTTTGTATCATAACCACTCCTGTTTGGGCACAAAATGAAATAATTGATTCTCTCCAGCTGCTTATTAAAAGCGAAACCAATGATAGTTTGCTTTATAAGCATCTTTTTGCTTTAGTGCGGGAAACAGAAAAGTTCAGCCCTTCTTCGGCCATCGAAGTAAGCAGGGACTTATATCGTGTGGCAATAAGAATGGACGATTTGAAAAAAAAGGGTCAGGCATCCCAGCTTTTAGGACGATTCTTCCTGGCAACAGATCAAAATGACTCTTCTCTCTTTTACCTTTTCAAATCCAATGATTATTATGCCGGCACTTCAGATTCTCTGCAATCCATTCGCAATAATTCGAATGTGGCATTAATATACCAACGAACCAATCAATACGAACTGGCTTCTAATATGTATATCGGTATTATTGAGTTGGCCGAGTCTGTAGGAAATTTTTATTCTGCTGCGGTAGCCAGTATCAATCAGGCTTCATTACTTATGGCACAGGAGCTGGATCAAAGAGCGATACCTTATTTACATAATGTTCAAACGTATTATCAACAGATTAGCAGGTCAGATTCTCGCACTCTCAACAATTTCAAAAATCTAATGCCTAATGTTTACATCAATCTTGGACAAGCTTATGAGGTTTTGTCCGGGAAAGATATAGCCACAGCTACTTATCAGGATTCAGCAATTTACTATTTCAATAAAACTATTGATGACGCAAAGCAACTGGATAATGCCTTTACATCTGCTTATTTAAGTGCATATGCCTATAACAGTCTGGGAAACTTATGGAGAGCACAAGCTGAAAAAAACCTGGAGCAATCAGATGACAAGGGGAGAACAATGCTACGTGAATCAGCAGGACATTATATAAATGCTCTGGAGGCTTTTGAAGCTATTGAGGATAAAAGGGGGATGGTGATCAGTTCCAATAATTTAGGAGCCATTTATAGCAAACTCAATCAACCAGGCCGAGCTTTAGATTACTTTAAGAAGGCTTTGCAAGTGGCTGAAGAAATCGATTTTATCGAGGAAAAAACATCGATTTACAACAATCTGGCTCATAATTACAAGAGCTTAGGTGACTTTGAGTCTGCTTTTTTCTCTTTGGAGAAGCATCTCATTCTCAATGACTCACTTAAGAATGCAGAGAGGATGTCTATTCTTCAGGAATTGGACACCAAATACCAAACGGCGCAAAAGGATAAAGAAATTGCTGAACTTGCTCTCTTGAACGAACAAAAGGAAAGACGTCAGCAGCAACAATTAATCCTTTTTCTCTCTATTACAGGTACATTGATTTTCGTCGGATTGTTGGGGTGGGCCCGATACCGGTATAATGTTCAAAAGAAAAAGGCACAATACGAAAAGGAAATCAATACGGCAATGTCACGGTTTGTGCCTCAAGAGTTTTTGGCAGCCATTGGCCGTCATCATATTCTGGATGTTGAACTGGGCGACAACAGGGAAAACGATGTAACTATAGTATTTACAGATATCCGGGGATATACTACCAGAACAGAAAGCAGTACCCCTTCACAGATTTTTCAGTTTGTAAAAGATTACATGGGAGTCGTGGGACCAGTGATCAGAAAACACAATGGTATGATCAATCAATACCTGGGAGATGGAGTGATGGCCATATTTCAAAACAGCCCGGAAGATGCCCTGAAATCCTGTATAGAAATGCAAGGAGTGATCAATCAGTATAATCAAGAACTGGTAGCCAAGGGGGAAATTCCTGTAAAAGTGGGAATGGGGATTCACTCCGGACCATTGATCATGGGAATTATTGGTGATGAAACCCGCAGGGATGCAACGGTTATTGCAGATACAGTGAATACTGCAGCGAGAATGGAAAGTATAACCAAAGAATATGGTGCCGATATTTTGGTAAGTTCTGAATCTTTAGGAAAAATGGAAAATCCTGATCATTATCTTTTCAGGGCATTGGGAAAGGTAAGCGTGAAAGGGAAGGATACCCAAATTGAAATTTTTGAATGTTACGATATTGACAACGAAGAACAAAAATTGGCTAAATCAGAATTCAAACCCGTTTTTGAACAAGCGGTTTCCTATATACAGAAAGGAGAATACTCTCCGGCTTTAAATTTACTGGATAAAGTGATAGAAACAACACCCGGTGACAAAGCAGCCCAGTATTTCAAAAGTTTGGCAGAAAAGAAATTGCAGGAAACAGTCCTTCCTTAAATACAAATTCTCTCGGTTTTATATTGTTAAAATGGTTATCTCAGGAATCATGAGTTGGGTTGAAAAGATTGATAGGTATCTGTAGCTATTTTGCAGTGGGCATAGAATGATGAGTCGTTCATTCATTAAGTGGAAAGTTGTTAATTACCATAATATCAGCACAACTTGTCCCGATGACGAAGGAAATGGGGATCAGCGCAATGCGCAGCTTCAAAGTGAAGCAGTTGAAAAGATATAAATAGAAAAATGGAGTGAAAATTGCCGGTTCTCTGTTTTTTGATTAGTTTTAATCTCTTACAATTGCAATAATTGCATGGCTACCCATAAATCTTTTGCAGAATATATAGCAAATCAAGCCGGTGAAAATGCCAGACTGAGAGCTATGTTTGGAGAATACGGAATTTATTACAATGAAAAATTTGTAGGCCTGATTTGTGATGATTCCGTATTTGTGAAAATTACATCCGGAACGGCTCAATGGTTGGAAAGTAACACAGAAAAAGGTTCTCCCTATCCCGGCGCTAAAGAACATTATATAATTACTGAAGATGTGGTGTCAAAGCAAGATTATTTTAAACAAATACTTCAAAAGGCCAGTGATGACCTACCTGACATTTCTAAAAAGAAATCAAATCGGTCGTCCAAAAACCCTAAATCTTAATCAGAGAAAAAAAAGTATATTAAATGAATTTGATTTCCTTTCCTGCTAAGGATGAGTACCATCCATTTTATCAGAATTATATCGACAAGGTTACCGGTAGAAGTGTTATTCAGCAGCTCAAAACTCAACGAGACCGGATGATTCATACTATAGCCAAGATCCAGAATATGGATTTCAGTTATGCTCCGGGAAAATGGACGATCAGAGAATTATTGGTACATTTGTTGGATGCCGAAATGATATTTGTGTACAGAGCGTTGGTGGTCAGCAGGGGGGAAACCCAACCCCTGATTTCATATGATCAGGAAATTTATAATGCCAATGATTTTTCACATATGGATAGGTTATATATAAATGAGATGTATAAGTCTGTTAGAAATACCACTTTACTCTTTTTTGAAAATCTGAAGGAGGATCATTCTGTCAGAAGAGGTACAGTCATGGGCAATGTCATCAGTGTCAGAGCACTGGCCCATATCATTGCCGGACATGAAAGGCACCATATGGATATATTGACAGTTCGATATGGAATTGATTTATGATGTTTAGACACGATATAATGAATTTTTTATCCAAGACGACTGTCCGTCGGATTTGGAATATGACTAAAGTTTTTTCATCCTTTTATGTTACCCGGTTGACGGGCAGAAAAGTTCAATGGGGCATGCCCATAACAGTATCCATTGAGCCTACCACGGCATGCAATTTACGATGTCCGGAATGTCCCAGCGGATTAAGATCTTTTACCAGACCGACAGGTAATTTGCAAAAGGACTTTTTCAGATCAACCATTGATGAAATCGCAGGGGATCTCTCGTATTTGATATTTTATTTTCAGGGGGAGCCTTACATTCATCCGGATTTTCTCGAAATGGTCAATTATGCACACCATAAAGGATTATATACTATTACCTCTACTAATGGCCATTTCCTCAATGATGACAATGCCAGAAAGACTATAGAGTCGGGGCTGGACAGACTGATCATTTCCATTGACGGCACCACACAAGAGACCTATGAAAGCTATCGGAAAAAAGGGCAATTATCAAAAGTACTTAAAGGGGCTGAGAAAATCATCCATTGGAAAAAAGTATTAAAAAGCAAAAAGCCTCATGTTGTTTTTCAGTTTCTCGTGGTGCGTCCCAATGAGCATCAGATTCCGGAGGTATACCGGTTGGCTCAATCCATCGGGGTTGATGAGGTCAGGTTAAAGACGGCGCAATTATACGATTTTGAAAATGGCCATCCACTCATGCCCGAAAACAACAATTATTCGCGGTATTATAAAAAAAGAGATGGAAGCTATGCCATCAAAAGCAATCTTGAAAATCATTGCTGGAAATTATGGCATGCCTGTGTAATTACCTGGGATGGCAAGGTCGTTCCCTGTTGTTTTGATAAAGATGCAACACACCGTTTGGGTGACTTAAAACAATCCTCATTTAAACATATTTGGAAAGATACTCCTTATGAATCCTTCAGAAGAAGGATTTTAAAGGGAAGGAAGGAAATTGATATATGTGCCAATTGCACTGAAGGTTGCAATGTCTGGGTTTCATCTTAGCTAAATTTATTCCGGAATATAATAATTTGACCTGAACAAACATTATGTCGTTTCTTTTTTCGAACTTTACATTCTGTAAAGATTTACTGATAAGACGAATTCATTGATGGGTTAGGCTTTGTCATTGTAAAACATTGGATGTTGTACTCAAGCAATTAATTATAAATAGCAGGCGGCAAAACCCAATCAAATTTTACAAAGAGGAGATTTGACTATGTTGTTTTGAGTCTTCTCTAACTCTGTTTATATATACAAAAGGATTTATTGATTATTCTATGTATTTTAAATGCATTATACAAGGAAGGCTTGAGTTTGGCACACGTAACAGTTATGACAAAGTAATTAAAATGTATGACTACAGAACAGAAAATTATTACAGGGATATTATCATTTTTAAGGCCGAAGACATCTTTTTAGAAGATGAATTAGCACTTTCTATTCCCCGTCATGTTTCCAATGTAACAGAAAAGAGTTTTCGCAATACCTCCAGCTTGATTGAATACTGCGCACAGTTTGCCGTTTCCGGCTCTGTACATGCATGGCAAATCGATGAAGGAAATATCATGCATTATATCGTCATTGAACCCGGAGGAGACAAAGCCGCAGTCCAGTCTTTCATTAAAGGCAGAGATCTCGTCAAGGAAAAAGGGATGGAATCAGAAGCCCTTTTGGCATTGAGCAAAGCCATTGAAAAATACAACCGGCATGCACAGGCATATGAAAGACGTGCAAAAGTCAATTTTATCTTAAAGAAATATCATGATGCGAAAAGGGACTATGGGAAAAGTATCCTGATTGATCCAACTATACCTACGGCATATTATGGCAGGGGAAAAATACTCATGTTGGAAGAAAACTGGACGGATGCTATACAGGATTTTGAAATGACAACAAAATACGCTATAGCACTTCAACCAGTATACTGGAAAGCCAGAAGGTTGAAAGCTCAGTGCCACATAAAATTGAAGGAATGGAATAAAGCGGAGTTTGATTTGCGTTTTTATACAAAAAGAAGTTTTGAAAAAGAAGATCCTAATTTCGTTTGGAGACGTTGGGCATTTTACCATTATGGCCTGGTTTTGATGGAATTGGGGAAGTATTCCGATGCGATTGCAGCATTTGATCAATCCCTGGTACAGGTGAGTACTTTTGGCCAGATAGAAGATGCACAGCTTTATAAATGGAGAGGGCTTGCAAAGCACAAAGCCGGAAAAACGGGATTTGCAAAGGACTTGAAAGAAGCTTCAAAACTTGGTGACAAACAAGCCACCACATTACTTAAAGAATTGTCATCATAGTAGTATTTTATGATCAGCACTCAATAAATAAGCCTGTTGAGTACGTTTAATTTGAGCGGCGATCAATTTATATTTCATTTTGCATATGGCTAAATATCCTTTCTTCATTAACTTAATCTATTTAATTACAAGGAACGTTTTAGATGTGGATTTTATTAAAAATCCTGTCTTTGTTTTGGTTGTCATATTTACATCATCTTGTAGTGGACAGAAATCAATTTCTGGGTCAATACCCGATGCGAAAGCAGGAAAATGGTTTGAAGAAGCCAGGGCAGAGTCGAGGAGAGGTAATACTGAAAAGGCCCATCAATTGTATGAAAAAGTAATTAAATCCTACCCCGGATACACTATTGCATATCTTATGAAAGGGGGGTTATATTTTGAGAAAGAACAATGGGATAAGGCCCGGGAAATGTTTCTCGATGCTATAAAAACAGACCCTGATGTTGACAAGGAAGTATTTTATTCACTTGCCCTGGTGGCTGAAAAACAGAAGGACTTCAGAAGTGCAGTCCAATGGTTTGAAAAATACTTATTAAAGGCCAAAGAAGAGGAACCTAAATACTATGAGGCCATTGGAAAAATTAAAATCAATCGGTTCAGAGCCGTAGCGATCGAAAATCCTGTTCCATTCGCACCTAAGCCTTTACCTTATCCTGTCAACACCCATCATTCTGAATATACTCCTCAATTTACTGCAGATGGTTCACAAATGATATTCGTTCGGAGGGAAAATTTTGTTGAAAACTTATATATCACGGATTGGGATGGTCAACAATTTTCTGAACCCCGGTTGATGGAAGAGATCAGCACCCGGGACAATGAAGGAGTACATACCCTTTCTGCAGATGGAAATTTTCTCATTTTTACAGCATGTAACAGGAAAGTTAATTTTGGCAGTTGTGATTTATGGTATACTTACAAAAATGCCAATGGTTCCTGGGCCATTCCAGTCAATATGGGCAATCATGTGAATTCTGCTGCCTGGGATGGTCAACCTTCATTAAGCGCCGATGGCCAGATTTTATATTTTAGCAGCAACCGGCAAGGAGGAAAAGGGGGCAAAGACATCTGGTGGACGAAAAGAGGAGAAAATGGCCGCTGGATTGACCCTCAAAATGCCGGCGACAACATTAATACTCCCGGGCATGAGGAGACACCTTTTTTACATGCAGACAGCAGAACGCTTTATTTCAGATCTACAGGTCATCCCGGTATGGGAGGTTTTGATTTATTTTTTGCTCATTGGGATGATACCTCTCATTCCTGGGGAGTCCCTAAGAATCTTGGTTATCCCATAAATACTGAGAACGATGAAGGAGGGCTCACCATATCCTTAGATGGGGCTACAGCATATTTCGCTTCTGATCGCAATGGTCCCCAGGTGGATATATTTCAATTTGAAATGTATGAAGCCATCCGGCCACAAAGAGTGACTTATTTGAAAATAATGGTCGCCGATGCTTCCACACAGAAACCACTTTCAACAAGGTTTACATTAATCAATGAAAACAGCGGAGAAGTGGTAGTAAAAGAAACCGATCTCAGCGGATCGGCTTTGCACGTCTTGCCCTTTGGTAATACATACAACATTTTTATTGAAAAAGAAGGCTATATGTATTTCAGTGAACGCATCAATCTGGAACTGGCGACTTCTGAAATCGACCCTTACATATATTATGTCAAGTTGGTGCCATCTGAGAGAACAGAACAAATATTGAATCAGCCTTTCATACTTAACAATATCCGGTTTGAAGTAGATTCTGATGTTTTGGTGGAATCTTCCTATTTTGAAATTGAAAAGATATACAGCCTGTTGGGAAGTCAAAAAAATTGGAATGTCATGATTACGGGACACACTGACAACACGGGTAGTCCGGAATACAATCTGTCATTGTCGTACAGCAGGGCAAAAGCAGTAATGGATGCTCTTATCGAAAAAGGTATAGATTTCGGAAGAATTCAGATTGATGGGAAAGGTGAGTCTGAACCCATTGCCAGCAACGATACAGCAGACGGAAGAAGGTTAAACCGACGTACTGAAATGATAATTTTTATTAAAGAGTAGTGTATCGAGAGAAATAAACTTCAAGATGCAGAAGGCGTTTATACTTTTGCACCCTTATTCCATGAAAAACCATAAGGCGATGGGAAGAATCAACAGAACCAAACGCATTGCAGAACATGTGACCATTACGGGTATAGCCGATAAAGGGAAAGCAATAGGCAGGAATACTTCCGGAGAAGTATTTTTTGTGGAGGGTGCAGTGCCCGGAGATATTGTCCATGTAATTGTATTGAAGAAGAAAAGCTCTTATTCGGAAGGAGTAATAGAAGAATTTCTGGTGAAGTCCTCAATCAGAACTACGGCCCCCTGTTCTCATTTTGGAGTATGTGGTGGTTGTAAATGGCAGCACGTACTGTATGACGGCCAGCTCTACCATAAGCAGATATTGGTGGTCGATGCACTGACCCGGATCGGAGGAGTTGACCCTACCATAATAGAGAATATCATTCCAAGCCAACACATTTTTGAATACAGGAATAAAATGGAATACAGCTTTTCCAATCAACACTGGCTTACAGCGGAAGAAATTTCCAAAGGAGAGAAGTTTGAAAGAACTCCAGCAGTTGGACTGCATCCTCCCGGGTCGTTTGACAAAGTAGTGGATATCCAATCTTGTATGTTGCAACATGATATGGGCAACCAAATCAGAAATCACGTGCGCAAATTCGCTTTGATGAACCAATGGAAGTTCTATGATTCCCGCACCCATAGTGGTTTGTTAAGGAACATGTTTTTCAGAAACAACAGGAATAATGAGTGGATGATCAATATCGTATTTGGAAAGGATCACTCCAAAGAAGAAATACAGGCACTATTGAAAAATCTGATCACTACTTTCCCGGTCATTAAGTCGTTATACTACACCATCAATACGAAGAAAAACGACAGTATTTTTGATTTGAAGCCTGTTCTATTTGCCGGAGAGCCCTTTCTTACGGAACGTCTTGGTAAAATAATGTATAAAATAGGCCCTAAATCATTTTTTCAGACTAACACCATACAAGCTGAAAAACTTTATGACAAAGTAGCTGAGTACGCAGGGTTGACGGGGAGTGAAAAGGTTTACGATCTGTATACGGGGATCGGCAGCATTGCCTTGTATTTATCCCACCAATGCAGTAAGGTTGTTGGAATTGAAGAAGTAGAAGAAGCGGTCGAAGATGCCCGGGAAAACTGTGCCTGGAATGGCATCGCAAATGCTACTTTTTATGCTGGTGATGTGAAAGCTTGGTTGAATGATGAATTCATTGCAAGACATGGCAAACCGGATGTACTGATTACCGATCCCCCCCGGGCAGGCATGCATGAGGAAGTAGTAAAGAGCATTTTACATATAGCCCCTGAGAAATTGATATACATAAGTTGTAATCCTTCCACTCAGGCCAGAGACATTCAATGGCTGAGTCAGCAATATATTCCCGTAAAAATTTGCCCCATGGACATGTTTCCACACACTCATCATGTAGAAAGCATCGCTTTATTGAAGCGAAAAGGATCAGTTGAGCATTAAAAGAGTTCATTGTCCTTAAATGATGAGATTAATTTATTTTTGCATAATAATAAAATATCATGTTATCAAAAACATGTGAATATGCCATCAGGGCATGTATTTTTATAGCTAAAAAATCCAGAGAACACCAAAAGGTTTGTCTGAAGGATATAGCAGACTACATCGGATCACCGGTGGCTTTTACAGCCAAAATATTGCAACAACTATCGCGAAACCATTTGTTAGAGTCGGCCAAAGGACCTAATGGAGGTTTTATATTCAATGAAGAGAAATTGCAAAATCTGACCTTGTCTGATATAGTACATACCATAGATGGTAAAGAAATTTATAATCGATGTGTATTGGGGCTTGAAAATTGTTCTGAACAACGACCCTGCCCATTACATACTGAATTCAAAACAATCAGGGCTGAAATCAGACTATTGCTTATGAATACAAAAGTTACTGACCTGAGTGAAGATCTTACTCAGGGAAAGGGATTTTTACGATCCTGAAATTTTTGAAATTATCATTGGTAAAAGCAAATAAAACTTTATACAATGAAAACATCATGGATCACCGCTTCTTTAGTCAATTTTTTCATCGCTTCTATCCTGGGGCTATTACTACGGTATGCATTTGTTGGTAGCCTGCATCCATTGGAATACAGGAACATCCTTCACGCCCATTCTCATTTGTCTTTGTTGGGGTGGTTGTTTATGATCCTGTTTACCATGATGGTGCACCGGTTTGTCCCAAAAGAAAAAGCAAATCATGCTATATATTCCCGTTTGTTTTGGAGCAATCAATTGATTTTGTTGGTAATGACCTTAAGTTTCATACTTTATGGTTACAGGATGGTGTCAATCGTCATTTCTTCCCTACATTTTGTAGTAGCCTATATGATGATATATCGCTTGATAAAAGACAGCAATCAAAAACATACCTTTTCAGGAAAATTATTCCTGACATCGCTGTTTTGGCTGGCGTTTTCTACTCTTGGTGTCTGGTGCATTGGACCAGCCATGGTTTATTTTGGAAGGAATTCTGAGTTTTACTTTTGGTGTATACAGTTCTTTCTCCATTTTCAATTTAATGGGTGGTTCATCTTTGGAGTATTATCGATTTTTTTTAATGAATGGGAAAAATCAGGAATACCTTACTCAAAAAGCCTTACAAACCTGTTTTATTGGTTGCTGGTTGTGAGTTGTTTTTTGACATATACACTGGCGGTGACATGGTCAAGTCCAGAAGAAATATTGTTCACCATTAACGGGACAGGGGTAGTTCTGCAACTGATTGCCTTGATTGTATTTCTACAGATTCTCATAAAAGGGAAGGAGGGGTTGAAAGTAAACTTTCGCCTCTATTCATCAGGGTTTATTATCCTTGCCTTGATATCATTTATTGTAAAAGTTGCTGCACAATCCATTTTGGTGATCCCTTGGATTGCGGTAGTTTCTTATACCATTCGTTTGTTCGTTATCGGATTTATTCATCTTACTCTATTAGGCATAGCTACATGCTTTATTTTTGATTATTTCATTCGTCATCATGTAATCTATACACAATTTTTGTACGTAAAAATGGCATTATGGATCTTCAGCATTGCCTATGTTGGTTCTGAATTACTTCTTTTCACCCAAGGTCTGTTTTTATGGATAGAGCGAGGATTCATTCCTGGATATTATCATATTATTTTATATCTTAGTGTCTTGTTTCCTGTTGCATTGGGTATACTTATATTACACAGAATCAATGTAATTAAAGGAACGACTATAGCCAAATAAATTAGAAAATGAATGGCGGAAGTCATATTCATCCATGACCCAGGTCATTTATTTTTGATTTCATATAAAGGACATTTGTATCCGAAATAAGTTATTAAAAATGTATTTATGTATTAACCATCAATAAATTTTGCACTATGAAAAGATTACTTGTTTCAGTTTTGTTTTTGAGCGCACTGATATGGTGTGCGTGTGGTTCAGGAGGCAGTTCAACGGAAGGAAACCAGGAAAGACCAAGGTCCATGATAGGCCAGGCTAAAGCAAGCGATGGAAAGGGTATCGGTGAAATCAGGAATGTTGAACTCACCGATCCGTTAGATGATGGCATGGTAAAGCGCGGAAGGGCAATAGTAGATATGAAATGTGCTGCCTGTCATCGCCTCAATGATATGCGAGTGGTTGGACCGGGATTTCAGGGCGTTACTAATAAGCGTCGTCCGGAATGGATAATGAATATGATTACCAATGTTGATGTTATGTTGGATCAGGATCCGGTGGCCAGGCAATTGCTAGAAGAATGTTTAACCAGAATGCCCAATCAAAATGTATCGATCGGAGATGCAAGAGACATTCTTGAGTTTTTAAGACAAAACGATCTGGATACTACCGGAGAGAAAGATAAGGCAATTTTATAAAGATCATACTTCAGATCAAATAGTAAGTAAAATGAATAGCACTCATTCATCATCTATAAATATATAATCATTATGAAACCATTAATTAATCGAGTAAGCGGGGTGTTTTTCATTGTCATTCTTATGTTGGCTTGCCAATCCAGACAAACCGCAGAGGAGAGTCAGAAAGATTGGTCAGGGCCGGGACAGTCAGCTGTAACAGATGACGTTTCGCAACAACATATAGTTCAGGTGGCATCCGCATCACCGGATCACTCCACGCTGGTAACTGCTGTACAGGCCGCAGGGTTGGTTGATGTATTGGTTAATGCAGGACCTTTTACAGTATTTGCTCCAATCAATCAGGCTTTTGATGCATTGCCGGCCGGCACGGTTGAAAATCTACTAAAACCTGAAAACAAAAGTCAATTACAAAACATCCTGGAATACCATGTTTTTGTAGGTGTAATTACAGAAAACATGGTTTTGGATGGAAGGACGCTCAATCAGGTCAACTTACAAAATGTAACCTTAAGTAATAAAGATGGACGCCTCATGGTCAACGACGCCAACATTACCGGAAGCATCAGGGTATCCAATGGTGTCATCCATGTCATTGATAAAGTATTAATTCCGGGATAATTTTAGATAAATGTATAGAAAACGATAAAAATTAGTAATATGAAAATCAATCTTTTAGTACCGATCACCGCCTTGTTGGCAACAGGCATGATGATGGTCCAGTTTTCGTGTAAACCTACTTCTCCAGGTTCAGTCAGTGTAGGCGATGCTGCTTCAAAGGTGTATGTACCACCGGGACAACACGATGAATTTTACAACATTATATCCGGTGGTTTTAATGGGCAAATGAGTGTCGTTGGATTGCCATCGGGTAGAGTTTTCAAAATACTGCCTGTTTTTTCCGTTGACCCGGAAAAGGGCTATGGGTACAGTGAAGAATCAAAGCCCATGTTAAATACCTCCCATGGTTTTGTGCCATGGGACGATTTACACCATATAGCCATTTCCACCACCAATGGAAAACACGATGGCCGTTGGGCTTTTGGGAATGCAAATAATACACCCAGAATAGCCCGTGTGGATCTTACCACCTTTAAAACGGTAGAGATTATAGAGATCCCTCATAGCGCAGGAAATCACTCTTCGCCATTCATAACTGAAAACACAGAGTATGTGGTGGCCAGCTCACGTTTTTCAGTGCCTATAGGATCCGAAGAAGACAGAGATGTTCCCATCAACACCTATAAGGAAAACTTCAAAGGAACAGTGAGCTTTGTAAAAGTGGCTGACGATGGTAAAATGAATATTGCTTTTCAGTTAGTTACTCCTGGTGTCAACTTTGACCTGGCTCGTGCGGGTAAAGGTCCTTCTCATGGATGGTTTTTCTTTTCATGTTATAATACTGAACAGGCATATAGTCTCCTTGAGGTCAATGCTTCACAAAGGGATAAAGATTTTATTATGGCCGTAAACTGGAAAAAGGCTGAAGAGTACATAGCAGCAGGCAGAGGGAAGAAAGTAAAATCGAAATATGCACACAATGTATATGATAAGACTACACATATTACCCATTCAACCATTTTGGATGAAGTTCTTCAATTGGATCCCAAGGAATTAAAAGACATCATCTATTTTATTCCCTGCCCCAAATCACCGCACGGTTGTGATGTGGATCCTACCGGTCAGTATATAGTAGGGAGTGGAAAATTGGCAGCCTTAATACCTGTATTTTCATTTGATAAAATGATGAAGGCTATCAATGACGAGGATTTTGAAGGGGAATATGATGGTATACCCGTCATTCGTTATGAATCGGCCTTACACGGAGTGGTGGAAAGAGCTGGTTTAGGGCCATTGCATACAGAGTTTGACAATAGAGGCAATGCCTATACTTCATTCTTTGTGTCATCAGAAGTAGTAAAATGGAATGTAAACACACTGGAAGTGTTGGACAGAGCGCCTACTTATTATTCAGTAGGTCACTTAATGGTTCCAGGAGGACCTACTGCAGAGCCTCACGGTAAATATCTCGTTGCGTATAATAAAATTACCAAAGACAGATACCTGCCCACCGGTCCTGAACTGTGTCATTCTGCACAATTATACGATATATCCGGGGATAAAATCAGGCTCTTGCTTGACTTTCCAACCATCGGTGAACCGCATTACGCTGAAGCAATACCGGCATCCATGATAAAAGACAAAAGTGTAAAAATTTACCGCATTGAGGACAACCAGCATCCTCATGCTACAAAAGCGGAGAAGGATGCCAGAGTTATCAGGGATGGTAATAAAATACATGTTTATATGACTTCCATCCGGTCACATTTTGCACCGGATAATATTGAAGGTGTACGATTAGGTGATGAAGTATATTTCCATGTTACCAATCTGGAACAAGATTGGGACGTTCCTCATGGGTTTGCTATCAAAGGAGCCAACACGGCTGAAATTCTGATTATGCCGGGAGAAACTCAAACACTGAAATGGGTGCCGGACAGAGTGGGTATATTTCCATTCTATTGCACTGATTTTTGTTCAGCACTCCACCAGGAAATGCAGGGTTATATAAGGGTCTCACCGGCCCACTCCCGGGTGCCTCTATCCTATACGTTGGATATGATTCTGCAATCGTAAAATAGAGAAGCAACAGCAGTTTGGATCATCCACTGCTGTTGCATTTTCTTAAAAAAAGTACTTGCCTAAAAATCTTTGGGTCTTCTATGATTGAGAATAATGCCATTTTCGGACTTCTAAATGATGTGTAATCCATGATGAAAAAGATAACTCCGTTATCACGGGTGCTCCTTCTTGTAGCTTCATTGCTACTGGTGATTTTATATTATGTTCCTTTTTGGGAAATACTCATGTGGGCACCTCAGTATCCTGAAGGATTGACGATGAAGATCTGGCTAAACCGGTTTTCAGGGGATGTAGAGATTATCAATGGTCTCAACCACTATATCGGGATGAAGCACATTAAAACAGAAATGTTCAAAGAGTTTGAGATTATGCCTCAGGTGGTTGCAGGAATCATTGCTTTGGGCTTGCTTTCAGTAATATGGGGAAGAAGGGCAGGAGTTTGGATATTTCTTATTGTAATGATGATTGCAGGAATCACCGGGTTAGTGGATTTCTGGCTATGGGGTTATGACTATGGTCACAACCTGGATCCCAAAGCAGCCATAAAAGTGCCAGGAATGGCGTATCAGCCTCCACTGATCGGAACAAAAACCTTATTGAACTTTGTCGCCTATTCTGGTCCGGATACAGGCGGTTGGATCGTCGTGGCCACTGGGGTGATAACTATGTTTGTGTTAGTGTTTGAAAATTATAAGGAGAGATGGGCTACTCGTTTTCGTTGGGTCAGTCCTTTCATTTCACAATCTGTCAGGCAAGTTCAAACGCGATGAGTGAAGATTTTTCAATTGGCGGAAATGTATGCACCTATGCGATGCACCGATGAGATTTATAGTGAAAGATCCTGGAAAAGGGATTGGTTTCCTTTTCCCGTAGGGTAAAATGAAATAAGAAAAAAATGATAACTGATGAATAAGACTTCCGGAAGAATATTGATTTTTTGTATTATGGTTTTGAATTTTACGTCTTGTTCATATGGACCTCAGCCAATACGTTTCGGAAAAGATGCCTGCAGTCATTGCATGATGACCATTATGGATCCTAAATTTGGAGGAGAAATCGTTACACAGAAAGGGAAGATATATATGTTTGATGACATCAACTGCATGATCCGTTTTACTGGCAAAGAAGGGGAGAAAGTGAAAACCCAAGGTACGTTCTATACTTTGGATTTTAGCAATCCTCCTACCCTAATCCCTGCTGATCAGGCATATTATATCCTGTCTGACATCATCAAAAGTCCAATGGCCAGTAGAGTGGCAGCCTTCGGGAATGAGGTTCAGAGAGATTCATTTTTTAATCAGTGGAATGAAAATGGTATATTGCTTCAATGGGAAGAGATTGTAGACCGGTTTGAAAGACAAATCAGATGATTATTCGACATATATATATTCTTTGGGGATTTATCTTCCTGTTCATTTTCTGTTTAAGTGTACAAGTTAGTGCCGGCACGAATCCTGTTTTGGTACACAATTCAGAAAAGAGTGAAGCACATTCCAGCATTAAAGCGGCCATCGAAGCGGCTGAACCCTTTGATACGATCCGGGTGCCACCGGCAATTTATACAGAAGGAAATATCATGATTACCAAGTCATTAATTTTAATCGGACATCAATACCCTGTTTTAGATGGGGAGGGCAAATATGAAGTATTTACAATAATTGCTCCCCACGTAACAATCAAAGGATTCAAAATTGTAAATACAGGAAGATCCAGTATGGAGGATAAAGCGGCCATAAAATGCCTCGATGCGCACCATGTGGAGATTGAGGACAATATACTGGAAAACACTTTTTTCGGAATCCACCTGTCGAATACGCATTATGCCAGGATATCATGCAACCGGCTAAAATCTTCAGCTCAGCATGAATATGAATTTGGCAATGGTATCCATTTATGGAAATGCAATCATGCACGGATTGAGGGCAACGAGATCCAGGGTCATCGAGACGGAATATATCTGGAATTTGTCATTCAATCGGAGATGACTGAGAATTACAGCATTTGCAACCAGAGATATGGTCTTCATTTTATGTTCTCCCATAATAACCGATATTTTCACAATACATTCAGACAAAATGGTGCAGGTGTTGCTGTCATGTATACACAGCAGGTGGTCATGAAGCATAATGTTTTTGAAGATAACTGGGGTTCCTCATCGTATGGCATGCTACTGAAGGATATCAGAGACAGTGAGGTAAGCCATAACCAATTTTTACGCAACACCACGGGCATATATATGGAAGGGAGCAGCAGAACCCAGTTCCATCATAATATTTTTCACAGAAATGGTCATGCTGTAAAATTAATGGCGAGTTGCGATGATAACGTTTTTACCCGCAACAACTTTTCAGGAAATACTTTTGATGTGTCTACCAATGGTATAACAGTCTTGAATGAATTGAAACTCAATTATTGGGATAAATATGAAGGATATGATATGAACAGAGATGGAATAGGAGATATACCATACCGACCTGTAAGTATATTTGCCATGATTGTTGAACAGGTACCTCCGGCAGTCATGCTCTGGAGAAGTTTTTTAGTCTATTTACTCGACAGAGCCGAAAAGGTTATACCTGCAGCTACTCCAGAGAACCTTAAAGACGATCAACCTAAAATGCGTCCGAATGTTATCCATTTATAATGTGAGTAAGTACTTTGGAAAGCTTCTTGCACTCAATGCGTTGGAGTTACAATTTGACAACAGTAAGGTGTATGCATTGATCGGACCCAACGGCTCAGGTAAAACGACATTGATCAAATGCATATTAGGTCTTGTTTTGCCTACTCAAGGTGAAATTATACTGGATGGACAACCAGTACTCAATCGTTGGCAATACAGGGAAAAAATAGGTTATATGCCCCAGGTCGGAAGATATCCTGAAAATCTTACCATTGGACAATTGTTTTCCATGATGAAAGATGTGAGAAAACACCCCGGTCCGCTGGATACGGAATTGTATGATGCCTTCCAAATGGAGGAGATGAAAAAAAAGCCCATGCATACATTGTCGGGAGGTACGCGACAAAAAGTAAGTGCAGCATTGGCATTTTTATTCGATACTCCTGTCCTTATACTGGATGAACCTACTGCCGGATTGGATCCCGTAGCCTCAGAGACTTTGAAGGGAAAGATATTGAAAGAAAAAAGCAAAGGTAAATTAATTATTATTACCTCTCATATACTCAGTGATCTGGATGGTATGGTTTCCGATCTCACCTATTTGTATGAAGGGTCAGCGGTTTTTCATGACAGCATTGAGGTGCTCAACGAGAAGACGCGGGAGGAAAAACTGAGCAAAGCCATCATCCGGCTGATTGAAAAAATACAACAACCATAATGAGCCGGATATTGAAATATATTTTCTATGATCTGTTTAAAACGAGGTTTATCCTACTATACTTTTCATTTCTTTTGATCAGTTCTTTTGCGATGTACCAATTGGACAGTGATCCATCCAAAGTCATCCTCAGCCTCATGAATATTCTACTATTGGTAGTGCCCCTGGTCAGCATTGTATTTTCTACTATACACTTTTACAATTCTTATGAATTTATTGAGCTGATGCTGGCACAACCCGTTGATCGAAAAACGGTGTTTTTGAGTCAGTATATCGGAGTGGGATTGTCGCTTTCTATAGCATTTGTTGCAGGAACCGGTTTACCAGTATTGATTTATGGTTTGGATACCATCAGCACCACAATGGTTTGGACAGGTTTTATACTGACCTGGGTATTTGTGTCCCTAGCATTTCTGGCTTCAGTACTTACAAGGGATAAAGCAAAAGCGATGGGTGTGGCCATATTACTGTGGTTCTATTTCTCGTTGATTTACGATGCTTTTTTACTATGGGTGGTATATACTTTTGGCGATTACCCTTTGGAGTCACCCATGTTGATATTGATTTCTTTAAATCCAGTTGATTTAGCCCGGGTGATCATGTTGTTAAAGATGGACATTTCAGCATTGATGGGTTATACCGGCGCTTTTTTCAAAGAATTTTTCCATAGCCACACCGGCACACTTTATTCTGCGGGTATTCTTTTATTGTGGGCCATCCTTCCCGTCCTTTTATCTTTGTATATTTTTAGAAAGAAGGATATTTAGTTTTGAATCATTTCATCTGATCTATATTGTTTTTGTATTGTTCTCAAGTAGGATATTGGATGTATTAACCATTGTTTTCTATTCACTTTCCTCTCCTGATTCGGGCTGAGAAGTACAATTGGCCTTCTCCAGACACCAATTGTTAAAAAATTTGCCAATGATATTCTTTATCAGGCGATTTTAAAGGATTTTGCATAGGAATTTAAACATTTAGATTTCAGTGTAGATGGATTGTAAGTGCTCAGTCTCATTTGAGAGAATAGATAGTTAGGGTAATCGAAAACAAGAAAAACAGACATCCCATATGTTTGGAATAAAATTTCTGTTTTTTTCGGGTTTCCAAAACATCCCCCGCCTAAAGGCACGGAGAGGGGATTGCAATGTAAATGTTCTACTGATATTAAGTCCCTAACGGGACTATATTACTAATTCTCCTCATAGGGAGTAGAGGGCAAGAAGAGCTAATATCATCCCCATAACCCCTGATAGCTCCACAATAGGGGCATGACAATAGAATGAATTATTGTTAGATAGTGAGCAGCACTTCAGGATCGACATAATTTTCTCATTTACAGATCCCCGATAGTAAATCATTTGAATTGCCTGAAGTATTATATCGGGTTCAAATGACCTCCTCTGTAAACGCTGATCCTCAAGATAATGCTGGTAGATTTTATCTCATTTCACATCATGACTAAAAAGTTGACCCATCACTAGTTTTAATAATAAAGATTTGTCTGCTTTACTCTGATCGAATATGGATTAGATTGCAGGTAATGTGGTATCGAATTGCACCTCATTTGGATAATGAGGTACATAAAAACATTCATTTTGGTGAGTTAAAATATCAATGTATGTACTTTTCATAAGAGCAAACACATAATGAATGATAAAGGTATTTCTTATAAATGTTGTCTCTACACATGAACGTCAAGGCTTATTCAATGCTTTGATTCAAAAAATGCATAAAGGCGTTTATTTTAAGCATCTAAGCTGAAAATAATTTTCCGCCACCATTAAACATTAGGATTATATCAACTATATTCATTTCTTCATATTAAAAATATCCCGACGTTGTACTATAAATTAATAAAACCGCTTTTGTTTGCCCTCTCTCCCGAGAGAGCCCATGGCAGCACCATGTCTGTGCTCAATTTGCTATTTAAATTACCGGGAGGAAAGTATATATTGGAAAAATTCACCGCTTTGGAAGATCCCCTTTTGAATACTGAATTTTGCGGACTTTCTTTCAGGAATCCGGTGGGTTTGGCGGCCGGATTTGATAAGGATGGCAAATATTTTGAGGCGATGGCATCTTTGGGCTTTGGCTTTATTGAAATCGGTACAGTGACACCCCGACCACAGACGGGAAATCCTAAGCCTCGTCTGTTCCGTTTGCCAAAAGACTATGCGCTGATCAACAGGATGGGATTCAACAATGAAGGAGTGGAAGCTTTGGTAAAACGGTTAGAATCAGGCAGACCGAAGGGATTGATTTTAGGTGGAAACATAGGAAAGAATAAAGATACTGCCAATGAAGATGCAGTTATTGATTTCAGAATATGCTTTGAAAGACTACATCCGTGGGTCGATTACTTTGTAGTTAATGTCAGCAGCCCGAATACACCCGGCTTACGTGCCCTTCAGGATAAAGAGCCTTTAGAACGATTGCTGTCGACGCTGAAAGAATTGGATCAGAAATTTCATGATCAAAGACCCATATTATTGAAAATCGCCCCTGATGTCAACTCACACCAATTAGATGAAATGTATGAGGTAATTGAAAAAACGGGAATAGATGGAATTGTTGCTACCAATACAACCCTGGCTCGTGAAGGCTTGCTCACTTACCCAACAGAGCTTAATAAAATAGGTCAGGGAGGCATGAGTGGTAAACCGTTATATGATCGATCCAATGATGTTATCCGGTATTTGTCCGGACTTTCGGGAGGTACATTGCCTATTATTGGTGTAGGGGGCATCCACAGTTCTGAGGATGCATTGAAAAAAATTGAATCAGGCGCAACCCTCATCCAACTGTATACCGGATTGGTCTATGAGGGCCCGGCATTGGTGAAACAGATTAAAAACAAATTCATTGAATCGAAAAGTTAGGGTATGAGGTTTTTTCTTTAATTTTGGTTTTAGTCGTTGCAAATTCCGAAAAGAATTTTATAGATATCTAAAACAAAATTCTGGTAAAACGGGCAAATATGACCTCAATAAAATCAACACTAAATCTATGAAAGACATCTTTGCAATTTTTGCGGTTATATGCTTGGTACTACTAACTTCCTGTCAATCTAACCACCCGATATGGCCTGAAGGAAAGTGGATTGACCTGACCTATTCCTATGACCATATAACCCCATTCTGGCCAACTGCTGACGGGTTCAGATTAGACACTGTTTTTGAAGGGATCACGGAAGGTAACTATTATTATTCTGCATTCTCATTTCAAATGGCCGAGCATGGTGGAACACACATTGATGCTCCGGTGCATTTTGCTGAGGGTAAAAACACTGTTGATCAGATTCCTTTGGAACAACTGCAGGGACAGGGTGTACTTATCGATATCACCGAAGAGGTGAGAGGAGATATCGACTATCAGATTATGGTGGAAGATCTTCAGCATTGGGAGACTAAATACGGAGATATTCCTGATGGAAGTATTGTTTTATTGCGAACCGGTTTTGGTCAGTATTGGCCGGACAAACTTAAATACATGGGTACCGACAAGACCGGTCCGTCAGCAGTGGCTTTGCTGCACTTCCCCGGATTACATCCTGAAGCGGCACAATGGCTGGTAGACAATCGTAAGATACACGCTATCGGCATTGATACACCTAGCATCGACTACGGCAGGTCGGGTAATTTTCTCACCCACCGCATATTGATGGGTATGAATATTCCGGCTTTTGAGAATGTTGCGAATTTAGATCAATTACCCGACAGAAATTTTTATGTCATCGCACTGCCCATGAAAATCAGAGGGGGTAGCGGAGGACCCCTAAGAATTGTCGCCTTTCTTCCCGAATAGCTACTGAATGGTATGATTGGTTCAGTCGCCGGTTTCAGCCCAAACAAGTTAGTGAAGCTGGAATTTTTTCCATCTTTTTGCTTAAAAAACAAGCATATTCAATTTTTTATAGAGCTATTTATCTGATCACTATGATCAACATTTCCCAAATGACTTAATAATAATAATCGAAAGCTTGGCTGAAGGCAAGGAGAGCCAATCCCATCTCCCATAGTGGCATCCCTTTTTGACAATCGATATTTTAAATGTTCAAATTGTGCAATTTTTGAAATACTACAAGCATACTTACTGAATCAATGGGTCGAAGTCTTAAAGAGATATCGGACTGTAAGAATGGCCTGTAATACCCTTATTTTCTTAAAATTAATATAATCATTATATAAATTTCAACCTTTTATTTAAAGTAAAATTTTCTGAAGGTTAGGACAAAGTTGTAATAATATTGTCAAAAGGAACGCCATTATTAAAAATAATATCCCGGGCAATTGATAAAATAATTCTTTGCGCAATTTGTATTACACACGATTGGAAAATGATAAGGTGGGTTTCAACCAAAATCATTACTTTCATGAAAAATTTAAAGTTATTGAATTGAATCCTCCATACAAACGGTTGGTCAAATGGTTTTGTTTAGGGCTTTCACTTTCTTTAACAACATGCATTTGGGATTCTGGAAAAGAGCAAAATTTATATTTGTACCATTCCTATCCCTATCCAATTGAAGAAGCGAGGATAAAGAAACTTTTGGCAAAAGCCGACTCTTTGTTTATTTACCAACGTTTTGATGCAATTTCTGCATATAATACCATTCTGAAAGAAACAGAGGATATAGATCTCTACCAATACTGTGTTTTCCAAATCCGGTGGGTACATCATGTAGCAAAGCATTTCATGGATACTAACATCCCTCCTCCTCCGGATTTTAGTCATTCTGCTTCATCATTTTCTTTACTTTTAAGAAGCATCGATTCGGTTTTCTATTATAACAAAATTGATGATCGAGCACTAATGAATCGATTGCTTGATGAGAATGTAGGAGAATATTTTTGGGGTCTGGGGTATTTTGCATTGGGAATGAATGCCAAATACTTTCTTGAAGAAGATGAAGGGTCACTTAAGTATTTTCTTGAAGCCAGCAGGGTTTTAAAAAGGACGCCTGCGGGAGAAGGTATATTGGTTTGGACGGCATATGAAGGGATTCAGCCGGCCAAGAATTGCAGAGAATATAAGTTGGCCAGGCATTTTGGTGATTTGGCGTTGGAAACGGCTAAAAATAACCCCCGGGATTCTATAATGCTAAGTTTGGGTAATGTCGCAGCGGGATTTTGCCTTTTGTATTATGACACACAGACCAGTAAACGGTATTTTCAAAAGGCATTGGACATCGTTCAAGATTCACGGTTTAGCATGATGGAGCAGAAAGTACTGAATCTTCTAATCAGATATGCAGCTCAGGGAGGAAAGGAGGATGACATTGCTAAGTATATGGAAAACTACCAATTCTCCATTCAAAAAATTGGGGATCAGTTTAATGTGGAAAGGGTATTGGGACAAATGGCCATGAAGGAAGAAAGATGGGAAGATGCAATCATTCATTTCCATAAAGCGATTTCTTTTCATGAGAAACACCCACTGAAAAGTAAAGTGTCAATTTCCGTTATTTACATCGATCTGTACCTGTCATATTTGCAACTCCAACAATTCGACCTTGCAATACAATCCTGTCTTGCTCAAAATTTTTATGCGGTTCAAGATGTGTCTGATTTAGAAAATTTGTTTAACATAATGAAAGACTCTTTAGTCGAATCAGACAATAACTACATTATATCGCATGAGATTTCCCTGATACTTTTTAGAAAATATCAGGCTTTAGGAAATTCAGAGGATCTCAAATGGTCTTTTCAATTCAGTAAACTGGCAATTGAGCATATATCCAATCCCATTAATACCATCGAAGAAAGTAAGAAGATCATTATTTTGAATGATTTTGCTATGCATTTTATTCAGCATTGTGCCAAAGTCTTATATACAATTTACACTGAAGCAGAGAATAAGGAAGAGGTTTTGGAAGATTATATTCAATTAATAGAAAAAGAAAGGGCTACTATATTGTATGGAGATCATATTGACCTTTACAGGAAATACAATGTACCAATCGATTGGGTTAAGGAAGAAAAATTATGTCATTTTCATTTGGAAAGATTAAAGTTTAGGGATGACTATGCAAATGAAGAATTGGTGTATTGGCAGGAAAGACTCCAGAGAATGTATGAAATGTATTATAAGCAATACCCTGAATTTTTAAATGAGAAATTGAAAAAGACGAAGATTACATTGCGTGATATACAGGATTCAATGAGCGAACACGAAGCTCTGATCAGCTATCAGGTTATTCACGATACGGTCCTTGTTTTCACGATGACCAAGCATCATTCACATCTGCATGCACGCCCATTTTCTCAGGAATCATTGGATTCGCTGATCTCTATGCAAAGGGATCCCCGGCAAATAAATTATAAACCTTTGGCATTTCGATGGTACCAATTGCTGATTCCGGAGGAAATAAGGGGATTTTCACGCATAATGTGCCATCCCTCAGGAGACCTCCACCATCTTAGCTTTGATGCACTCATTACTCAACCTTCTGATGCCACTGCATTCGCTATTAAATCCTATACATTCCTTATGGGATTTTCCATTTATGGGATGCAGCAAAGAGAAAGATTGAATTATACAATATATCCCAAACCATCTGTATCTGTATTTGCATTTTCTGATCCATCGACTTTGATGCATCCTCATAAAACCCTCAAAGAAATTCCCGGATCGTGGAAAGAAGCTGAATTGATCCGAAATCTCTTTCCCAGCCACTATGTGTATACCGGAAACAAGGCAACCAAAAAGCAATTTGTGCTATCTTATGAAAAGGCAGCTATAAATGTTTTGCATTTAGGATTGCATGGAAAATCCGATAAGGATCGAAAAAATGCTTCCTGGCTGTATTTTAGGGAGAAGAATAACAATTTTAAACTTGATTCTATATTTTCATTCGAAATTGAAGCGATGATTTCGCAGGTTAAATTAGTGGTGATCGGTGCCTGTGAATCGGGAACCGGTAAAATCATTGATAGTGAAGGGACGTATTCATTAGCGAGAACTTTCCTTCGAAATGGAGCATATGCTGTCATCAATTCACTTTGGAATCTTGAGGACATAACAACTTTGTTAATTTTTAAAAACTTTTATGAAAATCAATTTTTACCCATTGGAGAGAGTTTGCGACAAGCTAAACTCAAAGTCCTCAAAGAGTTTCCCGGTCGTAATCATCCTTACTATTGGGCTTCACTGGTAGTCACGTTTTAGTAGTGGCCGGTGGGTTTCATAGTAAAAACTGGAAGTTCAATGTAAAATCCACATCCATTCTCATCATTTTGAATTTGATTGTCGGAACTGAATTCTTGATTTGGGTCAATATTAAATAAAGATAAGTCTTTTGTGATTAAGTAAAATCCATAAAGTTCATTATTATTTAATTGTTTGTGAGCGCCTATGCCAGTTGAATTGTGGAAAGCATAAAACGGTATATAGTAAATATCTTTCAATTTGAAAAAGCTGGTTGGTTTTCCTTGTTTATTGTATTGTAAATGATTATGCGGTGCAAGTTTGCAATTGGTAAACGGCGGGTGAAGCATCATCACTTCCGCCTGGAATAGAGAATACATTTGAGGAATTTTATGTTCTTTTTGGATATGAACCTTCGTGCCGAAATAAAGCATATTTACATCAAACCATTGATCAATCCAAATACGCATTCTAAAAGTTGAAAAATACAATTCAGTTCCAAATGTTAAAGCAGGGATTTCATACTTAAAATAATAGTTAGTATTTACATCGCCATTATCGTAGGTTAAAACTATTTTATTAATGAATTCAATAGACGTTGTTTGAATGCTTTTTACGATGGCTTTTTGATAAGTGATGGCGTGTGAATGTGGCATAATAATTCGTTTTGATTTGAAAGATTAGTTTTTTCTTTAATGACATGAGTAAGCAAAAAGTAAACCCTGGCTTCATTTATTTTTCCATAGATGGAATACTTTTGATTGTGTATAAGAATGCTGTAGATGAGGTATGAACAAATTTTCGCACATCTATGAGTTTTGCGGGGGATAAAATAAGGGATGGGAAACTGTAACAAGTGAGAAAATACATGAATAATCACCATTGGAAAGTGATACAGAGAAATTATTCGAAAAGGTAAGGTTTAGAAAGTCATCAGATAATCAATGATGTTACATTTTCCAATGTATGGCATCTTTCCAGTAATGCACGGTAAATATTATTTTGCATCAGGATCGATTTGTTGCCGGTAATGATGATGCGTTCACGTGCCCGAGTCAGAGCTACATTGAGCTTTCTGTCAATCCCTTCACCGGTCAATGAGACCATATGTTCCAATTGGTCAAACCTGTTGGTACACAGAGATATGATGACATTATCTCTTGCACCACCTTGATACCGTTCCACTGTATCCACACTGACTCTTTGGTATGTTTCCTCATAGGGGGTATCATGTAATTGTTTGATGATCAATGCAATCTGTGCACGGTAGGGAGTAATGATCCCAATAGATTCACTGTGAAATGGCAAACCATTTTCCTTCATGATTTTAACCAGTTCTGCGATAACAATTTTACATATTTCAGCTTCATACAAATTGGTTTTCCAAGAAAGCGCTTCATCAACAGGTGCCGGAATGAAAATCAGGCGGTGCTTGACGAATGGATGATCAACAGCAGTGGGAAATTTTTCTTCCAAAGATTGGTTGAGTCTTTCAATTTTATCAATGACCTTTAATTGGCCACTGTAAAAGTACTCATTGGGAAAGTGCATTAAGTCTTTGTGCATTCGTCCCTGAGCTGTAAGTATACCAATGGCATGAGTCCAGCCATTAACCCTGCATTGCATATATAGTCTTTCAAAAAATGAAGAAGCAGCATCATGAAATCCAATAGCTGACAAAGCTTTGTTTTGAATCATTGTGTGTGCCGGTGATTGTACTACTACGGCAGGCAATTGTTTATGGTCACCAATTAATATAAATAGTGGAAATCGCGTCAGCAATCCTAATACCATGGGCTCCAGTATTTGTGATGCTTCATCGATAATTACTCTGTTAAAAGAATATAGCCGGAAGATTTCCGGCCGGTTAAGAATGGAAGAAACAGTAGCTATCACTATTCTTTTCTTTCTTAAAAATGAAAGTACTTCTTTCCGTGTATGCAGTTCCTCCAACCGGTGATCCAAAAGAAAAGAGCGGTACTGAGGGTCGCAGGAATGGTAGGAACCTATCCTTAGCAATTCTTCCGGATATTCGCCCAGACCCTCTAATGCCGCTGAGCATATTTCATCCACAGCTTTGTTGGTGTAGGCCAATACCAGTAGCCTTTCTTCTGTATAGTGGTGAATGAATCTAATGAAGTGCTTTACCATGATACTGGTTTTCCCCGTGCCCGGAGGGCCCCAAAGAAGGAAATAATTTCTTGCAGAGATCATTTGATTGAGCAGGTGGTTTTGCTCTTCAGTAAGTTCCTCTGAAGTATATTGATAAGGTGCAGCATACGTGTCCGGAGCTTTTCTCCCCAATAGTAACTGTCGTTGTTCTTCTCCTGAAGAAGCCCATTCGAAGAGACTTTTGTACATGGACAGGAAGGAGCTGTCCAGCATATCATTTTCAATGGCCCAATATGGATGTTCCCTAAAAATCCTATGATTGTATTGGCGACTCCTCAGTTTGAGAGTAATGCTTTGATCATCCATGCCTATGATGCTGCATTTGAAGATCTGATTGCGAAGTACAGCCTGGTTGCCCTCATCAGGATAAAATACCACGATATCTCCTACCCTGAAACGCGACAGATCAGGACTTTTATCAGATTTTGCCAATGTGATGACAGGTATATCCTGGTCGGTTTCATTTTTAATAATTACCAGCCCATGCAAAATGGAAAAACGCTCTTCTTTACTTCTTTGATCTTCTAACCATATGGAAGCCAATCCGTTGCTTTTGTCCATACCATGTTCTCCTGTTTTTGCCAGCCGGTGTTCTCTGGCAATAAATCCCGTAAAGATTTTATAATACTCCTTTTCCAGCGGATCGAGCGGGTTATAGGTTTTTGAAAAACGCTCCACATTCGTTTTTGAAAATCCCCTGGCCCTTGGAAAGTTTTTAATCATTACCTTTTCTATAATGGAGGCAGATTGCGGGTCACCTTCCCTTGACAGCATTTCCTCCATTAAAATGATGTCGTTACGAACTTTAATGGCTTCATATTGCTGAGGCTTCACTGGAGGTGCTACCCTGAGTTGCTTCTCGCTTTCTTTGGAATATAGGATGAAATTAGATGTATTTTTTCTACCCTCAAATACCGATTTAACCATCAGATCGTACAATAGGGTTTGTGTATAGTGTTGGACACTGAGTCCGAAGTGATTGGTCATAAAAGGACTTCCACTTTTTAATTCAATGATATCAAAATGGCGTTTGTAGTGATGTTCATGAAGAAGATCCAGACGACCCTGCATGCCATAATCTCTTGAAAAAAATGAGGGTTCGAGATAAGAATGGAAAGGGTCAATGTCTTCTCTTTTAAATTCATATTCAATGCAGGCCTTTAAGTTTTTGAAGTGTAATTTTGCATCCCTGAGAATCTCATTGACAGCTTCGTCACGAAGGCATGAAAAGGTGAGTGCAGAACCCCTGAAAATAGCAGGAAGGAGTGCTTCAAAAGTGATGTCCGGGTCATTGACCAGTTCATCAAGGATATAATTGGCTATATTTCCTACCATAAGCGCCTTGCTGAAATCCTGAGGAAGGAATTTGTTGAGAACATATTCCAACGATTCAGTGCCATAATATTTAAAAGCGCCGGCAATAGCAGTTACATCTACCAGATAATCCGGTTCGAAAACATAAGCTTTGGGAACCAGCCATCCATCCTCAAGCACTTCAACATCTACCAGATTGACCGGGATAGGTAAACGTTTCCATTCAGTCATTTTCTGGATTTGTGCAGTAAAGATTTCGTTTTGATCTGCAATATCATATCTAACATTCAGGGTGATAGTAGGTTGGTCTTCAGGTATAAAATGGAAATGTTTACTTTCCAGGTCGATTTGGATCATAATACCACTGACCACAGCTTTGTACGAAACAACTTTTTTGTCACTGGATTTAAAATATGTCAGTAATTCCCTGAGTGCTATTTTTTGGACCAGATGAGTATTCCAGGCGGTATTCATTAAATGCACCACATTGAATCGGGCTAAAGAAATATATTGATCAATATTTTCTGGAAGTACATATTCGTTTTCAATGGCGCGACGAAGGGTATGCAATAAAAAGAGATGGGATCCTTTCATTTTTATGCGGGCCCCTACATAGGCAATCCGGGAAAAGAGACTGGTGAAATGCAAGGTTTCATCTTCACTAAAATGCTCAAGCAGCAAAATGAATAGACGGTAATAGCTTCGCAATACCAGATTTTTATCCCTATGGACTATGTCATCTATCTTTTCGAGATATTTTATATAGAGATCTTTATTCACGATCAGTCTTTTATAAAAAGGTAGGGTACAGATCCCAAAGTTTTCGATTTCAATGCAAAATATGAATTATATTTGAAAATATAATGAGTTATAATTTACACAATGCACTCTACACAATCATAGATTCAGGCTGTTTTAAATCTCTTCATGATAGATGTTTATTGCAGGAAGATATTTCATTAAGCAAGATGCATTCCTTTATTCTTTGGCCATACTCTTCTCTGCCCTCCCAATGTTTTGGCGACTTTTGTGCAGGGGATCGGGGGCATGAAGAGCTAATGATCTTTCCCTATGACATAACTATATAAATTGTCAATGTACATCTCTACGTGAGAATAATAGGGAATTCTGTGGAGGAATTCAAAAATTTTGATTTTGGTGTAGATTCCTCGAAAGGGCTCTGTCCCGTTGAGGATAGAATATAGGTAGAAAATGAAATACGGACTTAATAGGCGCGCCTTAGATACCAAATATAATTTTTGTTTAATGGGGGTATGTGTATAATTCGTACCTAAAGGCACCTAGAGGGGTGGCTATTTGAATGTTTTACCGTTCTCAAGTCCTTAAAGGGACTATTTTGCAAATTAGCTTTCATTGGGAAATACACGTTGGGCAATATTTAAAACGTTGTCGGAAATAAAATGAACATTTTGCAATTTGAAAAGTTGATTTTTCATTCTAAGTTGTCCGTTAATTCTAAAACATTGGGTGTCTTTACCCATTGTATGAAAGTATATTTTAAATTCATTTCTCTATTAAATGAAACATACAATGTATTCATTATACACTATGCCAAATAGTGTTCCCATCTATTCATAACATTTGATTTATATGAAAATAACCATAGCACAACTCAACTACCACATAGGTAATTTTGATGGAAATCTACAGAAAATGTTGTCTGCTATCCAGGACGCCATTAACCATAAATCAGAAATTATATGCTTCAGTGAGTTGTCCACCTGTGGTTATCCGCCAAGGGATTTTCTCGAGTTCAATGATTTCATACGTATGTCGGAAGAGTGTATTCAAATTCTGGCCTCCTATTCCCACCAGTTAGGGATTATCGTTGGAGCACCTGTTAGAAATCCCAATGTACAAGGTAAAGACCTTTATAATGCGGCTTTGTTTTTATATCTGGGAAAAATTCAGTGGGTCCAACCTAAAACTTTGCTACCTACTTATGATGTTTTTGATGAAAACCGGTATTTCGAGCCGGCTACAGAATATGGATTCGCTGATATCAAGGGAAAGAGAATCGCAATGACTGTCTGTGAAGACATTTGGAATACTGGAAATGATAATCCTTTATATACAACTAACCCGGTGGATGATCTCATGACTTTTAATCCGGATGTGATCTTTAACCTGTCTGCCTCTCCTTTCAGTTACAACAAATCGAATGAAAGAATTAAAATACTGAAGGCCAATGTAATAAAGTATAAATTGCCCATTTTTTATGTGAATCATTGCGGGGCCCAAACCGAATTAATATTTGATGGCGGCTCATTGGTAATGAGTCCTGATGGCCGTGTTTACGAAGAGTTGCCTTATTTTGAAGAGTGTATCCGTACGTATGAATTCAGTGATGTGATGATTGGCAGGCCTCAACAAGTTCAGTCTATGACAATCATTGAGAAAATTTACCACGCATTGATTGTTGGTATTCGGGATTACTTTCGGAAGCTGGGATTGAAGAAAGCCATTTTAGGACTTTCAGGGGGCATTGACTCTGCGGTAACAGCGGTATTGGCAGTAAGAGCACTCGGGCCGGAAAATGTCAGAGCATTACTGATGCCTTCCCATTTTTCCAGCGACCATTCTGTTGAGGATGCCCGCCGATTGGCAGAAAATCTGGGAATCCGTTATGATATTCTTCCTATCCAGGACCTTTATCATAGGGTTACTGGCATATTGGAGCCACTTTTTGAAGGTACATCATTTGATGTAGCTGAAGAGAACATCCAATCGAGGATACGTGGTATTCTCAATATGGCAATCTCTAATAAGTTTGGACATATTCTTTTGAATACGAGCAACAAAAGTGAAATGGCTGTTGGCTATGGTACCTTGTATGGCGATCTGGCCGGAGGCCTATCTGTCATTGGAGATGTATATAAGACACAAGTGTATGAACTGGCTGATTGGATAAATAAAGAGGGAGAGATTATTCCAAACCATACTATAACCAAAGCGCCTTCAGCTGAGTTAAGGCCTCATCAAAAAGACAGCGATAGTTTGCCTGACTACAACATCCTGGATCAAATCCTCTATTGCTACATAGAAGAAAGAAAGGGGCCGATGGAAATCATTGCATTAGGATTTGATGAAAATCTGGTACGAAGAGTACTGCGTTTGGTCAATTTGAATGAGTTTAAAAGATACCAAACTGCACCGGTTTTGAGGGTGAGTGAAAAAGCTTTTGGCATGGGCCGTAGAATGCCTATTGTAGGAAAGTATCTGGTGTGAATCCAATTGGATGGTTTGATAGTAAGTGCTGATGGTTTGATGGTATGCTATTGATGTGCTGATCCCCATTTCCTTCGTCATCGGGACAAGTTATTCTGATGTTATATTAATTAACAACTTTCCACTTTATCGAATGAACAACTCAACCACTTAACGAATAAATGCCTCAACATTCTCTGCCCAATAGCCACTACAATACTATTCTCAGGCAATTTTTTTACCACAAAGGCCACAAAGAGTATAGCACAAAGAGCACAAAGAAAATCTCAACACTAAACGAATCAACCACTTAACGAATGAACGCCTCAACATTCGCTGCCCACTAGCCACTAAACTCACAGCTAAATCCCCTCCCCATAATCATAAGGCTTTATGAGTTCTTCGTTGTTTTCTCTTACATTTCCGACACGAGGAGAGACTGTATATCCGGTCATGACATCATCGGGAACCGGATGGAGGAGGTCGAGTAGCTGCTCTGCCGGGACATCATCTTCCAGCCACTGTCTTTCGTATTCCGGGAGGAGTAAGGCAGGCATTCTGTTGTGAATGGCAGACATCCATGCATTGGGTTCATGGGTGATGAGGGTAAACGAATGAATGAGTTCCCCTCCAGGAGATATCCACTGATCATAGAGGCCTGCAATAGTAAAAATATCGACGTTCTTTAACCCTATCCTGTAGGGAATTTTATGATCCCCAGATTTTTTCCATTCATAAAAACCATCAAAGGGCACTATACATCTTTTACTTTTAAGTGAGGAGGAATAGGTTTTTTTTTCGCGGATGGTTTCCAGGCGGGCATTGATCATTTTATATCCGATTTTGATGTCTTTAGCCCAGAAAGGTATCAAACCCCAGCGAAATAGCCGCAGACGATCTCTTTCATGCTGAGTAATGACCGGATGCATGTGGGTGGGGGCAATATTAAAATTGGGAAGAGGATTATATCGCTCCAGATCTTCGGAATAAAAAGTTGAAAGGAAGCGCTGTTCCAGTTCCTGCTCTACTTTAGTCAGTGATGCTCTGCCACACATAGTTTTTAACTGCGAATATAAAAAACAGGGCCCGCCCAAAGAAGAGCGGAGCCCTGAATAACCCCAAAAAACCAATTGAAAACAATTATTTTAATATAGTATTTACTATCAATTTGTATACATTTTAAAGCGCATTTGATGGCAAACAAGGAGTTACAGGACAATTAATTATTTGAGCCTGTGGTTAATGTAACATAAAACTTTGAAGTAGAGTTCTGTTTTTATCCATTCTTTATAATATCCATGTAATAACATTTGTTGAAACAGAAACCATAATTTTTTCAAATATCCACCGGATAAATTGGGTTTTATAGTTTTTCATAACCTTTGTAACTATTTTGTAGTTGTTATTGGCATAGAGTATAAATTGTACAATAACAATGCAACAAAAAACGCAGAGGGTAAAAGAAATTCTGGAGAAAAGCCATCATCATCCTGTGTTGATCTATGATGGTCAATGTGTTCTTTGCAATGGTTTTGTCCAGTATGTTTTGAAGCATGATCGAGACCATTACTTCTTATTTGCCACACTCCAATCGAAATCCGCCCAGTATTTCAGAGAGAATGCCGGTAAAAGGGATACAGTAGTTTTATTGGATAAGGGAATTTTTTATACAGAGTCTGATGCCGGTTTAAGAGCTGCACGATATTTGCCTTTTCCGCATTCATGGGCACAAATCTTTTATATTGTACCTGCTTTATTACGTAATGGGATTTACAGGATGATTGCAAGAAACCGTTACCGTTGGTTTGGAAGAGAGGATCAATGTATTCTTCCTCCACCGGAGCACAAGAGCCGGTTTTTGGATTTATAGTAGGATGGTATGAGGGTGAGATTGTCAGAATCACGGATTAAACGGAGTAATGGATTACACCGATTTAAAATGATTAATAATAAGCAATCCGTACCATCCGTGAAATCTGTGGGAAAAAGTGATTCAGACAAATGGGTATATTGCAGGGCAAGTACACCATTTTCCAACTAGGGACTACCTATTATATTAAATGCTTATCTCAATATTCTTCGCCAGAATTTCTTTGTGGGTTTTACAACATTCAACCACTCAGTGGTTGTACTTAATGCCGATTCGTAACCCCGAAATTCATTCGGGGCTACTCATATACAATCCCTTTGGGATTGCAAGTTTTTCAATCTGTATGTGGACTTTGAAAATGATCAACTGAGAAGAATATAATCCTGAGTAAGCTCGAGTCCAGGCAGTGGACCAGTGAAACCTGAGACATCTCCGAAGGAGTTGAATGTGAAAGAATGTTCAGATTTTCCAATATCTGTCAACTTTACAATTTCAACTGGAATGATTGGCAACATTTTGGCTAAAGCCAATACATATTCCGATTCCAATTGAAAACCCTAATGAAAATCTTGTGCTTGAAAGATCAAATTTCAAAACAACAACTCAACACCTCAACATTTTCTATTTTTACCACAAAGGCCTCAAAGAATATTGAACAAAGAGCACAAAGAGAATCTCAATACTAAAATTACAACAATTTTCAAATTACAATTTCAAAACAACAACTCTATGACTCCACTCTTCCGGGGAAGTATAGCTCTCTCAACGCCTACACGAATCAACGATTCAACATTTCAGTGAAGCTTATTGCTATATGAAAGAGTAATTGCAGATAAAGCACCAAAAGTTAATTATTAATATTTGCCGGATAAGGAATTTTTTCTCATATTGCACTGCATTAAAAATCCAGACGAAAATGAAAAATATTATAACAATCCTAAGTTTGCTTTTATTTCTTCCTACATTATTACCTTCTCAATTAGCCAACCGGCCAAGAAACCCGATCATGGTGATCAATTGTGAAACCATTGATTTGCATCAAAAAAGAAAATTAATCCAGGTGCGTGAAAATGGCTGTCCGGATGGGTTCATTGAAATCGATGGGTTTTGCTACTTGATCATTGATTGCGAAAGTGAAGAAGAGTTTCCTGATGGATGGACACGTATGGATGTAACCGATTATTTGGATTATGATGAAGATATTTGTGTTTTGGTTCCGGATTGTAATATTTCTGTAGGATGTGAAGAATTCGATTGTACTTTTGATGTACTTTGGGACTTTGAAAATTTAGTTTGTCTATGTTATGAGGATGAAACTGATCCATATACATGCTGTCCGGAAGTACTGGTGGATCCGGAGGTGATAGATGAGATGGGAATAGGTGAATTCATTAGTATGCATCAAGGATGTATCGAAATTGTTGAAACAGACTGCTATGATGGAGAATTGGATATTAGAATACCTCCATTGAGTTGTGCAGGCTTGCAACCAGGAGAGGAAGTGTTTTTTAGTATATTGATTATCGGGGTCACCGCTCAAGTTGGAGAGGCCCTGACTATAGAGCAATTAGAAAATTGTGATTTGATAGGAGGACAGGCATTGGTTCTTCAAATGGTGCAGGAAAGCGGAGCTGCTGGATGGATATTCAAGGATGGAGAAGATGAAGGATTGCCGGGGATTGCTGTAGTTAAAATAGAATTCACTAGAGATCCGTTTGCCCCTTCCATCATAAATCTAGTCGATCATGATCCTATATTTATTCCTGCTTGCTCACAACAAATACCCACTACAAGCACATGGGGACTGATCATACTGGGTATAGGTTTCATGATATTAGGGAGTCTGTACTACCGAAGAAGATGGGTTTCAACATCATTTTAAGCTTTTTTGGCATACTGTTTTTTAATAATCAATACCAAATGAAAAAATCACTTTACTTTCTTTTTCTTGGTTTTTTAATGCCCATTATTCTTATAAGCCAGGCAAGACCAAGAAATCCAATCATGGTCATCAATTGCGAAACGGATGTTGCTGCTTTATTTCAATATTGTGAAGATGATGAAGATTGTGGAGAGGGTTATTTTTGCTTCTATGGATATTGTTATCCGGAATGCCCGGAAGGAGAGTTGCCACCCGGCACTGTATGTTATGAATTCGGAGAAGGCCTTGAAGTGCTTATTCCTGATTGCTCAGTCAATTCAGAATTTTGTTATGATTGTGATGGACAAGATAGGGTATGGAATCCTGTAACTTTAACTTGTGTATGTGAATCTCAATTAGGAGATTTTATTGAAAGTATAGTTGCAGGGCCATGTGTCTGTCCCGATGAAATTTTCTTAGTGAGTTGTGAAGGATACTTTGATTGTCCTGATGGGTTTTATTGCTATTTAGGAAAATGTTATCCGGGGTGGGAGGGAGATTGTAATTCTCCTCCTCCAGGAACCCTATGTATGGATATAGAAGCTTATATTTTAATCCCAGATTGTGAAGGAGTCCAATGCGGAGATTGTTCTTCATTGTTTCAATACTTCATATTTCCGTGTGATGATGAAATTTTTGAAAATGGCTGCCCGGAAGGATTTGCGCCTGTGGATGACGGGGAGGTGTGTAATTGTTATCCGGAATGTCCCGAAGAAGATGCACTTCCTGAAGGCTTTATTTGTCAGATGTTCCATTCTTTTCAAGATTGGGTTTTTGTGGTGGTTCCGGATTGTACAGCCAGCGATTCAGAGTGTGAAGGAAGATTCTGTTACTGGAATACTTTGTTCCTTGAATGTGACTGTTACAATCTCCCATGTTGCCCGGAAGGTTTGCTTGGGGATGAAGGCACTCCACCAGTCTATGAAGGAGGGTCCTGCATCAACAGAGAAAGGATCCCTTGTTATGATGGCGAAATATCCATAGAAGAAAGGGCGCCTAATTGTTTCATCCCCCCCACTGGGGCAACGACTGTGATTGACTCCATTATAATACGGGGAGGGCAACCCGGTCAGGCAGTTACTCTTGTTGATTTGCAAAATTGTCAAATTGTTGGTAATGATCCTTTTGTTTTAGCATTGGCTGGAATTTTTGGTGCAGAAACAGGATGGATATTTCAGGATGATGGGGAAGGCAACGGAATTATCGTGATTGAATTTGAAAGGGATCCTACCCAAGAAACTATCATATTGCTCGCTCCTGGTGTCATGTTTGACGAGGAAGAAAATGAAATTCCTTTTGAAAGAAGAATTGTCATTCCGGCATGTCCAATTGACCAACCTATCCCTGCCATGGGGACATGGAGCTTCATTATTCTTGGCATGGCTTTTCTGATCTTTGGTCTCTTATTTTACCAAAGACAGAACAAGTATGCTGTTACATTGGAATCTGATATTTAAAATTCAGTAGTTTTTTTTTACCAAGCTATTCTAACAACCGGTAGGAAACTTCAATTTCTGTATCCAGGAGTTTTGATATAGGGCATTCATTTTTTGCCTCTTCAACTAAAGGTTTAAAGATGTCGCTATCCATACCCTCAATGGACGCTTCCAGTTCCAGATGGGAAGAAGTGATTTTGCCATTTTCTAAGGAAATGGTACAGGTAGTTGTAAGTTGATTGGGTTCAAAACCCGCACCATTAAGCACAAAACTCAATTTCATGGAAAAGCATCCGGCGTGCGCAGC
>DAOLDB010000028.1:0-50623 GCA_035327565.1 Saprospiraceae bacterium
CTGGCAGTACTTCAGAGAAGAGCAGGGGATGAAAACAGAATATGTTCCGATGGTCTCCAAAGACGATAGCCCCGCCATTTATCTCAATAAAGACATCATGGATGAATTCAGGCCAAAGCTTGAAAAATTTTATTATGATGAAACGAAATACGATACATATCTGGATCAATTGGGTATACACTTTCCTGTCATCCGGGAGGAAAAGAAGTAGATGTATAACTTAGCAGTTGTCAGAAAATGTTATTCGTTTAATCATTAAGAAGCGATACTATTATTCAATGTTTTTTTCTCTCGCAAAGATGCAAAGGCGCGAAGAAGAACTATTTAGTCAATATATCAGCACAACTTGTCCCGGTGGTCCCCAATGCTTTAGGGGATAAAACTATCTTATTTTTTTTATCCTGCAGATTACGCAGATAATACACGGATTTTCACTGATTCATATTTTCAAAGACTGGAAATAACATACCACTAAAACAATAAATAATCAAACCATCTTATTATTTTTTTCCGCATATAGTGGGGATCAAACACATATGTACACAGATTTCAAAAATACGACTTTACACTAAACCCATTTACGGCTAAACATTCTCTGCCTCCTACTCACTTCCTCAACCCCTCAGTCCTCACATATTCAATCCATAGATATGGTATGTTTTTTGCATTAAATATTTTTATAATGTATAAGACATTGTTAAAAAGCCAAAAACATATACTATATAATCATAATAAGATATTGATTATCAATTTCTTAATAGCGGTTTTATGGGCAATACCCATGAAAAGCACTCTTCAGGTGACTGTCTTTGCCGGAAATGATACTTCAATATGCCCGCACGAAGTCCTCCATTTGCCCGATCTCAATGCCTATATTTCCGGAATGGTGGATAATGGTTATTGGTTTACACAGGGGGATGGAATTTTTCAACCCGGAGGAAATACAAATGTTCGATTTTCTTTAGGTACCACTTATATACCTGGCACAGCAGATAAAGCCAACAAAGGATTCACTTTATTGTTAGTGTCCGACGATCCCGATGGAGCAGGGCCAATGGTACAAGTGACCGATTCGGTGCGAATCACTATCCAAAGCCCTCCGCCTTTATTCTGCCCGGCTTCTCTCAATGTATCCCTACTGGATAACTGCCAGCAATTGATTACTGCAGGTATGCTGGTGCACAACCCTCAGCCGCCCATAGAGAAATATAAAGTTACACTCCTGGACCCAGCAGGAAAAATTATTCCCGATAATACACTTCGTAAAGAACATCTTGGAAAAGTGATTAAAGCGAGGATTTCCCACGATTGTGCACATGGATCCATATGTGAAACCGATCTCATTGTTTCGGATAAAAGTCCGCCCAAGTTACATTGCAATCCGGACACCATATTGTGTAATGCGAGCAGATTGCCTGAAAACACAGGGTTTCCTTTCAAGGAATATGATGAAATAATCTCTGTGGGGGAGAAAAAATACAAAGTGCTGGGAATAGACAATTGTACTGACGCCTGGGTAGAGTGGCACGATGAGTTGTATCAAGCATCGTGTCAATCCTCATTTGAGTCCATCATTTACAGAACCTGGACAGCCATTGATGATTTTAACAACAAGAAATCATGTGTTCAGACAATACACATTCGCAAGCTTCCTCTTGGAGATGTCGTCATGCCTCCACATTTTGATGGGTATGATAATAAAGCGCTCCAATGTCATGACACTTTTCCTTTGTTAACCAATGGACACCCTTCACCTGTACACACGGGAAGCCCTGAAATTAGTCCTTGCCGGAATATTCAATCTACCTTTACCGATCATTTTTTTGACAAATGTGGCGTCGGATACAAATTGTTGCGCTCATGGCTCATCATTGATTGGTGTTCAACGGAAAGCAGGATGTACAATCAGATTATTGTGGTCGAAGATACAAAAGCCCCAGAGTTTGCTTGCCCTCCTACTAAGAAAGTTGCCAATGACCCTTTTCAATGTTATGCTTCAAAAGTCAAAATTTATGTTCCCGATCCTGTAAAAGATTGCTCCGGTTATTCCATCAAATATTCTTTATTTGATTCTTTGGGTCATTTGTTAGAGAAAACGCAAGTTCCGGAATTTAGTTATGTGCCGGTCGGTAAGCATACTATTTTATATGAAATCACAGATGAATGTGGCAATAAGGGCGAATGTTCGTCTATGTTGATCGTGGAGGATAAAGAAACCCCTAATCCGGTTTGTACAGAGTCCACAGTCATTGGGCTGGGTGTCAATGGTTTGGCTCGACTATATGCCGAATCTCTCGATGAAGGGAGCTTTGATAATTGCAAGATAGTAAAATGGGAAGTTCAGAAAATGGATGCGGATGTCTGTGGGTATAATCAAAGAGGTCCGTTTGTTGATTTTTGCTGTGCAGAAGCCGGAAAAAAGATCAGGGTGATTTTATATATAACTGATAAGTTTGGGAATGAAAACAGTTGTATGGTCATAGTTGATGTTCAGGATAAATTGCCTCCACAGATTATACCGCCTTCTGATTTGACTGTAAGTTGCCGCACACCTGTTGATTTTGACAATCTCTCAATATTTGGAAAAATTGCTTTGCAATTGTCTGACAGGAAAGACATTGTACTCCATGATGGATTCAACAATGGTGTGGCAGGGAAAGATGGTATAGCAACGGATAATTGTTCAGTTCAGATCACTTATACATTTTCTCATAACATTCATTGTGGAAAAGGATATATCATTCGCACATTTACCGCTACGGATCCCCAAGGAAACCAGTCCACTGTTCAACAAAAAATCACTATAGCGGATGAAGTTGTTTTTGGGATGGATGATATTATTTGGCCATCTGATTTTACTGATGAAATTTGTGCCGATACGTTCCTTACACCTGATATCGCCGGAATGCCGGAGTTTAAGAATAAAAAATGTGCACAACCGGGCGTATCTTATAAAGACAAGGTATTCAAAGGAGTGGAGGGAGCGTGTATTAAAATTGTAAGGGAATGGGCTGTCATCGATTGGTGTCAGTATGATCCTTCCACACAACAACCCATTTGGACCTATGATCAGATCATCAAAATCAACAATACTACACCTCCCAAGTTTCAGTTTGCTTGTATAGATACAACGATATGTTTATATGATGACCATTGTAGTCATACGAGGTACCGGTTTACCATACCTGTAGCCGATGATTGCACTCCACTTGATGAATTGGACATCCGATGGAAGTACTTTGAATGGAGCGCAGTTTCTGCATTACATGAAGGAAATTCACGGGATATTGATATCCACATACCTCCCGGAAAACATAGGATTGAACTGGAGGTAAAAGATCGTTGTGGAAATAAAGCCGTATGTCAATATCAATTGAAAGTACAGGATTGCAAGGCACCCACACCGGTTTGTATATCTTCGCTTACCACGGTATTGATGGAATCATCCAGCAGTATTACCTTATATGCGGAAGATTTTAATTATAAAAGTTTTGACAACTGCACACCTTCTACTGATTTGATTTTTTCATTTTCTATGGATACTGCTTACAAGTCACGTGTAATTACCTGCGAAGAAATACCCAATGGGATATCTCAGGAAATACTATTGGAAATTTGGGTCACTGACCTGGAAGGTAACCAGGATTTCTGCGAAGCCCGGGTCCTTGTACAGGATAATCACGATGTATGTGAAGATACTGAGGTTATGGTAAACATTTCGGGAAAGGTAAGATCGAGGAGGGGACATTCTATGGAAAAGGTAATGGTAGAAATGAGAACGCCCTTGCCTGAATATGGGGCATCACACATGACTAATACAGATGGCTCTTTTACTTTTGAAGATATACCACCCATCCTGGATGTAACTCTGACTGCACGAAAATCAGACGACCCTCGTCAGGACGTTTCTACTTTAGATATTTTACTGATTCAACGACACATATTAGGCCAGCAAAGATTTGATAATATTTATAAGTTTATAGCTGCTGATGTGAACGGATCAGGTACCATTACCAGTGCAGATCTGATCGCTATACGCAGGGTGATATTGGGTATTAATTTTTCATTTCCCAATGGTACACCTGCCTGGAAGTTTATCGATAATAATCAGGAAATCACACCTTTTGACTTGAAAAACCTACCTGAAATCATCCATCTCACCACTGACCATTTTGATACAGACCATCTTCGTTTTATTGGTATCAAAATGGGTGATGTTGATGATTTGCCACCTTCCTCAAAAATGGATGGTGCCAGGGATGTGCAGGTACGGGCATCTATGGAGCCGATTTTTATCAGGCAAAATCGTAGAAGCGATGGTGAGGTCATTGCATTTATTGCGGGAAATGATGAAAAGGATATACATGGTTTTCAATTGGAATTGTCTTTACCGGCAGGTTCCCGATTTGAAAAAGTAGAGTCGTCGATCCCGCAATTCACCAGTGAAAATTATCATTTTAGCGAAGGGAAATTAAGGATTTCATGGATTGGGGAAATGAACTATATAGGACAAGGTATGGATTGGTTTACCCTTCATGGATTTTTTCCGGGGACTCTGGTTTTGGAAGACGGTCCCGGATCTTTAACTCCGGAAATGTATCAGGAATTAACGGTACGTCCATTGATTATGCAGGAATGGGATCAGATTCTTGAACCATACGGCTTTGATATCAGAGTACTGCAAAATCCTTTCTCTGACCGGTGTGTTATCGAATTTGTCAATGTGCAGCCCTCAGAATTTACATTAGAAGTATATACTGCGGCAGGAGTTTTAGTGGGAAGGAATCGGATGGGAAATAAAATTTCCGGTGATCAATGGGTATTGGATAACAGCTATTTTCCAAAATCAGGCATGTTTTTTGTCAATATTTACAATGATTATGCGAAAAAAACAATAAAAGTTTATAAATTAGACCGTTGAAACAAATAATGGTTAGAATCATTATATAACGAGTTAAAACTAAATTTTTATTCATCCATAAAAAAAAGAAGAAGTCAGCATTTGTGCTGTAAAAGATATTGGAATTTTTGTTTATGTTTTATTGATTATTGGGTAGAGCCGGGCGTTTCAATTCGTCCGGCATTTTTTTTTAGCTAAATCCACTTGTAAGTACTTTTTTGTCCATAGGTTATCATGTACTTTTAATGACATCAATGGTAAATATGAAAGCATTATTGTTGGAAACTGTGGGGCAGCCTGTAAGCTATAAAAGTTTTGATTTGCCTGATTCCCCTCCTGAATGGCAAAAGATAAGGCTTACTCATTCCGCTTTGAATCTTCGCGATATTTGGATGACTAAAGGTTTATACCCCAGGATCAAGCTCCCTTGTGTTTTGGGTAGTGATGGATGTGGAATCAGAGAAGGTGAAAGAGTAGTGATCAACCCGGGAATCGAGTGGGGAAGCAATCAAAATTTCCCTTCTAAAAATTTTACCATATTGGGAATGCCCCATCACGGGACGTTTGCTCAGCAGGTGATTGTTCCTGCGAAAAATATTTATCCATGCCCTCTACATCTCACTTCCACAGAAGCAGCAGCACTCCCTTTGGCCGGATTAACAGCATACAGAGCTTTATTTGTGAAATGCAAGGTACAGGAAGATGAGGCCGTTTTAATTACAGGTATTGGAGGTGGTGTGGCTTTGGCAGCATTTCGATTTGCATTAGTCATGAAGTGCAGGGTTTATATTAGCTCAAGCTCAGAAGACAAAATTAATAGAGCGATTGCTATGGGAGCAGCGGGAGGGGTCAACTATAATCATCCTGACTGGGGTAAAGAATTGATACGCATCAGTGGTGGTATCGATATTGTCATTGATGGAGCCGGAGGGGATGGAATGAGTGAAGTGTTGGCTTCCTGCAATTATGGTGCGAGAATATGTGTCTATGGAGGAACGGCAGGTATGATGACAAAGATTAAGCCTCAGCCAATATTTTGGAAGCAAATAGCAATTTTAGGTTCATCCATGGGTTCCGATCAGGATTTTACCAATATGCTGGAGTTTGTACAACAAAAAAACATCAGACCGGTCATTGATGATGTGATACCTTTAGAGGAAGGTCTGCGGGGATTTGAAAAAATGGAAATGGGAAGGCAATTCGGGAAAATTATTTTCGAGCATCCTCAAGGTTAGAGGAAGAAAGTAGCTTCAGGTTAAGATAGTATCTCACCTAGATATGAAAAATTATAATTCAGGTATAATGAAATAAGTAGGATGAAACGCATTGTTCTTATCTCTGATAATCATGGGTATGCCGGCATGGATATCTGGAAATACCTGGATGCATGTGATGAGATTTGGCATGCCGGTGATATGGGAACTTTAGAAAGTATTGAAGCATTCACAAAGAGGTTTGTTTTTCGGGCAGTTGTTGGAAATATTGACACCGCTGACATCCGGGCTACATTTCCTGAGGATTTAACATTCGAATGTGAAGGTGTAAAAGTATTGATGACCCATATAGGAGGGTATCCAGGGAGATATAGCAAAAGGGTAATTCCCATTTTGAATACATATCAACCCAGGTTGTTCATTTCCGGTCATTCTCATATTTGTAAAGTAATGTATGACTCACAACGACAATGTCTTCATATGAATCCAGGTTCATATGGCTTTCAGGGTTGGCATATGGTACGTACACTAATCCGGTTTACTTGTTGTGATGGTAAAATTGATGGTGTTGAAGTAGTTGAGTTGGGCAGCAGGTCATTTTCATTCCGGGACGATATCCCTTTGGGAATACAGTAGAAATTTATTATTCAACTTTAAGAGAGCATTTCAGTATTGCTGGTTTGAAATGCTTGTACCACTCATAGTACCTTTCCATTAAAAGCCAGGGGCAATAAATGTTCAACTCCATCAAATACCAGAATTCCGGGTGCATCGCTTTTCAACAAGATGCGAATAGGAGAATTTTGTCTCAATTCATATTCTGCAATCACTTGACGGCATGCACCACAGGGTGGAACCGGAATCTCTACTTTTCCATTTACTTTTCTGGCAATTACTGCCAGATCTTTGATAACTCCTTTCGGATAGTGAATGGAAGCGTTGTATAGCGCTACCCGCTCTGCGCAAATACAAAGAGGATAGCTAGCATTTTCCTGATTGGCTCCCTGTACCATATAGCCGCTTTCCATTAATAGCGAAGCACCCACCTGAAAGCCTGAGTAAGGTGCATAGGAAAATTCTAACGCCTGCAAAGCAGATATCAGAATGGCTTTGTCATCATCATTGAGTGCATTGATATCCCTGTAAAGTGTATATTGACCTTGTATCTGTATTATTTTTATCATATATCTATAGACTGGAGGATGTGTAGTACAAAAACAATTCCAGTTTTATTTATAACAAAGACTTAAATCGGGCAAGTATGACTAAATCCTGGTAAAAGAATTTATTCTTGTTTTATTTTTATACATTTTTTCAGCGTTTGTTTTATGAATAAAAGATGGTTGATCGGTGGTTCAGGGAGTACGGGGAGTTCACTTTTGAAAAATATCCTGAGCAGACATTCCATGATTTTTGCCGGAAGTGAGACGTCTCTTTTCTGCAAGAAACCATTATTTGATCATTTCAGAATGAATAAATGGAGGATACCCTATCGATTTCCTTTCGGCCTAAGGAATGAAGGCTATCACCTTTATAATGGAATTGATCTGCTTCATCCTGAATACGGGCATAACAGAAAAACGATAGCGCAATTAATCAATCGATCTCATACGTTTCATGAGTTTAGCGATGGATTTTTTACATTATCTATGGATGCATTGAAAAAGGATATTTGGATAGAAAAAACACCTTGCAATGCATGGAATTTTGAGTCATTCCTTGAAACCTTTCCTGGTGCAGGAGTCATACATATGGTCAGAGATCCATTGCCCACTTTGCTTTCATTAGTACGCCGTGGTTATAATCCGGTGTATGCCACCGGGGTCTGTCTTCTGAATCATCTTGCTGCTTTAAGAATGGAGAATCACCCGTTATATATCCGGATAAGATATGAAAACCTTATTAGAGAGTCAGTGCAATGTATCAATGGTTTAACGAAAAAGATGGGTATTCCTTTTGAGGAAAAGATGCTTTTGGCTTCCAATCCTCTTCAAATCAAAGAAACACGGATTCCCTCCTGGAGTTATGATGAAATGGATGACATAGATCATAGCCCAACAGAGGATCAATTGCTCAAAGACGGAGATACCATTCAGGAACTTTTAGCTTGTATGAGACATTTACGACCCAGTCCGGTATTTTATCAAAAGCATCGATTAAAGATCGCAACGACAGCCGAATTAAGTGTGCATCTGGGGTATAGCGTCCCAGCTTTATCAACACATAATAAATTAAAAGCGAGCATAAAGAAAATGATGTTTAATGAAAGAATAAAAAGGGCATCGAAGGCATACGCAAATGGTTTGATACACTTTCCATTGGAATGGCATGACTAGAAATGAGGTTTTTAACAGAATTGTTCATCTGCTTTCAAGTCACTATGGCGAAAGAGAGGCTAATTCCATTGCGAGAATCTACATTGAAGATATTTATGATATTCACCTGCCGGATGAAGATGAAGTTAACATACATATCAGGCAATTGATCTCGGGATTTCCGGTGCAATATCTTGCAGGGAGGGTCTACTTTTATGATCGTTTTTTTAAAGTTACACGCGATACCCTCATCCCCAGGCCTGAAACCGAAGAATGGATGCATCATATCATTCAATCCCAAAGTAATAAAAGTGGATTAAGAATTCTGGATGTCGGTACGGGTTCAGGGTGTATTGCCATCACGCTATACCGGCATCTTTTACAGGCCGATATAACAGCAATTGATATCAGTGAAGGAGCATTAATGGTCGCTGAAGAGAATGCCGGCAGGCATAATAGCAGAATACATTTTATTAAAATGGATTTTATCGACGAAGCACAAAGAGAAACATTACCTCATTTTGATCTCATCGTTTCAAACCCTCCGTATGTAGGTGATGATGAGGAAGACTTGATGGGCAGAGGAGTGAGCACATATGAGCCAGGGATTGCGCTCTTTGCTGGTTCTGACCCGCTTATTTTTTATAAAGCACTGGCACTTTTCGGATTGACCCATCTTAAGCCGGGAGGCTTGATCTATGCTGAAATCAATGAATACAAGATGGAAGAAACCCTAAAAATTTTTATTGAAATGAACTACAGAGCAGAAGTATTAACAGATATCCAGGGCAAGCCCAGAGTTATTGAGGCTGAGTTAACTCTATACTGAGTCTCAAAAAAAGTTAATAATTAATAAGAAAATGAACGGCATTCAATGAAAAGTGCTCATTATCAATAAAATATTAACTTTTGATTTATCAAACTTTATCATGAATCACGTTAAACAATGTAATTAGCATTGATGTTATTTTTTCAACACAGGTTTACCAGAGTATACATAGAAAGTTTGAGCCAGTTTTTCATTAAGGTTTTGAACCTTGACCGTTTCTACGAAATACCAATCAGAACGGGTAAAATCTCGCCCTACCGTTAGAATCACGTATCCATGCTCGGATAAATTGGCAAATTTCAAATGGGGATTGACTTTAGGATTAAGGTAACCCTGTAGTGCCATATTTACAGTATCCATAGAAGCATATTCATCATAATTGGAAGAATTAATACTGGGAGTCCCTATTTCCACTGCAATTGATCCTTTTCCTGTTTTACTATAATCTTTCATATCAGAATCAGGAACGGTTTCAAACGCCCAGGAACAATGGGTATCCCCGGTTAAAATGATCACATTTTCGATTTTTTTTGCTTTTATAAATTCCATAATGTTTTGCTGCTCTGCAGGATATCCATCCCAGGAATCTAGATTAATGGGTCTTTGAGGAAAAGCAGGGCTCATATCCAAACCGGAAAATATTACCTGATTTCCAATAAGTTTCCATTGAGCAGTTGAATTTTCCAATGAATTCAGCAGCCATGTCAATTGTCCCTCTCCGAGCATCGATCGGTCATCTTGATCAAATCTAGGATCATCAACACTTTTTACCTGTTCATCCCTTCCTTCAAGTCTTCCATCTAGCATGAATAAATCAACCAAATTTCCAAAAGAAAAAGAGCGATATAGGAATCGATCTTCCGGTAAGCGCATGGGCATCCATTCGTAATAAGCCTGCATAGCGGCCTTCATTCTATCTTCATATGGGCCTTCAGTTTCCGGCTGATGATTCTGGGCTCCTGTCATATAGCTGTCATTGGCCACTTCATGATCATCCCAGATGGTTATAAAAGGATGCATCTGGTGAGCAGCCATGAGGTCCTGATCAGTGCGGTATTGTGAATATCTGGTCCTGTAATCCGCAAGAGTAATAATTTCATGTTCTGGCAAGTGGAATCTTCCTAATGTCGTATCACCATAACCATCAATGGCGTATTCGTAGATATAGTCGCCCAGGTGTAAAACAGCATCCAGGAGGGGTCTTTCAGCAATTTTTGCATATGCATTAAAATAACCCCATTGCCAGTTAGAACAACTAATGACGGCAAATTTCAGACTGTCTGATCCATTGGGATCAAGTGTTTTGGTCCGTCCAGCCGGAGAAAAAGTATCGAAAGCGAAAAAACGGTAAAAGTATGTAACACCAGGCCGAAGTCCTCCTACATCCACCTTGACGGTATAATCCATTTCAGGAGAGGTTTCTACATATCCAGCTTTAACACTTTGATTAAAATTTTCATCTGTAGCAATTTGCCATTGAACCTTGATAATCGGGATTTCTTTTTCAGGGGTTACCCTTGTCCATATAATGATTCGGTCAGCCAACGGATCACCTGATGCTACACCATGGTAAAATGGTTTTAATGAAGGATTAAAATGAATGTGAACAGGGTCATTAAAGTCAGGTAAATTCTTGTAAGGGTCAGATTTGCAGGCAATCAAAAATGAAATACAAAGTGCCAAAGCCAGGAATACATTATTCATAAAAACCAATTTAAATTAAAGATATCTGTAGATGGTTTAAAAATACATTCAATTGTACAATTGAATACAATAAAATTGAAATTTTACCCAAACTTAACGGGAAGATACCAGAATGTACATGTTTGCTCTTCTGTGGAAGTAATTCATTTATATTTCACTTATAGAAATGATTTCATTCGTTTATGATAAGTCAATCCTTATTTTTGCCTTTTAATTCAAAAATATGGAATTCATAGAAGTCTACCATTCAGCATATCTTCAGTTTGCAGAGTCACAATTAAAGGATAAAACTCCTCTGAATTTATATGAACCCTTACGTTATATAACAGAAGCCGCCGGTAAGCGTATCAGACCTGTACTTACCCTTATGGCTTGTGAGGCATTCTCTAATGAATTTAATCATGCTTTGCCATTTTCCTATGCAGTTGAAATATTCCATAATTTCACTTTGATCCATGACGATATAATGGATCATGCTGAGAAAAGGCGTGGCCTTCCTTCTGCACATATAAAGTATGGTTTACCCCAGGCCATTTTATCGGGAGATGTGATGATGATCTATGCGTTTACTTATCTGCTCAATAAAGAATATAGAGATGTAGGGTACAAAGCTGCCCGGTTTTTTAGTGATATAGCTATTGGAGTGTGTGAAGGACAGCAATTAGATATGGATTTTGAAAACCAGGTTCAAGTCAGTATTAACGATTATATTCAGATGATTACATTGAAAACCTCCATCCTTTTGGGTGCGGCCCTACAATTAGGAGCTATGGCTGGAGGAGCCGGTCAGGAGGATCAACGACATCTTTTTGAGTTTGGAAAAAATATAGGGATTGCTTTTCAGATTCACGACGATATTCTGGATGTTTTTGGAGAAGTGAACAAAACCGGTAAGATACATGCAGGGGATATCATCAATAGTAAAAAAACATATCTCTATTTAAAGTCCCTTGAGCTTTGTACTCCTGTGCAAAGAGAAAAGCTTATTAGTTACTATACCGGTGAATCCGTGAATATTCGCGAGAAAATTGAATTTGTTACCGGAGTATTTAAAGAATTGGCTGTCCTTGAATACGCAAACCTACTCAAAGAGGCGTACCTTCAACTAGGCAAGTCTCATCTACAAAGTTTAAGTGTTGAAAACCAGGTAATCTCTAACCTCGAAAGATTAGCGGACTACCTTATTGAAAGAGATTATTAATCAATGAATATTTTGCCATTCCACCAATTGGATTCGAATTTTACATTATACTTTTCGTAAAATTTTATGGCGGGTTCATTCCAGTCCAGCACTTGCCATTTGACAAGTCTGTAATTTTCTTCTTTAGCAAGCTTCAATATAGCATCAAACAATAATTGACCTATTCCCTGATTCCGGTAGGATTTGGTAACGATAATATCTTCAAGAAAAAGCATTTTCCCTTTCCATGTAGAGTAAGCTGGATAAAATATGGCCATACCTGCGATGGATTTTTTGTTTTTGGCTACCAATGATTGAAAAATGTTATTTCTAAAATCGTTTTGATAATCATTCAGACTGGCGCTGACAGCATCCGGTTCTTTTTCATAAACGGCCAATTCTTTCACTAGTTCATAGATGGAAGGCAAATCTTGCTCAGAGGCTTTTTGTACTTCAAAGTCAGGGTTCATCATATAATATTTATGTAATCCAGTTATTTCTAAGATAATGAAAATAAGGGCTAAGGTCAACATTACCCCCGGAGATAATAATTCCTGTTTCTTTATTTTTAAAAAGGGATGATTCTTTTAAAACGGCGGCAAGAGCCACTGCACTGGAGGGTTCAACAATGATTTTCATCCTTTCCCAAATGAGTTGCATGGCAGATATGATGGCACTTTCTGAAACGGTAATTATCTGACTTACTCCTTGTTTTATTATAGGGAAATTTTGATCACCTAACTGCGTTCGTAATCCATCCGCTATAGTGTGGGTTGTAAGGTTGGATTCAATATTGCCGCTAATTAAAGACCTGTAAGCGTCATCAACTTTTTCCGGCTCTGCGCCTATTACCTGACAGGAATTGCCAAAGTAATACGCTGAAACTGCCGTGCCTGCAATTAATCCTCCACCACCCACCGGAGCAAGAATGTATTCCAGATGTGGATGTGCGTAGATCAATTCTAATGCGGCTGTCCCTTGGCCGGTAATCACTTCAATATCGTTGGAAGGATGAATAAAAGATGCTCCGTATTCTTCTATCACTTTTCCTGCCATTTCTTCTCTGGCAATCAATGTGGGTTCACTTTCAATGATGGTGCCGCCATATGTTCGCACTCCATCCTTCTTTACTGAAGGGGCATTGGAAGGCATTACAATGTATGCTTTAACCCCGAGAGATTGTGCGGCTTTCGCAAGAGCCTGGGCAAAATTGCCGGAGGAATGGGTAACTACTCCTTTATTTTGGTGTTCACCACTCAGTTTTAAAATGGCTTGCAGAGCTCCTCTCATTTTGTAAGAGCCTGTCTTCTGAAAGTTTTCACATTTAAAATAGAGCTTACTACCGGTCAAGTGATTCAGTAATGATGATGTAATTACGGGTGTTTCATGAATAAAAGGGCGTATCACCTCATGACATCGCAATATGCTTTCCCTACTGATAAAGTGATCCATCGGACAAAAATAATCATGAATATAATAATTTAACTAAATGCAGCAATGATCTCAACTTCCCGAATGCTATCCTATTGCTTTTGTTTTACATCCTCTTATCTTAAAGTAATATTTTGGCTGAATCTTGATTACATGCCAGATTTTGAAAAAATGGGCTCAAGCCCATTCTTATTTCTTGTTATATACCTGACCGTTGAATATTCTAAACAACGACTTTATGACTACACACATAAACGCCTAAACATTCTTAAGAACAGCCTTCACCCTACTGGCAACGGTTTACTTATACCCCTCTTCAAATCCTTACTATAGCCTGCCAAATACACAAATAAGGGATAAAGTAAAATGCCAGTTACTCAATGAAAGCTACGAGATACTCTTTGAAAGAAACAAGTTACTCAACGGTGATGTTGTTCAGCTTGATAATGAGGTATATATACTAACTTTAGCCGGATGGCTTTACAATGGTAATTTAAAAATCATGTAATATTATAAGGAGCTATCCATGGTTTGTGTAGCCGGCTTGATGTTGATTCTTTGTAGTATACCAGTTTACAATCAGAAGAATGGAGGAATAGGGACTACTACTCCGGATGCATCCGCAGTTTTGGATATTACCTCGACCGATAAAGGGGTATTGGTACCCCGGATGTTAGAGAATCAGCGAACAATGATTTTTTCTTCTGCCACAGGATTGTTGGTTTATCAGGCCGACGGAGCTTCAGGATTTTATTTTTATGATGGTTCAGTATAGATAAATCTTTCAGCCGGGACACCCAGCGAGTTGGAGAAGGTGACAGAAGGGGATAATACCGGTTGGAGTTTGCTTGGGCGCAATCCTGTAAATTATGGAAATATAGGAAACCAGGTCATAGATTTATCCGAATCAATTGCATCAGGAAATTATCTTGGAGCCGTTGGCAATAATTCATTTTCGGCAGGAAGAAATACTCTGGCCGAAGGTGATTTCTCAGTAGCACTAGGAAGATTGGGTTATGCGAGTGGTTTTGGAGCAATGGCTATATCAGGTGGGGAAGCAAGTTGTCATTATGCGTTTTCTATGTGAGAATAAACGGGTGCAAAGGCTTTTGGATTCGCTCATGGATTCGAATCACGTGCAACTTATGGTAGTCTGGCATTTGGTAATGAGAATAAAGCTTATGGATATCATTCCAGTACATTCGGACTTGGAAATACATCCAGAGGATATGCCAATATGACCATCGGTATGTGGAATGATCCTGTTATCCCTGACAATGACGAGCAGACTTCACCAACCCCAGCAACACCACTGTTTATCATTGGTATTGGTGATGGACCTTTAATGAATAGTAATGCAATGATGGTGCGCAAAGATGGAAAGATAAGCAAAGGTGCTTCCCACCCCCATGAATCATCTATAGTAGAAATTCAAAGTGCCACCGCAGGATTTCTGCCGCCACGGTTGACGATGACACAAAGATATGGCATAACAACTCCTGCAATCGGTCTGATAATTTGTAACAGTTGCTCAGGTTGTTTAGAAATATGGGATGGAACTAAGTGGATATGTCAAAGTGCACGGGAAGAAGATAATTATCCAGTGGGTACTATATTTTGTAATGGAATAGTTACTAAAGTTTTACCTGTTTTAAACCCAGCTACAGGAAGAACTTGGATGAATCGGAATATTAGTGCAAGTTGAGTAGCTTTGAGCAGCAGTGATACTTACGATTATGGTGATTTGTACCAATGGGGAAGGGGAGAAGATGGGCATAAGTGTAGAAATTCTGAAAATACCTGCTCAGTATAAGGTGGTGGTTTTTACTTCAAGCGGTTGTTCCCATTGTCAGGTAGCACTACCTTTGCTCTCGGCTGTATTGAGGTAGTGTTGATATCTTTGGACGAATCCATGAGGGATTTTGTACAGTGGACAGCACCCATGCCTTTCGTGTCTACTTTTGATTATTAAGCGTGGGAAGGGCTTGTCGGTGTTGGATTATCATGTTTTTGGCACTCCTACCTATTATATTTAAAAAGAAGATTTGGAGATTGTACTGACGCCTGCATCCCTAGAGCAGATGATAGCTTATTTTGATATTTATTGTTAATTTATTTTCGAAAAGATCTCAAAGATCAAAGCGTAAAGTTTACAAAACAGACTTCCCCGGAAGAATGGAGCCATAAATAGTTTTAATTAAAATATTTATGAAATATTGAGTTTTCAATAAATACTGGATGATGAATTGTGTTGTTTCCAAATAGTTGATTATATTTCGTCGGTGTTTAATCCTAATGATTATTCAATTTGAGTTACCACTTGTAATTATGATTGTCCTTTGAATACTTTGTGATTCTTAATTCGGTGCTAATATCTTTTCAATAATTAAATTCAATAATCATGAAAAACGTAATTTTTTTAGTTTTAAGCATGGGTTTCTTCTCTTGTGATCCGGGTATAGATTGCTCTTCATGTTCCACCTCAATTAAAGGATATGAAATTGTTGTCAATGAAACGGAGGTAAACAATGTAAATTTGAAACAATTGATAACTGAATGTCCTGAAGGTAAAAGGGTATTGAGTAGCGGATGGAGCGCATTAGATGAAACCTCTGCAATTATGGAAGGCCAGGCGACTTATTCTGAACCCAGTTTTGACGGGAAACATTGGATGGTCAATGTAAAGCTTACCAGTACTTACAATTTAAACTGGAAGCTTAGGATGAGGTGTGTCTGTGCGGATATTGACGAGTAGGTTTTCTATACAAAGTCGGAAATTTTAGTAAGTGTAAAATCAAATGGTTTGATTTGAGTTATTAATTTCTTCCTAACCACTTTTTAAAAACCGATTATCAAAGTATTTATAACAGGAAGGGTAGAGGATGCCACTTTACCCAGGGGCAATGGATTTAAATTCTATAGGTGTAAAGGAGAAGGTATTCTCCCCATAATTCTATACTTCGCTTTGAATAAATAAAAAATACCGTTACCTTTGCGGCCTGTGAGAGCCGGACGGCCAGCTCCCTCTGAACTCCCCCAGGGCAGAAATGCAGCAAGGGTAGGAGGTTGAGCGGTTAGGTTCGCGTTCTCACTTTTTATTTTAAACTCCAAACTCTTCCTGACAATGAAGTTTTTTATTGATACAGCCAATCTCGATCAAATCAGAGAAGCCAAAGAATTAGGTATATTAGATGGGGTAACCACCAATCCATCCCTCATGGCCAAAGAAGGCATTACCGGGCATAACAATATATTGAAACATTATAAAAAAATCTGTGACATGGTTTCAGGAGATGTTAGTGCTGAAGTAATATCTACCGACTTTAAAGGTATTGTAGAGGAAGGTGAAATGTTGGCATCTCTTGCTCCGAATATTGTTGTGAAGGTTCCCATGATTAAAGATGGTGTCAAAGCTTTGGCCTATTTTGCAGACAAAAATATTGCCACCAATTGCACCCTGGTTTTTTCTGCCGGTCAGGCACTTCTCGCAGCGAAAGCCGGCGCAACCTATATGTCTCCATTCATAGGACGTATTGATGATACCAGTTGGAAAGGTATGGATCTCATTGCTGAAATCGCACAGATCTACGCCATACATGGGTTTGATACTCTCATTTTGGCCGCTTCCATTCGGTCATCTTTGCATATAGTAGAAGCTGCAAAAGCTGGGTCCGATGTGGTTACCTGCCCTTTGAGCGCCATCATGGGGCTATTGAAACATCCATTGACTGACATCGGATTGGAACAGTTTCTGGCTGATTACAGAAAAGGAAATGCTTAGACGTTTGCTTTAAGCAAATGGATTAATCTGTTACGGATACGGAAATATGTTTCAGATCCACCACTGATAATAACTGCAATGCACCGTTTTCAAAACGGGATGCAATGGATTCAAAAGGCTCATCAATTTTTTCACTGTAGTTATTATAATCCTGGAAGGTAATTCCTCCCACATTCCGACGAGAAATGACTTCTCTAAACCGGCGTCCTCCTCCGTCAGTGTAGTACTCATAGGCCAAAAAGTCCATAAAGTGATCTTCTGTTCCAAACCAATATAAGAATATATCCTCATGGTCTTTACCGCCCCCTTCTTCCTGAAAGGTTACACGAATCTTATGGTAAGTTTTATCCTTAATCCGCTCTTCACCTAAATATCGTGCAATGACTGCATCATCGCGCAACCTGTAGGGTAGCATGGTGAAATATATCATCGCATGAATACCATTACTCATTCTGGATTGAAAACTTGAATCCAAATCCTGGATTACTCCATTGATTGTACGACTGATTTCATTGTGTGCGTAGACCTCCTTCACACGGCCTGTAGTATCGGTATAGCTTCTTTCATATCTAAAAGAGTCGGTGCTATATTTTACCTTTAAATGAAATTGTCTGAAATCAAATGAAATAACTTTTTCTTTATACCCGTCGCCACCATGTAATTCTATGGCTTTATCTATGATTTCAATGGCTCTATTCTCCCGGTAGGTGCATGAATGGAAAAGTCCAGCAATACAAATCCATGTCATCAGGCATGTACATTTAATAAAAAGTCGGGAGTATAACATTTTTGTCATTAAAAGGTGAATGTAAAAAGTAGTGCTTTCATTTCACTTAAATGTTATGTAGTTTTATAGCTCTTGTCATTTCTCTTTTTTTGTTGGGTCCGGGCAAAGGTTCTACCTCAAATCCCGCAGCTCGTAATGCTCTTTTGAAACTTCCTTTTGCGCAATAACTCACCAATACTCCACCGGGTTCCAGCATCCGGTACATTTTCAACATCAATTCCTCTGTCCATAATTCACTTTGCGTATTGGGAGCAAATGCATCATAATAAATCACATGGAACAGATCTGAAGTTTCCCATTTCAAAATATCATCGTGAAAGACTCTAAAATGAAAATCAGGGAGTAAGGAATGGTAGCTTCCGGGGCTAACTTTATGAATGGTGATTAATACATCGTTGTGTTTGTGAAGTTCAGGTATTTCATTAAAATTTAAGGAAGAAATTAAATCACCTGACAAAGGAAATAATTCAATTGCTGTGTAAAAAATCCTGCATTGAAAGTGGACGGATTCGGCATAAGTTAGTAATGCATTCAGTCCACTTCCCAATCCCATTTCAAATACTTTCAGGGGTTGCTGCAACCTTTGGATAGCAAAATGGAGCCCGGCTGACAAAAATACTGTAATGCTCTCATGCAAAGCGCCATGCATGGAATGGTAACTGACTCCAAAACGATCGCTCATCAAAGTATCGGTACCGTCTTCACTTCTTAGGATTGTAATCATATTCAGATTATATCAATTCATTGATGATTGAGCGAATCTCCATTCACAACAGGAAATTCATCCTGCATTTATTAGCAAAGCCGGAGAAAACCAGATCAAAGTAATGCCATTTAATGGAAGTCATTAACAGGAGGCTGAAGACTTTTTAAGTTTCTTCTTTTGAATTTGCTAAACGAATTATTCTAGAAAAAAACCTTAACGCCTTCGAGCCATGCGCTGAGTTCGAAAGGACAGCCTGTGCCACCTCTATTGCAAGAAGCCAAAATTAAACATATGGCTACCAACAAAAGCAAGCCCCTGTATTTTGAAAGTTTGATTTTCATGTTATCGATTTACTAAAAAAGGTAACGTTCATAAATGTAAAATATTGCTTTCTTAAAAAACATGGCAAAAGTACAATATGTTTATGGAAATAGGATGATCAGTGCCCGGGAGAATGCTCAATGGCTTAATTGTGTTTGGGAAAATAATAAAAACTTTGAAAATCGAATAAGTTTACATGTATCACTAACATGAGTCAATGACACCATGAATAATGATTTGATAATCAAATGCTGCAATAAAAGTGCTTCAACCACATTTTATTCTTTGATGTGGAGGCCGTTATTCGTAAGGAGATGGAATACTTTTTTCAACAAGAGTTTGATTCATAAAATACAGTAACTCCAACATTACCTACTCAAAAGAGGCGGTATCGTTCACCGAGCTATGATTTTAAGAATGTTGGAAGTTAGTTCTGCAAATAAAGACTGTAGTAATCAACTGCCCATTGTGGGTGGCAATTATCCGATGATCCTGACTCCTTGATATCTTTAAAGATTACCATGGGCATCTTACTCTAAAAGCAACCATTGATGCGACATCAATTGATTTATTTAACATTAGTCTTTTATTTTGCAAGCATTAAAAAGGTAACAAAAAAATTCAAAGCTTTTATTTTACTTCACGTAAATTTCTCATTGGCTATAAAAAATAAAGAGAGCGGAGAACAAGTATTAATAAAGTAAGGTGGTTATTTACAATTGAATTATTCCCTTGATAAAAGACAAGATCAACGGGTATTTAACTTTAAAATCTATTCCATGAATCACATACATTTTATTTCCATAGGGGGAAACACGATGCACAGCATTGCCCTGGAGCTTCAACGCAAAGGGTACCATATCACGGGATCGGATGATGAAATTTATAACCCTTCCTATACCCGGTTAAAAAATGCCGGACTATTACCCGATGCGATGGGATGGGATCCCGATAGAATTCATAAGGGAATAGATGCAATTATCCTTGGAATGCATGCAAGAATCGATAATCCTGAACTCATCAAAGCCATTGAATTATCGATACCGGTATATTCTTATCCTGAATTTTTATATCGGGAAAGTAGGAATAAAAAGCGTGTGGTGGTTGCCGGCAGCCATGGCAAAACGACAACCACTGCCATGGTCATGACCGGATTGGCTTCAGCAGCTGTTGACTTTGATTATATGGTAGGGGCCCCCTTAGCCGGATTTGACAAACTGGTACATCTCTCCGATGCCCCCCTCATAGTCATGGAAGGCGACGAATATCTCAGTTCTCCCATCGATCGCAGGCCAAAAATTCATCATTATCACCCCCATGTAGCCATCATTACGGGAATTGCCTGGGATCATATTAATGTTTTTAAAACCTTTGATGATTATCAGCAACAATTTTCCATTTTTATGACTCAGGTCGAAAGTGGCGGCCACATCATTTACAATGAAGAAGATGAAGTCCTTATCGCTCTGATTCAATCATTCAATCGAAGTGATGTGAATTTAACGCCTTACCGGGCAGTGGAATTGGATATACGCAAAAATATAATGGCCGGTAGTGAAAGTTACCCCTCTTCATTGGTAGGAAGACACAATTATCTTAATATGGGCGCTGCACTTGCCTGCTGCAAGGTGCTAGGAATTGCAGAATCCATTGTTTTTCAATCCATGTCTGCTTTTCAGGGGGCGTCAAAAAGACTTCAGGTTTTAGTCAATCGTGGAGATTTTATAGCCTATCTCGATTATGCGCATGCCCCTTCCAAAGTTACTGCGACCGTGAAAGCTATAAAAGACTGGTATAATGGAAAAAAAGTGTACGCCATATTAGAACTGCATACTTATTCAAGCCTGAATAAGGATTTTATTCCCTTATACCGGGATTGTTTTTCAGGCATTGATCATGCAGTTGTTTTTTACAATGAACATACCATTGCCATGAAAAAATTATCACCCCTCAACCCAGCTGAAGTCCGTACATATTTTGGAAAGGGGAACATTCAGGTCATTACCCGAAAGGAAGATTTAAGGCAATATATTCTCGACATTGAAAAAAGCAATTGTATTGTATTGTTGATGTCATCAGGCCATTTTGAGGGATTGGAGGTACAATCGCTTTTGGAGGTGGAGCAATGATCAGGTGAATGGATATCGGTTTAATATTGTCTTTGGGGAAACAATAGATTATTAGAAGGAAAGCTTTCATAGATCAATGTATCATCCACCTCAGTTACAGATTTTCTAAACCTTATTTCGGGAATATTATTTATACTTTTACCTTTGTGGTTGAATTTAAAAAAGCTTATGGCCAGAGAAATTACATTGAGAGATGCCTTAAGAGAGGCAATGACCGAAGAGATGCGTCGTGATGAAACGGTATTTCTAATGGGAGAAGAAGTAGCAGAGTATGATGGAGCTTATAAAGTGAGTCGTGGAATGTTGGACGAATTTGGTCCAAAAAGAGTCATTGATACACCCATTGCAGAATTGGGGTTTGCCGGTATAGGTGTAGGTGCTGCAATGAATGGATTGAGACCCATCGTCGAATTTATGACATGGAATTTTGCTATTCTCGCTTTTGATCAAATCGTGAATAATGCGGCCAAAACCTTGAATCAGTCTGCCGGAGAGTTTCGTTGCCCTATAGTTTTCAGAGGTCCATCAGGATCGGCCGGTCAACTGGCACAGCAACACTCCCAATCTTTTGAAAGCTGGCTGGCCAATTGCCCTGGATTGAAGGTGATTTCATGTGTTGATCCAAAAGATTCTAAAGGATTATTGAAAAGCGCCATCAGAGATGATGATCCGGTTTGTTTTATGGAGTCTGAATTGCTCTATGGGTTAAAAGGTGATGTTCCTGAGGAGGAATATCTTACACCCATAGGTAAAGCAGCTATCAGAATAGAAGGAAAGGATGTTACCATTGTCTCTTTCAATAAAATGATGGAAGTGGCCAAAGATGCTGCCATTGAGTTAGCAAAAGAAGGGATAAGTGCGGAAGTCATTGATCTAAGAACCATCAGGCCGTTGGACTATGATACGATCATTCATTCTGTAAAGAAAACCCACCGACTGGTGGTTGTGGATGAGTCTTGGCCGTTGGCGAGCATCAGTGCAGAAATTGGCTACACCATACAGAAAAGAGCCTTTGATTATTTAGATGCTCCTGTAACCCGGGTGAACGCTGCAGATACTTCCCTTCCTTATTCCTTACCCTACATAGAAGAATGGCTTCCGAATCCTGCTAAAGTGATAAAAGCGGTAAAAGAGGTCATGTATATGAAAGCCTGATTTTCTTTATTGATTTTCTTTTAAACCGTATTCCTTATTATCGAATACGGTGAGCGTTTCAGAAAATTTTTTCGCTTCGAAAGTGCTCTTTTGCTTTTTATCTTCCTTGCTCTGATGTGTGGACATAAGCGCCATACCTGTCATCATTTCACTGGTATTCTTGTAATTGTCCGGTAAGAATTTATTAAATGCCTCTCCAAAAGATTTGGAAAATGAAACAGGAAAGGAAGAAGATACATAGACCGTTGTCTTATCCTCTGCCGACTCAATCAAGTATTCGTCACAAACATATCCAACGAACTTTTTGGTTTTGCCTGTTTTCTTTATCTCATAATCACTCTTTTCCATTTCTTCTTTTACATGCTTTTCTGCAAAAGCGGCGGCTAACTTCATCATGGAGGGCATTGCCTGAGCCGTTTTATTCCCTTTATTATCAGTAGAATAAACCACCATGATATCGTTTTCGTTATCAAAAATAACAATATCCCTTTTTTCTGAGCTTATTTCCTGAAGGCCTAACAGATTGTCACTTTTTGAGAAAAAGTACCTCATGTTGTGCTTATTGTCTTCGTAATCTTCAATTTCTACATCCAATGTATAATCAAAGGAATACTTGTCGGGCACGTTGGCAGCTTTGTTCATGCCCATGAGAAAACGGCTGTAGGCTTCACCTGCTTTCTCCCAATCTATGCTGTCCCCTTCTTCGGATTCAAAGGTGGATTTGAAAAAATCATCGAGCGATTTCTCGATGGGCTTGAATGCCCTGCGTGCGATCTCTTCCGAAAGTTCCTCTATAATTTTATCTTCAATCTTTCTTTCTACTTTCTGTTGCACTCTGTCTTTGAGTATTCTCCCGAATTGTGCATGGGAAACGGCAGGTACCATGACACCTCCAAGCATCACAATGACTACAACGCTTGAAATCATTATACTTTTCATTGTATTGGATTATTTGTTTTTAAATTTCTGTTCTTCAGGAGCATTGTGTCTGTACAATTTTCTCATCAAGTGGGTTTATATATTAAACATTATGTTTCATATTACTCACAATGGCGAATCAAAAATATCTACATACTTTCTATGCTTTAAAAAAAACCGGATAATAACTGCAAATATAAGTTTAAATCATCCTTCCATTTGAATGCAAGATTATAAATTTGATATCTTTTCAGAATTATAGATAATAAATGGCCGTGACCGAAGTGGAAAATAAAATCAGAGCATTGTTTGAATTGAGAAATATATATACAATGCTTGAAGAAGCTATCTCCAATCAAAAGGAATTGCAGGAAGGAATCAGGAATCTCCACAGGGTACAAGAAGCCATATATCATCTTGATCAATACCTTGAAGAAACCAACGATCCGGTAAGTCAGGAATTGGATGCCTTATGGGCGAATATAACCAGGAGTTTGGAGTATTGTAATATTCCCATGGAGATGCACGCCTCTTATTGTTCTGAAATTCGGATGTACCAGGATCACGAATTGTTACTCAGAGAAGGTAATTCATTGATTTCTATGGATCCTTTTCACTTTTACATCATCAAATCTTGCGATGTGAAATTAATGCGGAAATTGTTATATTTCTGGTACCCCGTATTAATAAAATCGTGCAAAGAATCTGATTGGATACTATTTGATTTTTATGCTGAGATGTATGATGATTTGGATGATATATTTGAAGATATGGAAACAAATAATGGAAATTATTTTTTGTCCGTTGTCAGTATCGTGGGTTTAGAAGAAGCATGCTGTATGTATTCGAACTGGATTGAAGAAGCTCCATTAAAACTTATGGCCACTAAACTCAACGATTCTAAATTTATTGAAGAAATAACGTACAAAATGAAAGAGTCCCTCTTGGAGCTGATTGGAACCCGGCGACAACTCATGGAAAAAAGATCTTTTCCATTGGGGAATCCGGGACAACGTTTGAATTATAAATAAAATTTCTGTTTTTCTTCCGGAGTATAGGGAATTGAATAATTTTCAGTTCTCATAATATTAAATCATGTTTTGAGCAGCAAATCAGTTTGATGTAGATCAGGAGTTGTGAGATGAACACCTGACATTGCGTAGTTGAAGCCATTATAAACGCTGGTATTTTACTTTTACTTCATCAAATTTTATATTTTGTTCGTTTTATGACTTTATTATACAAATAACATGAAAAGACGAGAGGTTTTAAAGAATAGCGTGTTAGGGAGTGCTGCTCTACTTACAGGAACTCCTTTGTTATCTTGCGAAGTGAAAGAGGGCTCCGGTTTAAAGAATAATATCAGACATTCGGTTTGCCATTGGACCTTTAGCCACATATCACTGGAAGAGTTGTGTAGGGTAGTAAAAGATATTGGATTTTCTGCAATAGATCTTGTGGGTCCAAAGGATTGGCATATTCTTAAAAAATACAACATTGATTCTTCTATGTGTAATGGTGCTGAAATTGGACTCATTCGAGGGTGGAATGATACGCAATACCATAGCACATTAATCGAAAATTATTTACAGCATATAGATTGGGTATCTGAAGCAGGTTATCAGAATCTTATCTGTTTCAGTGGCAATCGTTTTGGGATGGACGATGAAACCGGAATGCAAAACTGTGCAGAAGGTTTAAAGAAAATCATGTCTCAGGCTGAACAAAAAGGCGTCATTATCCAGATGGAGTTGTTTAACAGCAAAATAGATCATCCTGACTATATGTGTGATAGTTCATTATGGGGAATTGAATTATGTAAGCGCATTGACTCGCCAAACTTTAAATTACTATATGACATTTATCATATGCAGATTAACGAAGGAGATATTATCAGAACCATTCGTGATTATAATGTTTACTTTGGGCACTATCATACTGCGGGTGTTCCTGGACGGAATGAAATAAACGAAACACAGGAATTGTACTATCCCGCCATAATGCGAGCCATTGTGGATACAGGGTTTCAGGGTTATGTAGCTCAGGAATTTATATCTACTTCTACTACCCACCAGGAAAAAGCAGAAGGATTACGAAAAGCCATCGAAATATGTGATGTTTGATGAATATGAAGCAGAGAAGATGTCATTTCAGAACAATTTCTGAAAAATTTGCATTACAAAAAAGTATGAAAAAAAAGTAAGGAAACGAACGAGTGGACGATTAGTACTTGGACATGAATGTAATTAATTAAAAGTGCATAGTTTTGGTTAAGGGACAGGAAATACACAATGAAGTTGATTTTGACGAGCTGTATGAGCATTTCAGAATAAAAGTGGATCCGGGGCAGTCTGCCATCCGGATAGATAAGTTTCTGATGGATAAAATGGAAAATATTTCCAGAAATAAAATTCAGAATGCAGCCCGGGAAAATTACCTCTTTGTCAATGAAAAACCGGTAAAATCCAATTATAAAGTTCAACCCTTCGATGAGATTATCATTGCCTTTCCTTTTCAGAAGAGATCATCAAAATTTATACTGCCTGAAGATATTCCTTTGGACATAGTATTTGAAGATGAACATGTTATCGTTTTGAATAAATCTGCAGGGATGGTTGTTCATCCGGGGATTGGCAATTATAGCGGTACTTTGGTCAATGCGTTGGTTCATTATTTGCATCGTCAGGATTTGCCATTAAAGTATAGTAATGAAAGCGATCGTCCAGGCATAGTTCACCGTATAGATAAAGATACAACAGGACTGATGGTAGTAGCTAAGACTGAATTAGCAATGGATCAATTGGCAGAGCAGTTCTTCCAGCATACCATAGAACGAGAATATTTGGCTTTGGTATGGGGCAGTCCGGAGGAAAAATCCGGAACCATCTCTGGTTTAATTGGCAGACACCCTACGGCGCGGTTGCAAATGGCGGTGGTTGAAGATGAAGAAGTTGGAAAATATGCGGTCACACATTATGAGGTAGAAGAAGATTTATATTATGTGAGCCTGGTGAAGTGTCGACTTGAAACCGGTCGTACCCACCAGATCAGAGTGCATATGAAATCATTAGGTCACCCGCTTTTTAATGATTGGCGTTATCATGGAGATAGAATCTGGAAAGGTACCATTTACAGTAAATACAAACAATTTGTTGAAAATTGTTTTGAAATTATGCCACGACAAGCCCTCCATGCCAGGGTGTTAGGATTTAAGCATCCCGTTTCCGGTGAACATGTGCGATTTGAACAGCCATTGCCCGAAGATTTTCAGCAGGTGATTGAAAAGTGGAGAAATTATGTTCAGGCACGTAAAGACAAAATGTAATGAGTCTGGAGGAAAGAATCGACCGGCTTGCTGAAATGGGTCAGCAAATGCTTAAGGATCCACACATGGAGGAAATAACACACAAGGCTTATGCTGCAAATCCATGGTTTACTATTGAAAATGTAAAAAAGTCGATAGAGGTAATTTGCACGGAATACCTTAATAGAGCCAAACTTCAGGAATGGACCAGGCAATATAATATTCACACAACTCCCCAATCAAAAGCCATTGGACTGGTTATGGCGGGAAATATCCCTGCAGTTGGATTTCATGATTTGCTTTCTGTATGGATTTGTGGTTATAAAGCTTTGATTAAATTCAGCACAAAGGATCAGAACATCATGTCATGGATTACAGGCTGGATGAATCGGCTGGATACAAGGGAGGATAATTACATCACTGAAGTTGAGCTATTGACAAATTTTGACGCAGTCATTGCCACCGGAGGAGACAATACTTCCAGATACTTTGAATATTATTTCAGACATGTACCTCATATTATCCGTAAAAACCGCAATGGAATCGCTATACTTCACGGCAGTGAAAATTATGATGATTTGTATTTACTGGGACATGATGTATTTTCTTATTTTGGACTGGGGTGCCGGAATGTTTCCAGATTGTGGGCGCCAGAAAGTTTTGAGGTTGATGCACTATTAGAACCCTGGAATAATTTTGATCATGTGATGGATCATACGAAATATAAAAACAACTACGATTACAATTTGGCATTATTTCTATTGAATAAGGAAAAATTCATTCAGCACCCCAATATTCTGTTGAAAGAGGATGATCAAATTGCCAGCAGAATTGCATGCATCAATATAAGCAGATACCAAAGCTTGCAGGAAGTGATGGATGATATTAATCACAATGCTGATAAAATTCAATGCATCATATCTGCACAAAGTATGGGGGGTGTAAGTGTTATTTCTCCAGGTCAAAGCCAGAATCCTTCCCTGTGGGATTATGCGGATGGGGTGGATACGATGCAATTTTTAACAACCTTATGACTTCATACCCAATGGTTACTTGTTTGTCTCGAAAAGAGAAAGCCGCAGCGATAGGGAGAATTCTCGAAGATTTGTACCCCGAAGTACCTGTGCCTTTGGCGCATAAGGATCCTTATACATTATTGGTGGCTGTACTTCTGTCGGCACAATGCACTGATGTGAGAGTTAATCAGATCACACCCTATTTATTTGAAAAAGCGGATAATCCATTCTCTATGATTGAAATGGAAGTGGAAGAAATTCGCAGAATTATACAGCCCTGCGGATTGTCACCTACAAAATCCAGAGCAATTTATGGTCTATCAAAAATACTGGTAGAAAAATACAATGGGGAAGTGCCTGATGATTGGGCCGTACTGGAGTCTTTGCCTGGAGTGGGACATAAAACAGCTTCTGTAGTCATGTCGCAGGCTTTTGGTCATCCTGCCTTTCCCGTGGATACTCATATACACCGCCTGGCTTATCGATGGACCTTGTCTGCGGGAAGGAATGTTGCGCAAACTGAAAAAGACTTAAAAAGAATATTTCCAAAATCCTCATGGAATACCCTTCATCTTAGGATTATATTTTTTGGCAGAGAATATTGTCCTGCCCGGGGACATAATCCATACGAATGCCCCATATGCAGTAAGTATGGAAGGAAGTCCTTGTTTTATAAATAAATTTTCTGCACGGATCATGTCTATGGCTTAATGTATACGCAACAATGTTGCAATAATGAGATTGTCTTTTGAAATTCTCAGGTAAATTGTGATAATAAATTTCGAAAATTCAATAACACATTAGCCTATTGCTTTCAATTTCGTACTTCATATCAAATAGTTAATGGATTTAATTATATTTGAATTTACAAATCTATTGGTTGATGGAAAGAAGTAATAAAACTGCAAAAGAGCTATACGAAGAGATAAAGAATAATCCTAGCAGAAACCGGTTTGGTTTTGGAGAGAAGGCAGCACTTATCAATGTTGATTTGCAAAAGGCTTATACAGCTGTGGGAAAGTTTAAAACAGCTTATGAATCGCATCCCTTACAAATGGAATTCATCAATCGCCTGTCAAAAGCCTGCAGAGCTCTTCATTGGCCAGTGGTTTGGACATATGTGGCTTATATGGAATCCGGAGAAGATGCCGGAATATGGGGTACCCGGACAAATACCTCTGATTCGCTTCAGAATATTAAATTCGGTTCAGAAAGAGCGGAGTTCGATGAGCGTATTGAGGTATATAAAGATAAGGACATTATATATTGCAAAAAAATGCCTTCTGCTTTTTTTGAGACCCCATTGCAAAGTTTGTTGGTGTGGCATAAAGTTGATACAGTAATCATTACGGGGGGTTCAACTTCCGGATGTATCAGAGCTACAGCTGTGGACAGTGTATCCAGAGGCTACAGGACAATTATTCCAGAAGAATGTGTTGCCGATAAGCATGAGAGTTATTATTACGCTAATTTGACCGACTTGTCATTGAAATATGCTGATGTGCTTCCAACCAGGGAGGTATTGGAATATTTTTATGCAAAACTTGAACAAAAGAGTCTTGATTCATGAAAGCTCAACCTGGATTATACGATTATTGGGCGTATGAAAACAGGCCCTTCATTCAATGGCCGGGGGGTGCAAGAATTGCTGTATGGGTAGCCCCTAATATTGAATTCTATGAATTGAATCCTCCTTCCAATCCTTTCAGGAAACCATGGCCTGCTCCAAATCCTTTTGTTCCCGGTTATTCCATCAGAGATTATGGAAACAGGGTAGGGCATCGCCGGTTGATGGAGGTATTGGATAAATATAAGGTGAGAGGATCCGTTTCTTTATCCACAGCGTTATGTTACCATCACCCTGAAATTATATCCATGTGTGTGGAGCGGGATTGGGAATTTTTCAGTCACGGCATTTACAATACACGCTATACATACGGAATGTCGGAATCACAGGAGCGTGATATGATACGGGCATCAATGGATATAATTTATAAGCATACAGGCCAGAAGTGTATGGGGTATCTTGCACCGGCTTTGTCGCATTCAGAGCTCACCATTGACTTATTTGCTGAAGCAGGAGGTATCTACACTTGTGATCTGTTTCATGACGATCAACCTACTCCTGTAAAGGTGAGAAATGGCCAGAAATTCGTTTCAGTTCCTTATTCTCTTGAATTAAATGATACCATCGTATATGTAGTGAATAAAACAGAGCCCCGAAGATATGGTGCTATGATAAAGGCAATGTTTGACCGCTTGTATGAAGAGGGGAGGGAATCAGGCACCGTTATGTGCATTCCTCTTCACAATTACCAGGTGAGTTGTCCGCACCGGCTCAATGCTTTTGAAGAGGCTTTAGAGTATGTTACCGGCCAAAGTGATGTATGGATAACCACAGGAAAAGAAATTGCCCAATATTTTCTGGATTATTACTATGATTCGGCTTTGGTAGACATCGCTACTAAAATTTCAGACCATGGGATTGCAAGATGATTATGTAAAATACCCTATGATGCAATATGGCATGGATCATTACCGATATCCATGGAGTATGTTAGCAGACAGATCCCCGGTAAGATGGCCGAACGGTGCAATGCTCGCTTTCACTTTGCACATTCACATACAACATTTTCCATTGAATCAGAAGGGAATACCTTTAAAGGTACCCGGGGGTATGACGATGCCTTATCCGGATTTGAGACATTATTCTTTAAGGGATTATGGCAATCGGGTAGGCATATATCGAATTTTAAAAACCATTGACCGGTATCAGATGCGCCCAACTTTCTCTGTGAATGCACAAATTTGTCAAATGTACCCTTATTTGATGAAGCGTTTATTTGACAGAGATGCTGAAATCATAGCTCATGGTTGGAATATGGATTCTTTGCATTGTGAAGGAATGAGCGAGAAGGAAGAAAGAGAGCTTATTGGAAATACACTAAATGTTCTGAATAAGTCAACTCCAATGAAAATCAAGGGATGGTTAAGTCCTGCAGGAATGGAAAGTTTCCGTACCCCTGATATTGTAGGTGAAATGGGTGTAGAATATCTCTGCGATTGGGTGAATGATGATTTACCTTATTATTTTAATACTCAATCCGGAGAATTGATTGCCTATCCTGTTTCCCAGGAATTGGATGACTATATGATCATCATGAATAATTCTCATAGTGAAGCGTCGTTTGTAGACCAATGCATAGATGCTATAAACTTTTTAATCAATGAAGGCAGCCAACAGGGAGGAAGATTATTGACCATTTCTGTGCACCCCTGGATCATGGGTCATGCACACAGAATCACTTTTCTGGAAGTATTGTTTTCTTATATTTTATCGAGGAAAGAAATCTGGATGGCTCATCCTTGCGAGGTAATTGAAGTGTGGAAGAGACAAAACAAATCCCATAGGTAAGCCTCCCGGCTTTTTTAGTCTGAACAGCAAATTCAACTGTATATCCCTTTCATGATACTGGGTTTATATAATTAAATGTATGTACACTTCATAGCATACCAGAGACTGCAAAGAGTTATATATGTTGATTCTTTGTTTGTTCAAAACTGTTAAAAAAAAACATGAGCAGTCGCAAATCTAAATTTTTACGCGAAAAGGATTTTGTTCACATATTTTTTTGAAAAAAAAATGCTTAGCGAGAAAATATTATAAACACGCCCTGTTTTCCTATTCATTTTTGAAGCTGTGAATTCATTGCGGATTAAATCGGAGGATGATTGAAAATATATCTATTCAATAGAATCAGAAAACAATTTTTAACCCGCTGTAAGAGTTACTCATTATATTTCAAATCATTGAAAATCTCTTGCATATAATACATTTTAATTGGCACAGGCTATTCAGTATCGGTCAATCTGTTTTCAATAATGTATATTTGCATTAATAAAAATCATAATGTAAGATTTTGTTATTTGATCGCCAAGGCTAAAATTTGATAAAACGATCTATATGGTGAATAATAAAGAATTTAATTTTCAGATGAAACCAGTATTTAAATGGATTTGGTTGATGATGTTATTGGGATTTATTTTTCTGATTATTATATATCTCATTATTTCACTGACTATGATTCCGGATACGGAGCAACTTGAGAATCCCCGGTTTGAAGTATCTACACAAATTTTTGATGATGAAGCAGATGGAAAGGCAGAAGAAATCGGTCGCTATTTTAAATTTAACCGCGACTGGTTGACATTTGAAGAACTCAATCCCTATCTTGTTCATGCCCTGGTAGCCACTGAAGATGAGCGATTTTTCAGTCATTCGGGAATAGATATTAAAGGGACAGCACGGGCTGTTTTTTTTATGGGAAGGAGGGGAGGCGCTTCCACCATTACCCAACAATTGGCCAAACAGTTTTTTACAAAGACTTCGAGAAATATGGTGAAAAGGGTTTGGCAAAAAATGAAAGAATGGATCATTGCCATTGAGTTTGAAAAAAGATACACCAAGGAGGAAATCATTGCGATGTATCTCAACAAATATGACTTTTTGTATAATGCCAATGGAATTGGAGCCGCTTCCAAATCTTATTTTGGTAAAGACCAAAAAGAACTGACGTTAGATGAAGCGGCTGTTTTGATTGGGATGCTGAAAAATCCGTCATTATACAATCCCCAGCGCAGCATTGAAAGCGCTTTTAAGAGGAAGGCTGTGGTGTTGAAACAGATGAGACGCAATCAATTTATAGGCTTGGACGAGTATGAGGAATACAGGGATAAACCTATCGACAACTCCCGTTTTCAAAGAGTAACCAACTATGATGGTCCTGCCCCATATTTCAGGGCAGAGCTGACCAAGTGGTTAGTGCAGCTATTTGAAGATGAAAAATACCGGAAGCCTGATGGCACTAAGTACAATATATACACTGATGGCCTGAAAATCTATACCACCATTGATTTGCGCATGCAGATACATGCAGAAGAAGCAATGAAGGAGCACATGAAGAGGATTCAGAACAGGTATTTTCAAGTTTGGAGAAATTCAGATCCTTGGACTTATCGTGCAGATGACGATGAAAAAAATGTGCGGCGTGAAAGTCTCAATCGAAAAGTGGAATCTTCCGAACGCTATCAGATGATGCGCTCCCGCATCCTTTCTCCGGCTTTGGCTCAATTTGTGGAAGACTTTCCACAAGCTCGTTTGAGTAATCTTGATTTACGCAGGATGGTCAGGGAGGATGCCGAGCCCGGCTATATTGCGGATATAGTGAAGAAAAGATGGGCAAATAAAGATCAGGCTGCACAGTATAAAAAGATTATGTCGCACCCTGCCTGGCCTGAATTGAATGAATCATGGAAGAAACTGGATGGTGAATCCAAAAAAGCCTTCAATACTAAAGTAAATATGAAGGTTTTTGATTATGATGAAGGTGAGAAAACTGTGTCGATGACCCCTCTCGATTCGATCAGATATCATACCCAACATATGCAATTTGGGTCAGTATCCATAGATCCCAAAACAGGGTTTGTAAAGACCTGGGTTGGGGGTATTGGGTATGATTATTTCAAATACGACCATATTCAGCAATCCAACCGACAGATTGGCTCCACTTTTAAGCCTTTTTTATACACTACGGTTATCCAGAAATTTGGTATGTCGCCATGTATGAAAGTTCAGGATACTCAGTATGAGATTCCTGCCGGCGATCCTGATTTCAAATTGACCCAAACCTGGCGACCTACTAATTCCTCTGGATTTACAGGTGAATGGATGACACTGAAAGATGGCTTGAAAGAGTCAAAAAATTCTCTATCGGTATATCTGATGAAACAGTTAGGCAATGTGGAAGTGGTACGTGATTTTGTGTCCAATTTAGGTATAGATAAGAACAAGATTCCTCAATTTCCGAGTATAGCTTTAGGTACTCCTGAACTTTCAGTTATCGATATGGCGGGAGCCTATACCACTTATGCAAACAATGGTGTATATAGTAAACCTATTTTTGTCAAAAGAATTGAAGATCAAAATGGAAGAGTCATCTATAATTATGTTCCTGAACAACGGCAGGCCCTCAATCCGGTGTATAATCACGCCATGGTCGATATGTTGAAATACGTAGTGAATCACAGGGCCCATCTTTTTAAAAGCGAGATTGCCGGCAAGACGGGAACGACCAATGACCATGTGGATGGGTGGTTTGTAGGATTTACGCCTAACCTTGTTTCCGCAACATGGGTGGGAGGCTCTGAGCGTTGGATACGGTTTTTGAGTATTGCCGATGGACAGGGAGCGGTAATGGCGAGACCATTTTTTGAATCTTTTCTTCTTCGTGTTGAAAGGGATCAGACCATTGCCTGGAATGTTTCAGACCGCTTTGTTATCCCTGATGGTGACCTCATCGAAGTGGACTGTGCAAAATACGATCAATTGGTGCAAAGTCTTTCTGAAGAGGTTACCCGGAGAAAAAGAGATGAATTCGAGGAGGAGTTTTAATGAGATTTGGATATTCTCCATACTCGCTTTGAAATCATAGGAATGAGGGTTTCCTAATGACATTGGAGTATTACATTTGTTCACATGTCAGACATTTATCAAATCATTGCTTCAGGAGGCGTATTTATTGCATGCTTTTCACTGAAATTACTGCTGACAGGCACAAATAAAGGGCACTCTGCTCGATTGATGACCGGGTGGGTCATTGCTTTGGGTATCAATCAGGTCTATTTTTTCATGGCCAGGTCGGAATGGGCACAACAAGTTCCGGCCTCATTGCAATTGCTGGGATACTCTATGCCTTTCATTCACTTTCCATTGTTGTATTTATTTACCCGTTACAGTCTTTCACGTTCATTTGAGTTTCCGATTTTCCTGCACCTGATTCCCTGGGTTGTATTTATGTTTCTTGTTGGCGGATATATGATCATGCATCCGGAAACATTTTATTTTGAAAATGGATTTTTGATTTGGAGAACTCAGGTGCCTTTTCTTTTGTACCAACATGGGCGGGCCATCGCCGTAGTCGCAGCATTTTATACCGGGTGGTCTTATCTGACCATCATTTATTTTAAAAAGAAATTAATTGAAACCCACTCCAATGAGGCTACAGCAGTATTCAATGGATTGCAAAGATGGATTATTCTGGCCATCGTATTTTTTATTGTTACATATACCGTGATTGAAGTTTCTTTGTCTACCTCTTTCATCCCGGTGCCGGATACATTTGGTATCATTAGTGTGTTTACTACGCTTTATATTTCTTATGTTGGCTATTATGGGATAATGCAAAAAGATTCTTTTGACCGGATCGACTTCCAAAGCCTGGAAGATTCCATTTTATCAGAAAAGAATTCCCCTGAAAATACAGAAGAGTTAAAGTCTATAGTTGAAAAACTCAAATCAATGATGGATGAAAAACAACTTTACCTTGATCCCGACCTCACTATAGCCGATTTAGCAAAGGCTGCAGGACTTCCGATTGGTAAAGTATCACAGGCTTTGAACCATGCCGGAGGGATTAATTTCTATGATTTTACCAATACCTTCAGGGTTGCAATGTTTAAAAGCAGGATTCATGAAAAATCATATGAGCATTATTCCTTACTCGGACTCGCATTTGAATGCGGTTTTAGCTCCAAGTCAACTTTTAATGATTTCTTCAAGCGTACCACCGGAATGACACCTTCACAATACCGGAAGATGTCCGGGAAAAAATTACCAGACTTCTAAGAGGAATAACACATATATATTTGCGTTAAGTTGTTTCATTGGCATTGTTGTACAAATGACCTTATTCGCACTAACTTTGATGATTTGAAATTCCATATGTGCCTTAAATGCTTTTATCTTTTTAGTTTTTTGATTCATTTGTGTTATTATCTGGATGCACAAATCATTTCAATCATAGTTGAAGATGAGAGGAAAACGCCTCTTATTGGAGCGAATGTCACCATCATTTCGCAGGTGGACAGCACTACACTATACACTACTACCAATGGCAATGGCATTGCATATTTCACCCTCAATAGATATGGCCACTATGCTGTGCAATTGTCCTACTTAGGTTATTTGCCGGTTCAGGTATTCCTTACAATGACAGAAGACCAAACTGTGTATCGGATTGAAATGACTGAAAGCCAACTTCTATTGGAAGAGGTTACCATAGTTTCACGCAGGCCAATGTTGCGTCAGGATGGAGAAAAAACCATTGTTGATCCAACACCTATGCTGGATATCAGTACCAATGTTTTGGAGATCATGGAAGCCACCCCCGGGCTGTTTGTCGATCAGGAGGGGGGTATTTATCTGGGCAATACTTCACCGGCAGTAGTTTTTATCAATGGCCGGGAACAAAGACTGGGTGCACAGGATATAGCCAATCTTCTCAGAAGCCTTCCTCCCGGTAGTATTCAGCATATTGAACTCATTCGCAATCCTTCAGCAAGATATGATGCGGCAACTTCGGGAGGAATTATCAATATAGTTTTAAAAAAGGGGATTAAAATAGGGAGATTCGGTAGTGTGCAGACCGGGTTTAATCAGGGAAATCAGGGAAACCAGTTTGCAGGTATGAGTCTTTTTGACACAGGTAGCCGTTCAGGATGGTATTTCAATTTTAACTTGAACAGGGATGCAGTTCGAAATGATTTGGAGGCAACCAGGGCATCGGCTGCACCTTTTTTTTTGGGGCAGGAAACTGTCAATACACGAAAAAGTTATAATGGATATCTGGGACTGGGATTCAACCGGGAATGGAATGAAAAGTTTTCATTTACCTATGATGGCCGTTTCAATACCAGTATAACCGATGCACAGACTTTAAGTGAAAATGATTTGATCAGTTTTGAAAATGTTTTGATTTCTGGAACATCCAATTTACTGGACAATCATACACCTTTTTTATCACAACAACATGACCTGGGTTCGATCTTCCGCCTGGATTCTTCCGGGTCTGTTATCGAATTGAAACTAAGTTTCTCCCATTCCACTTCCCGGACGAACCAAAAGTACACTAACGAATTTGTGTTTCCGGCACAGCCTCCAGAAGTTGGTGAGGGGGATATCAATAATTCAAGATATTTTATCCAGCTTCAATGTGACGTTTCGAAAAATCTGCCCCATTATATCTCATTGGAAAGTGGTTTTAGAATGACTTTCATGGATTTTGACAATCAATCTGAGTTTTTCACATTTGTCCATGGAATGCAGGTATCTGATGGTTTGCGCAACAATCAATACCAATATGCAGAATCCATTGGGGCATTTTATATTCAGGGTTCTAAAACATTTCTGGAAAATTTTACCTTAAAGGCGGGAGTACGTACTGAATTTACTCGAATGTCAGGGTTTCAAATCCTTCCCGGGAGTGCAATGTTCCACATTAATCGCGTGGACTGGTTTCCTTATTTGTTTTTCAGCAGGCGTTTGGTTACCATTGCAGGTTATGATTTGAAAGCTTTCGGAATCTATCGAAAAACTCTGAGCAGACCGACATATCACAATTTAAATCCAGCGGTTCGCATTCTGGATCAGTACAATTACGAGTCTGGAAATCCTTCTTTAACCCCTCAGTTTACAAATAATTATGAAGTAAACATTAGCATGAACGATTACCCGATTTTAGCTTTGGGAAGAAATCATACAACCGGCATTATTTCCAATGTGTTGTACAATGATCCGGTCAATCCGTCATTGACTAACAGCACATTCGACAATATAGGGAGCAGCATTGAAACATATTTCAGACTGGTGTTGGGCCTCCCACCGGTCAATCGGTATTTTGGGGTATTGGGAGCCCAGTATAATCATTTGAATTATAATGGAATGTATAGTGATGCCCCTATAAACTTCCAAAGAGGCAGTTGGAGGATGTTTACATTTCATTCCTTTCAGATCACCCGGTCGACCAAAATCATGGCCAGTGGTTTTTTTTTATTGAATGGACAGATGAATTTAATGGAATTAGGTGATTTTGGTCAGTTGAATCTTACTTTGACCCGTACCATGCTCAATAAAAATCTCCATCTTTCTTTATTTATCAGAGATGCGCTTAGGTCGATGAATACCCCTTTCCGGTTACAGCAGAGTGACATCCTTTTTGAAGGAGAAAGATATGCGGATAACCAGAGAGTAGGAGTCAATCTTAGGTACCAGTTTGGTATTCGCCCAAAAGAAGAACAAAAAAAGGGAAATCCTTTCCAGTTTGATGAATAGGGTACACTGAAAAGTTACATTGAATAAGCGTCCTTTGTTTTGATTCGGCCCTCTAACCGTTTGAGGAAAGAAAATGAACAATATTCATTAAAAACCATTAAGTTTCATTCAAAAATAGCCATTTAATAATAACATTTCAGCAGTATTCACGATTATTATGCTTTTTAAAGAAACACATCTTCAAGGGATCAAATCAGGAAAAATCTCTTTAGCATTTCGTAAGTGGAAAAAAGTTGCTGTAAAAACCGGAAGTCTGTTACTTACATCCATCGGTTTGGTAAAGATCGGTAAAATTCAAACCATTGAGGAAAATAATATTACTGATCAAGATGCTTTGAGCGCAGGTTTTGAAAATAGCAAGAAATTAATTCAAACTTTTCCGGACAATAGCACTGGTATTATTTATAAAATTGAAATCAGTTTTTATGCCCCCGACCCACGAATAAAATTGCAGGACCAAAATGAATTGTCAGAGGAACACTTTGAAGAAATAAAACGAAAATTGCAACGCTTGGATGATCACAGTAAGCATGGACAATGGACGGCAAATGTCTTGATGGCAATAAAGCATCATCCCAATTTACATGCCGTTGGGATAGCTAAAATAACCGGATATGAAAAAGAATGGCTGAAGCTGAACATCCGGAAGCTTAAAAATTTAGGCTTGACCATCAGTCATCAGGTAGGTTATGAAATTTCACCATTTGGAGAGCTGGTCTTAAAGAAGTTAAAAGCTGAATTTTAATTCATCAGATGAGGTGTAGGTGTTTGTAATGAATGGACTGATGAAAATGTGAATTGGTTTATTCGTTAGGGAGGATTAAAATTTTCAATGATATTTGAATCTCACATAGGCACCAAGGTGTTAAGATTAACTTTTTAGGTGGTCTATAAAAGGATGTTAAGTTGAATATTATATAGTTGGCAATCGTTGATTAAAATACTAAAGTACTGCTTTTGGGAGAGTATTATGTTATACTTATACCTAATGCAGGGCTTGAAAAAAAACGGGAAGAAGCTTTTGAGAAATGCACAGAAATGGAGAAGATAATTTGCGTATAGATAGTGTGCTGGAAGATGAAGTTGGCTACAATACTAAGACGGATTATGGACAGTAAGCAATAGTTGTCGTCAATATAGACCCAACATAAGGTAACGAGAATTGGAAAAGGCACCCCGGCATAATTGTTTTGCACAAAAGATGAAATAATTACCTGGCAATGAATGTAGTTTTCCCGATATCCTATCAGTCAAGGAACCATCCAGCGAAAGTGGGTTTTGAATGGGAGGAACAAACAAATTGGATAAAGATAAACCAAATTCACACTTTAGATATGCGAAGAGTCATCAAATCAATATGTCACCTGGAGGGTTAAACTATTTTGGAAGTGAAAGCAGTTCTTAAAAAAATGTACATAGACTAAAAAGCAAGGAAATCACCACAATGGCTAAAGGAAAAGAAACAGAGGGTGTCTGCCTTGAAATTTTTAATTATACAGTATTAAACCGCATGCTCTACCTGCCGCACATAACACGGTATGGACAATGGACACAATTCTTCACAACAGTTGTCTGATCAATAATCAGATCATCATAAAGCCACCCTCTAACCATTTGAATAAGATCATTTTCAAATCTCGAAAGTAATGATGTTGTGATTTTCTCCTGACCTTCTATTATCACTTGAGTATGTTTCCTGGAAGTATCCCATGATGTATAATATAAATGGATTTGAGGTATGGGCTGACTGGGAAAGGACCGGTGATAAATCCATGCATAAAAAAGGGTCTGGAAAGCTTCTTTATGACTTTTACCATCCCTTTCCCAAATTTTTGGATAACTACTGTTAAATATTTTATCATTATAACTTCCCGTTTTATAATCCACTATCCGGATGATGCTCTCATTCCTGTCTATTCTATCCATTTTACCAAAAAACCTCAATGGTATGTCTTCAACGGTTATCTCTCTTGTTAATTGGGATTCAATAGAGTCGATAGTGAATGGTGCAAAACCCTCATCGGACTCCAGCAATTTGCCTATAACCATTTTTAAGGTTTCAATAAACAAGCGATGATTACCTGATTCCATCATCGACCCTGTAGTGTGGATGTGTTTCCTGTATTGGCTGCGTATAACTTCATCTAATTGATTTTTAAGGATTTCAATATCCTGCTGTGTCAGCTCTTTCCCTGAATAGGGTTTATATAAGGCTTCCATCACATCGTGAAATATGCTGCCAAACAAACGGGCATCCAACACATCAAATGTTTCATCGCGGTCTCTGTAGCGCAAAATGTGTTCAAGATAAAACCTAAGTCGACAGGTGAGCCAAATATTGATTGCAGTTGGACTGATCGTAAAGTCCTTAAGCCATTTTTTAAAGAGTGTGCGGATGCTTTCATGGTCATTAAAGAGAATAGGAATTTTTACATTTTTTTTTCGTAAAGAAAAAATGGAAGTTTTTGAAATATTCCAATGGTGGGGTTTCATCCCCATCCACAGTCTTTGTATCCAGCGGCTGGGCTCTGAATTTCCTATACCCACATCACTTGTATTGTAAAACAGAGTTATTTTTTCAGCAGATGCCAACAGTGACCAAAATAAATGCTCTTGTATTCTGGTGCTCTCCTCCAAACCCGGCAATTTGTAGTGAAGAGACAATGAATAGGGAATCACAGATTGATGATGAGCAGAGGGTAAAACACCTTCATTGGCATCTAATACAATTACATGTTTGAAATGTAAATTGGCTAATTCCTGTAAGCCCAGGATTTGCATTCCGCTGAGGGGTTCTCCAGGCAAATACAACCTGCTGTGTTGCAATATACGACGAAGGAAACGATCGAAAAATACAGGATTCCACTCTCGTTCCTGCGGGGTAAGTACAGTCCTGATTCTTTGTATTTTGGTAAATAAGTGATAAGTCGCAGACCTTTCAATTTCATCCTCTACACCATCATAGAGGAGTTCCAGAAACCTTAGGCATCTCGCTAAACATTCAACCTGGTTTTTACAAGGAGCAAGCAGTTCATACCATTCTCCCGACAGAATTTCTTTTAATTTGTCTTGCGTCCAATAAACTATTTCATCATGATTTGTATATGGACTTTCAAACAAAGAGGTTTTATCTTTCAATGGGAGATGGGCGAACAGTCGGCGGATGATGCGAAAGTCGATCCACTTTTCTTGAGTCCAGGATTGGAGGCAAAGGAGAAATTGATGCATTAAAGCATATACGGAGGTATCCATAACAGACAAACCCATCGATACATTGACATTTTTTACAGGATCGGTAATACTTTGCAACAATGGAAGCAACAAACCTTGAGAAGGCAAAACAATTACAGTATCACTGTATCGATGATCTACAATATTTTTAAGCAAGGAAGCCAGTCCCTGGATTTGGAGCTGTTTCCCTGAGGCTGCTACCGTGGTAATCACTTTTTCAAGTGAGCCATTTCCATTAATAATGTAGGAAGATCCTTGAAAATCATCGATGAACTTTTGGCAGGGATGAGTCCAGCCTATCGATGCAGCTACAGCCGGATCTATCATATTCCATATACATTGAAGACCAGGTATACTTTGTAAAATCTTTTCCTCTGCCCTGAGCAAATGAACCATTCCAACGGCATATACAGTCTGGTATTTCCTGGTCAGATCCTCTGCCATTCCTTTTTCAACCATCTCCCTGTAAATGCGTCCAGAAGTCATTAATCCATCTTTTTTTAATGATGCATGGAATAAGTCATACAACTTGCCCAATGATTGCCAAATTATCTTTAAAGAAATTGCCAGGGAATTTCCTTTGATTGCCTGTGCTAATTCTGTTAAAGCAGGTTCATTATCCCGGAGGTCATCTTCGGTCCATGAGGGCAGATTTCCTAGAACGGTGAAGAATTCGTGCCGATGTACAAGTGTTTCGTCAATAGTGTTGAAATCCTTGATGAGCATTTGACCCAAAGTATAAAACGATTCAAAAGATTCTTTTCCTCCAAGGTCTTTCCAGCAATGGTGTAACCGGATGATCAAGGCAAGTTCATCATTGATGTAGCCCGGATAATGTTGCTTAATCCAGGCATCCAAAGTGAATAATTGAGGAGCCCATACCGGCTTACCGGCTACATCCGTTAATGCTTTCCTAAAAAATAATATGCTCCTTTGGTTAGGAAATAAGATCAGACAATCTTTCACATCACCCTTTTCCTGATTATAGATCAGTTCGGCTGATTGAAGAAGGAATGATTTGTGATTTGATAGTAGTGTTTGTTGAGACATTAAATATTAATCAATTGATATTAAATAACATATTTATTTTGTTACTACTTTATTATATAGTTACATCCAGAACTTCCACAGGATTTATGTAAACCAACTTGCCTTTAACATTGGGAAGGCCCATCTGATTAAGTAATTGGATGTATTTTTTGATTTGATTGAAATAATGTTTGTAGCGTTTACCAGTTTTGAAATCGATCAATATGGTTTCATTTTTGCCTAATATAATTCGGTCCGGCCGGTAAGATTGCCCATCGACATCGATGATTTCTTTTTCTGTCACTACTTCAATCCCCGGTGTAAACCAATTCGCAACATCTGGATGATGCAGCAATTCATTCAGCATATTTTCAATAGAATCTCTTTGATCAGAAGGGATAACTCCATCTTCTGCCAATATTTGAATGGCCACACTTAAATCTTGCCTATCTTTTAATTTTTCCAGGATTTCATGCAAAACCAATCCTCTGTTCATAGGTTTGGTATTAGTCGAATATTTGTGTTCTGCATTTTCTTCTTCCAGCGATGTCAAAGGCTTCTTCATCCATATACCCATTTTCAATGGATGCTCTCTAAAATACAACCGATCCAGTATTAAGGAATCCTCTAAGGTATTCTCTGAAGCTGATTTCAGGGACTGATAACCTACATCCCCATATCGATAACATCCAGGATTAATTTCTACTGATCCTGCAGGTTTGCAGGTATTGAACAAATCCTGTACTTTCGGAGTACTCTGAACTTTTTCATTACCCGCTGTAATACCTATGAAGATCCTTTCTTGTGCCCGGGTCAGTGAAACATATAACAAGTTCAGTTGGTCAATGGCCTTTTTTATGAATTCCTCTCTATAGTCCTCAACGAAGTACGTTTCCTGGAGTTTCTTACTGAAAGCAACCGGAAAAATACCCAATTCTTTCAAGTGTATGTCATGATCATTTTCAACATATATGGTTTCATACGAATTTGTTTCCACAAGTGGAGTATCAACATATGGAATGAAAACTACAGGAAATTCTAATCCTTTAGATTTATGAATGGTCATGATTCGTATAGCTTGTACGCTATCATCAGGGGTTGCACTCAGGTTGTTTTCCTGATCCTTCCAATAGCTCTCAAATAAAATGGGATCGGTTCCTTCACGAAGTTCGAAATCCCTTACAAAGTCAAGGAAGGCAGCTATCTGGTAAGGGCTGTTGTCCTCCAGTTTCAGGATTTGGATAAGGGAAGTGAACCACCCCGTCAAAGTATTTAAAGGAGTGTTATATATATGTTTCATCTCATCAGCCATATAAGATGGAACTTCATTTTGTTGGAAAAAATCCAATCTTGAGACATATCCATTCACAAGATTGCGGTACCAGTACCAGGCAGGGGTAAAACTTTGGTTTTTTGGATGATTTCTCAGGAATAATGACAGGATCAACCATTGAACGGCCGGATTGTATTTAAGGAGATATCCATTTTCTGCCTGAGTGTCAAACCGTCCTTGATTTCCATCTTCCAGTTCCAGTTCAAGAAACAATTCTGTCAATTCCGACGCTTGCTGATGTTTCCGTACTAAAATACATAAGTCTCCTGGAGTATAACCCCCATTGTACAACGCCAATATTTTATCTTTTAACCAATCTTTTAAAGTAGGATAGTCTTCAGCTGTCTTTTCTTTTTCAAAGGGTTCATTTTTATCCTTTGTTATCAATGAAATTTCCACGCTTCCTGGCGCATTCAATGCGCGGCCTTCCTTTTGTACTATACCGGTATATACAGTATTAAAAGATTGAAGGATGGGATGATGTCCGATGGTGTGAGTTATACTGTTTTTTGCACTTTGGATGGCTTCCTGGAAGAATGCATTATTAAAATTAATAATTGAAGAAGTACTTCTCCAGTTGGTATCCAATATTTCACGACTGATCATTTCATTAAAAGGTTTAAGATCTTCATAAACTCCCGAATGCATGATTTGCCAGTTTCCATTACGCCAACGATAAATAGATTGCTTGATGTCACCAACAATCAACCCAAACCATTCATTGGAAAGTGAGTGATCAAATAAAGGCTTAATATTACTCCATTGAGTTTGTGAAGTATCCTGAAATTCATCTACCATGATGTGTTTGTACCGATGCCCGGATTTTTCATATAACAAACTTGCATCCGTATCACGTACTGCCATGTGTACGAGCCGGTTGGCTTCGGACAATAGCAACAGGTCGTTTGCCTTACAATACTCTTTGATGGCATTATGTAGATGCCTAAGGGTAATGTAGGTACGGAAATGACGGATAACCATATCGTATGTCATATATTTTTTCATTTCATTATCCATCAGATTCAGGATCTCTTCTCTGAGTTCCTGGATGATGTGTTGGATAGGATAAACTTGAGCTTTAAGCTGTGCAGCGTTTTCTTTAGGAAACCATGTGTCTGTGCTTTCAGCTTCCCTTAGCCGCTTCATTTCAATATATTCTATTAACCGTTCACGTTTAATCCAGCTGGAAATAAAGCTCTTTGTTGTATATTTAAAATCATTGCCTTTTAAGCCGACAGTTTCCAATGTCTCTTTTAGTTTTTGACAGATGGCCTTCACTCTTTGATCCATTTGTGCAATATGTTGACGCATCGATTTTTGTATGTGCTCCATTCGCTGCATATCAACACTTTCCTGCCATTGGGAAGTCACATTTTCTTTAAAAAGATCTTTACCCAGATTTTGAAGATGCGTCCTGATATCCCAGGTTTTGTGATCACTTAAATTTTCCTCTATCCAGCCCTTGATCCACTGAAAAGTTACATCTTCATAAGATAAGGAGTCAATAAATTTATTGATTGATTCCCTTAAAACCCTTGACGTATCCAACTCTACCCGAAAAGGTTGTTCCAACTGAAGTTCTCTTTGGAATTGCCGGATAATTTGTTGAAAAAAACTGTCGAGGGTACTGACAGAAAATTGATGGTAATTTTTAAAAAGATATTTTAAAACATTCCTTGCCCTCCCGGAATAGTCTTCTTCTTTCAGATTCATCATTACAGGATAGAGAATATCATTTTTGTCCTCTTCCCAATTTCCTGAAGCGATCTTTTCAAGTAATTGAAGAATACGCTCTTTCATTTCATTGGTGGCTTTGTTGGTAAATGTCATAGCAAGGATGCTCGACACGTATCCGGGCACAGGTTCCTGTAAGATAAGCCTGACAAATTCACGCGTTAATCTATATGTTTTGCCGGAACCGGCGGATGCAGATAATATGGTTAATGTCATAGGATCTGTTCTTTATCAGAGAATACCAGTAATTAAAGATGTAGATTTTTAATCATATTTCCAAAAGGGGTGAAAATTAAACTGGTAACGATACAATGGTTTTTATAAGGCAAAAGAATGACCGACGAATTATTACAATTTTAAATAGGGAAATAGACAAAACTGCATATGTTAGTCTGTTGCTGTTTGAATACAGGCCTAAGATCATTTTTTTGTAGACTTTCGGAAATAAAATTAATTTTACATTGGTGTACGCAAGGTGTGAGGTACCCCTGCATATGTTTATTTTTTAAATATTTGCTTTGATTCCGATGAATATTACCCGAATACACCGGTCGCCTGGTAGACATTGTGCATGGTTGTAGATGAGAAACAGTGTTGTCAGGTATATTTTTGTTTTGACCACATGATATCAACTCCATAGTTTTTATATCCGGTTATCGCCAAATATCCGGAATATAGCATATTTTGTAAATAATTTAAATAAATCAAACGGGGTATCCGTATGAAAGACAAATATGTGATTGGGCTTGATTTTGGAACAGATTCAGTGAGGGCAATGGTGGTCAATGCAATGAATGGAGAAGAGAAAGCTACTTCAGTTAGCTATTATCCTCGCTGGAAAAGCGGACTTTATTGCAACCCTGCTATAAACCAGTTCAGACAACACCCATTGGATTATTTGGAAGGCCTTGAAGAATGCATTATTGGATGTGTGGAACAAATAGGGTGTATTGATGCCGATAAGATTGTTGGTTTGTCTTTAGATACTACAGGGTCAACCCCGGTAGCTGTGGATTCGAGAGGGATACCGCTGAGTTTTCTCCCTGAGTTCAAAGATAATGAAAACAGTATGTTCATACTATGGAAGGATCATACTGCCGTAAATGAAGCAGATGAAATTAATAAAGCAGCTTCTACATTTGAAACTAACTATTTAAAGTATACGGGTGGAATTTACAGCAGTGAATGGTTTTGGGCAAAGCTTTTGTATATTTTGCGAATGGATAAAGGGGTAAGAAACCGAATGTCAACTTTTGTTGAACTCTGTGACTGGATTCCTTTTGTTCTCACGGGAGGTAATGATGCATCACTGATTAAGAGAGGAGTATGCAGTGCCGGCCATAAAGCATTATGGGCTGAAGAATTTGGTGGGCTCCCTTCCAATGATTTTTTTGCAGCATGTGACCCATTGCTTGATGGATGGACTTCAAAACTTTTTTCAAAGACTTTTACATCGGATCAACCTGTTGGAAAAATTTCACCACAATGGGCAGAAAAATTAAGGTTGCCGGAAAATGTGATAATAGGTATTGGCGCTTTTGATTGCCACATAGGCGCCGTGGGAGGACAGATTGAACCTTTTTATCTGAGCAAAATCTTAGGCACCTCTACCTGTGACATTATGGTTGCTCCATTAGCTGAAATGAAGGATAAAATAGTGCCAGGCTTATGTGGTCAGGTCAATGGATCGGTCATACCTGGAATGACTGGAATTGAAGCGGGTCAGAGTGCATTTGGCGACGTGTATGCATGGTTTAAGGAAGTCATTAGTTGGCCGGTAAAAAGATATATTAGGAACGAAAATGAACAAGAGGCTATTTTCAATGTATTGCTGGAGGATTTAAGTAAAGAAGCATCAATGCTTCATCCCACAGAAAGTGATGCATTAGCTATGGATTGGTTGAATGGGCGTAGGACACCAGATGCCAACCAAAGGGTGAAAGGAGCATTTACCCAGCTTAATCTGGGTACGGGTACCGCTCATATGTTTAAGGCTTTGGTGGAGGCTACATGTTTTGGCAGTAAAGCTATTGTCGAAAGATTTAAAGAAGAGAGAATATCTATAGAAGGAATTATTGCTTTAGGAGGCGTTGCCAAAAAATCACCATACATCATGCAAGTAATGGCAGATGTTTTGGAATATCCTATAAAAGTTCACCGCAGTGAACAAACCTGTGCATTGGGGGCAGCAATGTTTGCTGCCACTGCTGCGGGTATTTACCCAAAAGTCGAAGATGCAATGGAGGCAATGGGCGCAGGATTTGAAAAAACATACATACCCAATAAATCGAAAACAGACTATTATCAGGAACGCTTCCGCAGGTATAAGCAATTGGGCGATTTCATAAATCAGCAATTTTAATACTATGATTTAAATTCGAAAAGTTGAATGAGTTATAAAGATTTAAAAGATGAAGCATATGAAGCCAATATGTTGCTTCCCAAATCACAAATGGTGATTTTCACATTTGGGAATGTAAGTTGTGCTGACCAATCCCAGGCAATATTTGCTATCAAACCCAGTGGAGTACCATATGCAGAACTGAAAGCAAATCAAATGGTCATAGTGGATTTTGAAGGCAATGTAGTAGAAAGTAAATTCCGTCCATCCTCGGATACATTGACGCATGCAGTACTTTATCAACATTGGGAAGGAATTAGTGGTATCGCCCACACTCATAGTACTTTTGCGACTTCCTGGGCGCAAGCGTTGAGAGATATCCCGATATACGGAACCACCCATGCTGATCATTTTGCGGGAAGCATACCTTGCGTCCCTCCCTTACCGGATGAGAAAATCAAAAGCAACTATGAATATGAAACCGGCATCCAAATATTGAATTACTTTGAAAGTAATCATTTACATTATAATGAGTTGGAGATGATTTTGTTAGGAAGTCATGCCCCCTTTACATGGGGTGTATCGGCGGAAAAAGCGGTTCATAATAGCGTTCTTCTCGAATATATTGCTCAGATGGCATATGTCACAGAGCAGATCAATCCTAATGCCGCTTTACTTAAAAATTCGTTAATAAAAAAGCATTACAACAGAAAGCATGGTAAGTATAAGTATTATGGGCAGGATGAATAATTAAAGAGTTTTGTTTTACTATTTCTTTGATAAAACGTATGAAAATAAATGAAAATCGCAAATGTACTATTGTTTTCATTTTGTGTAGGTGTTTTGTTTTCCTGTAAAGAAGAAGGAAAACCATCTCTTTCCATTGGAAGTATTTCCATCGAGGTAACTCCATTCGGACATTTTGGAAATCAAATCATCAATGAATACATATTGACCAACCAAAACGGTGTGCAGGTAGGGGTGATCAATTATGGAGGGGCTATTTCTCGATTAATCGTTCCGGACAAAGACGGCAATTTAGAAGATATTGTGACTGGTTTTACATCTTTGGATGGTTTCCTTCAAACCAATAACCCGTATTTTGGTGCATTGATCGGTCGGTATGCCAACAGAATTGGCAATGCTTCCTTTTCATTGAACGGTAGAGAATACCGCTTGGAATCCAATGACAACGCAAATTCACTCCATGGAGGACGCAAAGGTTTTGACAAAGTATATTGGGACGTTACAATACCGGTGGGGGATAGTAGTCTCCTTTTGACTTATACCAGTCCTGATGGTGAAGAAGGTTATCCCGGAAATTTACAGGTGGAAGTAATGTATACATTGACAGCCAGCAATGCATTAAAAATTAAATATAAAGCAATGTCCGATCAATCCACACCTATAAACCTTACCAGTCATGCATATTTTAATTTGTCAGCATGGAAAGAGAATAACATCCTGTCTCATGAACTTACTATAAATTCAAGGTTTTATACTCCTGTAAATCAATATCTTATTCCAACTGGTGAGATACTTCCAGTTGATGGAACTCCTATGGACTTCCGTCAGTCAAAATCTATTGGAAAGGAAATTAGTCAGGTAGAAGGGGGGTTTGATCACAATTGGGTATTGGATAAGGAAATAGGTGAATTGGTGTGGGCTGCGATTTTATATGAAAAAGGTAGTGGCCGGCAAATGGAGGTTTGGACGGATGCTCCGGGTATACAATTTTACAGTGGCAATTTTTTGGATGGAACGCTGAATTATACCAAAAACAATCTCACCTATCATAAGCATTCTGCTCTTTGTCTTGAAACGCAGCATTTTCCAGACAGCCCTAACCATCCTGAATTTCCTTCGACACTATTGCATCCAGGGCAAGAATACCGACATACATGTATTTATAAGTTTTCAACCCGATAATATGATAGCAAATGAAGATCAAAAGGAAGTATGGTTTCTGACAGGAAGCCAGCATCTGTATGGGGATGAAATTCTTGAGAAAGTCTTATCCCATTCCTTGATTATTTCCACCTTTTTTGATAATGAAACTTCGATTCCGGCAAAAGTGAAGATGAAAAAAGTGCTTACTACAGCCGAGGATATACATCGAATTTGTATAGAAGCTAATTCTGATGAACATTGTATAGGAATCATTGCATGGATGCATACATTCTCTCCTGCAAAAATGTGGATCAATGGATTAAAAGTCCTGATAAGGCCACTTCTGCATTTGCATACACAATTCAATCAGGTTGTTCCTTGGAATACAATTGACATGGATTTTATGAATCTGAATCAAAGCGCCCATGGTGATCGTGAATTTGGGTACATGCTGACAAGAATGAAAGTAAACAGGACTATTGTGACCGGTCATTGGGAAAGTAGCCATGTAGTACACCAGATAAGCCAGTGGGTACGAGCTGCTTTGGGATGGAATGATTGGCAGGGAGCCCGGTATGTTCGATTTGGTGACAATATGCGAAATGTGGCAGTGACTGAAGGGGACAAAGTGGAGGCTGAAATTAAATTGGGATACAGTGTCAATACTCATGGAGTGGGAGATCTTGCAGCATTTTGCAATCAGATAGAGGACTACGAAATTGTGGAATTATGCCATGCATATGAAAAGGAATATATTATACAGCCGGAACTTAAATCAGGAAGAGTTTATCATCCATCTTTGAAGGAAGCTGCTAAAATTGAATTAGGACTGAGAAAGTTTCTATTGGAAGGAAACTATAAAGGTTTTACGACAACATTTGAGGACTTGTACGGTTTATCTCAGCTACCGGGAATAGCTGTTCAAAGGTTAATGTTAGACGGATATGGCTTTGCTGCTGAAGGTGACTGGAAAACAGCGGCGTTGGTCAGAGCTTTTAAGGTCATGGCAACCGGATTACCTGGGGGTAATTCATTTATGGAAGACTACACCTACCATTTTGAATCCGGAAATGAGATCGTTTTGGGAAGTCATATGCTTGAAATTTGTCCCAGTATTGCGGATGATAAACCCTCGTGTGAAATCCATCCATTGTCTATTGGCGGAAGAGCTGATCCTGTTCGTCTGGTTTTTAATGTTAGTGAGGGG